>NZ_SOFP01000011.1 GCF_004402785.1 Cryobacterium algoritolerans
ACCGCCGGACTCAACTTAGCAACACCAGGAAAGCCACCCCACCGGGGTGGCTTTCCTGCGTTAACACCCCGGCCGCACCGACCACCACCACCGCTGGTCGACCCTGCCGAAACCCGGCCGTCCTGGGGTCGTGCGATGCGTGGGTTACCGATTCGGGAAACCGTGCGGGAATCTCTCGAGCACGGGCTGCAGGCGCTCCAGGCGATTGCGCTCCAGCATCAGTGCAGTGTACTCGCGGTCGCGGCGCACCGCGGCGACACCGAGCAGGAACACCTCCGATGGCGCTGCCGGGAGGGGCGATACGAAGGCGGAGGCCTCACCGGCGAGGCCGGCGGCCAGACTCGCCCGCGATTCCGGGGTCAGCCGGGACGCTTGGCGCAGGAACTGCGCGATCCGGCGGGAGAGCTGGTCAGGAAGCCGCACGATATCGACCGTTTCCGCCCATTCCCCGAGCTCGAGCGGAAGGCCGCGCACGGGGGCGTTGTCGGCGGGGACCCGTTCGTGCTGGCTGTACGTGCCGGCCAGCAGGTCGCCCAGCCGCTTGGACCTGCCGTTGAGCAGCGCGGTCATCGCGGCGAGCCCGCCGAAGGTGAAGTACAACTCCATCACGCCGACCAGGGCGCGGATGAACGCATGGCGCAGCTGGATCGCTCCACCGTCGTCGCGCACGATCCGGGCGCCGATCGCGAGTTTGCCGAGGCTACGGCCCCCGCTGAGCGTCTCCACTGTCATCGGAACGACCAGGATCGAGAAGACAAGCCCAAAGATGCCGAGTGCCCTGGTGAGCGCCGTGTCGATCGAATCGCCGACCAACCAGGTGACCAGAAGGGCCATCGCGACGAACAAGAGGAGATAGGCGAGCCAGTCGATGATCGTGCCCGCGGCCCGCAGAATCACACTGGCGGGGCGCACATCGAGCATGACGGCTTCGCCGGTGACGAGTTCGAACTCGTTCAGAGGGTACTCGCCGTGATCGGCCACATTCCCGTGCTCCGCCATGTCTACTATTAGAGCAGATGGACCTCGACGCGTATTCAGCGGCGCACCGCGCCGAATGGGACCGGCTGGCCGAGCTCGGCTCCCAGCGGCGGCTGTCCGGCGCGCAATCCGATGAGCTGATTGAACGCTACCAGGCGGGCGCCACCGAGCTCTCCTTCATCAAGACCACGGCCGGGTCCACCCTGCCGGGCGACTGCCTATCGGTGGCGCTGTCTCGTGCCCGTTTGCGGTTCACGGGTGCGAGCGCGAATGTGCTGTCCCAGTTGCCTCGATTCTTCGTGCTCCAGCTGCCGGCGGCCCTGTACCGCCTGCGGTGGCTCACCCTCGCGGTCGCGGTCGTCACTGCTGTCGTCGCGGGTCTCTACGCCGTGTGGGCGACGGGGAACCCGCAGGTCCTTGCGAACTTCGGCTCGGACGCGCAGCTGCAAAAGCTGGCGAACGAGGACTTCGTCAACTACTACTCCGAGAACCCGGCCGCGTCGTTCGCCGGGCAGGTCTGGACCAACAACGCCTGGATCGCCGCGCAGTGCATCGCGTTCGGGATTCTCGGGGTCTACGTGCCCTATATAGTCCTGCAGAACGCGCAGAACATCGGCGTTGCCGCGGGCGTCATGTTCGCCTACGGCAAGGGCGACGTGTTTCTCCTCTACATCGCCCCGCACGGCATGCTGGAACTGACCGCCATCTTCGTGGCCGCGGCCGGTGGGCTCCGGATCTTCTGGGCCTGGATTGCGCCGGGCGGGCGCACCCGCGCGCAGGCGCTGGCCGAAGACGCCCGCGCCCTGTCGACGGTCGCCGTCGGGCTCGTGCTGGTGCTCTTCGTCTCGGGCGTCATCGAGGGGTTCGTCACCCCGGCTCCCTGGCCGTGGCCGGTGAAAATCGGCATCGGGGCCGTCGCGCTCCTCGGCTTCCTCACCTACATGCTCGTTCTCGGCCGCCGGGCCACCCGAGCAGGTGAGACGGGCGACCTGGTCGAGTTCGAAGCGGGAGCCACACGCATCTACGCGGCCTGACCGTGCCGGCAGCGACGCCAGGGCGTTGTTCTGTCTGGCCCCAGGATGTTCCTGCGCGGATCGGGTGGCTCCGCCGTGAGCCCGTCAGGGCAGGGCAGTCCATCGGGTCAGAGCAGCCCGGCGGCCTTGAGGGCGATGTAGCGGTCCGCGAGGGCCGGCGGCAGGTCTGCAGGGGCGGCTGTGACGACATCCGCTCCCTGTTGACGGATGGCGGCGGATACCCGGGCAACGTCGAGCATGGCTCGTTCGGCGGCCGCCGCGCGGTAGATCTCTTCCCGGTCGCCGCGCTGTCGGCTGGCCAGCAGTGTGGTCGGATCGGTGACGGATGCCACCACCACGGTGTGCCGCCGGGTCAACTGAGGAAGCATCGACAGCAGGGCCGTGGAGGCGCCGGCGGCGTCGATCGAGGTGACCAGCACGACCAGCGCCCGCTGGCTGGTCACGGCGCGCACCTGGCCGGGCACGGCGGACCAGTCCATCTCGATCAGTTCGGGCTCGATCACCGCCATGGCGTCGACCATTCGCGAGAGGAGTTCCGCGCCCTGTGCCCCCTGCACCCTCCCTCGCGCCCTGCGGTCATAGGCGATGAAGTCGACATGGTCGCCTGCCCGGGACGCGAGGGCGGCGAGCAGCAGCGAGGCCTCGAACGCGGTGTCGAGTCGCGGCTCGTTGTCAATGCGGGCGGCGGAGGTGCGCCCGCTGTCGATCAGGATGACAACGCGCCGGTCGCGTTCCGGGCGCCAGGTGCGCACCATGACGTCGCTGTGCCGGGCGGTGGCGCGCCAGTCGATGGAGCGGACGTCATCACCACGCACGTATTCCCGCAGGGAATCGAACTCCGTACCCTGCCCGCGAACCAGGAGGCTGGTGCGGCCGTCGAGTTCTTTGAGCCGCGTGATCCGGGATGGCAGGTGCTTTCGGGCGTTGAAGGGGGGCAGCACCCGTACCCGCCCGGGGCAGTCGAGGGTGGCCTGCCTGGCCCACAGGCCGAGTGGGCCGTTCGATCGCACTGTCACCTGGTTCACTCGGCGTTCTCCGCGGCGGGACGGCGCCAAGCGCAACGAGACAAGGCGTCGTTCTCCCGGCGGGATGAGAACAGGGGTGCGGTTGTTTCCGGCGCCGGCCGACGGCTGCCAGCCGTCCCGAATGACCGCGCGCAGGCGCCTCGACCCGGTGTTGGTCAGGTAGAGGTCGCTCGTGACCGTTTCGCCCAGGCGCACTCTGGCCGGCAGGCTGCGCGCGAGCGAGAGGCCTCGCGGCGACCCCGCCAGAGCGAGGTCGAGCATTCCCGCGCCGAGCACGAGCAGCAGCCACAGGCCGAGTACCAGGCCGGCCGTGCCCGAAGTGCGCCCGAGCGCGACGATCGGCACGACGCCCAGGGCGACGAGCGCGACGAATCGACCGGTGACGGTCACGTTAGATCGGCACCTGGACCTGCGCCATGACCGCGCGCAGGATCGCGTCCACCATGACGCCCTCGAGTTCGGCCTCCGGGCGCAACTGGATCCGGTGCCGCCAGCACGGCAGCACCATCGCCTGGATGTGGTCGGGGGTGATCGAGTCATAGCCGCTCAGCCAGGCCCAGGCCTTGGCCGAGGCGAGGAGGGCCGTGGTGCCTCTGGGGCTCACGCCCAGCTTCACCGAGGGGCTGCGCCTGGTCGCCCTGGCCAGGTCGACGATGTACGCGAGGACATCCGGGCTGGAACCGACGGATGCCACAGCCGCCTGCGCCGCGCGGAGCTCCGCCGCGCCGAGCACGGCGGTGACCCCGGCCCCAGCCAGGTCGCGGGGGTTGAAACCGTCTGCGTGCCGACGGAGTACCTCGTACTCCGCGTCGCGTTCGGGGATGTCGAGCACGAGTTTGAGCAGGAACCGGTCCAGCTGTGCCTCCGGAAGCGTGTAGGTTCCCTCGTATTCGATCGGGTTCATGGTGGCGGCGACGATGAACGGGTCCGGTAGGGCCAGGGACATGCCGTCGACGCTGACCTGGCGCTCCTCCATCGCCTCGAGCAGCGACGACTGTGTCTTCGGCGGCGTGCGGTTGATCTCGTCGGCCAGCAGGATGTTCGTGAAGACCGGTCCCTTCCGGAATTCGAACTCGCCGACCTTGGCGTCGTAGACGAGGGAGCCGGTCACGTCCCCGGGCATGAGATCGGGTGTGAACTGCACTCGCTTGGTCTCCAGGCTCAGGGCGTGGCTGAGGGACCGCACCAGTAGCGTCTTCGCGACGCCGGGCACACCCTCGAGCAGCACGTGTCCGCGGGCCAGCAAGGCGATGATCAACCCCGTCACCGCGCCGTCCTGACCGACGACCGCCTTGCCGACCTCGGTTCGCACCTGGACGAGTGAATCTCTGAGGGTATCGACGGCAGCGGTATGGGTGCTCATGGGTCCATTCTTCCGGGTGGCGGTGGCGTGGTCGCGCGAGCCGTGGCCCGCTCGAGATCCTGGATCTGGTCTGAGAGGGCAACGAGATCACGGTCGCTCGCCGGCACGGCGTCGACGAGCGTCGAACGCACTTCGCCCACGGACCGCCCGGTGGCGGCCGCGACGGCGAGGATCACCTCATCGAGGCCGGCGAGCCTGGAGAGACCGACCTTCGCGGCCAGACGCTGGAGGGAACCGACCCGCAGGGCGTCGAGGGCGCGCAGACGCGCACTGCCGCGCGCGTACAGCCGGGCCCGGCCCTCCATGGTTTCACTGGCTCGCACGGTGACGGGGAGGTTCTCGGCGACGAGCGGGCCGAAACGACGTCCGCGCCAGACCGCGGCCGCCAGGGCGACGAGGACGAGCAGGACGAGCGTCGGGGTGACCCAGCCCGGCGTCAGCTCGCCGAGCGACGGGGGCCCGGTACGGGCGACGTCCGCGAGCGTCGGCAGGTACCAGATCAGGTGGCTGCCGGCCCCCAGCAGATTGAGGGCGAGCGCGGCGTTCCCGTTGCGGGCGATCGTGTCGTTGCTGAACACGGCGGTGTCGGCCACGAGTGTGATGGTGCTGTCCGCCTCGACTCGCTCGACCACGGCGAAGGCGTCCTGTCCGGTCGGGAAGCATCCGGTCAGCCCGAGGGCGTCCGCTGCGATTGTGAGGGTCTTTCCGCCGGGTGCGAGACGGCCGGCCTTCACCGCTGCCGGGATGTCGCAGCCCGCCGCACGGGAACCTGAGGCGGCCACGCCGCCGAAACCCACACCGGGGGCGAGCGCCTGCAGGGTGTCGAAGTCCGGGTCCGCGACGACGATACGGGAAGCCAGCCCCGCCATCGCCCGGACCTGGTCCCGGGTCAGGTAGCCGTCGGCATCGAAGTAGAACAGCGTCGGGTCCGCCGAGGTGGATGCGGCGGCCGTCGCCTTCTCAAGGGTGTCGACCGCGGTCACGGTGACCCCCTGGCTCCTGAGCACCTCGACGAGGGCCATGGCGCCGGCCCGGGCGGCGTTGTCCGCGGCCAGGGGTGGTCCGCCGGACTGGCTGCCGCCGGCGAGCGCCGTGGCGATGATGGCCACCAACAGGGCACCGGCGCCGGCGGCAACCCAGAACCCGGAGCGGCGCAGGGCCGCGCGCAGGGTCGGAGTAGAGGAGACCGCGTCCGGCACGACCGGCGCGGTGGTCGGACCCGGTGTCGGTCCCTGGGTAGGCCCGGTCGTCTTCTCCGGCGCCGGGGTCACGGCCGGACCAGTGGGACAGGGTCTTCCCGTCGCACGGGGGCGGCCCCGCGGAGGTCACTTTCGAGGGCGGCCAGGGCGAGGAAGCCTTCCTCGGTGCCCACCTGCCCGAGATAGCGGAGGCCGTCGAAAACGTCGGCGGCGGTGGCCAGGCGCACTCTGTCCCCGGGAAAGGCCTCGGCGGCACGTTCGGCGACGGCATGCGCGGTGGTGCCCGGAGTGGTCATCAGGATGGTGCGTTCGAACAGGCCGCGGGCCAGCGCCCGGAACATCTCCTCCCCGGCCAGGTTCCACTCTCGGTGCGAGGCGGCCGCGAGGGCGGCCGTGCGCAGGTCGGCGGCCGTGCGGCGGTCGTTGACCCCGAAGAGTTCGGTGGCCAGGCTGCTGCGCCGGTTCAGCCGGGGCAGGCCGAAGATGAGGAAGAGCGCCGCGAGCACCGCGGCGATGATGATGGTCACGATCAACGGCACCCAGCCGGCGAGGCCCGCGCCGGATGGCGCGACCAGGGACCCGAACCAGTCAAGGATCGCCTGGGAAAGCCGGTCGAACCAGGTCGGCCGGGCCGCCTGGTACGGGGCCTTCGCCAGTTCTTCGCGGAGCCAAAGGCGTGCTTCAGGCGCGTCGGGGTCGACCGGGATACCGGCCAGCACCTTCGTTCCGATCCCCAGGCCGCCGATCATGCCCCTGGGGTCTCCGTGCCGGCGGCGCCCACCAGGTACGGGTCCGTGGCGCCACTGCCCCGCGCGGACTCGACGAACCTGGCGAGTTCCAGGTCGAGGCCTTCCTTGCGCATCCGCAGGTCGATGTAGATCAACGCGACGGTCGCGGACTGGATGACGGTCGCCACCGCGCCGAGCACCAGGCTGACGAACAGCACCAGCACGTAGAGGATGACCGAGGGAAGGTAGGCATCGAAGCTGGCGTTGGGATCGACGAGCGAGGTGGCAACCGAGAACAGGATCGACACCGGGGTGACAACGACCTGGCTGACGACGTTGATGATCACGGCTACGAGCAACTGCACCCCGAGGGTGCGCCAGAAGTAACCGTTGGTCAACGACCACGACCGCCGCACCGATCGGCGGATGCCGAGCCGCTCCAGCACGATCAGGCACGGCACAAGGGACAGCCTGGTGCCCAGCCAGGCGCTGCCCGCGATGAACAGCAGGACGCCGAGGAAGCCGAGGATGATTCCGAGGTACACCCCTACCCCGCCGAGCGTGACGAACAGCACGACGGACCCGGCGACGAGGCTGAGGGCAAGCAGGGCGATGGAGCCGAGCAGGACGGTCCACACCAACAGCGGCCAGAGGCGGCGGCCGACCAGGCGCCAGAGCTGGACGAGTCGGAGTTTCTCGCCGAGGGTGGCCCGGGCGACTTCCAGGACGATGACGCCCTGCAGGAGGGCGCCGGCGACAAGCGAGAGCGCAATCGGGATCAGCGCGGACAGGGCGATGCTGACCCATGCCCCGGCCTGCACGGCGTCGCGATCGGCGAGCGGCGCGCTGTCCACCCGGCTGAGAGCGAAAAACGTCACCGAGCCGACCACGACGAGGGTGGCCAGAGTGACCACGGCCTGGATGAGCAGGGCGCTGCCGAAGGTGGCCTTCGGGTTTCGGCGGAGCACCTGGTACGGGGCCCAGAGCAGGGTACCGAAGCCGAGTGGGCGCAGGGGAATCAGCCCGGGGCGTGGCGGCGGAGTCCAGCCGGAAGGAACGCTCCAGCCGAGCCGGCGGTCATCGCCTCGCGGCGCGAGCGGTGGGACCTGTTCGCCGTAGCGCGGTCGATTCTGCCCGTCATCCGTCGGGGACTGCCAGTTTTGCGGGTCCGTCACGACACCAATGCTGGCACACCTCGGCGAGGGAACCGGGACGTTCGGGAATCACACCGCACACTCGACTACTCTTGACCCAAAGATTGCACTACTCACCGGGGGGAATTCCAGGGTGACTGAGCTGAAAACGGACGTATGAACGCACGCATTTTGGTCGTCGATGACGACACTGCACTGGCAGAAATGATCGGCATCGTGTTGCACGGTGAAGGCTTTGAACCATTCTTCTGTGCGGATGGTTCGCTGGCGCTGGAGGCATTCCGCGCGACCAAACCCGATCTCATCCTGCTCGACCTGATGCTGCCCGGCCTCGACGGCATCGAGGTGTGCAGCCTCATCCGTGCCGAGTCCGGAACGCCGATCATCATGCTGACGGCGAGAACGGACACCACCGACGTCGTCAAGGGCCTCGAGTCCGGGGCGGACGACTACATGGTCAAACCGTTCAACCCCAAGGAACTCGTCGCGCGGATCAGGACACGCCTGCGTCCCCTCTCGAACGACGCCCCAGCCAACCTGCAGATCGGCGACCTCGTCGTGGACGCCGCCGGGCACGAGGTACGGCGCGGCGAACGCCAGATCAACCTCACCCCGCTCGAGTTCGACCTCCTCCTCGCGCTCGCGTCGAAGCCGCAACAGGTTTTCACCAGGGAGATGCTGCTCGAACAGGTCTGGGGCTACCACTACAAAGCCGACACCCGGCTCGTCAATGTGCATGTGCAGCGCCTGCGCGCGAAGGTCGAGGATGATCCGGATAACCCGCGCATCGTCATGACTGTGCGCGGAGTCGGCTACCGGGCCGGCTCGGCCGGCTAGTTCCCGTGGCCGTCCGCAGCGGATTCGCTCGCATTGATTGGCGGGATTGGCGGTCCTGGCCGGCCAGGACCGCCCTACTATGGCGGTCCTCCCTGCAATTTCGCACCGTGACGATTACCGTGGCGTTGTCCGGCTTCGCGATCGCCCTCGTTGGCGTATATGTGTCCGTCAGCGTCGGCAACGACCTGTTCCAGTCCAGGCTGGGCCAGGTCGAACTGGACTCGAACCGGGCAACGGCCGCCGCCCAGGGCATCCTGGACGCCTCCGACGCCTCCGACCGGGTCCAGGTGCAGAGCCTGCTCGGCTCCGCCCGCAGCTCCATCTCGGCAGCGTCGTCGAGTCGGCTCATCGCGGTCTTCCGGGTGCCCGGCCAGGATCCGTCCACGGCGGCGCCGCAGGACTTCTCCACCTTCGGGGAATCGACGTCCGTCATCTCGGACGAGCTCCGCGGTTCGGTGCAGGGTGAACCGGGAAAGCAGTTCTGGCAGTCCGTGACACTGGCCACCGACGACGGGGGTGAGGTGCCGGGAATCGTCGTCGGTTCCCAGCTCGCCGTCCCGGTCGCCGGACGCTACGAGCTGTACATCGGATACAACCTCGGCGAAGCCGAGGCCACCCTGTTCTTCGTGCAGCGCACGCTCCTGTTCGCCGGCCTCATCCTGATCCTGTTGATCGGAGCGGTGACCTGGATTGTGGTGCGGTTCGTGGTCACGCCGATCCGGGTCGCCGCTGAGACGAGCCAGCGGCTGGCGTCCGGCGACCTCGGGGTGCGTATCCCGGAGAAGGGCGCAGACGTCATCGCAACCCTGGCGAAATCGTTCAATGGGATGGCGGACAGCCTGCAGAGTCAGATCCGGGAGCTCGCAGACCTGTCCGAGGTGCAGCAGCGCTTCGTCTCTGACGTTTCGCACGAGCTGCGCACGCCGCTCACCACCATCCGGCTGGCCGGGGACCTGCTCTACGACCAGCGTGCAACGTTCCCGCCCGCGACAGGGCGCACCGCCGAGCTGCTCCACACCCAGGTCGAACGCTTCGAGCTGCTGCTCGGCGACCTCCTCGAGATCAGCAAGTACGACGCAGGGTCCGTAGACCTGGAAACGGAACCGACGAACCTGGTCCACCTGGCCGAGGATGCGATCGACGGGCTGCGGTCCCTGGGGGAGTCGAAGGGTTCGCCGCTGACGCTCGTGGCGCCCGGCGGTCACCTGGACGCGGAAGTCGACCCGCGTCGCATCCGCCGGATCATGCATAACCTGATCGGGAACGCCATCGAGCATGGGGAGGGCAAACCCATTGTCGTCTCGGTCGACAGCAACTCGACGGCCGTCGCCCTGTCGGTCAGGGACTACGGCCTGGGCATGAGCCAGGCCGACATCAGCCACGTCTTCGACCGGTTCTGGCGGGCCGACCCCTCCCGCAAGCGCACCATCGGCGGCACCGGCCTCGGCCTCTCGATTGCGCTCGAGGATGCCGCGGTGCACGGCGGCTGGCTGCAGGTCTGGTCGAGCCCCGGCAGGGGCTCCTGCTTCCGGCTGACCCTGCCGCGCACCGCGCGCGGCACCTTGACCGCCTCGCCGAGCCCACTGCCGCCCGACGACGCCGGGATCGACGCACCGGGCACCGCCGCCGCCCGCGTCGTGACGGGAGGGCACCATGCGTAGACGTTTCGGAGCCCTGGCCGCGATGCTCGCGCTGGCACTGTGCCTGACCGCGTGCTCCGGCATCCCGAGGGACGGCAACGTCAGGGCAGGACAGGCGGCACAAGCCGGGGACACCCCCGCCCCGGTGTTCCTGCCGTCCAGGCCGCAGAAGGACGCCAGCCAGGAGGGCATCCTCCGTGGCTTCATCGACGCGGCGACCAGTCCGGAAAACGGTTACGAGATCGCCCGGGAATTCCTGGCTCCGAGTTACAGCGGTTCCTGGAGCCCGGAATCGGGTGTGACCGTCGACGACGGTGGAGGCCGGAGCATCGTGGCCGCCGACGAACGCACGATGGTTTTCTCGGTCAACCCGGTCGCCGAGGTCGACGAGATAGGCGAGTACCACGAGGTTGAATCCTCGGCGGCTGTTCCGCTGCGCTACCAGTTCGTGCAGGTCGGCGGCCAGTGGCGGATCAGCGCGGCTCCCAACGGCACGGTAATCGACCAGGCCACCTTCCGGGACGTGTTCAGCGCACAGGCGCTCTACTTCTTCGACCCCGACTTCAACTTCCTGGTGCCGGACCTGCGCTGGTTCCCGCGCGGCGCGGCCGCGCTGACCAAGATCGTCAACGGGATACTCGCCGGCCCCAGCCCCTGGCTGGCAGGTTCGGTGTCAACCGCATTCCCCGGCGGGACCAAACTCACCGCTGACGCGGTGCAGGTCGTCGCCAGGGATGCCAAAGTCGACCTGAACAGCGAAGCCCTGAACGCCGACCGGGTCACGCTGCAACGGATGCGTGCCCAGCTGAGCAGCAGTCTCCCCGCCGGGTTGACCGTGACCATCACGATCAACCAGAACTCCCAGGACATCGGTGAGCTGGGCGCGAATGCGCCGGTCTTGAACCCCCGGGTGGATGCCAGGGCGCTGGTGCTCCGGAACGGCGAGTTCGGCTTCCTCGCGGCGACCGGGAAGACGATCACGCCGATCCCCGGGCTCTCCGACCACATCGTCGCCCTCAACCCGAGCGCCGTCACGCTCTCGCCCGGGCAGACGGTCGCGGCCGCGCTGACCGGCTCCGGTGTCTACGGGTCGCGGGTAGGCGACGACCCGACGCTGCTCGATCCCCGGCAGGGCCTGATCGCGCCGGCGGTCGACAACCACGGCTATGTCTGGTCGGTGCCGGCAGGGCGCCCGGGTGAGCTCTTCGTTTACAGTCCGGCCGGGGACGCGACCGCGGTGCCGACGCCGTGGCCGGAAGCCTCGGCGATCCAGTCCCTCCGGGTCTCACGCGACGGCACCAGGTTGATCGCGCTGCTGCGGGCCGGCATGGACACCCGTTTCGTCGTCGTGTCGATCAAGCGGGAGAAGAACCTGCCGGTCGCCCTCGGCGACGAGGTGCAGCTGGCCTCTGAGGTGGGGGAGCCGGTCGACGCGACCTGGATCGATGACCTCACGGTGGCGTACCTGACCGTGGTCCCCGGCGGCGTCCCGCGGATAGTCGCCCGACAGATCGGCGGCGTCAGTTCGATCCTCGAATCCGCTCCGGACAGTGTCGCCCTCGTTGGAAGCAACAGCCTGCGCGACCTGCGCGCCCTCACCTCGACCGGTGGGCTCCTGGTGCAGCGCGGTGTCGGCTGGCAGCAGCGCATCGACGCTGTCACGCTCCTGGCCACCCAGCAGGGGATCGGCGGCTAGCCCCTCCCCGGCACCGCTTTGGACGGTTCTCCACCCTGCGGGTGCGCGAGCCCGTGCCGCGGCCGCCCGGCCGCAGGATGATCGGATGAGGCGGTTGAGCGGCGTCGGGGAGGCCCTGCTCGACGCCTGGGCTGTCGTCATGCCGACCGACTGCAGCGGGTGCGGCCGACCGGACCGGGCGCTCTGCCCGGCCTGCCGTGCCACGCTGCTGCCCGCCATTCACCGCACCGAACGGCGCGGTGTGCCGGTATGGTCTGCACTCGACTACGCGGGCGTGCCCCGGCAGGTGATCGCCGCGTACAAGGACGGCGGGCGCATGGATGCCGCGGGCATCCTCTCCGCGTCCCTCCGCTGCGCCGTCATCGCCGCGCTCGCCGCGGTGCCGGAAGCCACGGGGAGTGACGGGTCCGGCATCCACCTGGTCACCGTGCCGTCGTCGGGACGGGCCTGGCGGCAGCGGGGCTTCCACCCGGTCGACCTGCTGCTCGGCCGGTGCGGACTGATGCCGACGCGAGTGCTCCGCGCGGTCCGCGAAACCTCGGATCAGGTTGGCCTCGACCGTGCGGAACGCGGCGCGAACCGGGAAGGCTCGTTGGTCGCCAGGCGGACACTGGACGGATTTCGAGCCCTGGTCGTTGATGACATCCTCACCACAGGGGCGACGGTGCTCGAGGCCCGCCGTGCCGTGCTCGCTGCCGGTGGCGATGTGGTCGGCGTGGCCACTCTGGCAGAAACACGGCGTCGTTTCGCCGCCATCGATCGTTCATCCGAAACTCATTGACAAAAGCGGTGACTTATCCCGTGGACGGCAGTACGGTGGGAGCTACAGGCGCGTACTAATCGCCCAGATACAAGGGCGGTTCGCCAGATCTGGAGGTCGTCATGGAAACAAACATTGTAGGACGAAACCTGGGGATCACTGATCGTTTCCGGGAGTATGCCACGGAGAAGGCCGAGAAGGTTGCCGGCCTCGCCGAGAAGGCGCTCGCCCTGGAAATCAAGCTCAGCCGCCACCGTGAAAAGAACGGGGCGACGGGCAACGACCGCGTCGAACTCACGCTGATCGGCAAGGGGCCCATCGTGCGGGCCGAGGCCGACGGCTCCGATAAGTACGCGGCGTTCGACGTCGCGCTCGGCCGGCTGCTCGAGCGAGTGCGCCGGGCGAAGGACCGCCAGAAGCTGCACCGTGGCGGCGCCCACCGGCCCACCTCGCTGCACGACGCCGCATCGGTGGACTTTCGCGTCGTCGACATCACCCCGGCCGACGCGGAGACCCTCGAGCGCGTGCGCACGGGAGCGATCCAGGTCGTGAATTCTGAGGCCACGGTCGAGGAGCCGGAGGACACCTATTCTCCGGTCGTCATCCGCCGTAAGGTCTTCGCCGCGGCGCCGATGACCGTGGATGACGCGCTCTACTTCATGGAGCTGGTCGGCCACGACTTCTACCTGTTCCAGGACTTGGAAACCAAGCGTCCGAGCGTCGTCTACCGGCGCAAGGGCTGGGACTACGGTGTGATCGAACTGGACGAGAACAGTGACGAACTCCGGGAGGTCGTGCAGTCGGCCACGAAGCGCAGCAACTGACCAACTAGCATTGTTATAGTTGCCGCTGTGTCGGCGCGCTGCGCCGGAACACATGCGTCCGGCCGGACGACAGGCGTGAGTATGCGCCATGACGACTATATGGAGTGCATTCGTGGCCTCAATTCTGGAAAAGGTTCTTCGTGTTGGTGAGGGGCGCGTTCTGCGTCGTCTCGAGCATTACGCGAAGGCCATCAACGCGCTGGAAGAGGACTTCAGTCACCTCACCGATGAGGAACTGAAGAACGAGACTGTGCTGCTGCGGGAGCGCTACTCGGGCGGTGAGTCGCTGGACGATTTGCTGCCCGAGGCGTTCGCTGCAGTGCGCGAGGCATCCACCCGCACGCTCGGCCTGCGCCACTTCGACGTGCAGCTCATGGGCGGCGCTGCCCTGCACCTGGGCAATATCGCGGAGATGAAGACCGGTGAGGGCAAGACCCTCGTCGCGACCACCGCCGCCTACCTCAACGCGATCACCAGCCGCGGAGTTCACATCATCACCGTGAACGACTACCTGGCGAGCTACCAGAGCGAGTTGATGGGCCGCGTGTTCCGCGCCCTGGGCATGACCACCGGCTGCATCCTGTCCGGCCAGACGCCCGAGCAGCGGCACGAGATGTACATGGCCGACATCACCTACGGCACGAACAACGAATTCGGCTTCGACTACCTACGCGACAACATGGCCTGGCAGGCCTCGGACATGGTGCAACGCGGGCACTACTACGCGATCGTCGACGAGGTCGACTCGATCCTGATCGACGAGGCCAGGACCCCGCTGATCATCTCCGGCCCGGCATCCGGTGAGGCCAACCGCTGGTTCACCGAATTCGCCAGCCTGTCCAAGCGGCTCATTCCCGACGTGGACTTCGAGGTCGACGAGAAGAAGCGCACCGTCGGTGTGCTGGAGCCCGGCATCGAGAAAGTCGAGGACTACCTCGGAATCGACAACCTCTACGAGTCGGCGAACACCCCGCTGATCTCTTTCCTGAACAACGCGATCAAGGCCAACGCCCTGTTCAAGAAGGACAAGGACTACGTCGTCATGAACGGCGAGGTGTTGATCGTCGACGAGCACACCGGGCGCATCCTGATGGGCCGCCGCTACAACGAAGGAATCCATCAGGCGATTGAGGCCAAGGAGGGTGTGGCGGTCAAGGCAGAGAACCAGACCCTCGCCACGGTCACCCTGCAGAACTACTTCCGGCTGTACTCGAAGCTGTCCGGCATGACCGGAACGGCCGAGACCGAAGCCGCCGAGTTCATGAGCACCTACAAGCTCGGTGTGGTCTCCATCCCCACCAATAAGCCGATGCGGCGCCTGGACCAGTCCGACCTGGTCTACAAGAACGAAGAGGCGAAGTTCGGCCAGGTCGTCGAGGATATCGTCGCCCGGCACGACAAGGGACAGCCGGTCCTGGTCGGTACGACCAGCGTGGAGAAGAGCGAGTACCTGTCGCGCCTCCTCGCAAAGAAGGGCGTGCGCCACGAGGTCCTCAACGCCAAGAACCACGCGCGTGAAGCCGCCATCGTCGCCCAGGCCGGCCGGCTCGGGTCCGTCACGGTCGCGACGAACATGGCCGGCCGTGGAACCGACGTCATGCTCGGCGGCAACGCGGAGTTCCTTGCCGTCGCCCAGATGAACGCCAAGGGACTGAGCCCGGTCGAAACCCCCGACGACTACGAGGAAGCCTGGGACGACGTCTTCGCCGCCGTCAAGGCCGAGGTGTCCGAGGAGGCAGAGAAGGTCATTGACGCCGGCGGACTCTACGTGCTCGGCACGGAACGGCACGAGTCGCGGCGGATCGATAACCAGCTCCGCGGTCGCAGCGGACGGCAGGGTGACCCGGGCGAGAGCAGGTTCTACCTGTCACTCACCGATGACCTGATGCGCCTCTTCAACGCCGGCGCCGCCGAGAGCCTGATGGGTCGGCAGGGCGTGCCGGACGATATGGCCATCGAATCCAAGGTCGTGAGCCGTGCCATTCGCAGCGCCCAGGCGCAAGTTGAGGGTCGCAATGCGGAAATCCGCAAGAACGTGCTCAAGTACGACGACGTGCTCAACCGCCAACGCGAAGCGATCTACGGCGACCGCCGCCACATCCTCGAGGGCGACGACCTGCACGAGCGCACCCAGCGGTTCCTGGAGGACGTCATCGACGAGGTACTCGACGTGCACACCGGTGAGGGAAACGGCGACGACTGGGACTTCGACGCCCTGTGGACCGAGCTGAAGACTCTTTACCCCGTTGGCCTCACCATCGACGAGGTTGTCGCCGAGGCAGGCAACAAGGGCAAGATCAACCGCGACTTCATGCGCCGCGAGATCATCTCGGATGCCAAACTCGCCTACCAGCGCCGGGAGGAATCCCTCGGTTCCCCGGCGATGCGCGAGCTCGAGCGCCGGGTCGTGCTCTCGGTGATCGACCGCCGGTGGCGCGAGCACCTGTACGAGATGGACTACCTGAAGGACGGCATCGGCCTGCGCGCCATGGCGCAGCGCGATCCGCTGGTCGAGTACCAGCGTGAGGGCTTCGCAATGTTCCAGCAGATGATGGGCCAGATCCGCGAGGAGACCGTCGGCTTCCTGTTCAACCTGGAGGTCGAGGTCAGCCAGGCGCCCAACGCCGTGGCCGGCCCGGTTGTGGCGGCGAAGGGTCTCACTCCGACGAAGGGCGACGACAAGCTGAGCTACACCGCTCCGAGCGACTCCGGCGGAGTCGAAGTGCGCAACCAGCGCGGCCAGATCCAGCAGGCCGCGACCGACCGGGCACGCAAGAGCGCGACAGTGACCGAGACGCCAGGGGGCGAACCGGCCGCGACGGAAACATCCTCCACCCAGCGTGGGGCGTTCGGCCAGCGGGACGGGAGCGGTCCGGCCCCCGTCAACCGGGCCGAGCGACGCGCCCAGGGCAAGAAATAGCCCACCGTCGAGCAACTCACCGGACGCTGATCAGCCACGCGACGTGATCAGCCCCGCGACGTGATCAGTCACGTGATCAGTCACACGAGGGGATCAGTCACAGGATGTTGATCGCGCTGGCCCGCCAGCGGTGGTCGAGGCCCTCCAGCCGGAGCGCGACGGCGCGCACCCGCGCGCGGCTGTGCACGATGACCACGGCCTCGATCACGCCGTCGCGCGGCTCGGTGATGGTAACCCGGCCGATACTGATGGCGGGGCGCTGAGCCTGCTGGCCCTTGACCGCACGGGCACGTGATGAAAGCACCACCCGTTTGAGCAGGTGCCGGTAGACGTCGTCGCTGACCCAGCGCGCGAGCTGGTCGAGCTCCCGTGCGCCGGCCAGCACCTCGATCACGCACCGGGTGAGATTCACCAGCAGCGGTTCCGGATCGGGAAGTTGTTCCCTTGGACTCGGCTGGTGACCGAAGAAGTCCTCGTCGAGGAATCGTTCGGTGCGGGGGTGCGATGCCGGGTCGGCAGCAGGATCGGTCATGACTCCTCCGAGGCGCGTGAGCCCGCTGCCGTGGCGCAGTCCGCCTGGGCATCCGGGTGGTTCTGGCGTTCAGGTGGTGCTGAAGTGGTGCTGGTGCTGGTGCTGGTGCTGGTGCTGGTGCTGGTGCTGGTGCTGGTGCTGGTGCTGGTGCTGGTGCTGGTGCTGGTGCTGGTGCTGGTGCTGGTGCTGGTGCTGGTGCTGGTGCTGCGGCTGGTGCTGGTGCTGGAGTTCGAGTGGGTCGGGAATTTGGGAGGATCACCAAGTACCCCCCGAGCGGGGGTGGATCCCTTGGCGGACACTCAACCATTTCACCGCTGCGGTGTCTAGCGCTTATATCCCCTGTGGATAACCGGTGGCCTGTGTCGGCCGCTCAGGCTAGCTTCGGGGTGTGCGCTGGGACAACCTGTTCGACGACCTCGAGGGACAGCTCGAACACGAGTTGAACGCCGAGGAGGTCGACCTGCGCGCCGAAGAGGAACGGCTGCGCCTGGGCCGGCTCTCCCTGCGGGACCGGCTGACCAGCCTCGCCGCTGGCCGAGGGGGCGCAGTCCTGGCAACCGGAGCGGCGGGGAACGGCGCTGCCCGGAGCGGAGCTGCGCGGAGCCGCGCCGGCATTCTCCGGATCGCCCTCGTTTCGGGGGAGACCATCACCCTGCGGCCGACGACATTCGGCCGGGACTGGCTGGCCGCCGATCTGTTGGACGCGCCCACCCTGGGTGCGCAGTGCGTGCTTCCGCTCGCTGCGATCGCGGGGGTGATCGTATCGGCTGCCGAGGTTCCCGTGTCCCTGGCGGCGGAACCCGACCGTGCGGCCCGGCTGGTGGATCGGATCGGCCTGTCGTTTGTGCTCCGCGACCTGTGCCGACGCCGGTCGAGCCTCGAAGTGCACACGCGCACGGGTCTGCTCACCGGCACGATCGACCGGGTCGGGCGGGACCACATGGACCTGGCCTTGCACGCAGCGGGAACGCTGCGCCGGGCCGCGGAGGTGCACCAGTACCGGATTGTGCCGCTTGCCGAGATCCAGCTGGTCCGGCTTTCCTAGCCGGACCGGCGTGCCCGGGCGGGCAACGGCAGGGTCAGTTCTCCGGTCTGATGATGCGACCGGCGGAGAGCTCGGGGATGTTGCCGAAGTCCGACTGCTGCCAGAGCGCCATCCGCCTGGCCTCCTCGTACTTGGCTTCGATGAAGGACTCGAGCACAATGCGCTCGACCCGCCAGACCCCGGACGTGCCGAGCCGGATCGCGGGGAGTTCGCCGGTGCGCACCAGGTCGTGCACCTCGGCCGCGGAGAGAGACAGGATCTCCGCGGTGTCGGCGAGGGTGAGGAAACGGCCCACTGCGGGGGAAGGAACGGAATCGTTCATGCACCGATTATCCGCCGTCGGCCCGTGTGGAGCGTGAGCGACGCCCACCTGTGGATAACTCGCCCACGCGCGCGCAGGGACGACCACGATGGATACCGACGAGACATGCTCTCGAGAACGGAGGACCGGTCGTGGGCAAGCCGACGAGCAATTCCCGTCCGGGATTCTGGTTCGACCCGCGCTTCGCGATCGGCCTGGTGCTGGTCCTCGCCGCGGTCATCGGCGTCTACTTCGTCGTCGCGGGCAGCGAGCGGACGACGGCCGTCTATGCCGCTCGGTCCGCGCTGACCGTCGGCGACCATATCGAGGCCGGCGACCTCGGGGTGTCGCACGTGCGCCTCGACGGCGCCGATGGCCTGTACCTGACGCCCAGGCGGCTTCCGGCAGAGGGCCTCATCGTGACGCGCACCGTCGCCGCGGGCGAACTCGTCCCTGCCGCGGCCGTCGGGCGGAATTCCGGGGCGGAGGTGACGAGCGTGGTGGTCGAACTCACCAGTACCCTGGCCGCGGCGATCGGACCGGGCTCGGTAGTGGACGTCTGGTCGGCGCGACAATCCGACCATGCACAATTCGCGCCGCCCGTGGTGCTCGTCGGCCAGGCCGGGGTTGTGCGGATCGTTGAGCCGACCGGCCTCGTGGCGGCGAACGGCCGCAGATCGGTGGAGATCCTGGTGCCCAAGTCCAGGGTCGCGTCGGTGCTCGAGGCCATCGCCAACGATGACGCCATCGCCGTCGTCCCGGTCAACGAGCCGCTCGGGGAATGACAGTGGCCACCCTGGCGCTGGCGCTGCCCCGCCGCACCGAGGATCGGCTGCTGGCCGACATCGTCGAACACGGCCATGCCATCGTGGCGCGCGCTGCCACTGTCCCGGATATCCTCGACGTGATCAGCGAGCACACTCCCGACATTGTGATCGCCGGGGCAGCCCGCGACACGCTGAGCGCCGAGCTGATCGCGGCCTGCGACGCCCGCGGCATCCGGCTGATCGCCCTTGCCGCGACGGATGCCGACCGCCGGCATGCGGTCGGACTCGGCCTGTTCGAGGTCCTCGATGCCTCGGCTGCCTGGTCAGAGATCGAGCCGCTGATCGTGGGCGGAATCGTCATCCCGTCCCGCATCGGGGACCAATCCGCCTCGAACGCGGCGCCCGGCGCCGGCTCCGTTCATGCCGGCTCCGTTCATGCCGGCTCCGTTCATGCCGGCTCCGTTCATGCCGACTCGGTGCGCACAGGCTCGGTGATTGCCGTCTGGGGTCCTGCAGGCTCGCCCGGCCGGACCACCCTGGCAATCAATATCGCGGCGGAGATCGCTGCCGCTGGGCACACGGTCGCGCTCGCGGACATCGACACCTACAGCGGGTCGGTCGCGCCCACCCTGGGCATGCTCGATGAGGCACCCGGCTTCGCTGCGGCGTGCCGACTGGCCGGTTCGGACAGTCTCACCCGCTCGGAACTGGAGCGCATCGCGCAACGGTATGCCTCGCCCTCCGGCGCGTTCTGGGTTCTCACCGGCATCGGCCGGCCGTCGCGCTGGCCGGAACTGTCGAGCGAGCGGGTCACCCGCACCATCGAGGCGCTCCGGCACTGGGTGGACTATGTCGTGCTCGACACGGGCTTCAGCCTGGAAAGCGATGAGGAGATCTCGAGCGACCTGTTCGCGCCGCGGCGCAATGCGGCCACCCTCACCGGGCTGCGGGAGTGCGATCACGTCGTCGCCTGCGGCCTGGCAGACCCGGTGGGGATGGCACGGTTCCTGCGGGCCTGGGTCGACCTTGCCGAGGTGATCACGACCGATCGGGTGAGCGTCGTGATGAACCGGGTTCGTTCCAGCGCGGTCGGCCTCGATCCGCGGGGGCAGGTGGTGCAGGCGCTGCGACGGTTCGGCGGCATCGAATCGGCGGTCCTTGTGCCACAGGACCAGCACGGGGCGGATGCGGCGGTCCTCGCCGGGCGCACCCTGCGCGATGCCGCGCCGAAGTCGCCCGCGCGGGTGCGCATCCGCCGGTTCGTGCGGGCGGAGCTGCTGCCAGTGCCCGACCAGGCTCCCACCCGTCGTCGTGCGCGGGTCTGGTGGCGGAGGGCGGCGACGGCGGGCTGACTCGGCCCGGGCGCGACCACCTCGGCGGGCCACCTCGTCGTCCTGGGCTGCGGGCGGGTCCTGCGCGTCGGACCGCCGCGTCAATCCCGCAGGGCAATCACGTCGATCCGGGAGCCGGGGCCGGCCACGACGAGCACCCGCTTGCCGGTCACGCCCCGGAGCGCGTCGACCAGTTGCTGGGCTGTCGGGCCGGCAGCCGTGCCGGCGGGCTCTGTGGCCGCGGACAGCCAGACCGTGACCGCGGCCCCGGTGGCGTCGTCGACGGCCCGGGTGAGCGGTTCAGGGTCCGCACCCGTGACGAGGATCACCCGTCCGATGGTGTGTTCCCTGCCGGGCGCCGCGGTGAGCACGGACCGGTCGCGCCTCCAGACGGCGAAGTGATAGCCGGCAGCGAGCCCGGTGGCCGCCAGCAGCCCCAGCGGGGCGCGCACCCGATCGAGCAGGCCCTGGCCGGTCACATCGCCGAGCGCGAACTCGAAGATGCGGTAGCCGATGACCAGGAGGGTGACGATCGCCACCACGGCGCTGAGACCGAAGATCAGGACCAGGTAAATGCGACGCCCGGGGGTGCCGACCTGGGCCGGATCGACCGGCCCAGCCGGCTTCCAGGCCACCCACCAGACGGGGCCCCCCACGACGAGGGCGCTGATCCCAGCGACCAGGAGAGCGCGGGTGTCCGACCCGGCGAGCGTCCCCG
Organism: Cryobacterium algoritolerans; assembly: GCF_004402785.1. Classification (GTDB taxonomy): domain Bacteria; phylum Actinomycetota; class Actinomycetes; order Actinomycetales; family Microbacteriaceae; genus Cryobacterium; species Cryobacterium algoritolerans. The sequence goes on from NZ_SOFP01000011.1 coordinate 20,853, forward strand.
TGGTGGCGGCGAGGATCGAGTTCACGACCACACCGAGGCCGGAGGCCGCAGCCACGAGGCCGACACCGCTCGTCACCAGACCGGCGGCCGGCCGGGTCTGATCTGACCTGGCCACAGCGAGGCCCCGATGGTACCGCCAGACGAGGGCTCCAACGGCCGCCGCTGCCAGGGCCGTGCCGAGAGGGTCCAGGATCTGGGCGACAGGGGAGGTCCGGTCCAAGGCCAGCTTCAGCATGGTGAACAGGGCAGTGCCGGCCCCACCGAGAGTCAGCACGCTCGCCCCGGCCACTCCGACGACAACCAGCGCCACGTCGGAGAGGCCGCCGCGGAGGGTCCGGGCGCGGCCCGCGAACCAATGCCACCACCAGATGGCGCTCCCGCCGACGCACCAGACGATCGCCTGGAGAGTGAAGCGCCACCACGGTTCGCCGACGACGACGCTCGGCGCGAAACCATCGATGGCGGTGTCGGCCAGGGAACCGATCGCCGTGACGAGCCCGCCCACCCCGACCACGAGACCGAACACCGAGCCGAGCACGGGCGCCACGGTGACGAGCCGGCTCGGACTCTTCTGGTCGTGCCGGGACATCCACCGGTGCCAGACCCAGACTCCGGCCCAGACGACGCCGGTCGCGAGGTTTCGGGGCTGCCAGTCGGTGCGGACGAGGGCGGCCGCGCAGGTCAACAGTGTTGCGGATGCGCTCACCAGGGCGACCGTGGACATTCCGGCCAGGTAGAGGCCCCAGGCGAGCGAGGACCGCTCGTCCTGGCCCATCCTCCGCCAGAGCAGCCACCAGAGCACTGCAGCGAACGGGCCGGCGATGAGCGTGAACGCAAGCGACCGGGCCAAGCCGGTGATGTCGCTGGATGCCAGCGCGTTTCCCGCGTCGAGCAGTCGGCCGAGCAGCCCGCTCAGCCCGATGGCGGTGATGACGACCAGGGCGAACAGGAGCGTGAACACGATGATCCGGCGCACTGTGGGCTGGGCCCTGGCCGGGCTGTCACTCGGACCGGCCGCCCTGCGGACCGCAATCACGATGCCCGCCATCCCGCCGCCGATGACGAGGATCGCGACCAGGAATACCAGGCCGACCATCATGACGTCGCCGTCGGATTCGGGCAGATCGAGAGCTGCCATGGTGCGCCGTCGATGCGCCACCGGCCGTCCACCCTGACCAGGTCGAAGACATCCTCGTTCTCGTATTCGCTCGCCCCGAACGGGCCGTTGTCGGTGGAGGTGACGATGGAGACCGTGACGGCGGCCGAATTCTCCCGAACGGTGGTCGACGCCAGGGAGAGCCGGATGCCGTCCAGAGGGCCCGGGTCGACCTTGTCGCACGTGTCGAGTCTGCCCGCGATGAGGTACCCGGCGGCCGTCTGCTCGTCGCCGGCGAGGACGGCCGCGGAGTAGAGCTGAACCACGCCCGCGGGCGTGCCTGGGTCAAGCGGTGCCGGTTCCCCCCGGGTGAACACGACGGCGAGGGCCACGATGACGAGGGCGGCGATGACGCCCAGGATGAGAATTAGGGATCGATCGGGCTTTCTCTGTGTTGCGCTCATGTGCACAGCATGGTCCAATCGCCCTTCCGACACCATCGTTCGGCTGCGCCGCCCGAGTCGGTGAGTGCGGCAGGCAGCGGGGGACCTAGGCTATTGACCGTGTCAACGCTCAGTGATCTCGTACTTGCCCAGGGCCGCAGTAGTGCCGAAGATGTGGACTGGCTCCACATGCTCGTCGCGGACGCTCAACTCCTCGCCGACCTCGCCTTCGCCGACATCGTCGTGTGGGTGCCCAGCAACGCCGGCAGCTTCGTCGCGGTCGCGCACGCCCGCCCGTCGAGCGCCGCCACTCTGTTCTACCGCGACTTCGTGGGCCAGGGGATCAAGGGTGAATGGCGCCAGCAGGTCACCGAGGCCTTCGACACGGCGAAGATCGTCGATACGACTGCCCCTGACTGGTACGAAGAAACCCCCACCCGGGTGCGGGCCATCCCCGTGATGCGGCGACTCAGTTCGACCGGCGCGAAGATCGCGTCCGCCCCGGTCGCCGTGCTCACCCGGCACACCAACCTGAGCGAGGCGCGCACGCCCAGTCGCCAGGAGCTCACCTTCAACGATTGCGCAAACGACCTCTTCGCGATGATCGCGTCGGGCGACTTCCCCGACCTGGGCGCCCCGACGGGGCCGCGACGCGGCGCCCCACGCGCCTCGGACGGCCTGATCCGGCTCGACGTGGACGGCGTGACCACGTTCGCGAGCCCCAACGCGCTGTCGGCCTTCAATCGGATGGGTTTCATCGATGAGCTTGAGGGCGAATCGCTCGCCGAAGTGACCACGAGCCTGCTCACCGGAGCAATGGTCGTCGACGAGTCACTGCCGCTGGTGGTGACGGGACGGGCCCCGTGGCGCACAGACGTGGAGGCGCGGGGCGTGACGGTCTCCCTGCGGGCCATCCCCATCCGCAACCGTGGCGAACGGATCGGCGCGATTGTGCTCTGCCGGGACGTCACCGAGCTCAGGCACCAGGAACGTGAACTGATCACGAAGGATGCCACCATCCGGGAGATCCACCACCGGGTGAAGAACAACCTGCAGACCGTCGCGTCGCTGTTGCGGATCCAGGCGAGACGCACGCACTCGGACACGGCCCGGGAAGCACTCAACCAGGCGATGCGCCGGGTCGCCGCCATCGCCGTCGTCCACGACACGCTGTCGGAGGGACTCAACCAGCAGGTCGACTTCGACGTCGTCTTCGACCGGGTGCTGTTGCTGATCGCGGAGGTCGCGTCCGCTCACAACACCACGGCGCATCCGAAGTCCTCCGGTAGCTTCGGGATCCTCCCCAGCGCCTTCGCCACCCCGCTCGCGCTCGCGCTGACCGAACTCGTCACGAATGCGGTCGAACACGGCCTCGCCGGGCGTGAAGGGGAGGTGTCGATCGAGGCGGAGCGCGACGAAGAGACGCTCACCGTGCGGGTGCGGGACAACGGCTCCGGCCTGCCGGAGGGCAAGGTCGGCTCGGGCCTCGGCACTCAGATCGTGCGCACGCTGATCCAGGGTGAACTGAGCGGGAGCATCGACTGGCACACCATGATGGGCAGCGGCACCGAGGTGACCATCGAGATCCCCCTGCGCTATATGCGCGAGGCCTGACAACGACGCTGGGCGTCGTAGTCAGGCCTCGCGCAAGCCGGCAGCCCGAAGGCTGGTGCCACTTAGGAGGCGCGGCGGGCCCGCGCGGCGCGGCGCTTGAGGGCGCGGCGTTCGTCTTCGCTGAGCCCACCCCAGACGCCCGAGTCCTGGCCGGTCTCGAGCGCGTACTGCAGGCATACTTCGGTCACATTGCACCGGGCGCACACGGACTTCGCCTTCTCGATCTGGTCCACAGCAGGTCCAGTGTTGCCAACCGGAAAGAAGAGTTCCGGGTCGGCGGTGAGGCAGGCAGCTTTGTCGCGCCAGTCCATAGGGGTGCTCCTTGATTGCGGGGATGCCTGGCCGATTGGCCGAAGATGATTAGGCTGCCGGTTGCAGGAAGATTGATGGCTCTGCAGATTGAGACCTGCTCACGTCCCTGTGAGCGTCAACCGGGCCTTAAATATGGTCGCATAATGGTGGAGTCAAATCAATAGTTTTGTATGGGATATCTCTGTGAATGAACGCCCTGACCGCCATTCGGACGGTAAAAGCGCCCCCGGAGCGCCATTTCGGCCGCGCGCGCTATTTCTCCTCGCCACCCTGCTCTGGGCGGAGGCTGCCCTGCTCTGGGTCGCAGCCGTCTGGCTCGTGCTCGAGTTGATCACGGCGACTCCCACGTCCCTGGCGAGCGCACTCGCGATCCTGGTGCTCGTGCTGATCGCCGCGGCCTGGGTCACCGCCATCGCGATCAATTCGCTGCGCCGGCGCACCTGGATCCGCGGCGCAGCGCTCACCTGGCAGCTCGTGCAGATCGCCGTCGCCGTGGGCTCCTTCCAGGGGCTCTATGCCAGGGCCGACCTCGGCTGGGCGCTGCTGCTGCCGTCACTGGCCGTGCTGGCACTGTTGTTCATTCCGCGGGTGATCGCCGCGACGACGTCTGCGCCCTCCGGGGGCGACGCGCTAGCCGACCAGCGCGAATAACCGCCTGGGCCCCCAGCACGCCCTGGTCCGGCGGTGTGCGGCACGGGGCGCGCGGAACGCCCACGTGGTCCTTTGGCGCCTGCCGGGGCCGCAGAGGGCGACGAGGCGCCGCGCGGCAGGGGTCCCGCGCGGCAGGGGTCCCGGAGGGGTTCGGGCCGCCGGCCCCGGTCCCGGACTCAGACGCCCTGACCGAGTTTCTTCCGCAGGCCGGCCACGTGCCCGATCGCTTTCACGTTGTAGAGGGCCAGCATGATCAGCCCGGCTTCGTCGATCACAAAGGTGGACCGCAACACCCCGGTGACGGTCTTGCCGTAAAGGCTCTTCTCGCCCCAGGCGCCGTAGGCGTTGTGGGCGGCAAGGTCGGTGTCGCTGAGCAGCGGAAAAGTCAGCCGGTCGTTCTCCTGGAAGGATTTCAGCTTGGCCGGGGAGTCCTTGGACACCCCGAGAACCCGGTACCCGTCCGACGCGAGCGAGCCGAGATTGTCCCGGAAGTCGCAGGCCTCCTTCGTGCAGCCGGGGGTCATCGCGGCCGGGTAGAAGTAGAGCACAACCTTTGAGCCGGCGAAATCGGCCAGGGAGACGGGTTCACCGTCCTGGTCCGTCAGGGTGAAACTGGGAGCCGTGTCGCCGGCCGAGAGGCGCGTGGAGTCCGTCATGTCTTCCACGCTACCGGCTCGGAACGGCCTGGACGCTCAACGGGCGGGGGCCGCGGCGAACGTTGCCAGCAGGCGCTGCAGCGAATCCAGACGGGCCTTTCCGGTTTCGCCGAGCTTGCCGGCCGCCACCGCCTCGTTGATCGCGCAATCCGGAGAGTTGGGCAGGTGGGTGCAGCCTCGCGGGCACTTCTCGGCGATGGCGGCAAGGTCGGTGAACGCCTTGAGGATGTTGTCGGTGTTGATGTGGCCGAGGCCGAAGGACCGCACTCCGGGAGTGTCGATCACCCAGCCGCGCCCGGCATCCGTTTCGAGGCGCAGCGAGATCGTCGACGATGAGGTGTGCCGGCCACGGCCGGTGACCGTGTTGACGACGCCGACGGCGCGGTGTGCGTCGGGCACGAGGGCGTTGACGAGGGTGGACTTGCCCACGCCGGAGTGGCCGACGAAGACGGTGTCGTGCCCGACCAGGGCGGCTGAGATCTCGGCCAGCGGCATCGCGTCGTCGCGGCTCTCGAAGACGGGCAGGTCGAGGCCGGCGAAGTTGCTCAGGAAGACGGCCGGGTCGGCGAGGTCGGTCTTGGTGATGCACAGGATCGGGGATACCCCCGCGTCGTAGGCGGCGACCAGGTAACGGTCGACGAGACGGATGCGCGGCTCGGGATTCGCCGCGGCAACCACGATGAGCATCTGGTCGGCGTTGGCGACGATGACGCGTTCGACGGCATCCGTGTCGTCCGCGCTGCGCCGGAGCAGGGTGACGCGTGGAACGATCCGCACGATGCGGGCCAGGCTTCCCTCCGCCCCGGTCGTGTCGCCGACGATGTCGACCCGGTCGCCGGTGACGACCGCATGTTTGCGTAGTTCGCTCGCCCTGGCCGCGGTGACTCGGCGTTCGGCAGGGAGCCCCTCGTCGAGCATGACGGTGTACCGCCCGCGGTCCACGGAGAGGATACGGCCGGTCAGCGCGTTCTCATGTTCCGGCCGGGTCTTGGTGCGGGGTTTGTTTCCCTTGCGGTTCGGGCGCACCCGCACGCTGGACTCGTCGAACTCAGGTTCGTCGTCGTCATCGGCGCTCGCCCACCAGGTCATGTCGGTACGACCGGTGTGGTCCCGGGTGCGACGAGGGTGTGCCACAGGTCGACGAACTGGGGGAGGGTCTTCGCGGTGGTGCCGATGTTCTCGATCTCCACGCCGGGAACGACGAGGCCGATCAGGGCGCCGGCGGTCGCCATCCGGTGGTCGTCGTAGCTGCGCCAGTGACCGCCGTGCAGCGGGCGGGGCTCGATCCGCAGGCCGTCGGGGAGCTCGGTGACGGCGCCGCCGAGACCGTTGATCTCGGCGGCCAGGGCGGCGAGCCGGTCGGTCTCATGGTGGCGGATGTGCCCGATCCCGGTGATGGTGCTCGGCGAATCGGCGAGGGCGGCAAGGGCGACGAGCGCCGGGGCGAGTTCCCCGCCGGTGGACAGGTCAAGGTCGACCCCGGGGCGCCGTCCGCCCGCCGACACGGTCAGCCGGTCGCCGACCAGGCTGACCCGCGCGCCGAACCGGGGGAGCAACGTGGCGAGGTCCGCGCCGACCTGGGTCGTGGCCGACGGCCAGCCGGTGATCGTGACGGTGCCGCCGGCCACCAGCGCCGCGGCCAGGAACGGTGCCGCGTTGGACAGGTCCGGTTCGATGTCGACCTCGGTGCCGGAGATCGGGCCAGGCTCGACGACCCATTCCCCGACCGACGGGCTCTGCACGACGACTCCGCGTCGGGCGAGGGTGGCGATGGTCATCTCGATGTGAGGGAGGCTCGGCAGGCGCTCGCCGGAGTGACGGAGGTGGAGGCCGTGCCGGAACCGGGCACCGGCCAGCAGGAGGCCGGACACGAACTGGCTGGAGCTGGACGCGTCGATGGTGACGTCGCCGCCGGCCAGGGTGCCCGTGCCGTGCACGGTGAACGGCAGGGCGCCGCGGCCGTCGTCGTTGATGTCGGCGCCGAGCGCGCGCAGGGAGCTGATTGTGGTCGCCATGGGCCGGCGGCGGGCGGCGGCATCGCCGTCGAAGGTGGTGGGCCCGAGCGCGAGCGCGGCCACCGGCGGCAGGAACCGCATCACGGTTCCGGCCAGGCCGCAGTCGATCGTGGTGGAGCCGACGAGTTCCGCCGGGGTGACCCTGAGGTCAGGGCCGAACTCGCCGTCTCCGGGGACGGCGTCGATCGTGGTTCCGAGCTGGCGGAGGGCGGCGACCATCAGGTCGCTGTCCCTGGAGTGCAGCGGGGAGCGAAGAAGGGACGGCCCCGTGGCAAGGGCTGCGAGCAGCAATTCGCGGTTGGTGAGGGATTTCGAGCCCGGCAGGGACACGACGGCGTCAAGCGGGCCGCCGGCTGTTGGCGCGGGCCACCACTCATTCGTCTCCTCCGGCGACGTGTCGCCGTAGGGATCGAACTCAGGCTTGGAATATCTCGAGATCAACATCGGTTATCAGAATAGTCGGTGACGAATGGATGAGGGAGGTAAGGATGGCGCTGTCCACGGTGTTGGAGCGACCGAACGTGATCGATGCTGACGGCCTAGAATCGTCGGTGATGACAACTGATGCGATCGACCTGCGCGACCTGTTCGAAGAGCAGGCGCTGCCCTTTATCGACCAGCTCTACGCGGCGGCCATGCGGATGACACGCAATCCCTCCGACGCCCAGGATCTGGTCCAGGAAACTTTCGTGAAGGCGTTTGCCGCCTTCACGCAGTTCGAGCAGGGCACCAACCTCAAGGCCTGGCTGTACCGGATCCTCACCAATACCTTCATCAACACGTATCGCAAGAAGCAACGTGAGCCGTACCAGGGCACCATCGACGACCTCGAGGATTGGCAGCTCGGCGGGGCGGAATCGACCACTGCCGTGGCGAGCCGGTCGGCAGAGGCAGAGGCAATCGACCACCTGCCCGACAGTGCGGTCAAGGACGCCTTGCAGTCGATTCCTGAGGACTTCCGGCTCGCCGTCTACTTCGCCGACGTTGAAGGCTTTTCCTACCAGGAGATCGCCGAAATCATGAAAACACCCATTGGCACTGTGATGAGCCGCCTGCATCGTGGCCGGCGGCTCCTTCGCGACCTGTTGTCCGGTTACGCCCTCGAGCGTGGGCTCGGCACGGCAGCGACAGGCCACACTCAAACCGGGAGCACATCAGCATGACCGACTGTGGATGCGAGAAGGCCAAGGCCGAACTCGAGGAATACTTGCATAACGAACTCCGCGGGGAGGACGCCACAGACATTCAGGAGCACCTCGAGCACTGCGGCGACTGCAGCGATGAGCATCTCGTCGGGCGCACCCTGACGGAGGCGGTGCAGCGCGCCTGCCGGGAGACCGCTCCGGAGGACCTGCGTGACCAGGTGCTGTTGAAGCTGCGCACGATCCAGTCGGCGCACTGAACACCCGGCGCACCGAGCCCCCGGCCGCAGGTCAGGTCGCGGCGGACTGGTCCGTGGCCTGATCCACGGAGCCGAGCACGAACATTGCCCCGGTCCGGTCGGAGACCCGCGCAAACGTGCCGAACTCCGATTCCCACGGTTCGTGCAGCACGGTGCCGCCAAGCTGAGTGACCAAGTCGGCCGCGGACCGCACGTCGCGCACGCCGAGGTAGAGCTGCCAGTGTGAGGGAACCCCAACCGGAAGATGCGCCGACGCGTCGAAGATTCCGGCGACCATAGCCCCCTCCGCGCCGATCGTGCTGTACCGGAACTCGTCCGTGTCGCTGAGCACGACGGGCTTCCAGCCGAACACCGTCTCGTAGAACGCGACCGCAGCCCGGTAGTCCAGGGTGTTCAGCTCGTGCCATACCGGGGTGCCGGCCTCGCCGATCAGGCCGAATCCGGCGAAGTCGAGCGGCTGCCAGAGGCCGACCGGCGCCCCGGACGGGTCCATCAGGATGGACATGCGGCCCATCGAGCCGATCGTCAGCGGTGCGGAGAGCACCTGGCCACCCGCGGACCGCGCGGCCTCCGTCGTGGCGTCCACGTCTTCGACGGCGAGGTAGATCGACCAGGCGTCGGGGGTCTGGGAGCCGGGCATCTGCACGGCCATACCGGCGACATCGGCGTCACCGCGCCGGAACGTGACGTACTCGCTGCCCGCCAGGTCGGACCGCACCGCGGACCAGCCGAATAGTCGGCCGTAGAACTCGCGGGCCCCATCGGGGTCGGATGTCACAAGGTCGGCCCAGCACGGTTCGCCGAATCGGGTTGCATCGCGTGCGGGCATGGCGGCGGGCTCCTGTCGACGGGGGTCATCCCAGCCTAGGACGGTCGCCCGGCACCGGCAACGGGTCGTGAGGCGACGCTTCCGAGCAGGACGCGGGACGCAAGGAAGGCCCGCAACGAATGATGCGGGCCTTCCTGCGTGCCGGTTCCTGGCTAGACGGTGAGCGCCCTGCTGATCAGGTCCGCCTGCTCGGCGGCGTGGCGCTTGGCTGACCCGGCGGCGGGCGACGCCGACGCCGCACGCGAGAACAGCGTCACCGGGCGCGGGCCCAGCTTGTTCGTCTCCAGGTAGAAGAACGGCCAGGCGCCCTGGTTCTCCGGTTCGTCCTGCACCCAGCCGAGTTCGGCATTCGGGTACTGGTCGGCAACCTGCCTGAGCTCGCCCTTGGGCAGCGGGTAGTACTGCTCCATCCGGACCAGTGCGATCTCAGGGTTCGGGTTCTTCTCCAGTTCGCTGAGTAGGTCGTAGTAGAGCTTGCCGGCCATGAACAGCACCCGCTTGACCCTGGACCGGTCGGTGATCCGGGCGTCGTCGATGACCGGTTCGAACCGGCCGGAGGTGAAGTCGGCGACGCTGCTGGTCGCTCCCCGCAGGCGCAGCATCGACTTGGGCGTGAAGACGACCAGTGGACGGCGCGGCCGCATGTAGGCCTGGCGGCGGAGCAGGTGGAAGTATGAGGCCGGCGTCGACGGGCGGGCGACGGTCATGTTGTTTTCCGCGCAGAGCTGCAGGTAGCGTTCGATCCGGGCGGACGAGTGGTCAGGGCCCTGGCCCTCGTAGCCGTGCGGCAGCAACAGCACGACGGATGAGCGTTGGCCCCACTTCTGCTCCGCGGAGGACACGAACTCGTCGATCACGGTCTGCGCGCCGTTGGCGAAGTCCCCGAACTGGGCTTCCCAGAGCACGAGGGCGTCGGCGCGTTCCACCGAGTAGCCGTACTCGAAGCCCATGGCCGCGTATTCGCTGAGCAGCGAGTCGTAGATCCAGAACCGGGCCTGGTCCTCGCTCAGGTTCGCCAGCGGCAGCCATTCCTGGCCGTTGATCCGGTCGTGCAGCACCGCATGGCGCTGCACGAACGTGCCGCGGCGGGCATCCTGGCCGGCGAAGCGCACCGGGGTGCGCTCGAGCAGCAGGGAGCCGAGGGCGAGCAACTCGCCAAAGCTCCAATCGATGTTGCCGTTGCGGCTCATGTCGAGGCGCTTCTGCATCAGCTGCTGCAGCTTGTTGTGCACCGTGAAGCCGGCCGGCTTGTTCATGAACGCGTCGCCGATGAGGTGGACGACGGCCTCGGGGACGCCCGTCGTGGCCGGTTCGCCGACCGAGTCGTCCTGGGCCTGGTTCTCGCCGAGCCCGCGCGAGCCGGAGCCGCCGACGATCGGGATCGATGAGGACTGTGCGGCGTGTGTCTCCATGAACGCGCGTTCCAGCCGGTCCTGGAAGTCGCCGTGAGCGGCCTCGTATTCCGCCTGGGTGATGTCGCCACGGCCGACAAGAGCCTCCGTGTACAGCTTCCGGACCGAGCGCTTCGCCTCGATCAGGTTGTACATCAGCGGCTGCGTCATCGAGGGGTCATCGCCCTCGTTGTGGCCGCGCCTGCGGTAGCAGACGAGGTCGATGACGACGTCGCGCTTGAACTCCTGGCGGTACGCGAACGCCAGTTCGGCGACCCGCACCACGGCCTCCGGATCGTCCCCGTTGACGTGGAAGATCGGGGCCTGGATGGTCTTGGCGACGTCCGTCGAATAGACCGACGTGCGTCCGTCTCCCGGCAGGGTCGTGAAGCCGACCTGGTTGTTGACGACGAGGTGGATGGTGCCGCCGGTGCGGAACCCACGCAGCTGGGACATCTGCAGGGTTTCGAGCACGATGCCCTGGCCGGCCATCGCGGCGTCGCCGTGGACGAGCACGGGCAGGGTGGAGAAGGTACCGATCGGCTTGCGGTCCTGCTTGGCCCGCACGATGCCTTCGAGCACGCCGTCGACGGCCTCCAGGTGCGAGGGGTTCGCGGCCAGGTAGACCGGCATTTCCGTGCCGTCGGTGGCGCGGAAGGTACCCTCGGTGCCCAGGTGGTACTTGACGTCGCCGGAGCCCTGCACGGTGCGGGGGTCCTGGGTGCCTTCGAACTCGCGGAAGATCTGACCGTAGGTCTTGCCGGCGATGTTGGTGAGCACGTTCAGGCGACCGCGGTGGGCCATGCCGATCGCGACCTCGTCGAGCCCGGCATCCGCCGCGCCCTGCAGGATCGCGTCGAGCAGCGCGATGGTGCACTCGCCGCCCTCGAGGCTGAACCGTTTCTGGCCGACGTACTTGGTCTGCAGGAAGGTCTCGAAGGCCTCAGCCTCGTTGAGCTTACCGAGGATGCGCATCTGCTCGTCATGGGTGGGCTTGACGTAGGTCTTCTCGATCTTCTCCTGCACCCACTTGCGCTGGGCCGGGTCCTGGATGTGCATGTACTCGATGCCCGTGGTGCGGCAGTAGGAGTCGCGGAGCACGCCGAGGATGTCGCGGAGCAGCATCAGGCGCTTGCTGCCGAATCCGCCGGTGACGAACTCTCGATCGAGGTCCCAGAAGGTCAGCCCGTGGTTGGAGATGTCCAGGTCGGGGTGGGTGCGCTGGGTGTACTCGAGCGGGTCGATGTCGGCCATCAGGTGGCCCCGGACTCGGTAGGCGTTGATCAGTTCCTGAACGCGTGCGGTCTTGTCGACGGCGCTGGCCAGGTCGACGCTGATGTCCGGCGCCCAGTGGATCGGGTCGTAGGGGATGCGGAGGGCGGAGAAGATGTCCTCGTAGAAGTTGTGTCCGCCGATCAGCAGCTCGTGCACGATCTTCAGGAACTCGCCGGAGCCTGCACCCTGGATGACCCGGTGGTCGTAGGTGCTGGTGAGGGTGATCGTCTTCGAGATGGCCAGTCCGGTCAGCGTCTTGACGCTCGCGCCCTGGAACTCGGCCGGATAGTCGAGCGCGCCGGCGCCGATGATGCAGCCCTGGCCCTTCATCAGCCGCGGTACGGAGTGCACTGTGCCGATGCCGCCCGGGTTGGTGAGGGACACCGTGGCCCCGGAGAAGTCGTCGGCGGTGAGCTTGCCGGTGCGGGCGCGGGTGACGAGGTCTTCGTAGGCGGAGAGGTACTCGCCGAACGTCATAGTGTCGGCCCGCTTGATCGCGGGGACCATCAGTGACCGGGTGCCATCCGGCTTGGGCAGGTCGATCGCGATGCCGAGTCCGACATGCGCGGGGGCGATGACCGACGGCTTGGCGTCGATCTCGTTGTAGTACACGTTCTGGCTCGGGAACATCCCCAGCGCCTTGATCAGGGCCCAGCCGATCAGGTGTGTGAATGAGACCTTGCCACCGCGGGACCGGCGCATGTGGTTGTTCATCACGATGCGGTTGTCGATGAGCAGTTTGGCGGGGATGGTGCGCACGCTCGTGGCGGTCGGCACGGTCAGGCTCATCGCCATGTTGGCGGCGAGGCTCTTCGACATTCCGCGCAGGGGGGTGACGACGTCCTGCGCCTCGGCGGTCTGCTCCGTGGTCGCGACCGGCTGCGGCGTCGTGATGGGGGCGTCGGCAGGCACGGGGACCGGCTTGGGCCCGACCCCGGTGGTGCGGGCGGTGCGCTGGCCGCCGATGATCGGGATCGGGGCCGTGATCGGGGCCGGCTCGGCTGCGACGGGAGCGGCGACGGGAGCGGCGACGGGAGCGGCGGCGGGAGCGGCGGCGGGAGCTTCGGCGGCTGCAGCCGCCGCTTCGGCGGGGGCGGCTTCGGTGGCCGTCACCTCGACATTCGGTGCTGCTGCCCCAGTCGTCGCCCCGGCGACCGCCTGGCCGCTCGCGGTCTGGTGGTAGCTCTCGAGGACGGGCCACCAGGACTCGTCTACCTGGTTCTTGTCGACGAGGTACCGTTCGTACAGCTCGTCGACGAGCCACTCGTTCGCTCCGAATTCACCCGACGTGGTCTCGTCGGATCCACTACCGGTCAACTGGCTTGACACAGCCGGTTCCCACTCTCTGCGTTGATTCTGAATGTCCAGGCGATGAAAAATCGCCGGTTCGGTCTGCCCGTCCAGCCTAATCCCCCCGAGCATGGCTGCGGGTATCCGCGTGGGGGGCTAGCGTTATTTCCATGCAGTTCTATGGAGCGGTACCCAGCCACGATCTCACGTACTCGGACGTCTTCCTGGTGCCCAGTCAATCGGGCATCCGGAGCCGCCTCGACGTCTCGCTCGCCCCCGGCGACGGAACGGGCGCCACCATCCCCGTGGTCTCGGCGAACATGAACTCGGTGACCGGTCCGCGCCTGGCCGCGGCGCTCGCACGGCGGGGCGGGCTCGGCGTGCTGCCGCAGGACATGCACCTCCAGGAGCTGGACGCCGCCATCCGCTGGGTGAAGGACCAGTCGACCAGGTTCGACACCCCGTTCGTATTCGGCCCGGGGGACACCGTGGCGGGTGCCCTGCGGCAGGTGCCGCCGGTGGCCGGCCAGGGGCTCGTGATCAACGACGAGCACGGCGCCTACCTGGGCTGTATTGACGCGTCCCGCCTGGCCACGGCGCTGTCGGACGCCCGGCTCGGCGACCTGCTGCACGGCCCGCTCACCTCCCTCGACGCCGACGACATCGAGGGCCCGCGCCGCGCATTCGACCTGATGACGGCGGCCGAGCTCGACTTCGCGCCGGTGCTGCACCACGGCGCCATCGTGGGCACGCTCAGTCGCAAGAGTGCCCTGCGCTCCACCCTGTACCAGCCGGCGCTCGACGCGCAGGGGCGGCTCAGCGTGGCCGCCGCGATCGGGATCAACGGCGACGTGGCCGCCAAGGCGCGCGCCCTCGCGGCCGCCGGGGTCGACGTGCTCGTCCTGGACACCGCCCACGGGCACCAGGAGGGCATGCTGCGCGCGCTGAAGACCGTCGCAGACCTGGACCTCGGCATCCCGATCGTGGCCGGCAACGTGGTCACCGCGGATGCCGTGGGCGACCTCGTCGGTGCGGGCGCCACCATCGTCAAGGTCGGGGTGGGTCCCGGCGCGATGTGCACGACCCGGATGATGACGGCGGTCGGGCGTCCGCAATTCTCCGCCGTGCTGGAGACCGCTGCCGCCGCGCGGGAACTCGGCGCGCACGTCTGGGCCGATGGCGGGGTGCGCTACCCTCGGGACGTGGCCCTCGCGCTCGCCGCGGGCGCGGCATCCGTCATGATCGGATCCTGGTTCGCCGGCACGATCGAGGCCCCCGGCACGCTCGCCGCGGATGCCGCCGGCGCCCTCTACAAGGAAAGCTGGGGGATGGCCTCCACCAAGGCAGTCCGGGAACGGTTCGATCGCCTCGACCCGTACGAGCTGGCCCGCAAGACGCTCTTCGCCGAGGGCATCTCGAGCTCGAAGATCTACCTGGACCCGCTGCGTCCCTCGCTCGAGGACCTGCTGGACATGATCACCTCCGGGGTGCGCAGCTCGTTCACCTACGCCGGCGCGACGAGCGTGGCGGAGTTCCACACCCGCTCGCTGGTCGGGATCCAGTCCGCCGCGGGATACGAGGAGGGCAAGGCCCTGCCCGTCTCCTGGTAGCCGGGCGCCGGGGAAAGGGAAATGGGTGCGCTCCCAGCCTGCCCTGGCCGCTGCGTCGCCCGGCGCGTGCCGGTATAGTTGAGGGAATAATGGACGACCCTCCCTCCGCCGATTCGCCCGGCCACCATTCCCGCCGCCCCAACGGACACTGGCCCGTGAACGGGGGCGGTGAACCGCGTGTTTGAGTGGCTCATGCTCGGCGTCGGGTTGATCCTGACCGTGGGCACCGGTCTGTTCGTCGCCAGCGAGTTCGCTCTGGTCAACCTCGATCGATCTGATCTCGAGGCGCGCCGCGACCGCGGGGAGACCCGCCTCGCATTGACCATCGCCGCGCTCCGGATCACGTCCACGCACCTGTCCAGCGCGCAGCTCGGTATCACCATGACCACCCTCCTCACCGGATACGCGCTGGAGCCGGCGCTCAGTTCCCTGCTCACCGGGCCGCTGACGCGGCTCGGGCTGCCCACGGGCGTCGTGCCCGTGGTGGCGACCACGCTGGCCGTGGTCATCGCCACGCTGGCGTCGATGATCATCGGTGAACTCGTGCCCAAGAACTTCGCCCTCGCCCTGCCGATCCAGACGGCAAAGCTCGTCATCCCGTTCCAGACCGTGTTCACGACCGTGTTCAAGCCGGCCGTGATGGTGCTCAACGGCAGCGCCAACGGGGTGCTGCGTTCGATCGGGATCGAGCCGAAGGAAGAGCTCTCCGGCGCTCGCACGGCCGAGGAACTGTCGTCGCTGGTGCGCCGCTCGGCCAGCGCCGGACTGCTCGAGAAGGACACCGCGACCCTGCTGCACCGAACCCTGCTGTTCTCCGGCCACACCGCATCCGACGTGATGACGCCGCGGCCGCGGGTGGCGAGCATCCAGCGCACCGACTCGGCCCAGACCGTCATCGACCTTGCCCGGCGAACCGGTTACTCCCGCTTCCCCGTCGTCGACGAGGGGGTCGACGACATCGTCGGCATCGTGCATGTCAAACAGGCCGTGGCTGTGCCAAGGCAGCGCCGCGCGGATGTCCCCGTATCGGCCCTGCAATCGGAGGCCGTGCGCGTGCCGGAGACCATGAAACTCGACGGGCTGCTGGTCGAACTGCGCGGGCGAGGCTACCAGATGGCCATCGTCGTCGATGAATACGGCGGCACGGCCGGCGTGGCCACGCTCGAAGACCTCGTCGAGGAACTCGTCGGCGAGGTGGCCGATGAGCATGACCGCGCCCGCGCGGGAGTCGTGCTTTCGACCGACTCCCTCACTTTCCCTGGCATGCTCCGTCCGGACGAGCTCCTCGAACGCACCGGCATCGCCGTGCCGGACGACGGGCCGTATGAGACTGTCGCCGGGTTCGTGATGAGCGAACTCGGTCGACTCCCCGTTGTCGGCGACACCGTCATGATCGATGCGGGCGAGTTCACGGTGGAGCGCCTCGACGGTCGGCGGATCGATCGGTTGCGGTTCACGCCGACCCTCGAACCCGGCGCCCTCGAACCCGGCGCCCTCGAACCCGGCGCCGGCGAAGGGAGCCCGAATGAGTGACTGGGCCGGAATCGTCTGGCTGGTCGTGCTGCTCGCGGCCAACGCCTTCTTCGTCGCCGCCGAATTCGCTGTCATCTCCGCGCGCCGGTCTCAGATCGAACCTCTCGCCGAGGCAGGCAGGATCAGCGCCAAGACCGCGCTCTGGGCGATGGAACACGCCACCCTCATGCTGGCGACCACCCAACTGGGAATCACCGTGTGCTCGCTGCTCATCCTGAACGTGTCTGAGCCGGCGATCCACCACCTGCTCGTGTACCCGCTCGGCCTGACCGGCCTGCCCGGCGAGGCGATCACCGCCATCGCCTTCATGATCACCCTGCTCCTCGTGTCGTACCTGCACGTCGTGTTCGGCGAGATGGTTCCGAAGAACCTGTCGTTCTCCATCCCCGACCGCGCGGTGCTCCTCCTCGCCCCGCCGCTCGTCTTCTTCGGCCGGCTGGTCAAGCCCGTCATCGTGGCCCTCAACGCCACAGCCAACCTGGTCCTGCGGCTGTTCCGGGTGCAGCCCAAGGAGGAGGCGACCAGTACCTACACGCTGGACGAGGTCGCCACGATCGTGTCCCAGTCGACCAGGGAAGGCGTGCTGCGCGACGGCACGGGCGCGCTCAGCGCCACCTTCGAGTTCACCACCCGCAAGGTGAGGGACGTCGCCGTGAACCTCGCCGACCTGATCAGCCTCCCCGAGTCGGCCACCCCGGCAGACGTCGAGAAGGCCGTGACCAGGCACGGGTTCTCCCGCTATGTGCTGGTCACCGACGGCGGCGAACCGACCGGCTACATCCATTTGAAGGACGTCCTTGACCTTGATGGGGACGCCGGCGCCGCCGCGGGCAGCTACGCCGAGGCGATCCCGGCCAAGCGCATCCGCCGGCTCGTATCGATCTTCGAGGGCACCGACCTCGAGGACGCCCTCGCCACCATGCGACGCTCCGGCGCGCACCTGGCCCGCTCATTTACCGCGGTCGGCGCGACCGCGGGCGTCCTGTTCCTCGAGGACATCATCGAGGAACTCGTCGGCGAAGTGCAGGATGCGACCCGGCGGCTCTGACCAGGCGGGGGCTCAGGCCTCCGGCCACCTGGCGCGGAGATATTGCGGCGGCCAGTAGTCCAGGCTGACCCCGAGCTCGTGCGCGGCGCGAAGCGGGAAGTGCGGATCCCGCAGCAGCTCCCGACCCAGCATGATCGCGTCGGCCTGGCCGGACGCGACGATCTGCTCGGCCTGCGCCGCCGTGGTGATCAACCCGACCGCGCTGACGGGGACATCCGCCGCGGTCTTCACGTGTTCCGCCAGCGGAACCTGGTATCCGGGCCCGATCGGGATGCTCACCCCGGTGACGTTGCCGCCGGAGGAGATGTCGAACAGGTCCGCCCCGGCCGCCGCTGCCCAGCCGGCGACCGTGGCGGTGTCGTCCTCATTCCAGCCGCCCGGCGCGTAGTCGGTGGCGGAGAACCGCACGAACACGGGGTGCTCGGGGCCGATCGCGGTGCGGACTGCCGTCACCACGGCGAGCAACAGCCGGGCGCGATTCTCCAGCGAGCCGCCGTACTCGTCGGTGCGCCGGTTGCTCAACGGGGAAAGGAACTGATGCAGCAGGTAACCGTGCGCCGCGTGGATTTCGACCAGGTCGAACCCCGCGCCGATCGCGTGCCCGGCGGCCGCCGCGAAGTCGTCGACGATGCCGCGGATGCCGGCGGCGTCGAGTGCGACAGGAGGGTCATAGCCGGGAAACGGCACCGCCGAGGCCGATACGGCCTGCCAGCCGCCGGCACTTGCGGGCACGGTGCCGTGCTCGTCGTGACCCCAGGCCGGCCAGGTCGACGCCTTACGCCCGGCGTGGGCGAGCTGGATGCCGGCCACGGCACCCTGCGAATGGATGAAGTCCACGATCCGCGCCCATGCCGCGGCCTGGTCGTCGTTCCAGATCCCGGTATCCGCATCGGTGATGCGGCCCTCCGGGCTGACCGCGCTCGCCTCGGCGACGACCAGGCCCGCGCCGCCTGCCGCCAGCTGGCCCAGGTGCATGAGGTGCCAGTCACGGGGAACCCCGTCCTTCGCCAGGATCGAGTACTGGCACATCGGGGCCGCCCAGATCCGGTTGCGGAACGTGACGCCGCGGAGAGTGAGCGGTTCAAACAGTGCGGCAGTGGCCACGGGTTCCCCAATGTGTCGGTGCGGCCGCCCCGTCTGACGGCCCGGATCTATCCGAAACAACCTATCGTGAGTGCATGAGGGAACCGCTGGACTGGCTGGAGTGGGACGAGCGGCACGCCCGGGCCTGGATCGATATTCCCCAGCCGGTGGACGACAAGTACAGCCGCGGCGTGCTCGGCGTTCGCACCGGGTCGAGAATCTACCCGGGCGCTGCGGTGCTCGGGGTCGAGGCTGCCGCCCGCACCGGCGTCGGAATGGTGCGCTACCTGGGACCGCGCCGGCCGTCGAACCTCGTGCTCCAGCGCCGGCCGGAGGTCGTCACCGTCCCCGGCCGGGTGCAGGCGTGGCTGCTCGGTTCGGGCATGGATGCCGCCGCCCGCGACGACGCGACGGCCACTGCTCTGGTCGAAGCCCTCGCGGCCGGACTGCCGACAGTGTGCGACGCCGGCGTGCTCGACCTGATCGCGCACGCCACCGGCCCGACGGTGGTCACCCCGCACTTCCGGGAGCTGGCGGGGCTGCTCAGCCGGCCGGGCAAGCCGGTGACCGCAGCGTTGGTTGCGGCCGCGCCGGGGGAGTGGGCCGTCCGCGCCGCAACCGATCTCGGGGTCACGGTGCTGCTCAAGGGTTCCACCACCTTCGTCGCATCGCCGGCCGGCGCCCGCCTCTGCGTCACCGGGGCGCCGGCCTGGCTGGCGACGGCCGGTTCAGGGGACGTTCTGGCCGGCATCCTCGGAGCCCTGATGGCCACGCACTCCGCCGCCATCGACACGGACGCGGACGCCCTCGTCGCCCTCGCCGCGACCGCCGCCCTGGTGCATGCGCTCGCCGCCGGGCGAGCGTCGAACGGCGGCCCGATCACGGCCCTCGACGTGGCAGAGGCCGTCCCCGCCACGATCGGGGCCCTCCTGGCGCCGACCTCCGGTGGGCGGCGCGCGGCCGCGCCCGCCTGATCGGGCCCGGCGAACCAATCGGAGTTGGCGCCGATGTGGGAAAGTTGAGGGTGCCTGATCCCACCGCCAGCAAGCCGACGCCTGTGCCGACCCCCGCCGCCGGGCTCGGTGCCGCGCCCCGGGCGACGCTCTGGGCCGGTTTCGTCCTCGTGCATGTCGTTCTCGTACTGCTGTGTTTCCTCGCCCCGGGCTGGCCGCTCGGAGACGTGCAGAAGGTCTACTTCGGCTGGGCCAGGGACGCAGTCGCCGGCACCTCCGTCGTCGGCATCGACACCGGCTTCGTCTACCCGATCCTCGCGTTCGTGCCCATTCTTGCCTCCCTCGCGTTCGGCCCGGCGTTCTATGCGGCAACCTGGCTGGGCATCGTGACCCTGCTCAACGGGATAGCGTTCGCGTTCCTGCTCGGCCGCGGCCGCAACCGGGCGGCGCTCCTGGCAGCCGGCTGGTGGCTGGCCTTCCTGGTGCTGCTCGGACCGATTGCCCTGGCCCGGATCGACGCGGTCACCGCGGCGATGGCGCTCGTCGCTGTGATCTGGGTGCGCTCGCGGCCGTTCGCGGCGACGGTTCTACTCACCGTTGCCACCTGGGTGAAGGTCTGGCCGATCGCGCTTGTCGCAGCGCTGTTCGTGGCGTCACGGCGGCGGTGGCAGGTTACCCTGGCCCTGGCGGGCACCAGCGCGGCCATCATCGCCGTGGCGCTGGGGCTTGGCAGCGGTCCGAACGTCTTCAGCTTCGTCACCGAGCAGACCAACCGGGGCATCCAGATCGAGTCTCCCGTCGGCGGGATCTGGATGTGGCAGGCGGCCCTGCGCGTGCCGGGAACAGTGGTCTACTACGACCGGCAGATTCTCACCTACCAGGTCATCGGCACGGGAACCAACGTCGCGATCGCCCTGATGACCCCCCTGCTCGTGCTCGCTGTGGCTGCCGTGCTACTGCTCGGCTGGCAGGCCCGTCGCAGGGGAGCGGCCGGGGACCGGCTGTACCCGCCGCTCGTGCTGGCGCTGGTGCTGACCCTGATCCTGGCCAACAAGGTCGGCTCGCCGCAGTTCGTCGGCTGGATCGCCGCGCCCGTGATCCTCGGGCTCCTGGTGCGGGGACGCGGCTGGCGAATGCCGGCCGTCCTCGTGCTGGCCATCGCCGCGCTCACCCAGCTCGTCTACCCGTACCTGTACCAGTGGCTGCTCGTCGCCGATCCGTTCATGGTGCTGGTGCTGACCCTGCGCAACCTGCTCGAGGTGGTACTTCTCGGCTGGGCGCTGCGGCAGGTGTGGCGGTCGACCGTCGAGTCGGACCCGTCTGCCACTCCTGCCAGGCTCCCCATGACCGCTCCGTAGTGACCCCTGCACCATCTCAATCTGAAGGAGAACCCATGCTCGTCGCATTCTCGGTCGCACCATCAGGCGGCCACGACGCCGAGGGCTCGGTGCACAATGCCGTCGCCGCAGCGGTACGGGTCGTGCGCGACTCCGGCCTGCCCAACCACACCGACTCGATGTTCACGACCATCGAGGGCGACTGGGACGAGGTGTTCGCCGTGGTCAAGGCGGCGACCGAAGCCGTCGGCGCGTGGGGGCCACGGGTGTCCCTGGTGCTGAAGGCGGACATCCGGCCGGGCCGGAC
The DNA here is from genome assembly GCF_004402785.1 of Cryobacterium algoritolerans. GTDB lineage: Bacteria > Actinomycetota > Actinomycetes > Actinomycetales > Microbacteriaceae > Cryobacterium > Cryobacterium algoritolerans. The sequence goes on from NZ_SOFP01000011.1 coordinate 41,698, forward strand.
CGGCGAGCTGACGAGCAAGGTCGAACGCCTCGAGGCGGCCCTGGAAGCAGCTCCCTCGCCGCCCGACGGTACCGCGGGGCCCTAGCCTGGCTGGCCTTTGGCTCTGCCGGCCAGGGAGCCGGCCTGTGGGTAGGTCCAGGCCGGTCTGTGGGCAGCTCTAGTCGGTCTGCAGGAGGATGCCGTCGTGGATGGCGCGCTTGCGCAAGGCCACCTTCGTGCCGACGTCGAACCCCGCGAGGCGGTACTTCTCGCGGATCCGCTTGAGGTACGACTTAGCGGTCTCCTCGGAGATTCCGAGCTGGTGGGCCACGGCCTTGACCGGCTCGCCTGCTCCGTAGAGGGCCATCACCCGGCGCTCCTGGGCGCTCAGCCGGGGGGAGCCGCCGCTGGTGCCGGCGCTCAGCGCCTCGTCCAGCTCGGCCGAAATATAGGACTCACCCTCGTAAGCCGCGCGGATCGCCTCGACGATCATGTTCGCTTCCTCGCTCTTGACGAGGTAGCCGAGTGCCCCGGCTGCCAGCGCCTCGCGCACGAGGCCGGGCTCGGAGTAGGTGCTCATCAGCACCGTCTTCACCCCGGCGGTCTTGAGGGTGGAGATCTTCAGGGAGACCGGGATGTTGTCCTTGAGGTCGAGGTCGAGGAGCACGACGTCGACGGGGAACTCGGGGTGGGTGAGCAACTCCGGCCACGTCGTGACGGCGGCGACCATGTTGATATCGTCCGCTGCCCCCCTGATCCACTCGGTGAGGGCACCGAGGAGCATCCGATGATCGTCGACCAGGGCCAGCCGGATGGGGTGTTCCCTGCTCGGCACTGCGGTATCCGTCATTGTCGTGTTCGTCATTGCTGCCTCCTACTGCCTCTGCACCCGACCAAAAAGCCCGACGGCTCTCCGTCGCAGACTCTACGCATCCGCGGGATTGTCGATACTGCACTCGATCTCCACCCGGAGACTTCCGTCCCGGGTCGAATCGATGTGAGGACCGACTACTCGGATAGCTTGCCACGTCTCGGGGTCCACCCGCCGCCGGGGCACACCCGTGGTGGTCAATTCGATTGGAAATCGTAACTTCTGACGTGCGCGTAGGCCGTGGGTGGGTCTGATCGGGCCCAGGGAGAGTGAAACAGTGGCCTCGGCGCGAGTTGTATCGCTGATTAGGAGCCAGATCGTGCGAAGCAGCGCGTCGCGCTGGGCCGGGTCGAGCAGCCCGGCGAGGCCCGCGGGATCGTGCAGGTTGACCGACGGGCCGAGAAACTCCGACTCGGTGATCGCATGGTGGAGCCAGGTCTCCCGCCGGCCCTGGATCAGGTGCAGGCGCAGCTGGGTGGCAAGGGTGGCGGCCGTCGTCGACTTGTCTGAGCTGAGCGGAAGCGCAGTACGGCCCTGGGCGACGTCGTTGAGCAGGGTTTCCGCGTCGAGGTCGATCCGCGCGAGCTCCTCGGAGGCGAGCATGCCCACGGCGAACTGCGGTTGGGAGACGGTGCTCTGCACGAGCACCAGGTCCAGCTCTCGCTGGGCCATCCGGCGGAATGAACGCACGATCGCGACTCCGAGCAGCGGCGGCATGATGGCCAGGACGATGGCCAGCAGTTCCGGTGCGAGGGTGAACGGGTCAGGGCGCGACTCCGTGATGGCGCCGACGAACAGGAACGCGGCCAGCACGACGGCCGACGTGACCACGTCGTGACCACGGCGCACCGTGACCAGGGCGATCAGGAGCGAACCGACGGCCGCGGCCGCGGTCGGGTAGACCTCTGACCCGCCCAGTCCTCGTGAACCGGCCAGGTCGAGCACGACTACGACGCTTCCGCTGGCCAGGGCCGCGGCGAACAGCCAATCGGGCATGCGCGCCGACAGCCTCTGCACCGTGACCAGGGCGAGCGCCGTCGTCGCCATCAGGAGCGTCCAGGCCAGCAGGCTCGGCAGGGGGTTCGGGTAGTCGAACCACTGGATCATGAACCGCCAGAAGAGGAACAGGGCGATGAATCCGCCGCTGAAGGACAGTCCGATGCCCAGGTGGCGACCGCCCAGGCCGCTCTGGTTGGCGCGGGTGGTTTTGACGGTGCGCTCCGGGCGGCGGAAGGTGCGCCGACGGTCCTGGCGTTCCTGGACCTCCTTGAGGCGCAGGTCCCTCCGGCTCGCCCCGGTGGCGCGGAGGTCGTCCAGCGGGGCGTCGACGAGATCGGGGCCGATCACTTCGGCACCTCCAGCACAACGGTCGTTCCGGAGCCGGGGGAGGAGAACAACCTGGCGTTGCCGCCCACGTCTCGCAGCCGGGCCACGACCGATTCGGCGAAACCGAGCCTTTCGGCGCTCACCCCGAGCAGGTCGAAGCCGACGCCGGCGTCGGTGACCATGGCGCGCACGGTGGTGTCGTCATCCGAGATCGTGACGTCGGCCCGGTCGACCCCGGCATGGCGGCGCACGTTCTCCAGGCACTCGCCCAGCGCGAGTAGGAACGAGTCGAGGACGTCGCTGGGCAGCAGCACCTGCCCGCTGCCGTGCCAGTCCACCTCGAGTCCCATCCGGCCGAAGCGCTGCTTCACAGATTCCAGGGTGCTGCCCAGGGTCGACTCCGTGGCCGGCTCCAGGGTGTATACGCCGGAGCGACGCGGCGTCGGCAGGCCGCCCAGGCGCAACTGCCGCAACAGTCGGGCGTCGTCGCCGGCCTGCTGGCGGAGCGCGGCCGGGCGGACACCGACACCGGAGTGGGCGAGCAGGGTGAGGGTGGCGAGCACGGTGTCGTGCAGGAGCCTGGCGTCCTGGCGGCGCTGAGCCTCCAATTCGCTGGCGTGTCGTTCGGCCAGGTGGGCGCGGCCGATCGCGGCAATGCGTTGCATCACCCGGGGCACGCTTTGGGCAACCCACCAGCCCGCGAGCGCAACGGCGAACCAGCCGCAGGTCGTGATGGCCAGGGGGACGATCGCCCCGGCGGACGTGATCGTCGTCGCAAGGACGCTGGCCAGGGTGGCCGAGAACGCGGCGAACAACATGATCAGTCGGAGCGGGCTGACGACCAGGACGAGCGCGACGGCGCTCGTCGCCGTCGCAGCCACGGTGCCGATGACGGTCTCCTCGACCAGGTTCAGGCCTGGCGGCCGCTGGCCGGAGAAGCCGACCAGGAGGATGATGCCGATGCCGGAGAGCACGATCAGGATGACCCAGCGCATCCGGCCGGATCGGCCGAGCAGATACTGGCCGGCGACCAGGAGAAGCAGCACCGGCAGGCAACGGCCGAGCAGGGCCAGGCTGAGGCCGCCCGGAACCAGCATCACGACAAGCACCGCCACGGAACCGGCCAGGCCGGTCAACCGGGCGGCTCTCCGCAGGAGGCGGTCGCGCTCTTTGAAGATTCGTTGCATGTCGCCTGGATTACCCCTCGTAATGCCCTATTGAGCACCATATCCGGCCCGAACCCCTTTTCTTGTGATCCGGGAGACACTGGTTCCTGTGCCGATGGTTCATGAGGCAGGCCGCGCCATGGGCACCGGTGGCTCGGCGGATCCCTGGTCGAGCCGGAAGGGCGGGTAATCATCCCGCATCAGTGCGGTATACACGGTGACCCGGAAGACCCAGCGGTCAAGACCGAGGATGAGGTCGAACAGGGTGCGACGCAGGCGACCGGTGAAGAGCAGGATCAGTCCGGAGAGCAGCACAAGCAGCCCGATCAGGGACGGCCCGGTCGTGGCTGCGGTTCCGGCGCCGGCCGGCCAGTCCGCCGGTGGGGTGCGCCAGGACCAGGCGCTGCCGGTGATGACCGCCACGATCAGGAGGTGCGGCACTGCCAGCAGCCACCACTTGACGAGAACCAGACCGTTGGACAACCGCGCCGGGTAATCGACCTGGAGATCGGCCGGGTAGTCCGTCGCGGCGAGCGTGAACGGGGGATAGCGGTCGGTTCCGAGGGCCGAGTAGGAGTAGAAGGCCACCCGCCAGCTCCAGCGCAACACCCCGACGTTGAAGGTGAACAACGATGCGGGGTAGCGCCCGGTGAACAGGATCGCAAAGCCGGCCGCGATGGTGGTGACGAAGAAGGCACACCAGAGGAAGAAGAGCACGATCAGGTGGGGGATGACAAGGAGCCACTTCACCAGCCAGAGCCACCGTGACAGCACCGGGTCCGGTTTCCCGGTCAGGCGGGCCGGGTACGCGCGCCATTCGTCGACCGGGACGCCCCGCCCGACCGGCGGTTTGCCCATGATCGATGGGGCGGCCGGCGGCGGCGCAGACCCCGGCGGCAGTGCTGCGGGAGGCAGGCCGGCCGACGGAGCGCCGGGTGGGACCGGGGTGCCCCTGCCCAGCCCGACGGCACTGAGCACGACGAGCGCGATTCCGAGCAGCAGCAACAGGATTCCGGCGATCACCAGCCCGATCGCGAGCGGCCCGAGCAGGCCCAGCCGGGCACCTGCCCGCAGTTGCACGGCCACGCTGGGGCTCGCATCCGCGTTCATCACGACGACGGCCCACGTGCCGGGCCGGACATCCCAGACCACCTGTTGCGTTCCCGGCCCGGAGGCCGACACCGTCCACCAACCCTGGTCGCCGGGGAGCACGGGCCGGGCCGTGCCCGGTACGTCCCGGTACTCCGCGCGGAACGGGGAGACGCTCACGTCCACCAGCTCCGTGTGGTGCACCGCCGTGAGGTAGCGGTCCACCTCGGTCTGGGGTGCGATGCCGATGAACACGTCGCCGCCCGTGCTCGTGGCCTCCAGGCGGATGCTTGCCACCCCGGTGGGGATCCCCGAGGTGCCGGCGACGTCCAGTCTCGGCGAGGTCAGCGCGTAGGAGTCGGCGGAGAATGAGGCGGCCGGCGCGCTGAGGAATCCGTTGCCCGCCTGCCGCGAACTCGCCACTGTGGCGGCCACGCCCCCGGTCAGCATTCCAAGTCCGATCAGTGAGAACACCGTTCCGAGCACCAACATGACGACGTACGCGGGTTTCATGGCAGATGTCCTCTCGGGCACCCTCCAGGGGAATCACCCGATTCCGAGGCTTTCCCTGTATCCTGCGGCTGTCAACCCCTCGGCCGCCGTCACGGCCCCGTCGAGGTCAGGTCAGGAGACGGCCCAGCTGGGCACCGATCGCCTCGGCCTCGATCAGGAATCCGTCGTGGCCGTACCCCGATTCGAGCACCACCGGGTGGATGCCGTCGATGTTGTGTCGAAGGTGCTCGGCGATCCGTCGCTGGCCCTCAACCGGGAAAAGCCGGTCGCTGTCGATACCGACCACCACGGCGCGGGCGGTCACCCGGCTGAGGGCGGCGGAGACACCGCCGCGACCGCGGCCGACGTCGTGCGAGTCCATCGCCTGCACGAGCGTGACGTAGCTGTTGGCATCGAACCGGCGGGTGAATTTGTTGCCGTGGAAGTCGAGGTAGGACTCGACGGCGAACCTGCCGCCGGCACCCAGCGGGCTGATCTCGCTCTGCCAGCCACGTTCGAACCTGAGGTTCAGTTCGGCGGGGCTGCGGTAGTTGAGCAGTGCCATCCGGCGGGCGAGGGCGAGGCCGCGGGTGGGACCATCGCCGTCGGCGGCGTCGTAATAGTCTCCTGACCGGAACAGCGGGTCCGACCGGATCGCCTCTATCTGCAGCGAGTTCAACGCGATCTGGTCGGCCGTGGTCACCGGCGGCGCAGCGAGGATGGCGAGCCGCGCCACGCGCTCCGGGGCCTGGATGGCCCACTCGAGGGCGTGCATCCCGCCCATCGAACCGCCGATGACGGCAGCCCAGCGGTCGATGCCGAGGCGGTCGCTGAAGGCGGCCTGTGCGGCGACCTGGTCGCGGATGGTGAGGTACGGGAAGCGGGTGCCCCATTCGCTGCCGTCGGGCGCCAGCGACGTGGGGCCGGTGCTGCCCTGGCAGCCGCCCAGCATGTTCGGCGCCACCACGAACCAGCGGTCGGTGTCGATGGCCAGCCCGGGGCCGACGATGCCGCCCCACCAGCCTGCCGTGACGTGGCCGTTGCCGGCGGGGCCGACCAGATGACTGTCGCCGGTGAGCGCGTGTAGCACGAGCACGGCGTTGTCACCGGCGGGGGAGAGTTCGCCCCAGGTCTCGTAGGCGATCCGCACGGCGCCCAGGCTGCCGCCGGCCTCGAACCGGAGTGGTCCGACGTCGAGGAAGCTGCGGGAGCCGAGGGGGTCGCCGTCGCGCCACGCGCCGGTCGCCGGGGGTTTGCCGAGGAGCGAGCGCGCCTGGGCTTCAGTGACGAAGCTGGACGGGACCGTGTCTGCCGAGAATTGCCATTCCATACGCCCTCATTCTGGCGGGTGATCGCCGCCGGCGTGGCATTGTCACGTCACCGGCCCGCCCGGCACCGCCGGTTGACGACATGGACGGAGGCCCTGTCGCCGCGCACAGGTGTCGGCTGCGCAACGCCCGGTGAGGGGCAGGATCTCCGTCGAGACGCGCGGATCTCAGGCGTTGGCGCGGGATGCCTCCACGACGGCTCGTGCCGCGGCCAGGCCGAGCTCCAGGTCGGCCGTGAGGTCGGCGATGTTCTCGATGCCGACGGAGAGGCGCACCAGGCCGGGCGTGACGCCGGCCGTGAGCTGCTGCTCGGGGGTGAGCTGCGCGTGCGTGGTCGAGGCCGGGTGGATGACGAGCGAGCGCACGTCGCCGATGTTGGCCAGGTGGCTGAACAGTTCGAGATTGTCGACCAGGGCGCGGCCGGCATCCACCCCGCCCTTGAGCTCGAAGGAGAGCACCGCGCCCACGCCCTTGGGGGCGTATTTGTTGGCGGCGGCATACCAGGGGCTTGTCGGCAGGCCGGCGTAGTTGACCGAGGCGATGTCGGGGTGGTTTTCGAGCCACTCGGCGATCTCCTGGGCGTTCTGCACGTGGCGTTCGATCCGCAGGCTCAGGGTTTCGATGCCCTGGATGAGCTGCCAGGCGCTGGCCGGGGCGATCGCGGCACCCAGGTCGCGGAGCAGCTGCACGCGGGCCTTGATGATGTAGGCGATGGGATCGCCGACGGCGCCGGTGTAGCTGACCCCGTGGTAGGACGGGTCGGGCTCGGTCAGGCCGGGGAACTTCGCGACGTTCTTGGACCATTCGAAGCTGCCGCCGTCAACGATGACGCCGCCGATGACCGCGCCGTGGCCGCCGAGGAATTTGGTGGCCGAGTGGACGACGATGTCGGCGCCGTGCTCGAACGGGCGGATCAGGTACGGGGTCGCGATCGTGTTGTCGACGATGAGTGGAACGCCGGACTCGTGGGCGACGCCGGCGACGAGGGAGATGTCGAGCACGTTGATCCTCGGGTTGCCGATGGTCTCCGCGAAGAAGAGCTTGGTGTTCGGGCGCACGGCGCGGGCCCACTCGGCCGCGTCGTCCTGGTTCTCGACGAACGTGGTCTCGATGCCGAGCTTGGCGAGCGTGTACTTGAACAGGTTGTAGGTGCCGCCGTAGATCGAGCTCGACGACACGATGTGGTCGCCGGCCTCGGCGATGTTCAGCACCGCGAACGTCGACGCGGCCTGGCCGGACGCGAGCAGCAGCGCGGCGGTTCCGCCTTCGAGGGCGGCGACGCGCTCCTCGACGACAGCCTGGGTTGGGTTCATGATGCGGGTGTAGATGTTGCCGAATTCGGCCAGCGCGAACAGGTTCTGCGCGTGCTGCGCGTTGTTGAAGACGTAGGACGTGGTCTGGTAGATCGGCGTGTTGCGGGCGTTCGTGGTGGGGTCAGGCCGGGCGCCGGAGTGAACCTGCTTGGTTTCGAACTTCCAGGCTTGTGCGTTGTCGCTCATGAGGTGGTCTCCCTGATAATCCTCGACGAGCGTGGACCGTCCATCGCTCTGGGTGCGAGTTTAGGCATCCGTCTGAAGGGGTGGCAACGACCCGTGAAACACGGCGTCACAAGCGAGGGTCACCATCACGCCACGAGATCAGGCCTGCTCGGCAGAAGGCGGATCCATCGGCGGCAGCACGATCGTTCCGGTGTGAGTTGACTCGTGCCTGCGGAACAGCCATCGAACCCGCGGTTCGATGACCGGCCGGAAGAGCCGCTTCACGATCGGGAGGGACAGCAGCACGCTGATCAGTACGCTGAGCAGCAGCAGCGCCGGCAGCACCCAGGCCGGTTGCACACCGCCGAGCACCCCAGATTCGCGCAGCGGGAACAGCAGAAAGCTGTGCAGCAGGTAGATGTACATCGTCGCCGATCCCAGCGCGGTGAACCAGGTGGTGCTACGGGGGACGAGCAGGAGGAACGCCATGATCAGGGCGAAGGCCAGGAGCATCAGGCCCAGACGGATGCCGCCGGCCCAGAGCTGGTCGTAGCCGAACGTCGGGTACGCCTCGCTGTAGAGCAGGAACTGGCGGATCTTCAGGGTCCGGAGGGCGTCGACGTTCAGGGTGATCACGCCCAGCAGCGCGGAGAACAAGGTCAGCGCGGCGACCCGCCAGCGCCAGACCTTGCCGACGCCGAGCGCAAGCCAGCGGGCGGTGAGCTTCCACTGCCGCAGCTTCCAGCCGAACACGAAGAAGGGCAGCAGGCCCAGGGTGCGGGAGAGGGCGAAGGTGCCGTCGATCGACGCGATGTAGCCGGCCCCGATCGAGATCAGGATGCTGATCAGCAGCGGATAGCGCAGCAGCACGATGAACGGCAGCATGAGGCGCCAGGCCAGCAGGGAGATCAGGAACCACAGTGTCCACGAGGCGCTGGAGTAGTCGAGGTTGAACTCGCCGCCGAGCAGCCACCGCAGCAGCGTCCAGATTGTCTCGAACACGACATACGGGAAGACGATGTCGGTGATCAGCCGGTGCAGCTGCCGCGTGCCCAGGGGGCCCGAGCGGGCGAAGTAGCCGCTGACGGCCACGAAGAGCGGCACGTGGAAGGCGTAGATGAACAGGTAGGCCTCGTAGGCGACATCCGACCCGTTGATGAGTTTGAGGATCGCGTGCCCCATCACCACGAGCGTGATGGCGATCCAGCGAGCATTGTCCCACAGGGGAACCCGCCGCTTCTTGACATGGGGCCTGCCGGCGACTCGTGCACTCATCAGATCCATTCTCCCAGCAGAATGGAGCAATGGGTACAAGAAGAGTTGTCGTGACCGGTGCCAGCTCGGGAATCGGGGCCGCCACCGTGCGCCTGTTCCGTGAACGAGGATGGGATGTCGTCGGGGTCGCCCGCCGGGCCGACCGCCTGGCCGCGCTCGCCGCGGAGACCGGGGCGGCGGTGTTCACCGCCGACCTGACGAGCCAGACCGACGTCGACGCCCTGAGCGACTTCCTCGCGGCATCCGGGCCGGTGCACGCGCTGGTCAACAACGCGGGCGGTGCGCTCGGGCTCGACAGCGTTGAGAACTCGTCGATCGAGGACTGGGCCTGGATGTTCGAGATCAACGTGCTCGCGGTCAAACGTGTCACCAGTGCGTTGCTGCCACTGCTCCGGGCGGCGATTCGCACGGATGGCGGTTCGGCCGACATCGTCACGGTCACCTCGATCGCCGGGCACGTCGCCTACCTCGGCGGGGGCGGCTACAACGCGGCGAAGTTCGCCGCGCACGCCCTGATGGAGGTGCTGCGACTCGAACTCAACGGTGAACCGATCCGGGTGATCGAGGTTGCCCCGGGGATGGTCAAGACCGACGAATTCGGTCTCGTGCGGTTCGGCGGCGACGTGGAGAAGGCGGCGGCCGCGTATGCCGGGGTGCCGAATCCTCTCGTCGCGGAGGACATCGCGGAGACGATCGTGTCGAGCGTCGAACGCCCCGCCCACGTGAACCTGGACCTGATCACGATCAAGCCGGTCGCCCAGGCTGCCCCCACCCGGATCGCGCGGGGGCAGCTCCTGCCGGCGGACTGACCGTGCCGGGCCAGCCCGGTCGCCCGGTCGGCCGGCCCTGCGGCCCTGCTACGGGTGGACGATGATTTTCACCGCGGTGTCGTTGTGATTGATCAGCGTGTCAAAACCCTGCGAAACCAGGTCGTCCAGGGCGATCCGGCCCGTGATGAACGGCTTCAGGTCGATCTTGCCTGACTCCACCAGGGCGACGGTCTCCTCGTGGTCGCGCACGTAGGCGATGGTGCCGCGCAGGTCGATCTCCTTGAGCACGATCTTCTGCATGTCCACCGTGGCCGGGTGACCCCAGATCGAGACGTTGACGAGCACTCCGGCCGGGCGCAGGGCGTCGAGCATGGCGTCGAGGACGGCGTTCACGCCCGCGCACTCGAACGCCACATCCGTGCCGATGCCACCGGTGATCTCGAGCACGCGGGCCTTGAGATCCTCGACGGTCGGGTCGATCACATAGTCGGCGACGCCGCTCGAGAGCGCCTTCGCCTTACGGGCGGCACTGAGTTCGGAGATGATCGTGGTCACGCCGATGCCCTTGAGGATGGCGGCCGTGAGCAGTCCGATGGGCCCGGCGCCACCGACGATGGCCACGTCTCCGGCCTTCGCGCCGCTGCGGATCACGGCGTGGTGAGCGACCGAGAGCGGCTCGATCAGGGCAGCCTCGTCCAGCGGGATATCGCCGATCGGGTGCACCCAGCGCTGGTCGACGACGACCTTCTCACTCAGGCCGCCGCCGCCGCCGGCGAGGCCGATGAAACCCATCTTCTCGCAGAGGTGGTAGTTGCCGGCCTTGCAGGGGGGGCACTCGTCGCACACGAAGTAGGGCTCCACGACCACGTTGTCGCCGACGGCGAGCCCGGTGATGCCCTCGCCGACCTCTTCGATGGTGCCGGAGAACTCATGCCCGAGGGTGACGGGTGCCGATTCGTGCGAGAGCGAGTGCGGGTGACCGGGGGCGGAGATGAAGATCGGGCCCTCAAGGTATTCGTGCAGGTCTGTGCCGCAGATGCCGCACCAGGCCACGGCGATCTTCACCGTTCCTCTTCGGATCGACGGTTCTTCGATGTTTTCGATTCGGACGTCTTTTTGGCCGTAGAAGCGTGCAGCTTTCATGGGGATGTTCTCCAGTGCTCATCGTAGGCTCGGCACAGGCGAATGGCCTGGCCCTCTAACCCGAGGTCGACACTACGCCCCCTCGACTGGGGGCGTCCGAGGGGGCGTCCGAGGGGGAGTGGCCGTGCGGGAGTGGCCGTGCGGGAGTGGCCGTGCGGGAGTGGCCGTGCGGGAGTGGCCGTGCGGGGAGATCGGGCCGGTCCGGCTCAGTGCCCGAGCGCGTTCCGGGCACCGTGCACGGCCAGCGTGAGGGCGTCGAGGGTTGCAGGGTCCTCAATGGTGGGCGGGACCGTGTACGGCTCGCCGTCGACGATCTGCCGGATCGTCTTGCGCAGGATCTTGCCGGAGCGGGTCTTCGGCAGCCGCTCAAGGATGGTCACGTCCCTGAACGCGGCAACGGGACCGACATGCTCGCGCACCAGGGCGATGAGTTCCTTCGCGAGGGTGTCGTGATCGATCGACGCTCCGGCCTTGAGCGTGACGAAGCCGGCGGCGCGCTGGCCCTTGAGCGGGTCATGCACACCCAGAACCGCGCACTCGGCGACCGCCGGGTGCAGGGTGAGCACCTCCTCGAGCGAGCCGGTGGAGAGGCGGTGGCCGGCAACGTTGATCACGTCGTCGGTGCGGCCCATCACGTAGAGGTAGCCCTCGTCGTCGAAGTGGCCGGAGTCCCCCGTGGCATAGAAGCCGGGGAAGGCGGAGAGGTAGGCGCTCGCGAAGCGCTCCTCGCTGCCCCAGATTCCCAGCAGGTTGCCCGGCGGCAGCGGCAGCCGGATGGCGATGTTGCCGTCCTTGCCGACCCGGGTGACCGGTTTGCCCTTCGAGTCGAGGATGACGACGTCGTAGCCGGGCACCGGGAAGGTGGCCGAACCCGGCTTCGTCTCAAGCTCGGCGATGCCGCGTGGGTTGGCGCAGATCGCCCAGCCGGTCTCGGTCTGCCACCAGTGGTCGACGACGGGGCAGTGCAGGCCGTCGTTGGCCCAGTGGTACGTCTCCGGGTCGAGGCGTTCCCCGGCCAGGAACAACCCGTGCAGGCTGGACACGTCGTACTTCTCGAGTTCCCTCAGCTCCGGGTCGACCCGGCGGATGGCGCGGATCGCCGTCGGCGCGGTGAACAGCACCTTCACCGTGTAGTCCTCGACGACGCGCCAGAAAGCGCCGGCATCCGGGGTGCCGATCGGCTTCCCCTCGTAGATCACGGTGGTCGCCCCGACCAACAGCGGGGCGTAGACGATGTAGGAATGGCCGACCACCCAACCGACGTCGGATGCGGCCCAGAACACGTCGCCGACCCCGGCCGCGTAGATGTTACGCATGGACCAGGCCAACGCGACGGCGTGGCCGCCGTTGTCGCGCACGATGCCCTTCGGGTTTCCGGTCGTCCCGGAGGTGTAGAGGATGTACAGCGGGTCCTCGGAGCGGAGGGCCACCGGGTCGGCCGGCGTCGCCTTCGCTTCCTCGTCCGCCCAGTCCAGCCAGGCGACCCCGTCGGCCCCGGCGTAGTCGGCCGCCCTGCCAGGGATCATCTCCCGGTCCCGCACGATCACCGTGCGCACCGATCCGGCACTCTGGGCCATCGCCCGTTGCACCAGGGGCAGGTATTCGACCGCGCGGCCAGGCTCCAGGCCGCCGGATGCCGTCACGATCACGGTCGGTCTGGCGTCGTCGATGCGCACGGCCAGCTCGCTCGCTGCGAAGCCGCCGAAGACGACGGAGTGGACGGCGCCGATCCGCGCGCAGGCAAGCATCGCGACGATGGCTTCGGGGATCATCGGCAGGTAGACGATCACCCGGTCGCCCCTGCCGACGCCGTTTTCCCTGAGTACGCCGGCGAAGCGGGACACCCGGCCGAGGAGTTCCAGGTAGCTGATCCGGATGCGCGTGCCCGACATCGCGGAGTCGTAGATCACGGCGGTCTGGTTTCCGCGCCCGGCGAGCACGTGCCGGTCGAGGGCGTTGTAGCTGGTGTTCAGCTCGCCGTCGGGGAACCAGCGCCAGGTGCCGGGGGAGCGCTCCTCGAGGGCGACGCGGGGCGGTGTGATCCAGTCGATGGCCTGCGCGGCCTCGAGCCAGAAGTCGGCGCGGGTGTCGGCGTCAACGCTCCGCTGCCACGTCCTGTGATAACCGACGGTGTTGTCGCTTGTCATTGTGAACCTCCCCGTTGAAGCTCCTATGTATACATAGAATGCTCGAAGTCTTGCATAAAACCCCCTGAAAGGGAATAACATGTGGTTTGTGTATACAGAAACCCCAACGGCGGGGACCACCGCACCGGTTCGTGCCAGCGAGCGCGCCTACCGGCAGCTGCGCGGGGAGATCCTCGACGGGATCCTGATCCCGGGCGCCGGGCTCCTCGAGATCGAGCAGTCAGCGCGGATCGGCGTGTCCCGCACGCCGCTGCGCGCCGCCATCGCCCGACTGATCGCGGACGGCCTCGTCGCAGGCCGGCCGGGCCGGGGCTTCATGGTCACCGAGATGTCCCTGGACAGTATCCGAGAACTGTATGAGGTGCGCCGGGCGCTCGAGGAGCACGCCGCCCGGATCGCCGCCGACCGCCGCGACCCCGCCGTCTTCCTGGCGCTGCGGGACCAGTTCCTCGACGCCCCCGAGTTGCTGGCCCAGGGCACGGTCGGCCTTCACCGTTACTACGACCTGATCGACGAATTCGACGATGCCGTCGCCGAGGCGGTCGCCAACCCGTTCCTGGTCGGCGCGCTGGCCACCGTGCGCACCCACCTGGTCCGTATCCGCCGCCTGGCCAGGGGTAATCCGGACCGGCTGCGCAGCGCGGCGGCCGAGCACCTGCTCATCATCGACGCGATCATCGCCGGCGACACGTCGCTGGCGGCCCACGCCACCCATGTCCACCTCCAGCAGAGCCTCACGAACGTCCTCGCGGCGGTCCAGGGGCAGCCGACCGGTCCGGTCGCCTAACCGAAAGGAACCACCGTGCAGCAGCACCACGTTCGTGTTCACCGCAGCGACGAAAACCTGGCCCGCACCGACCAGCTCGCCTGGAAGATCGCCGAATGCGCCGCCGACCCGGTGCAGGTCTCCGAGGAGGTGACCGAGATGATCATCAACCGGGTCATCGACAACGCCGCCGTCGCCGCGGCCTCCCTGACCCGGCGACCCGTGGTCGCCGCCCGCTCGCAGGCGCTGGCCCATCCGCGCTCCTTCAACGGGGTCGGTTCGACCGTGTTCGGCGAACAGCGCTCGCGCCGGGTGTCGCCGGAGTGGGCGGCCTGGGCCAACGGCGTGGCCGTGCGCGAACTGGACTATCACGACACGTTCCTCGCCGCCGAGTACTCCCACCCCGGCGACAACATCCCCCCGGTCGTCGCGGTGGCCCAGCACCTCGCCACCTCCCGCGGCCTCACCGGGCGCGACCTCGTGCGCGGGATCGCAACCGGCTACGAGGTGCAGATCGACCTGGTCAAGGCGATCAGCCTGCACGCCCACAAGATCGACCACGTCGCCCACCTCGGCCCGTCGGCAGCGGCCGGTATCGGCACCCTCCTCGGCCTGGACCCGGTGACGATCTTCCAGGCAATCGGCCAGGCACTGCACACCACGACGGCGACCAGACAGTCCCGCAAGGGCGAGATCTCCAGCTGGAAGGCCTACGCCCCGGCCTTCGCCGGCAAGATGGCGGTCGAGGCCGTCGACCGGGCGATGCGGGGCGAAACCAGTCCGACGCCCATCTACGAGGGCGAGGACGGCGTGATCGCATGGCTGCTCGACGGGCCGGATGCCGCCTACGAGGTGTCCCTGCCCGAGGCGGGCGAGGCGAAGCGGGCGATCCTGGACAGTTACACCAAGGAGCACTCGGCTGAATACCAGGCCCAGGCCCTGATCGACCTGGCCCGCAAGCTGCACCGTGAACACCCTGCCCTGGCCGACCCGGCGAATGTGGAATCCATCGTCATCCACACCAGCCACCACACGCACAACGTGATCGGCTCCGGGGCGAACGACCCGCAGAAATACGACCCGACCGCCAGCCGGGAGACCCTCGACCACTCGATCCCGTACATCTTCACGGTGGCCCTCCAGGACGGCAGCTGGCATCATGTCGATTCCTACCGGCCCGAGCGCGCCGGTCGAGCGGATACCGTCGCCCTCTGGAACCGGGTCACCACCACCGAAGACCCGGAGTGGACCCGCCGGTACCACTCCCTCGACCCGGCCGAGAAGGCCTTCGGCGGCCGGGTCGAGATCGTGCTCGCCGACGGCAGTCGCATCGTCGACGAACTGGCGGTCGCCGACGCGCACCCGCTCGGCGCCAAGCCGTTCGGGCGTGCCGAGTACATCAACAAGTTCCGCCGGCTCGCCGCCGACGTGCTGGAAGAGGGTGAGATCGTTCGGTTCCTCAGCGCCGCCGAGCGCCTCCCGAGCCTCTCTGCCGAGGAACTCGGCGAGCTGACCATCGTGGCCGCCAACGGCCTGCTCACCTCCCTCCCCACCCCGAACGGAATCTTCTGATGCTGTACTCCACGATCACCCCCGCCCAGAAGCGCGCCGACTTCCGGGCGGCGCTCGCCGGCGGTGGACTCCTCCGCTTCCCCGGTGCGTTCAACCCGCTCTCGGCCCGGCTGATTGCGGCCAAGGGCTTCGAGGGGGTGTACATCTCCGGGGCGGTGCTGTCGGCCGACCTGGGCCTGCCTGACATCGGCCTGACCACCCTCACCGAGGTCGCCGGTCGCAGCCAGCAGATCAGCCGGATGACCGACCTTCCCACCATCGTCGACGCCGACACCGGCTTCGGCGAGCCGATGAACGTGGCGCGCACCATCCAGACCCTCGAAGACGCGGGCCTGGCCGGGATGCACATCGAGGACCAGGTCAACCCGAAGCGGTGCGGGCACCTCGACGGCAAACAGGTCGTCGATGACGAGGCGGCCGCCAAGCGCATCCGCGCTGCGGTCGACGCGCGGCGGGACCCGAACTTCCTGGTCATGGCGCGTACCGACATCCGTGCCGTCGACGGCCTGGCCGCCGCCGTCGACCGGGCCAAGAAACTCGTCGACGCCGGCGCGGACGCGATCTTCCCCGAGGCGATGGCGTCACTGGCCGAGTTCGCCGCGATCCGAGCCGCCGTCGACGTGCCGATCCTGGCGAACATGACCGAGTTCGGGAAGGGCGAACTGTTCACCGTGCAACAGCTCGCCGACGTGGGTATGAACATCGTCATCTTCCCCGTCTCGCTCCTGCGGCTGGCCATGGGCGCGGCGGAGCGTGGCCTCGATGCCATCGAAGCGGAGGGGGCGCTGACCTCGCTCCTGCCCGAGATGCAGCACCGGGCGGAGCTCTACGAACTGCTCGATTACCCGGCCTACAACCACTTCGATTCCGGCGTGTTCAACTTCACCCTCAACCCGAATCTTCCCTCGTAGAAATGCAAAGGAGCGTCATGACTCAGAACGAACCAACGGTTTTCAAGGGCCTCGCGGGGGTCGTCGTCGACAGGACCGCCGTGTCCAAGGTCAACCCCGAGTCCAACTCGCTGCTGTACCGCGGCTACCCCGTGCAGGAACTGGCCGCGCAGCGCAGCTTCGAGGAGGTCGCCTACCTGCTCTGGAACGGGGAGCTGCCCACCGAGGACGAACTGGCCGACTTCGAGGAGCAGGAACGTTCGCTCCGGCACCTCGCGCCTGCCGTGCGCCGGGTCATCGACGAACTGCCCGTGACCGCGCACCCGATGGACGTCGTGCGTACCGCGGTGAGCCTGATCGGCGCCAACGATCCCCAGGTCGACGATGCGTCTCCGGAGGCCAACCGGGCGAAGGGGTTGCGCCTGTGGGCGCAGATGCCGTCGATCGTCGCCTACGACCAGCGTCGTCGGCACGGGCTCGACCTGATCGAGCCACGCAACGACCTCGGCTATTCGGCGAACTTCCTGTTCATGACGTTCGGCGAGGTACCGGAACTCGTCGTCGTCGAGGCCTTCGACGTGTCGATGATCATGTACGCGGAGCACTCGTTCAACGCGTCCACCTTCACCGCGCGGGTGATCACCTCGACGATGTCCGATCTGCACTCCGCGATCACCGGCGCCATCGGCGCGCTCAAGGGTCCCCTGCACGGCGGTGCGAACGAGGCCGTCATGCACATCTTCGACGAGATCGGCGCCGGCCCCGGCGCGGGGGAACGGGCCGAGGTCTGGCTGAACCATACCCTTGACGCCAAGCGCAAGGTGATGGGCTTCGGCCACCGGGTCTACAAACACGGCGACTCCCGGGTGCCGACCATGTACACGGCCCTGCTCACCATGATCGAGCACTACGGCCGGCCCGACATGCTGGAACTCTACGAATCGCTCGCCGCGGCGATGACGGCCCGCACGGGCATCCTGCCCAACCTCGACTACCCATCCGGCCCGGCGTACCACCTGATGGGCTTCGACACCCTCACCTTCACGCCGATCTTCGTGGCGGCCAGGATCACCGGCTGGACCGCCCACATCATCGAGCAGACCGCCGCGAACGCGCTCATCCGGCCCTTGTCGCTCTACAACGGCCATGAGGAGCGGCACCTTTCGTGACCTGCTCGTGACCTAGCATTGACGGATGGCATTCGACGCGCATGACGCAGGCACAGACCTGACCGGGATTCAACGAGAAGTCCTCGAATGGAACGTCTTCGCCGACGCGGCCCGCACTCTGGCCGCGTCGGTGTTGGCCAGCGGTTACCAGACGGATGTGGTGATCGCCATCGCCCGCGGCGGCCTGCTGCTCGCGGGGGCCATGTCCTACGCGCTCGGCACCAAGAACTGCGGCAGCATCAACGTTCAGTTCTACACCGGGGTGGATGAGCGGCTGCCGGAACCGGTGCTGTCCGGCCCGATGCTCGACGCCCCGGCGCTCACCGGGCTGCGCGTGCTCCTGGTCGACGATGTCTCCGACTCCGGACACACGCTCGCGCTCGTCGTCGCACTGCTGCGCGAATGCGCGGCCGAGGTGCGCACGGCCACCCTCTACACGAAGCCGCGGACGGTGCTCGTCCCCGATTACACCTGGCGGGAGACGGACCGCTGGATCGTTTTCCCGTGGTCGTCGCTGCCGCTGGTCGCGGCCACGGTCGCGCCGCCCGAGCGGGTCGCGACCGTCTCATCCGTACCAGAGGCAGTCCTCGCGTGAGCGTGCACCTGGTCGGCGGCGGCTGGAGCCCCGGACACGACGCAGCCGTTTACGGGCCGTTCCTGGTCGAGGCCACGGCGAGGGGAGTGGCCCAGGGTCGCACCGCGCCCCGGATCGCGATCATCGCCGTGCGCGACTCTGACGGCGCCGAACACGCGGCGAACCTCGTGGCCGCAGTCGGGGCCGCCGGCGATCTCGAACCGAAGATCACCGCCCTCGGCCACGGCGAACTCGCCGGACCGCTCGCCGTCTCCGAGGTCGACGGCATCGTCATCGGCGGCGGGCTCACCCCGGCCTACCTCGCGGCGGTCGCACCGATCGCGGGCGAGATCCGCCGCCAGGTGGCCGCCGGCATCCCGTACCTCGGGTTCTCCGCGGGCGCCATGATCGCTGCCGAGCGCGCCCTGATCGGCGGCTGGCGGATGGGTGGGGTTGAGGTGACCGCGCAGGATGCCGCCGAAGGCCTCGATGAGGTCACCATCGAACCGGGCATCGGGCTCCTCGACGTCACGGTGGAGGTGCACGCGGCGCAGTGGGGCACGCTCTCCCGGCTCGTTGCGGCCACGGAGGCCGGCCTGATCGACGGGGGACTGGCGATCGACGAGAGCACGGCCCTGGTCGTGGGCGTCGGCGCCCTGAGCGTCGTCGGAGCCGGCAGCGTCTGGCGGGTCAGCCAGGCCGACGGCGGCGTGCTCGTCAGCACCTTCGGCGCCTGAGCCACCCGCCGGTGCCGCCGACAACGCTGGAGAGGCTCGCCCGCTCGGGCGCGATCGACCAGGGCTGGGCCCTCGAGCTCGAGCCGGTATCCGCTGAGATCGAGGCGATGGCCGGGTTCCTCTGCGCCGAGACCGCGGCCGGGCGCCCGTGGCTGCCGCCGGCCGACACGATCTTCCGGGCCTTCCGGGACCCGTTCGACAACGTGTCCGTGCTCATCCTCGGCCAGGACCCGTATCCGACCCCGGGGCATCCGATCGGACTGGCCTTCGCGGTGGAGCGACATGTTCACCCGCTGCCGCGCAGCCTCCAGAACATCGCCGTGGAATTGCGCGCAGACGTGGGTGTCACGGCCGCCCACGGCGACCTGTCGGCGTGGGCGGACCAGGGTGTGCTGCTGCTCAACCGGGTGCTCACCGTGCAGGCGGGCGCGGCAGGTTCGCACCGTCGGCGCGGCTGGGAGGCGGTCACGGAACAGGCCATCCGGGCCGTCGTCGCGCGGCCGCGCCCGCTGGTCGCGATCCTGTGGGGGCGGGATGCCGCCGCGGTCCGCCCCCTGCTGGGTGACACACCGGTGATCGAGTCCGCGCACCCGAGCCCGCTATCGGCGCGTGGGGGTTTCTTCGGGTCCCGGCCGTTCAGCCGGGCGAACGACTACCTCACGGCGGCCGGGGCGGCCACGGTGGACTGGTCGCTCGGGTAATCTGGAAGCCCCAGGGGTGAGGAGCAGTACGTGCTTGAAGAGGAATACCAGCCGCGCAGGCAGCTGCCCCGGCACCTTCGGCCGCAGCAGGAGGCCGAGGCTCCGTTCGAATACACGATGCGCGACGCCCAGATCACGGACCTGCCGTACATCCGCGAGATCTACAACTACTACGTTGCCAACAGCACGGTGACTTTCGACGTCGATGCGATGACTCTCGCCGCGTGGCGGAGCAAGTTCTACTATCTCGGCAAGCTCGGGATGCCGTTCATCGTTGCCGTGTCCCCGGCCGGGCAGATCCTCGGCTACGCACTGGTCAGCCCGTGGAAGGAGAAGCGGGCATACCGGTTCACGGTTGAGAACTCGATCTACCTCGGCGCGGCCTCCACCAGCAAGGGCCTCGGCCGAGTGCTGCTGGGCGAACTGATCACCCGGTCGAAGGCGGCGGGCCTCAAGGAGATCATCGCGGTGATCGCCGACCAGGGCGCTGACGCCTCGATCAAGCTGCACCGCGACTACGGTTTCGAGGAAATCGGCCGGATGGGCAAGGTCGGCTTCAAGTTCGACCGGTGGCTCGGCACCGTGCTGATGCAGAAGAGCCTCAAGTAGGGTTCAGCCGACGTCAGGCGGTGGGACCCGAGCGGTTCATCCGCCCCACCACGGTGACGACCGTGCGGTGGGGGAGCCGGCCGGCAACCCGGGCGAACACGCTGTTGCGCAGGCCGCTCACCGCGTGCGGCGGGGTGGAGGCCCGGTCGAGTGCCGTGAACGTCGTGCGCATGACGTCGGCCACCGTGAGCAGGTCCCGGTGGGAGTCGGCGCTGCGCCCGGCGACCTCGAAGAACTCGGTGTCCACCGGGCCGGGGCAAATCGCCGTCACCTTGAGGCCGGACGTCCTGGTTTCGTACCAGAGCGCCTCAGTGAAGCTGAGCACGTAGGCCTTCGTCGCGCCGTAGACGGCCATCTTGGGCACCGGCTGGAACGCGGCGGTGCTCGCCAGGTTCACCAGTGCCGCGCTGCCCGGCTGGGCCCGGCTGGTCTCGAGCAGGTCGGGCAGCAGGGCGCGGGTGAGCGCGGTGAGGGCTGTGACGTTCAGTGAGACCTCGTCGGCCAGCCGCGCCGGGTCGGCGTCGGCCAGGTCACCGTAGGTGGCGAACCCGGCATTGTTGACGAGCGTGC
Source organism: Cryobacterium algoritolerans (assembly GCF_004402785.1). Classification (GTDB taxonomy): domain Bacteria; phylum Actinomycetota; class Actinomycetes; order Actinomycetales; family Microbacteriaceae; genus Cryobacterium; species Cryobacterium algoritolerans. Next base: position 62,350 of record NZ_SOFP01000011.1, read on the forward strand.
CGACGGTGATCTCGCGGGTGTGCAGGTCCGCGACCAGTTCGGCGACGGCGCCCGGCGCGGCGAGGTCGAGCGGGATCACCGTCGTCACCGTGCCGTACTTCTCGGCCAGTTCGACGGCCAGGCCCTCGAGGCGGTCCTGGCGCCGGGCGGTGAGGACGAGGTCGGCCCCGCGCTCGGCGAGTTCGCGTGCGAATCCGGCGCCCAGCCCGCTCGAGGCCCCCGTGACCAGGGCGACGGTTCCGATCGGGTTGAACACGGTGTTTCTCATTGTTTCAGGCTAGCGCCGTCGGCCCGCGTACAGTCGAGGGATGACCGATGCCTCCCTCGACCTGCCCGAGCGGCACACGGTACTGCGTTCCTTCGCCGGTCACCTCGACGCCGCCCCGACCGTCGTCTTTCCGCGTCTCCTGCGGGCGCTCGAGCCGCGCGCCGGGGCCGGCGGCCGGTTCCTCTCCGACCCGGCGCAGCGCCTGGTCGTGGTGCAGGGCGGCTGGTGGTACCGCGGTGAGTACCGGGTGTTTGAGGAGGATTCCGGCTCGGTCGTGCAGTACGAGATCATCAACGTGGCCCAGGTCGCACACTGGGCCGGAACCTGGACGGCGCGTTCCGTGCTCACCGCGGCGCCGCGCGCATTCCAGGTGCTCCTTACCGGACTGGGCAGCTGACCGGCGCCCGACCGGGCTCCGCCACCCGCGCTGCCGCTGGGTAGGCTCGGGGGATGGCCGAACCACACGAACTGACCGCCCTGGAACAATGGCAGGCGCTGCAGCGCGGCGAACTCAGCCCCTCCGAGCTGACCGGGCACTACCTGGCCCGGATCGAGGTGGCCAACCCGTCCCTGGGTGCGTTCGTCACCGTCACTGCGGATGCCGCACTGGTGCGGGCCCGCTTCGTCGAGGAGCAGGTGCCGCGCACGGCGCCGCTCTGGGGGCTCCCCTTCGCCGACAAGGACCTCCAACTCCGCGCCGGGGTGCCGGCCCGGTTCGGCTCCCGGCTGATGCGGGACTTTGTTCCCACGGAGTCGGACGACCTCGTGGCCGCGCTCGATGCGGCCGGCGGGGTGAGCCTCGGCAAGACCAACACGCCGGAGTTCGGCCTGCCCTCGTACACCGAGAGCCGCGCGGCCGCCGCTGCCCGAAACCCATGGGACCCAGACCTTGGTGCCGGGGGATCGAGCGGCGGGGCAGCGGTCGCCGTCGCGGCGCGACTGCTCCCGTTTGCACCCGGCTCAGACGGCGGCGGATCGATTCGTATTCCGGCCGCGGCATGCGGCCTGGTCGGAATCAAACCGTCCCGCGGCAGGGTGCCGGCCGCGTCCGGAATCGACAAGCTCGGCGGCCTCAGCGTGGGCGGACCCCTCGCACGGACCGTGGCGGATGCCGCCCTGCTGCTGGATGCGATGATCATGCCGCGGGGCGGGCATCCGGTGCACCCGTTCGCCCTCCGCACCCCCGGCGACGAGGCCCCCCTGCTGGCGGCGGCCGTGCGCGGCGATGGCCGATTCCAGCTCGGAGTGATGACCACCTCGGCCTGGGACGACGACTACCCGATCGACCTCGCGCCGGAGGCCCTGGCGGCCCTGGACCTTGCGGTCGCCGAGCTCGCCGCCATCGGGCACGGCCTGGAAGAGACGGCGCTCACCCCGGACTCCGGCTACGCGCCCGCCTTCCGCACGATCTGGCAGGTTGGGGCCGCGAGCATCCCGGCCGAAACCGAAGAGGAGCTCGAGCTGCTCGAGCCGCTCACCCGGTGGCTCGTCGGCCGGGGCCGCGCCCTCTCGGCGCGTACCCTGGCCGAGGCGCTCGCCGCGCTGGCCGCCTACGAGCGGTCGTTCATCGGCCAGCTCTCCCGCTTCGATGCCGTACTCACCCCGGCGCTGGCCATGACCCCGCGCCCGGTGGGCTGGTACGACCGGGAAAACGGCGAGGTGAACTTCGCCCAGCAGGTGCGGTACACCCCGTTCACGTCGATGGTTAACGTGGCCGGGCTGCCCGCCATCGTGCTGCCGGTGCTGCAGACCGAGGGCGGCCTGCCGATGGGCGTGCAGCTGATCGGTCGGCCGGGCGGCGAGGCAACCCTGCTCGCCCTCGGCGCCCAGCTCGAGCGGCGCCTGCGCTGGCAGCACCGGGTGCCGCCAGAGGTGTGACCCGGTGCTGCCAGGGAAACGGCCGGCCGGCCGCCCGAACCGCCCGGCCGCTCAGGTCAGCTCCGCGGGGCCCGAGCGGCCGGGCGGGACGGCCACCAGAAGCGGTCGCCAGTGAGGAAGACCAGCGCGGGCACCACCAGGGTGCGCACGACAAGGGTGTCGAGCAGCACGCCGATGCAGACGATCACACCGATCTGGGTGAGGGCGACCACCGGCAGAACGCCGAGGACCGCGAATACCGCGGCGATCAGGATGCCGGCGCTGGTGATGACGGCGCCGGTGGAGGAGAGAGCGCGCACCATGCCCTCCTTCGTGCCGTGGCGGTGAGCTTCTTCCCTGGCTCTGGTGGTCAGGAAGATGTTGTAGTCCACCCCGAGCGCCACCAGGAACAGGAACGCGAAGAGCACGACGTTCGTGTTGAAGGCGGGAAAGCCCATCAGGTTCTGGAAGATCGCGTTGGAGGCGCCCAGGCTGGCGAAGAACGTCGCCAGCACGCTCACGATCAGTAGCACCGGGGCGACCAGCGAGCGGAGCAGGATGGCCAGGATGCCGAAGACGATGGCGAGGATCATGGGGATGATCAGGTCCTGGTCGGACTGGGCGTTCGTGCGGTTGTCCAGCGCGGTGGCATCGCTACCGCCGACCAGTGACTTGGAGACCGCGCCGGAAGCATCCGCGTAGCCGGTGCGCAGCGCGGCGATGGTGCCGAAGGTCTCGTCACTGCCCGGTTCGCTTGCCAGCGAGAGGTTCAACCTGGTGCGGCCGTTCGCGCTCTCGCCCGGCTGCACGGCCTCGACCCCCGTCGTGGCCGAGGCGAGGGCCGCGGCCTCGGTGGCCGCGACATCCGGGGCCAGGACAACGGTCTGGCTGGTCAGGCCGGCCGAGAAGGACGTGTCCACGATCTTCTGCGCCTGCACCGATTCCGGATTGCCGAGCAGCTGGTCGGCCTGGGAGAGGCCGACGGAGGCTCCGAGCAGTCCGAGACTGAGCGCCCCGATGCCGACGATCGAGGTGACCACGATCAGGGCGGGCCGGTGGGCGACGCCGCGTCCGAGCCTGGTCCAGAAGCCTTCACGTTTGAGGTCCAGGCCGGTCTGGAAGCGGGGGACGAACGGCCAGAACAGGCCGCGGCCGCAGACCACGAGCGCCGCCGGCAGCACGATCAGGGCGAAGAGGATGGCGACGACGACGCCGATGGCGCACGCGAAGCCGAGTGCACGGTTGCCGGAGAGTTCAGCGAAAAGCAGCGTGAGCAGGCTGAGTGCCACCGTGCCGCCGCTGGCGGCGATCGCCGGTCCGGCGCTGCGCACGGCGGTGAACATCGCGGCATTTCGGTTCTCCGCCCGGAGCAACTCCTCCCGGTAGCGGGCGACGAGCAGCAGGGCGTAATTCGTGCCTGCCCCGAAGACGAGCACCGATTGGATGCCGGACACCGACGGGTCGAGCACGATGCCGAACGGACCGGCAAGGGCGCCGACCACGACCGTGGACAGGCCGTCGGCCAGCCCCACCGCCACCAGAGGCACGATCCAGAGCACAGGGCTGCGATAGGTGACGATCAGGAGCACCGCGACGACGATCACAGTGACGAGGAGGAGCCGGAGATCGGCGCCGGCGAAGGCGTTGGTAATGTCGGCCCGGAAACCGACCGGCCCGGTGACGTAGGTGGTCAGGCCCGTCGGGAGGGCGGAGGAGGCCGTGGACCGGATGTCTGTCGCGGTCTTTCCGATGTCGGCGGTCGCCTTCTGGGCCTCGAGCGGCACAACGCTGATCGCTGCCCGCTTGTCGTCGCTGAACCGCGGCGTCGTCGCCCGCGGGGCGGTCGACTGCTCGCCGAGGGCGGCGGCTCGGCCGGTGATCGCCGTGATGTCCGCGGCGGAGAGGTTGCTGCCCTGCCTGCTCCAGATCACGATCGCGGAGGTCTGCTTGGCCGAGGGGAAGTCCGCGAGCAGCGTGTCGACCTGGGCGGCCTGGCTCGAACTAGGCAGTCCGGAGGTCGGGAAGTCCTCTGATTTGTCCTGGGGCAGGAGACTGAACAGCAGCCCGACGGCGACCGCGGTCGCGGCGAGAATGAGCCAGGCCGTGCGTCGACCGGTGATGAACCGCAGGATCGCGATCACAATTTCCTCCAATGAGCTTTATTGCTAAGCGTCCTAGCTATGTTTGTACTAGTATGTCTTCTATGAATCAGCGCCGCAACTCAGCTCCCGACTCCCCAAGGGGTGGCGGAGAGCCGGCCGACGAGACCGGCGTCAACGACATCGGTCTGCCGCGCTCGGGCGGCATCGGCAATCAGCTACGCAAGATCGTGACGCTTTCCCGCGACTTCGAGCGCCACGTCGGCGCCGCCCTGGACGTGAACCCGACCGACCTGTCCGCGATGGAGCACCTGATGGTCTCCGGTTCGTTGACTCCGAGTGAGCTCTCCCGGCGACTGGACATCTCCACGGCGGCGACGACCCTGGTCGTCGACCGGCTGGTGGCGCTGGGTCACGCGCAGCGGCATCCGCACGCCTCCGACCGGCGGAAGGTCGTCGTCGTGCCTGCCTCGGCCTCCGTGGCACGGGCCGTCGACGAGCTGATGCCCGTCATCGGCGGTGTCGCTTCGCTCGCCCAGGAGCTCTCCCCCGAGGAGCGCGTCGTGATCGAAGCTTTCCTCGCCCGGGTGGTCGGTGTCTACGAGTCCGCCCTCGTCCCCGACCGGGCGATGAATGCCGGCGGGCCGTCGGCCGCGTAACCGCACGTGGCCCGAACCCGGTGACGGGTCCACTCAGGGTGCCCTTATTTTGAGTAATTCAAAACAACGGCTAGCGTGGGAGCATGACGACGACCGAACTGACGCAGACGAGCGCCGAGGTCTCCCTTTCGGCGCCGGTTCCCGCCGCGGACGCGCTTGCCGACAGCATCCGGGCCGCCGGACTCAAGGTCACGGCACCGCGATTGGCCGTGCTGCAGGCCCTGGCCGATGCCCCGCATTCGACCGCCGACCGGTTGTTCACCGCCGTACGTGCCGATCTCCCCGGCACCTCCCTCCAGGCGGTCTATGGGGTGCTTGCCGCTTTCACCGCAGCGGGACTCACCCGCAGGATCGAACCGGCAGGCTCGGCTGCCCTGTTTGAACGCCGGGTCGGCGACAATCACCACCACATCGTCTGCACCCGCTGCGGCACCGTGCGCGACGTCGAATGCGCCGTCGGCGAGGCACCCTGCCTGATGCCCGACGACGCCGCCGGCTTCGCCGTGCAGGCCGCCGAGGTCACCTATTGGGGCCTGTGCCCCGCCTGCCAGGTCGAACTGGCCACCACGCTTACCTGACCACCACCGCTGTCGAACAAAGGAGCACGATGACTATCAAGCCCACCACCACCCAGACGGGAACGCCCGTTGCCAGCGACGAGCACTCCCTGACCGTTGGAACCGACGGAGTCACAGCCCTGCACGACCGCTACCTGGTCGAGAAGCTCGCCCAGTTCAACCGCGAGCGCATCCCGGAGCGCATCGTGCACGCCAAGGGCGGCGGGGCGCACGGCACGTTCGAGGTGACCGGTGACGTCTCCGCGTACACCCGCGCCTCGGTTTTCCAACCCGGCACCACCACCGACACGCTGCAGCGCTTCTCCAGCGTCGCCGGCGAACAGGGCAGCCCGGACACCTGGCGCGACGTGCGCGGCTTCTCGGTGAAGTTCTACACCTCCGAGGGCAACTACGACATCGTCGGCAACAACACGCCCGTGTTCTTCATCCGCGACGGCATCAAGTTCCCCGACTTCATCCACTCCCAGAAGCGCCTGCCGGGTTCCGGCCTCCGCGATGCCACGATGCAGTGGGATTTCTGGACCCTCTCGCCCGAGTCCTCCCACCAGGTGACCTATCTGATGGGCGACCGCGGCCTGCCGCGCTCCTGGCGTGAGATGCCCGGCTTCGGCTCGCACACGTACCAGTGGATCAACGCCGAGGGCGAGCGCTTCTGGGTGAAGTATCACTTCACTTCCAACCAGGGCAACATCGAGATGGAGGGCTCGGAGGCCGAGCTCATCGCCGGCGCCGACGCCGACTACTACCGGCGCGACCTGCACGACGCCATCGAGGCGGGCGACTTCCCGTCCTGGGACGTCTCGGTGCAGATCATGCCCTACGAAGACGGCAAGACCTACCGCTTCAACCCGTTCGACATCACGAAGGTCTGGCCGCACGCTGACTACCCGCTCGTCAAGATCGGCACGCACACCCTGAACCGCAACCCGCAGAACTTTTTTGCGGAGATCGAACAAGCCGCGTTCTCGCCGGCCAATTTCGTGCCCGGCATCGCGGCGAGCCCCGACAAGATGCTGATGGCGCGCATCTTCTCCTACCCCGACGCACAGCGATACCGCGTCGGCACCAACTTCGCGGAGCTGCCGGTGAACGCGCCGAAGGCCCCGGTGAACAACTACTCGCAGGATGGCGCTGCGCGCCACCACTACAACGCCCCGGAGGCGCCGAACTACGCTCCGAACTCCCTCGATGGTCCCGTCGCCGACCCGCTGCTCGCTGCGGAAGGCGGCTGGGAGAATGACGGTGAGCTGCTCCGGGCCGCCGCGCAGCTGCGCAGCGAGGACAGCGACTTCGGCCAGGCCGGCACGCTCTACCGCGACGTCTACGACGATGCGGCCAAGGCGCGGTTCCTGGACACCATCACCGGTGCCATCAGCGGCGTCGAGCGCCCGGAGGTCACTGAGCGGGCCATCGGTTACTGGACCAGCGTGGACGCCGACCTCGGTGCGAAGCTGCGGGCGAACCTTGCGGCCTGGGCCGAGGCAGACCTGCTGGCCGGGACATCCGCCGTCTACGCCGCGGAGTGACAACGTAGGCTGCAAACAGTGGGAGCGCCCGGTCTCCGTGGAGGCCGGGCGTTTTTACGTTCCTGTCGCGGGGTCTCGCCGCCCCGCGGCGCGGTGGGGCTACCGAGGCGAGAGCATCGAGGCCAGGGCGGCCCGCAGGCGGGTGTCCGCCTCCGCCGCAACGTCCTTGATCTCCGGCGCGTGGCTCAGCTGCACCATGATGGCTGGGTCGATGGCCTGCACAGTGGTCGCCGAAGCGCCGGCGGCGCGCCGAACGACCACGTTGCAGGGCAGCAGCGCCCCGATGCTGGGGTCGGCAGCAACGGCCCGGCTGGCCAGCAGGGGGTTGCAGGCGCCGAGGATGAGGTAGTCGCCCACCGCATCCGCCTGTTCCACCCCGAGTTTCGCGGTGAAAGTGGCGTGCAGGTCGATCTCCGTCAGCACCCCGAAGCCCTGTTCGGCCAGGGCCGCCCTGGTGATCCGCACGGCCTCGTCGAATGGAGCGTCCATGGTTATGGTGTGTGCGTAGCTCATCGTTCTTCTCCTCGGTTGGGGTGGTTCGAATGGTCAGGACAGATCGGTCACTCCGGTACAGGCGCCGCCGATTCGCGGGTCATCGCCTCGCTGCGGGCCCAGAGGCCGGCGGCAAGGGCCGGGTCGTGCGCCTGCGGATTCGCCTTCTGCATCACGCGCTTCTCGTAGTACTCGCCCGAGATCCAGTCGGAGCCCGGCCTGGCCGTGGCCAGCCAGGTCAGGGTGTCGGCGCCCTGCTCCGGCGGCATCAGGAAGCGCTTCAGCGGGGTGCGGTAGATCAGGCGCATGATGCTCGTCGAGCCGGCGGCGAAGCCGGTCGCGACCACGCCGGGGTGGAATGCTGCGGTGGAGATGCCCTGGTCGTGGAAGCGGTGGTGGAGCTCCCGGGTGAAGAGGATGTTGGCGAGTTTGGCGTTGCCGTAGGCCCGGTTCGGCGAGTATGAACGTTCGGCGTCGAGGTCGTCGAGGTCGAACTTGCCGAAGACGCTGTTGGCGGCGCTGGACGTGTTGACCACGGTGGCCGAGCTCTCGCTGAGCCGGTCGATCAGCAGCGTCGTCAGCAGGAACGGAGCGAGGTGGTTGACCTGGAACGTCTTTTCGTGGCCGTCAACGGTCAGTTGCCGGGTGCCCATGATACCGCCCGCGTTATTGGCCAGGACATCGATCCGCGGATAGCGCTCGCGCAGTTCGGCCGCGAGCCCGCGTACCTCGTCCAGCCGGGCGAAGTCGGCCACGAAGAAGTTGACGCCAAGCTCGGCGGCGACCGACGCCGTCTTGGCAGGGGAGCGCCCCACGATCACGACGTGTTCGCCGTCCATGCTCAGTTTCCGGGCGGCGGCAGCCCCGATGCCGTCGCTGGCGCCGGTGATGATGATAGTTCGCTGGTTCATCGGTGTTCCCCCTTGGCGAGATAGCCGCCCTTGTCGAGTCCTGCTTCGATTTCGAACCGGTTACGGAGCGGATTGCGGCCGGCCACCAGGTAGAGCAGCGGGAAGACCATCCCGAACTGCTGCCACTGGCGTTTGTGCACGGCCTCGTGTTCCAGGATCCGGTCGGTGACGTTCTGGTTGGTCAGGTAGCAGCCGCCGACGCAGGAACCGCCGCGGCCGAAGGCCCAGGCCGGCATCCCGCGGAAGATCACGAGGCCACCGCGGTGTTCGACCCGGCCGGTGCTCCAGATCGAACCCCAGACCAGGCCCACCAGGGTGGCGTAGAGGTAGCCGGCCCGGCTGAGGGGAGAGTCGAAGAGGAGGCGGCGCACATCCCCAGCGTAGGCCGCCGCACCCACACGAAGCTGCATGCCCACCGAACTCCCGGGGCTACGGTCGCCCATATTCCTCGAGCAGGCGCAGCCAGACCTCGCTCATCGTCGGGTAGCTCGGCACGGCGTGCCAGAGCCTGCCGATCGGCACCTCGCCGACCACGGCGATGGTCGCCGCGTGCAGCAGCTCCGCGACGTCCTGACCGACGAACGTGACCCCGAGGAGCACCTCCCGGTCGAGGTCGACGATCGCCCTGGCCGTTCCGGTGTAGCCGTCGGCGTGCACGCTCGACCCGGCGACCGAGCCCAGGTTGTAGTCGAGCACCCGGATGCGGTACCCGGCCTTCTCTGCGGACACCCGGGTCAGCCCGACCGACGCCACCTCGGGATCGCCGAAGGTCACCTGGGGGACCGCGGCGTGGTCGGCCGTGGCGACGTGGGTTCCCCACGGCCCATCGTCGGCCGGCCGGCCGGCGGCCCGCGCGGCGATGACGTCACCGGCTGCCCTGGCCTGGTACTTCCCCTGATGGGTGAGCAGGGCCCGATGGTTCACGTCCCCGGTGGCGTACAGCCACTGCCCGGCCAGCTCCGCAGCGTCTCCCTGCACGAGCATGGTGTCGTCGACGGTGAGCCAGTCGCCCGGGGTGAGCCCGACAGTCTCGAGGCCGACGTCGCCGGTGTGCGGCACCCGGCCGGTGGCGACCAGCACCTCCCCGGCGGTGACCGTCGTGCCGTCGTCGAGGGTGAGCGCGACCTGGCCGTCCGCGGTGCGGGCTGCGCCCGTCGTGGACACTCCGGTGAGTACGGTGACGCCGCTCTCCCGGAGCGAGGCCGTGACGAGGTCCCCGGCGAACGGTTCCATCCCGCCGAGTAGGCCGTGGCGCACGATCATGGTGACGGCCGCACCGAGGGAGGCGTATGCGGTGGCCATCTCGACCGCGACGACGCCGCCGCCGATGACGGCGAGGTGGGCCGGGATGCTCCGGGCGCTGGTGGCCTCTCGGCTGGTCCACGGCGCGACGTCGGCCAGGCCGGGGATGTCTGGCAGCAGGGCGGCGGAACCGGTGCTTACGACCACGGCATGTGCCGCCGTCAGCCTGGACGTGGTCCCGTCCTCACGGGTAACGATCACCTCGCGCACCCCGCTCAGCCGGGCGTGGCCGCGCACGAGGGTGATCCCGGTCTTTGCCAGCCAACTCACCTGGCCCTCGTCGGACCAGTTGCTCGTGAATGAATCCCGGCGGCGTAACACGGCCTGGGTATCCAGCACCCCGGTGACGGCCTCGGCGGCGCCGCCGACGCGCCGGGCGGCGGTGACGGCGGCCCCGCTGCGCAGCAGCGCCTTCGAGGGCATGCACGCCCAGTACGAGCATTCGCCGCCGACCAGTTCACTCTCCACGATCACCGTGCGCAGCCCGCGTTGCACCGCCCGGTCGGCGACGTTCTCGCCCACCGCTCCGGCGCCGATCACGATCACGTCGTAGTCCGTGGTGCTGCCTGCTGGTTGGGTCATCTGCTTCTCCTGACGGCTGGGGTGTGAAGGTGGGACGGTGGTTCCCTGGTTCAGCGGCCGAGAAAGGTCGCCGGGGTGCGGGTGAGGAACGACTCCATGCCGATCCGGGAATCCTCGGTCGCGGCCAGGCGGGCCAGGGCGGGCTGCAGTTGCAGCTCGGCTGCAGCGTCGCCGTCGCGCACGGCGGCGCGGGCATTCGCGAGCGTCGCCTGCACGGCGAGCGGCGCCTGGCCGGCGACGCGTTCGGCCAATTCGAGGGCGCGGTCGAACTGGGTGCCGTCCGGCACGACCTCCTGCACGAGACCGATCCGGTGGGCTTCGGCGGCATCGAACGTGTCACCGGTGAGGATCCAGCGCATCGCGTTTCCCCAGCCGGCTGTGCGCGGGAAGCGGATAGTGGCCCCGCCGAAGGGGAGGATGCCGCGGGCCACCTCGATCTGCCCGAACCGAGTCGACTCGGCTGCGATCGAGATGTCGCTGGCGAGCATGAGTTCGATTCCGAGGGTGAGGCAGGTGCCCTGCACGGCCATCACGACGGGTTTGGACAGGGCCTGGCCGTCGACCTGCCAGGGGTGGATTCCGCCCTCTGGCACGATGTCGATGCCGTCCGGCCCGAGGCGCGGCCCGATGTCGGCCAGGTCGAGGCCGGCGGTGAAGTGATCGCCGACGGCATAGACCAGGCCGACGCGCAGGTCGGGGTCACGTTCCAGCTCTCCGTAGGCGAGGGCGAGCTGTTGCAGCAGTGCGAGGTCCGCGGCGTTGCGCTTGTCCGGCCGGTTGAACCCGATCAGGAACACGTGTCCCCGCCGCTCGGTGATGATCCTCGGCTGGTCGGGAACGGGGTTCTGCAGGCTCACGGATGCCTCCCTTGGCGTCGTGACGCTCGGTGCGTCGGTCCCATGCTAAGGGTCGGGCTTCCGGGTGCATTGACGATAACCCCCGGTCAGCGCGAGAGCGCCCCGATGATCCGGAGGATGCTCGGCAGGTCGTCGGGGGCAGTCTCGGGCGAGGCAGGCGCGAAACCCGCGATGGTCGCCCCGGCGAGCGTGAACTCGCCGCGCAGGGCCGTGATCGTGCGATTGAGCGCTTCAAGGCTCAGTCCGAACGGCATCAGGTCGGCCAGCCCGGCCAGCGTGGCCGGGTCGAGCACGTCGAGGTCGATGTGCAGGTAGAACGAGCTGGCGCCGGTGGCTCGCACCGCGGCGAGGAGGGCGTCGGGGGACGCGAGGTCATCGATTGACAGGCTCGTGATGCTGCGATCCTGGATCAGTTCGGCCTCGGCCGGGTCGATGTCCCTGGCCCCGCCGAGGATCACCCGGTCCAGCGGCACGCGGTCGTCGCCCGTCAACGCCAGGCCGTCGGTTCCCTCTCCGGTGATGGCGCGCAGCACCATCCCGTTGAACGCGCCGGAGGGGGACGTCTCCGCCGTGTGCAGGTCAGGGTGCGCGTCGAGCCAGACCAGGGCGAGATCGGCCGGATGCTGCCGGGCGGCATGTTCGACGGAGGCGAGGGACACCCCGCAGTCACCGCCGATCGTCAGCACCGGCGTCGTGGTGGAGCGCAGCGCCGACGCCACGCGCTCGCGCACCATGACCAGGGTGGAGAACCGGTCGATCCCGGTGTCGAGGGAATCGCCTGCCTCGACCGGGACGGGGACCTCCCGCGTTGCGGACGAGGGAAGATCTCCTCGGATGGCCTCCGCCCCGTCACTCAAGCGCATCGCGCGAGGAGAAACCGAACCCTGCCACTGCGGTACGACAACGAAGGTGGGAGCCATACCCTCAGTATGCTCTCCTCCGCTTGCGCCGCGCGAGCGCGGTGTGTGCGCGTGCGTCCGGCTACTGGTCCCGGTACCGCCGCGCCGCGGTCGTGGCATCCCGCAGCTCGCCGGCGTTGAGGCGCGGACCGTAACCGGGAGTGTCTCGCTGGATCCGCCAGCCCTCGGCGAGAGGACCGAGGTTGACCGTGTCGAAGCCGAAGTCGTCGAGCAGAGCGGTCACCGTGGCGGCGGCCGCCGCGTCGTCGCCGGCGACCGCCAGGGCGCGTCGGTTCTCCGATCCGGCGGGTTGCCCGTCCGTGGTCAGGTCGGCCGCGTAGATGTGGTTGAACGCCTTCACGATGGTCGAGGCCGGCAGTCGATCCTGGAGCAGCTCGGCGGTCGTCGTGGTTTCGTTGTCGAGGACGGCGATGTTGCCGTCTCGCTGGGGGTAGTAGTTGTTCGTGTCGATGACGACCTTGCCGGCGAGCTTGCTCACGGGCAGGGTGTCGATCTGGCCAAGCGGGATGGTCACGACGACGAGGTCGCCCGCCGCGGCGGTCTCGGTCGGGGTGGTGGCTCTGGCGCGTGGACCGAGTTCCTCGATGAGCTCGCGCAGGGTTTCCGGCCCGCGCGAGTTGCTGATGACGACGTCATAGCCGTTGGCCACGCTGAGTCGTGCGAGCTGGCTGCCGATATTCCCGGCGCCGATGAGTCCGATTGTTGTCATGTCACCGACAACGACGGGCACCGGCGGGATGTTCCCGCAGGCGCCCGATTGCCAGGACTAGTTTCTCGAGGTCTGCTTCTCGATCTCGCTCGTGCCGCCGTTCTTGAGCGCGGCGAGGCGGGCGTCGACCTCGGTGAGCTCGCCGAGGTCCTCGAGGCTTTCGAACTGGGCGTCGAGGCTGGATGCGGCCAGTTCGCTGGCGCCACGAACCCGGGCCTCTTCGCGGCGGATCTTGTCCTCGAACCGGGAAACCTCGCTGGTCGGGTCCATGATGTCGATGCTCTTGACGGCATCCATCACCTTGGTCTGGGCCTCTGCGGTCTTCGACCGTGCGATCAGTTCGTCCCGCTTGGAGGCGAGCTGGTTCAGCTTCTCCTTCATGGCGTTGAGGCCGTTCTTGAGCTGGGCGACGACGGCCGACTGCGACGCGATCTGGGGCTCGGCGATCTTCGCCTCCTTCTCGGACTGCAGCTGGCGGCCGAGCGCCACCTTCGCCAGGTTGTCGAAGCGGTCAGCGTCGGCGGCGGCTCCTGCGAGCCGCAACTCGTCTGCCTTGCGGCTGGCGGCCAGCGCCTTGCCACCCCATTCCGTGGCCGCTTCCACATCTTCGCGGTGGTCATCCTCGAGCAGGCGCAGGTTGCCGATGGTCTCGGCGATGGCGCTCTCGGCGTCGGCGATGCTGTTGGTGTAGTCGCGCACCATCTGGTCGAGCATGAGCTTCGGATCCTCGGCGGAATCCAGGAGCGCATTGATGTTGGCCTTCGCAAGCTGGGCGATGCGGCCGAAGATGGACTGTTTTGTCATGGCAGTGTCCTTTCGAGGAACAGACGGGTAAGCCCATTCTGTCGGTGTGTGCTGGGGAATGTACCGGTTGTCAGGGAAGAATGCCGGTGACGGATGCCGGGGTGAACCTAGAACCTGCCGCCGCCTCCTCGCCGCGAACGGGTGGCTGCCCCGCCGAATCCGCCGGGAATGCCGAAGCCCCTGCCCCCGCCGCCGCGTCCGCCCCCACCGCCTCCGAAGCCCCCACCGCCGCCGAGGATCGAGTTGATGATGATGCCCCCGAGAATGGCGCCCATCATGCCGTTGCCGCCCCCGCTCCGGGGCCCACCTCCGCCGGCGAAGACGTCGCCGAGGCCGCCGGTCGCCTGGCCTCCCGAGAACCCGTTGACGTCGTTCCGGGCGAGGGTGATGGCGTTCGCGGCCAGGGAGCCGGCCCGGGCGGCCGCGGCGAGGGCAGCATCCGGGTTGGCGGCGCTCGCTGACTCCGCCTCGACCAGGAGTCGACCGGCCTCGGCCAGGCGCGTTCGTGCCTCCGCGCCAACCGCGCCCCGCCTGGCCGTGATGAAGTCCTCGGCGGCGGAGACCTGGGCTCGGGCGGCCAGTAGGTTCTGGTCCAGGGCGGCCTGGGCGCGTCGGGCGCTGGCCACGGCGTCACGCACGCCCTGCAGGGCCGAATCCATCTGGGTGTTGGCGGCCTCGAGCCGCTGCATCAGTTCGAGCGGGCTGATCCGGGCGGCCCCGAGCCGGCCGGTCACCTCGCCGATGACCTGCTCGGTGGCGGCGATCACGCCGGGTAGGGCGCCGGAGGCGGAGGTGTCCGCGGGCAGCCCGCGGGCCGTGACCAGGTCGGCCTGCAGCTCGGTGACGGTCGAGGCCACGCTGGCGGTCGCGGTCTGGAGGTCCGCGCCGAGCCGGTCGACGGCGTCGATCAGCAGCCTGGCCTGGTCGATCGATTCCTCGGCCGCGCGCACACCCACGGCGGCTGCGGTGGTCTCGCCGGCGCTCAGGCGGGTGGTCGACTCGGCCAGGGCTGCCCCGGCGAACGCGATCCGCTCGCGCGCCTGGCGCGGGTTGTCGGCGACAGTGGCGATCGCGTTGTCGGTGTACCGGGCGGCCAGGGCGGCCAGGGCCGCGTCGGCCGAGGTGACGCGCGCCTCGATCGTGGCGACCTCCAGGGTTGCCGAGGCAACGGCCGCCGGTGCCTTCTTCTCCAGCTGCCGGAGTGCGTCGAAGTCGTCGATCTGCTCGTCGAGCGCTGTGTTGGCCCGGCCGCACAGGTCGACGATCCCCGCATACCAGGTCCGCTGCTGTTCCTCCGAGTCCGGCTCTGAGTCGTCGAGCCGTTGCTGCAGGGTGAATGCCTCGGTAAGTTGGGCCTTGGCGGTTGTCAGGGCTCTCTGGAAGGCGTCCGTCGTCGCGGAGCCGTACTGGGCGATTGCGAAGCCGAGTTCCTGTTCGCTCGACTTGACCGCGTCATCCGTCTGCACCAGCGCGCCCGCCGCTCGTCGCTTCAGCTCTATGGTCGGTGGTGCCTGCAGAACCGTCGGCGGCGTCCCGGCCGGCGGGAGGGCGGGGCGCCGCCTCCCGCGCACGATGAAGAAGACCACGGCGCCCACGACGAGGAGGGCGATCACGATCAGGATCATCAGGACGATGCCGATCGATCCGCCGACAGACCGGCCGGGTGCGGCGTCGCCCGGGGTGATCTCGGGGGCGGTAATGGTGCCGCCCGTGATGCCGGCGGCGAGGCCGTTCGCCGCCCCGATGGCCGCGCCCGCCCAGTCGTTCACCCGAAGTGCGGGCTCGATCGCGACGGTCTCGACCTCGCGGAGCTGGGCATCCGTCAAGGCGAAGTCGGGGGCGACCGACAGCTGGTACTCGCGGTCGCCGGTGGCGATGGCCAGCAGCACGTCGTTAGTGCCGAGACCGTTGTCGTCGGCGGTCTTGTCCGCCCACTGCTGGCGGTCAGCCACCCCGGTGAACGCGTCGACGTAGACGACGAAGAGGTCGGTGCGCGTGTCGGCGTAGAGCTTGTCGAGGGCGGCGTTCACTGCGGCAATGCGTGCGGTGACCGCGCCGACCTTGTCCGCGATGTGGCTCGCGCCGAAGGTGACCGGGTCTTCGGCCCAGGCGAGGGTGGGAGCGGCAAGGGCGGGAACGGAGAAGGCGAACAGCGCCGCCATCGAGACCGGGATCAACCACCGTGACCGCATGGACCCACATCCTCACAAAACCGTCGATGCTCTGGCGTCTCTCGTGCCGAGCCTAGAATGGTCTGGCGTGACGCGTCCAGGAACCGGCGAGAGCACTTTCGCCGGGCAGAGGGAGCGGCCGATACGTCAGCGGTGGGCCGCCCTTCCGTACTGTTTCAAACTGTTACGGGGCCGCTGGCGGGATTGGGGTCCAGTCTCCAGACTGGTCAAACCACATCAATCGGAGCGGAGGCGAATATGACCGGGCAGGTGACACCCTCGCAACTAGCCGCTTTGGCCTTCGCTCCCGAGCCCGGCTCCACTGCGACCCTGCCCCGCCTCGCCATTGTCGAGGTCACCCGCCACCGACCGGACCGGCAGGCTTACCACGCCAAGGTTCAGGTGCTCAACGCCGCCGCGGTCTCCGCCGGAGAGCAGGGCGGCTGGCGAGTCACGCGTCTCGCGGCCGCCGATATGACCCCGGCCGAACTGCTCGAAGCGACCGACGGCTGCGACGCCATCCTGATCATGGGTGGCGAGGACATCACGCCCCGGTTCTACGGCGGCGCAGACGGCTACGAGGGTGAAACCCGCCACTACCACACGGCCGACGAGGGGCAGATCGCCCTCGTGCGCCGCGCAGTGGAGCGGGACACCCCGCTCCTCGGAATCTGCCGCGGACTGCAGGTCATCAACGTCGCCCTCGGCGGCGGCATCGTGCAGCACATCGAAGACGGCATCCACCGCAATATCGACGTACCGGTCGACCAGACTCTGCGGGAGCACCCCGTCGAGCTCCTCGGCGCCAGCGGACTGCGCGATAGTCTCGGCTCCGTCGCCGTCTCGGTGCAGAGCGCCCACCACCAGAGCGTCGGCAGGCTCGGCGCCGGCCTGGTTCCCGTGGCGATCGCCCCGGACGGGCTCGTCGAGGCGGTCGAACACGAGTCGGCGCCGATCACCGGGGTGCAGTGGCACCCCGAGGCACCGGAGGCCCCGGCCGAGCAACTGCCGCTCATCCTCGCGTCGTTGCAGCGCCAGGTTGCCGACGCACGCGTCGCCGATCTCGTCGCAGCCTGACCGTTCGGGCTGATCGTTCGCGCTGCCGTTCGGACCGGTCGTCCGACCTGACCATTCGCAGGGTTCGGGAATGCCGGACCCCCGTCGCCGGGTTGGGGGTGAGGTGTGCACGGTCATCCGCGCACCGTCCCCGACAGAAGGAGAATCCCGGAATGACGGCAGCAGTCTCAGCAGTTCCCACCATCACGCTGAACAACGGGCAGGCGATCCCCGAGCTCGGTTTCGGCGTGTTCCAGATCGAACCGGCCGATACCAAGCGTGCCACCCTGGCGGCGCTGGAGGTCGGCTATCGCCACATCGACACCGCCGAGATGTACGGCAATGAGCAGGGCGTCGGCGAGGCCGTGCGTGAATCCGGCATCGAACGCTCCGCTGTGTTCGTGACCAGCAAGCTGAACAATGGCTTCCACAAGCGGGCGGATGCCCTCGCCGCGTTCGACACGAGCCTGGCCACCCTCGGATTGGACTACCTTGACCTGTTCCTGATCCATTGGCCGCTTCCGGCCGTCGGCGACTTCGTCGAGACCTGGCAGGCCCTGGAAGAGCTGCACGCCTCCGGACGGGTGAAGGCCATCGGCGTCTCCAACTTCCAGCAGCACCACCTGCAGCGCCTCTTCGACGAGACGGGCACCATTCCCGCAGTCAACCAGATCGAGGTCCACCCGTACCTGACCCAGGACGACCTGCGCGCGTTCAACAAGGCCCACGGCATCGCGACCGAGGCCTGGTCGCCGATCGCCCAGGGCAAGGTGCTCGGTGATCCCGTGATCACGGCGATCGCCGAGCGGGTCGGCCGCTCCGCCGCCCAGGTCACCCTGCGCTGGCACCTGCAGCGCGGCGATATCGTCTTCCCGAAGTCGGTGACCCGCAGCCGGGTAGAGGAGAACTTCGCCCTCTTCGACTTCGAACTCACCGATGACGACGTCGCGGCCGTCACGGCGCTGAACCGCAACGAGCGGACCGGCCCGAACCCGGACGAGTTCAACTACATCCCGTAACCGCCCACGCCGTAACGCTCACGGGAATGTCGCGGTGAGGGCTGCGGAGAGGTCGGCGACCAGGTCGTCGGCGTCTTCCAGCCCCACCGAGAGCCGCAGATGGCCGAACTCCCGGAACTCCGGCGGGTAGGCCGCCACTCGCGGGCCGGAGGCGTCGACGTGCACGATCAGGGTCTCGTCATGTCCGAGTGACACCGCCGAGGTGATCACTCGGAGGTTCGACACGAATCGGTTCTGGGTGGCCGCGTCGCCGGTCACCGCGAACGCCATCATGGCGCCGAACCCCTGGCTGAACTGGCGCACCGCGACGGCGTGCTGCGGATGCGAGGCCAGTCCCGGGTAGGCGACGTAGGCCACCCGCGGATCGGCCTCGAGGAACTCGGCGACCAGCGCAGCGGAAGCGCAGTGCTGGCGCAGTCGAAGCGGCAGGGTGACCGAGCCGCGCATGATCAGCCAGGCGTTGAATGGGCTGATCACGCCGCCCACGTCGACCATGGCATCGAGCTTGATCCGACGGATCAGGTCTGCGCGGCCGATGACGGCGCCGCCCATTGCGTCGCCGTGCCCGTTGATGTACTTCGTCAGCGAGTGCACGACGAGGTCGGCGCCCAGCGCGAGCGGGCGGAACAGCGGCGGGGGAGTGAAGGTGTTGTCGATGGAGAGCAGGGCTCCGGCCGCGTGGGCGATGCCGGCGATGGCTGCGACATCCGTGACCTTGGTGGTCGGGTTGCCGACCGACTCGATGTGCACAAGCCGGGTTTCGGGACGGATTGCGGCCCGCACGGCGTCGAGGTCGGTCGGGTCGACGAAGCTGGCCCTGATGCCGTACTTCTCCGGCAACAGTTCGGTGAAAAGCCGGAAGACGGCCTCGTAGGTCACGTCGGCGACGACGACGTGGTCACCGGTCTTCAGCAGTGTGAAGAAGATCGCGTGCAGCGCGGCGACTCCACTGGCGAGGGCAACGGCATCCTCACCACCCTCGAGCACGGCAAGCTTACGTTGCAGACCCAGCTGGTTGGCGCCGCTGTTGCGGGTATACAGGGGAACGTCGGTGCCCGACCAGCTCAGAGCCGCGGGGTCGTCGGGGAGCGCGTATGAATTCGCCATCACGATGGGTGTGCGGAGCGCACCGGACCCGGCGTCGATCTCGTTGCCGGCGTGCACCGACTGGGTGGCGAAGCCGAGGCTGTGCGGGTCGTGCTTGTCGGGGCGAGGCAGGATGCGCGGCGAGGTCATGCCTTCCAACCTACGGGGGAACGCCGCCGTGCGTCGGAACGTTACGCTCGTCTCATGGGCTAGGGCAGAACACGAAGCATGCCGGTGCGCCGGAACCCGGGGCGCGGGTCGGATTCACCGCGCCGGTCGGGCTCGCAGCGGCCCGGGTCCGGTGCGGGCGCCTACCTCGCCATTCCGGCGTTTCTCGCGATCTGCCTGGTCGTGAACGCCATCTGGCCGCTGTCTGCCTGGGTTGCGGGCTTCTACCTCGCCGCTAGTGTGTGCTGCTTCGTCGCCTACGCGGTGGACAAATCGGCGGCCTCGGCGGGCCGTTGGCGGGTGCCGGAGAGCACCCTGCTCATCTGGGGGGCTGTGGGCGGCTGGCCCGGTGCCATCGTCGCCCAGCAGACCCTCCGTCACAAGACGAGGAAGGCTGGCTTTCGTTCGGCTTTCTGGGGGAGCGTCGTGCTGAATGTGATGGCCTTCGTCGGGTTGTCCGCAGTGCTGCTGTCCGGCGTGATGGCCGGATAGCCGTTTCAGCGCAAACGCTCCCGGCTTGCCGGCCCCGGGGACCGCCGGGTTCTCCAGACCGACAGTTTCTGCAGATAGATGCCGAGGGAGCAGGGATCGTAATCTCAGAAGGGTGGGTCGTCGGGGTGGTCCGACGAGGTGGGTCGGCTGGACTCGGTGACGGCGGCCGCTGCGCCCGTCGGTGGTCCGTCGGTGGTCAGGTGGGGAGCACGGTGGGGAGCACGGCGGGGAGCACGGCGGGTTGGGGACTGTGTATCGGTCCCGGCCGACGGTGAGGATCACCTCGGTTTCGGGGTGGGTGAGCAGCCGGGTGAGCAGCCGGGTGAAGCTCGGCGCCCGCGATGCCAGATCCCGGGCCGTGTCCGGATCGATCGGCCCGTACCCCTCGAGGTAACCCGGAGCGTCACGGTGCCCGAGAAGCGTCACGGTACCCGAAGAGCGTCAGCACGGGAACGGTGACCTGCACGGTCGCTCTCACCCCGATGCCCACGCCGGTGGGGGTGACACCTCGGGCGGGATCGACCAGGCCTGGCCGACCACGGTCTGCGCGTGCCGGTAACTGATCCGCCGCCCGCCAGGGCCGCCCGGGCCGCGGGCTGGTCGTTGGTAAGGGCCAGGCTCTCCTCGAGCAGGTTCACTGCGGTGCGCTCGGGGATCCGCAGCGTCGCGGCCAGTTCCCTGGAGAGCTCGCGCGCGGCGATCTCCTCCCAGGTCCAGAAGGACCGCGCATCCAACAGACTGGACGCGGTTTGGGCCTCGCTTAACCGGCGGGTCTGGTCGATCCCCTCCGCCCGCACCGCGAAACACTGCCTGATCACCCGGTCGGCCACCCCGACAGCGTCAAAGAGCAGCCCGAGCTGCTGTTGGGCCGGGCCTGATTTCGACGGGCTCAATCACCGCGGGGGAGATCGGTCGGGCTCGCGGCTCAGACCAGGGGGAGCAACTCTGCGGTTCTGGTCACCGTGGCGAACCCGCCGGCGGCCAGGTTGAGGGCCGTCATGCGCATGACTTCATCCGCAGTGGCCGACATGGTGGCCCCGTTTCTTGGCGCCAGTTCGACCAGACCGAAGGTGCGGGTGGCGTCCAGGGGAACGATCACGTCGTAGCCGAGGTTTCCGCCCATCCGGGCGGTAGTTTCCACACACATATTGGTTTGGATACCGCAGATCACGAGCTGGTGGATGCCCTGCCGGCCCAGCCACTCGTGCAGGTCCGGGTCGCCGATGAAGGCAGAGTTGACGTTCTTGGTCACCAGCAGGTCGGCCGGGAGTGCGGCGACGCTCGGTTTGAGCGAATTTCCCGGCTGCCCGGGATGGAGTGATGATCCCGCATTCTTGCTGTCGTGACGCACGACGACGATCGGCCGGCCGGTCGAGACCCAGGCCTCGGCGAGGGCGTCGATGTTGTCCTCACAGCCGAGGTTGGTGGTGGAGCCCCATTCGGATTCATCGAATCCCTGCTGCACGTCGATGATGACGAGTGCCGCGTTCTTGTCAATGCTGGTCATCCCTCAATCAAACCCCCTTTTGCCTGCCTCGTGTGCCGTGGCGCCCGAGGGAGTCGGGATCCAGGTGAGAATCGACGACATCGGTGAGGCCCTGGCTAGGGTCTCGGAGGCTGGCGGATTGTCCCGGAAGGACCCGGAGGCCGATCCCTGTCTTTATCGGATCCCTCTGCCCGCCGGAGTGCACGATGTCCGAACCATCGACGGTGAGCTGGCTGGCGTGACAGCGGAGGGCGGTGGTCACCGTGGTCAGGTGCCGGTCGAGGTCGAACCACTCGCCGTCGTCGGCGGGCTCGTGCAGGATCTCCGCGAATGGCGTGCCGACGGCGCGACACGCGGCGAGCGCGGCGACGTGCATGCGCACATGGTCAGGGTGGCCGTAGCCCCCGCCACTGTCGTAGCTGATGACGAGCGCCGGCCGCAGCGCCAGGATGAGGGCCGCGACATCCGCCACCACCTCGTCCAGGGGTGCGATCGCGAGGGCGTCGTCCTCGTCGTCGGCCGCCGGCCCGGCAAGTCCCGGACGGATCCAGGTCATGCCCGAGTCCCGGTAGCGGCGCGGGGCCAGTCCGGCTTCCCGAGCGGGCGGCTCACCGAGCCAGAACCGTTCCGAGACTCCGAGTGCGGCCGTCGCCCGCTGCAACTCGCGTTCCCGCTCCGTGGTCAACGCGGCCGTGCCCTCGAGGTCCGAGAGCGGCCCGGGAACGACCTCGCCACGCTCGCCGCGGGTGGCGGTGAGCAGCGAAACGCGGATGTCCCGAACGACCGATTCCGCGATCAGCGCGCCGGTGGAGATCGTCTCATCGTCGGGGTGGGCGTGCACGACGAGCACGGAGGTGACCAGGTCGAGGAGGCTCACGCGATTGCGAGGTGCTGCCGGTCGGCGCCGGGGCCGACGAGAGCCCGGTAGACGAGGAGCAGACCGGCGGCCGACCTGGGCCAGTCCAGGACTTCCGCGTGCTTGCGCCCCGCGTCGGACAGGCGTTTGGCCAGTCCCGGGTTCGACAGGACCGTGGTGATGGCTCCGGCCCAGACCGCAGGGTCGCGTGACTCGAGCACCACGCCGGTGTCGCCGTGCAGAACAGCCTCGCGCAGGCCCCCGGATGCCGCGGCGACCACGGGCACGCCGCTCGCCGCTCCTTCGAGGGCGACCAGGCCGAAGGTCTCGGAGTGGGAAGGGATGAGCACCACGCGTGCCCCGCGCAGCAGGGCAGCCAGGGCGACCCGGGACTGCGGGCCCACGAACCGCACTCCGGTTTCGATCCCGTGCCTGGCTGCGAGTGACCCCAGTTCGTCGACGTACCCGTCGAAATCGGCGGAGGTGTCCCCGGCGATGACCAGCTCGGGGCGCACCGCTTCCGGCACCGCCGCGATAGCCTCGATCGCGAGGTCCAGGCCCTTCAGCGGCTGCAGTCGCGCGGCCACGATCGCATAGCCGCGGCCCGCGTCGGGTTCCGGAGTCGTCGGACGGAAGAGACCCCCGTCGACCCCGGGCGGCACGATGGCTACCCGGTCGGGTGACCCGCCGAGGCTTTGCACCACGGTCTCGGCCTCGGCGGCGCTGATCGCCACGATGGCGTCGGATTCGTGAGCGAGCCAGACCTCGCCGGCCATCCGCCCAGGCGATTCCGGGCGCTCCCCGGCCGACAACGGGGTGGACGCGTCGGCCGCGATGCTGTGGAAGCTCTGCACATGAGGCACCCCGCAGAGGCGGGCGAGAGGCAGTGCGGCCATCCCGGAGAACCAGTGGTGCGAGTGGTAGATGTCGTAGGGGCCCATGGTGCTCATCCGCAGCCGGAACTCTTCGATGAACGCCTCATGGTCGCCCTTGGCCACGGGCTCTGCCGGGCCGGCATCGAGGAACCGTAGGGTGACCCCGGGGGTGAGCTGCACGGTGCCGGCAAGCTCGAACGACGAGCGCCGGGTCAGGATGTCGACGGTGTGCCCGGCCGCAGCCAGGGCCGCCGCCTGCTCGCGGACCACGACGTTCATGCCTCCGGCGTCGCCCGAACCGGGCTCGGCGCCGGGCGAGGTGTGCAGGCAAACGAGCGCGATGTGGAGGGGAGGCAACAGGTGAGGCACCAGAAGATCGTAGCCCAGCAGGTTCGGTGTTCTCTGGGACGGATTTCCGCGCTCGGTGCGGTCCGGCCGATAGTCTGTCGGGATGGGGACCAGAGGAAGATTCTGGAAAGTCGGCCCGACGATTGCGTTGGCCGTGTCGGTTTCAGTGGTTGTGGTCGTGGTCGTGGTCGTGATCATCAGCCAGAACGTACACACGGACAGGCCGACCAGCCGCGACGGAGTGATCGAGGAAGTGCTCGTTGACGTCGATTCGATCACCGCGACCCTCCCCGCGGGCACCGTCACGGCCTCCTCGGACACAAGCAACGCCTCTGCCTGCCCGGGAGGCGGCGGCGAAGAAATCGCCGTGTC
Source organism: Cryobacterium algoritolerans (assembly GCF_004402785.1). Lineage (GTDB taxonomy): Bacteria > Actinomycetota > Actinomycetes > Actinomycetales > Microbacteriaceae > Cryobacterium > Cryobacterium algoritolerans. Next base: position 85,843 of record NZ_SOFP01000011.1, read on the forward strand.
CCGCACGATGACCGTCGGGCCCGACTTCGACCGCTACGCCTGGATCGAGAGCGTCACCCGGCGCTACAAAGACCGGGGCTGGAGCGTCACGCTGCGCACCCTGGGCAGCCAGGGCCACCTCGCACTCAAATTCGTCGGCCAGCAGCTCCTCATCTACCGGGTCACCATCACGGATGAGACCGGTGAAGTGCAGGTGATCATCCGATCGACCTCCCGGTGCACGGAGCCAGCGGCATCCTGACCGGGGCGCATCCTGACCTGGACTCAGGCGTTCCCCTGGCCTGCGCCGGACCCACGGTCACACCTGCCGCCTGCTGCCGTGGATGGACTGGATCACCGACAAGGCCGACGAGAACGTGGCCCAGTGACGAGGTCGAGCCCGGCCTGGCCGGACACACCGATACAGCGCGACTCAGCGAGTCGTGACGGTGCCGCCAAGTGAGGCGACAGCTCGTAGCAGGCGGGGACAGGCGGCGAACCAGGCCACGACCATCACGGCCAGCGACGCGGCGAAGATCCAAAAACCGGTCCAGCCTCCGTCGCTCGTCGCCGCATACATGTGGTTCAGATTGCGGAGCGCTCCGGTCGCGAGAACCAGAGTGATGTGCACCGCGATGAAGACCAGGAAGAAGACCATCACGCCGACATGAACGGCCCGGGTCACGGCGATCGGGACCAGTTTGCTCAGCCTTCGAGAGCTCCAGAGCGGCGAGAGACGGATGCCGGTGGCCAGGGCGAGGGGCGCGGCCACGAACACGATGCTGAAGTAGCTCAGGGTCTGCAGGGCGTTGTAGTTCACCCAGCCGTCACCGACGGGCCAGCCCAGCGAGGCGTACTGGATCGCCGCCGAGACGGCGTTCGGGACGATGTCCCAGCTGACCGGCACGATCCGCACCCACTGGCCGGTGGCGAAGAGCAGCGCGTAGAAGACCAGTCCGTTGAGCACCCACAGGACATCGACGGTGAGGTGCAGCCAGACGTTGATTCCCATCCGGGCCGGTGCCCGCCGGGTGCGCAGGGCGCCGATGTTCCGCCGGGTCCAAAACATGGCCGGCCGCCCGGCCGTACGGATCTGCCAGCCCGAACGCACGATGAACAGGATGAAGAAGACGTTCAGGCCGTGCTGCCAGGCGAGCCAGGCGGGAAACCCGACGGGCGCCCCGGCCGGAAGGGGTGAGGCGCCCGGATACTCGGCGAGGAAGGACTGCACCGCGGGCAGGGCGCGAATGCCTCTCGCGGCCAGCACCGCGGCGGCAAGGGCGAGGATCGCGACCGGGACAGCCCAGGCCAGCGTGAGCCAGGTGCTCCGGCCCGAGCCGAAGAGCCGGGAGCTCTCCGCGGTCACCGGTCACCCCGCCGGGCGATCGCGTTGTGCGGCATGAGGGTGGGTCTTTCTGGTCAGGCGGAAGCGGTCTGGACGTCGGCGCGCGGGGCACCGACTATGCCATCATCGACCATTTCGCCTTCGGCGGCGCGTGTGCGTCCTAAAACAACGAAACCCGGGCGCGCTGGTCACTCACGCGCGAGTCAAACATCCGTCTCCCGCGAGCACGGGCCTGCCTAGTGCGGCAGGAGAACGATCTTGCCGATGTGCCGGCGCGTGGAGAATTCTTCCTGGGCCTTCGCGATCTCGGCCATGCTGAAAGTGCTGCTGACCTGGGGGCTGACCTGCCCACCGCGAGCGAGGTCGACCAGCCTGCGGAAATGAACACGCGTGTGCATGGAAGAGCCGATCAACTGAACATTGTGGAGGTAAAGACGACGCAGGTCGAACTCAACGACCGGTCCTGCCACGGCACCGGCGATCACCCACCGGCCGTTGTCGCGGAGCAGCGGCATCAGTGCGGCGAGTCCCGGTCCGCCGGCGATGTCGGCAACCACGTCCAGGCCGTTCGGAGCGGCGGCGCTGATCTGGGCGAGGACGTCGGACGAATCCCGGCTGAACACCTGGGCAGCCCCGTTCGCGAGGACGGCGTCCCCTTTCGAGCCGCTGGTGATCGCCAGCACGTGCGCGCCTCGAGCCGCCGCCAACTGAACCAACGCGAGTCCGACGCCCCCGGATGCGCCCGTCACGAGCGTTGTCTCGCCCGAGCGTACGTTCGCGCGATCAAGCATCCCGATCGCCGTGCCGAACGCCACCGGCAGGCAGGCCAGCTGCTCGTCGGACAACGGGGAGTCCTGCACGTCGTGCGCATGCGAGGCATTCACGGCGACGTACTGCGCGAACCCGCCGTCGGCCTCGCTGCCCAGGTAGCCCACCGGCGACGCGTCCTCGTCATCGGACCCGTAGAGCGCAGGGTCGACCAACACGCGTCGCCCCACCAGCTCGCCGGTCACGCCCGGCCCTACCTCGACGATGATCCCGGCGACGTCTCCACCCTGGATGCGCGGGAAATCAAACGTTCCCAGCCAGCCGGCCTGCGCCGAGGGGTCATCGGGCAGCCCGTATGCTCCCTGACGCGTCCAGATGTCCGTGTTGTTGACCGCAGCCGCGGTGACTTTCACCAGCACCTGGCCGTCGTGCGGCCGGGGGCGGGGCCAGTCATGGTGCAGTTCGAGTGAGTCGGGGCCGCCGAATCTTGTCAATACGGCTGCGGTCATGACGTTGTCCATCTGTCAAGCCTGCCAGCCTCAGCGGGATTGTGCGAAAGCCGCCTCGCGCCGGAGGTACGGCGGGTGCCTGGGCGCGCCTGATCCCCGCGCTCCAGACAGTGCGACGAACGTGGTCGTTGTCGACATCCGACGGCGCCAGTTCCAAGCGCCGTCCTAACACCCGGTCACCGCTTCAGGCCAATGCGGCCAGGGCGTCTCGACGCGCGTCAACGACGACCCGAGCCCCCGATCGGCGGACAATCGATCCGAGCGTGACGGGGGAGTCGTCGATGTGCTGCGGCTGGTCGAGCGGTTCGTCGGTTCGTGACTCTTCTCGCATAGCCCGCAGCTGCGGAGGCTCGACGTTTTGTTTTAGTGGCTGTGACGGTGGTGTGTGTCGGGGTAGTGCTCGTGGGTGTGAGTCACGGTGTCATGGTGATGTTCGTGCCGATGCCAGGTGCCGACGGCCACGGGCTCGGGGTGGTCGTGCTGGTGGTGTTCGTCGTGGGTATGCCGGTGATTGTGGGTCAGCGGTTCGTGGGTGTGCTCGTGCTCGTGTCGCTCGGTCAGGTGGAGCCAGATCGCTGCTCCCATCAAGAGAGCAGCGAAGAGGAGCGGCCAGGTGGCTGGCTCGCCGAATGCGATGGCGATGAGCGCCCCGACAAAGGGAGCGATCGAGTAGTACGCCGGCGCGGGCAGTGCCGACGTGCCGCATTCCGCTGATGAACAGGGTAAGGCTGACACCGTGCGCGAAGAAGCCGACAACGAGTGCTCCGGCGATGGTCGGGATCGCGGGAGCTGGGCCCCGAGGGCGAAGGCGCGGATCAGGTTCACGGGACCTGCGACGACGCCTTTCACGGCGGCCAGCCTGAGGCGGTACGGATGTTCGACAGTCGGCTGTTCCCAGAGGGGGAAGCTCGTGCGAACAGCAGCTACACGATGCCGGTGGTGCCGAGGAGGGAGCCGATCAGGAAGGTAACGACGAGGGCCGCAGCCCCCCCGATGACCACACGCAGGACTGCGCGCAGCTTTGGGCTGCCGCCGAGCTGGGCGCCGGTGTATCCCGTTATCACGAGGGCGACGAGCACGGCGACAAACGTGATCGGCACACGGACGCTCTCCGGGGGAACCAGAATGGCCAGCAGCGGCAGCAGGGCGCCGAGCGTGAAGGCCGCGGCGGAGACCCAGGCGGCGTGCCAGGAGCTGACGACGTCGTCCTCTGCGATGTTGTGCTCGGCGAGAAGGTGCGCCTTGACCGGGTCGAGCGCGGTGAACTCGACGGCGACCTGACGCGCGGTCGCGGGGGCGAGGCCCTGTTTCTCGTAGAGCGTGACGAGTTCTTCGAGTTCACCGTCTGGATCGACGAGCAGCTCATGCTTCTCCGCCGCGATGAGCGCGCGCTGGCTGTCGCTCTGGCTGCTGACCGAAACGTATTCCCCGAGCGCCATGGAGATGGCACCGCCGATCAGGCCGGCAGAACCCGCCGCGGCGATGGCCGTCGTCGAGCCGCTTGCACCGGCAACACCGACGACGAGGGCCGCGACGGACACGATGCCGTCGTTGGCGCCGAGCACCCCGGCGCGGAGCCAGTTCAGGCGGCCGGCATGACTGCTGGGCTGGGTCTCGTCGGTGTGCTCGACGGGCGTGATGTGCTCGGCGCGTTCGCGACCAACAAGGCTGGCAATACGGGGGGCAAGGGAAGTCATGATGCTCATCAGACCATGCCTGGACCGGGGCCGCCAGCGTGGAAAGCCTTACCTCACCTGCCTTCTGCTGCCCTCAAGCGAAGCCATGCCGAACGCAGGCATCGCGTGGTTCGTCGCCAAGGCCAACACGGTTGGCCAGTTCACGCGGGTGCAGCGAATGCTCGGTTTGAACCTCGCGAATGAGATTGCGACGGACCAGTATCAACTGGCCGTCCCTCGAACACCGCCTGCTCGGCCCACATTCGCGGGCTGCTCGTCAGCGTCTGCCGTTTGTCTCGGGGCGCAACCGAATCAGACGCTGCGGGCCATCCTCTTCCAGCTCGGCCAGATCGCCGCGCGAGGAGAGAAAATCGGTGAAAGAACGGTAGCCGAGCGGCTTCTCGTTGAAGGAGGGGTCCATCCTGCGCATCTGGTTCTTGACCGTGCCCGTGTTGAGCCACTCGTCGGCGTCGCCTTTCGCGTGACCGATCTGCAGCGCGCGCACGAGGAGCTCCGTTGCAATCGTCTGCGGGTCGGTGTCGTCAGCCGGCTCCGTCTCGTCGAATCGCGCGTCCTCGGTGTGCGAGAACATCGGGACCGTCGTGAACTTGTGGGTTTCACCAGTGGCCGCTTTGGGTTGCGCATCGGCGGGTTCTGGCGCCTTCTTGCCGGCCCTGGGCCTCTCGGCGGGTGCGGCGGGCGCCGTTGCGGTGACCTTCTCGATTCCGGGGAGCGAGTTGTAATCCTCGAATTCATCGCAGGCCGCCGCGAGTGAGGTGCTCGTCGACCCGGCGACACCGATGCCGACGACGTAACGGCCGAGTCGTTTCGATTTCTGGGCGAGGGCGATGTAGTCGGAGTCGCCCGCGACGATGATGACGTGGGTGAGGTCGGGCAGCCGGAAGAGGTCTTCGACCACGTCCACGGCAAGACGGATGTCGGCCCCGTTCTTCGTCCCCCTCGTCGTTGCGGTGAACAGCTGGGTGAGGTCCACCGCTCGAGACATGAGCTGGCGTTGGTAACTCGCGTTGACGGGTACGGACCAGTCGGCGTACGCCCGGTTGACCACCAGGGCGCCGAATGACGCGGCGAAATCGATGATGGCGTTGAAGTCGACCGTCGCGGCGGCCAGCCTCGCAGCGATCTCCGGGTCGGCATCCGGGCTCGATCTGTCGAAATCGCGGATGCCGTCGCGCTGGAAGGCGTTTCGCCCGTGCAGTTGCTGATAACGCGAGATGACGATGTTATCGAAGTCAATATAGAGGCCGACTCGAGAATCATTCGGTTCGGTCATGGTGATCTCCTTAGCCGTAGGCGGAAGACTCAAAAGCGATCCGGTAGCTCCAGTCTGCTGCGCGCGAGGCCGTGAGAGCAACTCGCGTGCGGAGCACGCCCGGCCGAACAACGCTAGGAGGCTCCGCAGTGGGTCCAGATCATACGAAGCGTAGAAGATCGGCTGGCTGGCCACCGCGCCGGCGGGCGACCGGCCCATGACGCCGGCTTCGTCGCGCAACCCGAATGCGAGGATGAGCAGGGCCACGGCAAGGAGAATCGGCACCGTCACGTGAACCCACGAGTACAGCGTGATCACCTGTCCGGGGAATCAGGCCAGGCTCGGGAACCGGACGCCGAGGCGGGGGTGCGATTTCGGGTCAACCTGGAGGCGGAACTGGCGGACGTGACGCCGCAGTTGTCCAGTCGATCGTGCGAACCGAATCACTTGGCCGCGGCCGGATCTGGCCTCGAGAAGTACGCGTGCACCCAAAGCGATAATCTGGGTTGTGGCGGAGCAGCCTCTGTGACGCAGTCGCCACAAGCGGTGGCGCTGCCGATGCGACGTTGTACCGGCGGCGCGATGACTTTCAATACAGAAACAGGGTGCGCTGTTGACGACCAAGATGCCGCAATCATGGGGCGCACGGCGAATGACCGCCTCGTGGGGACCGCTTATCGGTGAGGGATTCTGCAGGGAGTACTACCCCGTACGTCTCTTTCTGGTCCGATCCGCAATCGCGCTCCCAGCTGAACTCATTCTCCTGGCAATCGCTATTCCCGCCTTAAAGGGATCGAGCCTCATGGCGCTCATGTCCGTTGCCCTGTTGGTCATGGCCCCGGGGTTCGTCGCCCTTGGCGTGGCACTTCATCGGCTCCAGATTCTCGGACGCCGCTTTGCTGCCGATCTGAATCGAGGCGGCTATCCCAGTGATCGCCTCGCGCCGCTGAGAAGCACGGACCTGTTTGAGCAATGGCGCGTGCGGAACAACATCCCCACCGAGGCGATCATTGGCATCGGAAATCGCAACTACGACGACAGCGAAAGAAACTAAGCGAACTGACCCGTTTTGGTTCAACCCAACTTTGGAGACTCTTCAACCTCGTGAGTGCTGAGAATGCTCTCAGCGCGGGAACCAGACGAGTCCGCCGGGGTATGCCTGATCGGACCTTTACCCAAACTGACGTCCACAAGCATTGCTCGGACGCTGTGGTTGAGAAAAACTCGAATACGCGTCCAAACCGAGGTAGTGTCCGCTACGAACTGTTTATGACCAGCGGGACCTCCTCGTTGGCCGATCACCAAGGAGAAGATCGTGAAACGATACAGAATGGGGATTCTCGGGGCCTCGACCGTTGCGTTGCTCGCCGCGGCTGCATTCGGATCCACCGCAGCTCAAGCGCACAGTCCTGAACCCACAGGTGCTGACCGAACGGTGACTCTGAACGCCAATCTCGCGGAGCTCAACGGCTCCGGGGCATCCGGAAACGCGACCGTGGTAATTCGCAACCAGAAGATCGAGCACGTGGAAGTGCACGCTTCCGGGCTGACACCAAGCGCTCCGCACGCGCAACACATCCACTTCGGCAACCAGGCGACACACGAGTGCCCTACCCTGGCGCTGGACACCAACGGTGATGGTCGTCTGAACACCGTGGAAGGCATTCCGGCGTACGGACCGGTCGTCGTGTCGTTGACCACGACGGGCGACACCACTCCGGCAAGCTTGCTGGCCGTCACCCGTTTCCCCGTTTCTCAGGACGGCAGTTTCGACTACAGCCGCGACGGCATCCACATCACCAAAGTGGCGGGAACCGGAACGGCCAAGGAAATCGCGGATGCCATCCGCGAGGGCGAGGGCGTCGTCGTGATCCACGGGATCGACTACAACGGCAACGGCTCGTATGACTTCGGCCAGGGTGCGAGTGACCTCGACCCGAACCTGCCGGCGGAAGCGACGGATCCGGCCGCCTGCGGCGTGCTGCGGTAAGACACACACCCAGGAACCCTTCCCGGGCATGAAACGCGGTGGACCGTCTTCCGAGACGGGCCACCGCTCCGCTTACTGCCAAAGTGTTATCTTCCAAAGTTTCACGCACGAGTTCGATAGACCACCGAAGAGAGCTCCGATTCGTCAAGACGTGAAGGTCGTCGTCTGGCCGCGTGACGGCGGCCCCTGCTCAAACACGGGCCAGCTTCTCAAAAGTGGGCCGTGAGCCGAAACGGATGCCGTGCTCGGGCTACTTCGTTGCGAAGTCGAGCTTCGAGTCGGCGACGGCGATGACCGACCATGTGCCGCCGTCGGCATTCCTGAATTCGTAGGCCGGGACGATGAGCGCGCTGCCGTTGGGCTGCCACTGGGTCGTGAGACCGAGTCGCGCGCTGACGATGTCGACCTTGGTTACGGGCCACGACAGCAACGTACCCGCTGCGGGGGTCGCCGGCGGCTCGGTCGGCGGCTCGGTGGGCGGCACCGACTCAGTGGTCCGCAGTGTCTTCTGGGAACGCAGGGCGATCGGTACGCCTGTCATCTGGGTGCCGAACCGGGGGTCAGAGAGCCGTTCGAACGCTGCCGTTTCACTGACGATGGCGTAGTCGCCAAGCGGAACAATGTCGGCAAGCGCGCCGGACGCGCTGTACACGCCAGCAGCCGTGAGCTCGAGGCCCCAGGGCGAGTCGATGCGCCGCCCGTCGACGACAGGCCAGGCCTGGGCGCTTCGCGTGAACGAGCCCTCCCCCGTGTCTGAGGTGTATTCGAACGACCCCGGGTCTCGCCCTGCCGAAGCGATCAGCGAGCGCAACGCGGCGATCGCGGTGTCCTGGTTCGGGAGATCAGTGGGCGGATCGCACGGCTGGGTCGAGTTGGCCTCCTGGCCGCACTGCCACGGGTTGAGCTGTGGATCGGTGAAGTAGAAGCTGAGCATTCCATCGAGACTCGCGGAAAGATACGGTGCGGTGCCGTCTTGCGCGCCCACGAGCCAGGAGCCGTCCACCTTTTTGGCGGTTCCTTGGACTTGGAGCGCCGTGGCGAGCGCGGTCACCCGCTCAGTGTTGGATGCGATGCGCGCGTTGAAGCTGTACGCCGACGCCTTGCCCGCGGTCGTTGACAGGCCAGAAGAACTGAAGCTGCTGTGGCCGGATCCGACGGGGTATGCGATCTCGGACCTACCGCCAGCCGACATCTTCGATGGTGCACCGGAAGGAGCGCCGGCGAAGCTGCCATGGGCCGTGCCTCCCTCTGTCACTGATCCGCCGCTTCCCGCGCCCTGCAGCGAAATGGCGGGGACTGCGCCGTCTGCGAGCTTCGTGGCCTGACCGGCCGACGCTCCAATCCCAAACCCAGCACCGCCGACGATCACGAGTGACGCGGCGACCGCAACGAACTGAATCCACCGGGGGCGCCGGCGCGCACGCGCTGCACCCAAATCAAAGACCGAGGCTGACTCGGCGGCGGGCTCGTCGAGAGTGTGCGCGAGAGAGTCTGCGACCACGTCGTCGGCGAATCCGGGGCGGAGCTCAACGCCGGCCGCTGGGTCTGCGGCGCGCAGCCGGGCGAGCGGGTCGAGCTCGTTGTCGTCGTTCATCTTGTCCCTCTGGTCCATGTCGTTCATATTGTTCACCCTCCGTGAGTGCGGTTCGACTACGGATATGTGCGGGGCGTATCAAATCTTGCGGGCGCTTAGAACGAAAGTCGTTCCGTCCATGCCTCTTGCAGCCGTTTGCGGGCCCGCGAGAGTGCGGCATCCGATCCGGAGCGGGAGATGCCGAGCACCTCGGCCAGTTCCGTGCCGTCGAGACCTTCCCAGGCGTGCAGGAGCAGGATCTGACGGTCGCGTTCGCCGACGCTTTCAAGCGCACCGCGAAGCTCTGCGTCGAATAGCGCGCTCAGTTCTGGATGTTCGCTTACGCGCACCGTGCCCGTTTCGGGGACCTCGTCGACCGGGAGGTCGATGAGTTTGCGGCGATGGTTGGCGAGAGTGAATCCTGCAGTTCGATAAAGCCAGGGCAGGACGGCCTCAAGCGGGACATCGTCGCGTCGGCGCCAGGCAACCGCCAAGACCTCGGCGGCGAGATCCTCGGCGTCTTGACGTGGGCCGCGGCGCGCAAAGTAACGTACGAGCGCGGCGGAATGCTCGCGGACCACTGTGGTGAACCACGCCGCATCCGCGTTATGGTCGGGGGCAGGTAGCGTCACAGGCAAGGCGGTGCCCGCGGGTATCCCCACGCCCTTATTTACATCGGCGGCTGCTGTAGTGCTGTCGATCGTCACATACTGAATGTGTCAGATCCGTCGCGAATCTTGCACGAATGCCGAAAATCGCCGATTGCGCAGAGAATCTCTCGTGCAACGTCGACTCGGGGCAGAAACGGCGCGTCTCGGTGGGAGTCGTAGGCTCGGGTGAGCACCGACGTTGCTCAGATTGTAGGCCCTCCCGGGTCAGGGTTTGGCAGTCACCGTTCGGAGCAAGGCATCGAGGGTGACCCAGCCTCGGAGCATCCCGTTCGAGTCAACAACTGGCAAGCCATCGCTCTCGCTTGCGGCCAACACCGAATCCAAAACGCTGTCCAGTGTGTCGTCCGGATTGACGACGGACGGCGTCTGGACCAAAGCACTGAGGGTAATCGCACCGCTGTCGTCGTCGTTGCCGAGTGAATCAGCGACGGCAGTCACCGTCACGACTCCGATGAACTCGCCACTGCCATGAAGGACCGGCAGGGCGCGCCTGCCCGACCCGAGCATTATCCTGGCCCCCTCTGCTGGAGTGAGTCGGGAACTCACCGCGTCGGGCGCGTCCGTCATCACCTCACGCACGAGCGTCGAATGCAACAGGATGCCGCCGGGGCCACCGTCTACGTTCACCCCACGGCGGCGAAGTTTGAGGGTGTAAATCGTGTCGTTCGTGAGGAACCTGGAGACTCCCGTCGCGACCACGATGGCCAGCAGGAGAGGCAGGATGATCGAGTATTCCCCGGTCAGCTCGAACAGGATGATGGCGGCGGTGATCGGCGCCCGTGTGGCGCCCGCGAAGACCGCCCCCATGCCGACCAGGGCAAATGTGCCAGTCTGCCCGGCGAAGACGGGGAACATCGCTCCGGCGACCTGGCCGAATCCCGCTCCAAGCATCGCGCCGATGAACAACGAGGGCGCGAACACCCCGCCGGACCCGCCGATCCCGATGGTCAGGCTCGTGGCCACGATCTTGCCGACGAGCAACAGCGCCAGGAAGCCGAGTGCGTACCCGCCCTGGACTCCCCTGTCCAACACCGGGTAGCCGACCCCGTACATCTGTGGCAAGGCGAAGAGCAGGAGGCCGAGGAGGAGTCCTCCGGCGACCGGGCGCAGCCATTCCGGCTTCCCCCGCCACGCCCAATCGCAGGCATCCTCCACGGCGTAGAGCGTTTTTGTGAACCCGACCGCAACGAGACCGGCCGCGAACCCGAGCACCGCGAAGAGAGCGAATTGCGACGAATTGACGATGGCGAACGTCGGCAGGGTAAGAAACGGATGATCGCCGAGGAGCGACCGACCGACGATGGAGGCTGTGACCGAGGAGAGAACAACGACGCCGAACGATCGAGCCGCGAAGTCGCGAAGCAACAGTTCGAGGGCGAAGAACACACCGGCGATCGGCGCGTTGAAGGTGGCGGCGATGGCGCCGGCGGCACCGCAGGCGACCAGAGTGCGTAGATGAGATTCCGGCATACGAGCCGCGCGCCCGAGGCTCGAACCCAGCGCCGAACCGATCTGCACGATCGGACCCTCGCGGCCCACGGAGCCACCGGAGCCGATCGTGATGGCCGAAGCGAGCGACTTGACGATCGCCACCTTTCCGGGGATCCGTCCGCCTCGCTTCGTGACGGCGTACATGACCTCCGGGACGCCGTGGCCGCGGGCCTCCGGTGCGAACTTGTACACCAGGGGCCCGTAGAGTAGCCCGCCGACGGCCGGTGCGAGGATGACGAACGCGCCGCCCAGCCACGGAAGCCAGGGATTGGCCGGATGTCCCTGGGTGGCGGAATAGTCGACCGTTCCGGTGAAGACAACGGTCGCCGCGGCCACCAACCATCGAAAGGCGACGGCGGCGAACCCGACACCCGCCCCGACCACGACCGCCATGAAGAGCAGTCGACCCGATCCGGTGCTGACCCGATCGAAGGAGGCGTTGACTGACCGCAGCCAGGAGGACAAACGTCCCCGCGGGCGCAGAATGGGCTGTGCCATCAGGACTCCAAAATGTGTATAATTACAACAGTTGTATATGTGCAATTATCACGTTATCACTTTTCAAGAACGGAAGTCCGACCGATGGATGCAGCCAGCACGGCCGACGCGCGGGCCGCCGACGCGACTCTCGCCGCCTCTCGGGCCCTTCTCGGAGTGGTCGCCCGCTCGATGGTGTCGGCCCTGGAGGTCGTCACGTTGCCGCAGTTTCGCGTGCTGGTTGTGCTCAGCGCGGCGGGCCCGACGAGGATGGGCGCAGTGGCGGAACGGATGGGGGTTATCCCTTCCACCTTCAGCCGGTTCATCGATCGCATGGTTGCCGGAGGCTGGGTGGAACGCACCTCAAGCCCGGACAGCCGGCGCGAGGTGCTCCTTGAACTCACCCCGAGCGGCCGGAGACTCGTCGACGAGGTCACCGAGCGCCGGAGGGAGGGCATTCTCGCCGTTCTCTCGGCTATGACGGACAAGCAGCAGGGCGCGGTGCACCACGCACTCCAGGCATTCGCAGACGCGGCCGGGGAACCTCCGGCTGCAGATTTGTTGACCCTTGGGATTTGATCCGACTCCGCTCCCGCTTCCCGACACGGGCGGGCGCGCGCCGGCACACGCCATGTCGGGTTCTATGTGGATGCCGACGCAAGCGCCGACCCTGCCGAATCTGCTGGGTTGGCACCTGCAGCCGGTTCCCGTGCTGCCCGCACTGGCGATCCTTCTGGCGGTCCTGTATCTCGGGGCGTTGTGGCATCTCCATCGCACCGGAACTCGCTGGCCGGTTCAGCGCACCGCCTCGTGGATGCTCGGTGCAGGGACGCTCGTTCTGGTGACCGCCACGGGTGTGGACGGCTACGGGATGGAACTGTTCAGCGTGCACATGGTTCAGCACATGACACTGAGCATGCTCTCGCCGGTGCTGCTCGCGCTGGGGGCGCCGATGACCCTGCTCGTGAGGGTCCTCCCCGCCAGACAGGGCGGAGGCTGGAACCTGCGCAAAGGGCTGCTCAACCTTCTGCACAGCGCGTTCGCACGGTTCCTGACGCATCCCGGAATCACGACGAGCCTGTTCCTGATGAGCTTGTACGGGCTCTACTTCACTCCCGTCTTTGATTTCTTGATGGGCAGCATGTGGGGGCACAACCTGATGCTGGTTCATTTCCTGTTGATAGGGATGCTCTACTTCTGGGGCATCATGGGCGTGGACCCGTCGCCCCGGCAGGCCTCGCGTGGTGTGCGCAGGCTCGCCACCCCGGTGCTGGCCATCCTGGAACTGTTCATCACTGTTCCTTTCCACGCTTTCTTCGGCGTCATCGTCATGATGTCGGTGGCCCCGATCGTCGGTTTCTACGCGCACCAGGTTCCCGGCTGGAATATCCGTCCATTGGCTGACCAGGCGATGGGCGGCGGCATCGCGTGGGGGTTCACCGAACTGCCGACCCTGCTGGTTCTGGGCGCACTTTTCATGCGTTGGCAGAGTTCGGCAAAACGCCGTGATCGTTTCGCCGATCGGAAGGCAGCGAAGAACGGTGATGCCGAGCGCCTGGCCTACAACGCGTATCTTGCCGCGATCGCTACCAGGGACGATCGCGGCGGATCGACGCCGTGATGGGACCGACGGCGAAATCCCCCAACCCTATGCTCGCGGCCGATTGATCCGGAGGACACCACCACATGATGATGAACAATGCCTCAACTCCTCCACTGACCGTTCGCGGAGCGCTGGGCGGCTTCCTCGGTTTCGTCGCGATGAGCGCCGTTGCCGGCATTCTCGCGACCGTCTCGGTGACTCCCGCGCTGGCCCTGTCAGGGTTGGCAGCCACGAATGCAGTCGCCATGTTCGAGAACCTTCCGGGCTACCTCGCGCTCGACCAGCTCTCCCAGAAAAGCAACATCTACGCCAAGCAGAGTGACGGTACACCGGTCCTCCTGGCCTCGTTCTACGACCAGAACCGGGTCGAGGTGTCGTGGGATGCGATCAGCGCGTTCGTCAAGGATGCCGCCGTCGCCGGTGAGGACCCCCGCTTCTACGAGCACGGCGGCATCGACCTGCAAGGCACCGTGCGTGCGACCCTCAGGACCGCCACCGGCAGCGCCACGCAAGGCGGATCCTCCATCACCCAGCAATACGTCAAGAACGTGCTCGTGCAGAAGTGCGAAGTCCTCACCGACGAAAAGGCGCAGAGCTCCTGCTACACGGCCGCGACAGAGACGACCGTCGATCGCAAACTCAAAGAAATGAGGTTCGCGATCGGCCTGGAGAAGAAGTACTCCAAGCAGGACATACTCCGTCAGTATCTGAACATCACCGGCTTCGGCGGGACCGTGTACGGAATCGAAGCGGCCGCGAACTACTACTTCAACACAACGGCCTTGAATCTGACCCTGCCGCAGGCCGCCAGCCTCGTCGCAATCGTGAACAACCCGGTCAAATTCCAACTGGATGAACCGGCCAGCAGCACGAACGGCGCAGCCAACGGTTATGCAGCCAACAAGAGTCGCCGTGATTACATCCTGGGCGAGATGCTCACCCTGCACAAGGTCAGCCAGGCCGATCACGACGCCGCCGTTGCCGCCCCGATCGAGCCCGACATCACGGAGCCCAGCACCGGCTGCAAGACGGCCGGGGCCAACGCCTACTTCTGCGACTACGTCACCAGGCAACTGCTCCATGACCCGGCATTCGGCAAGGTAGAGGACAGGCGGCTCCTCAACTTCCGGCGCGGCGGCTACAACGTGTATACAACCCTGGACCTCGACCTGCAAAACGCGGCGGTCGCCACTCTCACGGCCAACGTCCCCAAGACCTTTCCCGGATGGGACGTGGGCGGCGTGGTCACGAGCGTGCAGGTCGGCACCGGACGAGTGCTCGCGATGGCCCAGAACAAGGACTACAGCCAGGATCCTGCCGTTCAAGCCACCGGAGCCAATTACACCGGCATCAACTACAACACTGATTACCAGGACGGCGGATCCCGCGGCTTCCAGCCCGGGTCGACCTACAAGGTCTTCACCCTGGCGCAATGGCTGGCGGACGGCCACGCGCTCAGCGAACGCGTCAACTCCCGGCGCACCAGCCACTGGGGCGCCTTCCCAGACAGTTGCCGGGGCCCGCAAACCTATCCAGGCTATGACCCGAAGAATGACTCCGGCGGTGAGAACGGGTCGCGCTACAGCGCCCTGGAATCGACGATCGAGTCGATCAATACCGGCTTCATCGGCATGGCAAAGAAACTCGACCTCTGCGCCATCCGTAAGCGGGCCGAGGCGTTCGACGTGCACCGCGCCGATGGCGGCGCGCTGCTGCAAAGCGCAGCGACCGTGATCGGCACCAATGAGATCGCACCTCTGACCATGGCCGTCGCCTTCGCCGGCATCGCCAACAACGGCACGACCTGCACTCCGGTCGCCATCGACTCGATCACCGGACCGGGCGGCGCGGATATCCCCATCTCGAAATCCGACTGCACCCAGTCGGTTTCGCCACCGGTGGCCGCGGGGATGACCTACGCGATGCACCGGGTCATGACCGAAGGCACTGCGAGTCAGTCCTACCGGGATACCTTCCCGAGGGTCCCCATGATTGGAAAGACCGGAACAACCGATGGTAACCAGGACACCTGGATGAGCGGGGCCAGTTCGAAAGTCGCGACGGTGGTCGGCGTGGTCAGCGTCACGGGGGGAGCCAATCAGCGCGGGGTCTACTTCGATAGCGGGCAGGCCGCGACCGCACGGCATCGGATGTGGCCCGATGTCATGTCGGTCGCCAACGCCAAGTACGGCGGGGATGCCTTCGCCAAGGCATCGGATAAGACCGTCTACGGTGTCCCCGTGCCTGTGCCGGACTTGCGCGGAAAATTAATCAGTGAAGCGCAGGGTGCCCTGGATTCTGCGGGATTCACTCTCACAGACGGCGGTGCCACTGCCTCGGAATTGCCTGCGGGAACGGTCGTGCGATCGGCCCCGGCCGGTGGTACGAGGAGCAACCCCGGTTCGAGCGTCACTGTCTACACGAGCGACGGGTCTCAGAAAGCGCTGCCCGACGTCGTCGGCTTGCGCGAAGGTACCGCCAGGGCCCGGCTCAGCGCCTACTCCGTTGTCACCGTCGACGAAGTCGTGACCGATCCCAAACAGGTCGGAACAGTTACGGTGATGACGCCCGGTGCGGGAACCCTCGCCCAGAAAGGTGACAGCGTCAGCCTGAGCGTTGGCACGCTCGGCTGAATCCCCGATCCGACGCCCCCCTGGCACGAAGACGAGTTCGGCAACGCCTTGAGCCAGGTCCGCACCGTCGAACCGGCTGGAGTCACTCTGGTCTGTGTCTCGTCCGAGCGTGCCGTCCTCATCGACACCGACGATGTCCTACCCCGGTGTCCATCATCCGAACTCCTCCGGCACGTGCACAGCTGGCCCGTGCCTCGCGGTGGGCCTCACGATCGCTGTGTTTTGTCAACTTTTAACCGGCCATTTGAGCGCTAATTAACCTGCCATTGTGGCGCGGTTTCCGGCCATTTGATCAGGTGGTCAGAATGGCTGGTTTGTGGGGTCG
>NZ_SOFP01000016.1 GCF_004402785.1 Cryobacterium algoritolerans
CCAGGGGTGCCGGCGCCCTCGGCGGCCCCGGCGAGCCCGAGCGCACGGAGCAGGTCGGCGGCATCGTCGGCGTGCCGCGCCGAGTCGCACGGCCAGCCGTCGCTGCCGCTGCGCAGGGTGCCGCGGGGATCGTAGGTGACGACGGTGAAACCAATGAGTCTCTCGGCGATCGGCCGGAACATCTCGGCGTCGTCGCTGGCGGCACCGATGATGAGGATCGCGGGGCCCCGGCCGCGCGTCTCCGCGTACAGCCGACATCCGTCGATGTCGTACCAGCCGACACGTGGTTTCTGCGCGCCCGGCACTGCGAAGGGATTGTCTCCGGACTTCCAATCCGTCATGGAGGAATCCTATGACGGTCGGCATCGGAGGGAGAGCGGAGCAGTGAGGCAGCCCCGGTCGGAGAGTACCGTGGTCGGCGTCGGGCGGCCGCCCGGATGACTGTGGACGAAGGAGAGATCATGAAGGCGCTGGTTTATCACGGTCCGGGGAAGAAATCCTGGCAGGAAATGCCCGACCCGAAGATTGTCGGTTCGGCCGACGTGATCGTGCGGGTGGACACGACCACCATCTGCGGCACGGACCTGCACATCCTCAAGGGCGACGTGCCGGCCGTGCAGGAGGGCCGGATCCTGGGTCACGAGGGGGTTGGGACCATCATGGAGGTCGGCAGCGCCGTCGCGACTCTGGCGGTCGGCGACCGGGTCATCATCTCCTGCATCAAGTCCTGCGGACACTGCGTCAATTGCAAGATCGATCTGTACTCACACTGCCTGGGCGACGAAGGGGCATCCGGTATCGGCTGGGTGTTCGGCCACCTGATCGACGGCACCCAGGCCGAGTACGTTCGGGTACCCTACGCCGAGAACTCCCTCTACAAGGTGCCGGCCGGGGTCACTGACGAGGAGGCCGTCATGCTCTCGGACATCCTGCCGACGGGATTCGAGATCGGCGTGCAGTACGGCGGGGTGAAGCCGGGGGACGTGGTGGCGGTCATCGGCGCCGGCCCGGTCGGGTTGGCCGCCATCGCGACTGCCGGGCTGTATGGCGCGGGCACCATCATCGCCATCGACCTCGACCAGAACCGGTTGGAGCAGGCCAGGCAGTTCGGGGCCACGGATGTCGTCGTCTCGGGTGCCGCCGACTGGAAGCAGCAGGTGCTGGCCCTGACCGACGGTGCCGGCGTCGACGTGGCGATCGAGGCTGTGGGGGTCCCGGAAACCTTCACCATGGCCATCGAGGTGGTGCGCCCCGGGGGGAACGTGGCCAATGTCGGCGTGCACGGAAAACCCGTCGAACTGCACCTGGAGAACCTGTGGATTCAGAACATCAACATCAGCATGGGGCTGGTGAACACCAACACCACGCCCATGCTGCTCAAGCTGGTGGCGCAGCATAAGATCCCGGCCGGGAAGCTGGCCACCCACCGGTTCCGGTTCGACCAGTTCGTGGAGGCCTACGACACGTTCGCCCGCGCGGCAGAGACCAGGGCGCTCAAGGTCGTGATCAGCCGGGGCGAGGGTGACGCCCCGCTAACCTAGGGCTTATGAACTCTCCACGCGAAGACGATGCCATGGGCTGGGCCGGCGACGACGACCCGACCCTGGAGACCGGCACCGGAACGGCATCCTCCGGCGGAGCAGACAGCGCCGACGCGGAGCATGACTCCGACGCCCCGCCGGCCACGGCCACGCCGCCCGAGGGCTGGACCGTCGCCGGTCCCGCGTCCGCTGTCCAGGCGCACGAGGCCGCCGAGGCCGCCGCCGCGCCCGTAAGTTCCTTCGCGCTGATCTCCCTCGGCGTGTTCTGCGGGGTCTACCTGCTCTACACGATCGGCTGGTTCATCGGCATCTCCCGGATCGACAATCCGCTGTCGGACGCCGTGGGGGCGTTCATGTTCTCGCTCGGACTGTGGCTCGCCGTCGCAGCCCCCGCCGCCTGGTTCGGCGCGACCTTTTGGCTGACCCGCACCAGGCCACGAGCCAGGCTCGGCCTGCTCCTGCTCGGTGTCGTCCTGCTCGCCCCGCTGCCCTTCATCATCAACGCCGGGGGAATCTCATGACCGCGACCGACGCAACCCATGGCGCTGGCAAGGCGGCCGGCACGCCGCGCTGGCTCTTCCTGTCCATGGCCATCGTCTTCGGCCTGTTCTACGCCTACGACGCGTGGGAGGGCGTCGGCAACCTGGTCGGTCTCAACGTCGCGGCCCAGAGCCTCGACACCACCCTGAGCGGCTTCGGCTGGGGGCTCCTCATTGCCGGCGTGCTCCTGCCCGTCGCGGTGTTCGCGCTCGTGATCCGGCTCGGCCGCGCTCGCGCGGTCGGCGTGCAGGCGCTCCTGTTGCTCGTGGGCCTGTGCCTGGTCGCGGCGCTCTCCACGGACATCTTCATGTTCGGCCTCGGCAGCCTCATCGTCTGACCCCCAGCCGGACCGATGCACCTCGCGGCGCAGCTAACAGAAGCGGGCGCAGGGTTTAGCCTGCGCCGCGAGCGCACGCCTACGCCGCGACCCTAGACCTGCGCGGTGGCCACCGGCACGATCGCGAGCGCGATCATGGCCACGAGCAGCGCCTGGCCGACCAGCCGGGGAACGAGCGGGATTGCGATCCGGCCGAATCGCTCCGGATGCCGGGCCGCGAAGGCATTCGCCGGGAACACGGCGACGAGGAACACGATCAGGCAGATCCCGCTCGTCACAATCAGGGGTCGATATAGCAGGCCGAGGCCGCCGGCGATCTCACACAGGCCGGTGAGGATGACCAGCGCCCGCGGGTTCAGGATACCGGTGGATCGCAGTCGTGGCGGGATCATCGCTGCCATCGTGCGCTGCACGGAGGGAAGGAAATGGGTGACCCCTGCCCCGATGAAGACCACCGCGAGAAGGAGGCGGAGGACGGTTTGGAGGTCGGTCAATGTAACGCTGCTCATTGCCCTATTCTGCAGCCGATAGAGTGTTTTTCTAACTGGCGCCCCACGGTCGCGGCGCAAGCCCACCCTTTCTGCTGCAATCGGAGGAACCTTTTTCGTGTCAAAACCAGTCGTACTCATTGCCGAAGAACTCTCGCCCGCAACCGTTGACGCCCTTGGACCGGACTTCGATGTGCGCAACGTCGACGGCACCGACCGCCCGGCCCTGCTCACAGAACTGGCGACCGCGCACGCCATCCTGGTGCGCTCCGCGACGAAGGTGGATGCGGAGGCCATCGCAGCCGCACCGCTGCTCAAGGTCATCGCGCGCGCCGGCGTGGGCCTCGACAATGTGGACATTAAGGCCGCGACCGCGGCCGGCGTCATGGTGGTCAATGCCCCGACCTCAAACATTATCTCCGCGGCCGAACTCACGGTCGGCCACATTATCAGCCTCGCCCGGCACATTCCGCCGGCCCACGGCGCGCTCGAGCAGGGCCAGTGGAAGCGCTCCAAGTACACGGGCGTCGAGCTCTACGAGAAGACGATCGGAATCATCGGCCTCGGCCGGATCGGCGCCCTCGTCGCCGCACGAATGCAGGCCTTCGGCACGAACATCATCGCCTTCGACCCGTACATCACCTCGGCACGCGCGCAGCAGCTCGGCGTGACGCCCGTCACCCTCGACGAACTGCTGGCCCAGTCGGACTTCGTCACGATTCACATGCCCAAGACGCCCGAGACGACCGGGATGCTCGGCGCGGCCCAGTTCGCGCTGATGAAGCCGACCGCCTTCGTCGTCAACGTGGCCCGTGGCGGCCTGATCGACGAGGCCGACCTGCACGACGCCCTCGTCGCAGGGACGATCGCTGGGGCCGGCCTCGACGTCTTCGTCAGTGAACCCCCGACCGGATCGCCACTGCTCGGCCTGCCGAACATCATCACGACCCCGCACCTTGGCGCGTCGACCGATGAGGCGCAGGAGAAGGCCGGTGTCTCGGTGGCCAAGTCGGTCCGCCTCGCGCTCTCCGGCGAACTCGTCCCTGACGCGGTCAACGTCGCCGGCGGCGTCATCGACCCGTACGTGCGTCCCGGCATCCCGCTCGTCGAAAAACTGGGCCAGGTCTTCTCCGGCCTCGCCGCGCACAGCCCGCTGACCAGCGTCGACGTGGAGATCCGCGGCGAACTGGCCGACTACGACGTGAGCGTACTCAAGCTCGCCGCGCTCAAGGGAATCTTCACGAACGTCGTCAGCGAGACGGTGTCCTACGTGAACGCGCCGCTCCTGGCGGAGCAGCGCGGCGTTGCCGTTCGCCTGCTCACCGACAAGGAATCGCCGGAGTACCGCAACGTCATCACCCTGCGCGGCGCTCTGGCCGACGGCTCGCAGGTCTCGGTGTCCGGCACCCTGACCGGCACCAAACAGATCGAGAAGATCGTCGAGGTGAACGGCTACGAGGTTGAGGTTCCGTTCGCGGAGCACCTCATCGTGATGGTCTACACGGACCGCCCCGGAATCGTCGCTGTCTACGGCCGCGAGTTCGGTGACGCCCAGATCAACATCGCCGGGATGCAGATTGCCCGCCACGTCGCCGGCGGGAAGGCGCTCAGCGTGCTGACCGTGGACTCACCGGTGCCGGTCAGCCTCCTCACCAAGGTGCGCCACGCGATCGCCGCCGACGTGATGGTCGAGATCGCCCTCACCGAGTAGCAGGCCGCTGGGCCATCCGCCCGATCACGGCCAGCAACCGGTCCAGCCTCGCCGCCGATGTCAGATCGGCGGCGGGCTGGTCCGGACCCGCAAGGGTGGATTCGTAGTACAAACCGTCACTGATGAGCATGACCGCTTCGGCCACGTCGGGGTCGCCCACCGCCTCCTCGATCACCGCCAGCCACTGGCGCCGGGTGGAGGCCAGGGCTTGGTTGGCCAGCGGATGTGCGCCCTGGGCCAGGCGCACTGAGGCGCCGATCGCCTGGTCCAGCCTCGTTCCCTCGCTCATCGACGTGCGGATCAGGTAGTCGATCGGGCCGGCCGGGGCCGCTCGAATCTGCTCCACGTCGTCGGCGACGAGCGCGGCCAGACGGGCGAGCAGCCCTTCGACGAGGGCGTCCTTCGAGCCGAAGTGGTAGAGCAGGCCGCCCTTGGACAGTCGGGCGGCCACGGCCACCGCCTCGAGGGTGGCAGCCCGTTCGCCCTGGTCGATCAGGAGCTGCGCGAACGCGTCGAGGATGCGGTCGCGGGTGGGCACCGACGCCGGTGCGCGGCCTGCGGGGGATGCGAGATCGGAGGGCATGGTGCTACTGTACCGTCTGGACGGTGTAGTAGCCGTCCATCGAATCCGAAAGCAGCTTCCCGTGTCGTCCGACCTCCGCCAGATCGCCCCCGTCGCCTCTGAACTCAGCCCCCGCCGCCGGTGGTGGGCGCTGGTCGTGCTCATGCTTCCGGTGCTCCTGGTCTCGATCGACAACACCGTGCTCAACCTCGCCCTCCCCGCCATCTCAGAGGCGCTCCGGCCCACGGGTACCCAGCTGCTCTGGGTGATCGACATCTACCCGCTCATGCTCGCCGGGCTGCTCGTGGCCATGGGCAGCCTCGGCGACCGGATCGGCCGCCGTCGCCTGCTCCTGATCGGATCAGCCGGTTTCGGCACCGTCTCCGTGGTGGCCGCCTTCGCCCCGAGCATCGAATGGCTCATCATCGATCGCGCCGTGCTCGGTGTGTTCGGTGCCATGCTGATGCCGCCGACCCTCTCCCTACTCCGCTCCGTCTTCACGGAACGCGACCAGCGACGGCTGGCGATTGCCATCTGGGCCAGCGGTTTCGCCGCCGGCAGCGCACTGGGTCCGGTCGTCGGCGGTGTGCTGCTGGAGCACCTTGCCTGGGGTTCCGTCTTCCTGCTCGCCGTGCCGCTGCTCCTGCCGCTGCTCGTGCTCGGCCCGCTGCTCGTGCCGGAATCGCGTGATCCGCACCCCGGCCGGATCGACCTGCCGAGCATCCTGCTCTCCCTGGCAACCATGTTTCCGGTTGTCTACGGTATCAAGGTGCTGGCCGAACACGGACCGTCCGTCAGCACTGTCGGTCCCATCCTGCTCGGGCTGTTCGCCGGCATCCTCTTCGTGCGCCGCCAGCCTCGCCTGCCCCAGCCGATGATCGACCTCGCGCTCTTCCGCACGGGCGCCTTCAGCGGGGCGATAGGCGTGAACCTGCTCAGCGTTGTCGCCCTCGTCGGCGGGTTGTTCTTCATGTCCCAGTACCTGCAACTCGTGCTGGGCCTGTCTCCGCTCGCAGCCGGGCTGGTGCTCGTGCCCGGCCTGACCGCCATGATCGTGGCCGGCCTGGTGATCGTGCCGATCTCCCGGCGCGTGCGGCCCTCGCTCGTGGTGCCGGCGGGCCTGCTGATCTCGGCCGGGGGCTACCTGGCGATCGCCCTCGGTGGTGCGACGTTGGACGCGGTCGGGGTCGCGCTCGTCTTCGCTCTGCTCGGGATCGGGATCGGTGCGGCGGAGACCGTGTCGAACGAACTCGTGGTGGCGACCGCGCCGGCGGACAAGATGGGCGCGGCGTCCGCGGTCGGTGAAACGGCCTACGAGCTGGGCGCGGTGCTGGGCACGACGATCCTCGGTACCATCCTCACCGCCGCCTATCGAGGCGCTGTGGTGCTTCCGGAGACGCTGAGTGCCGCCCAGCGGTCGGCCGCGGAGGAGACACTCGGCGGAGCCGTTGCCGTGGCCGGGGGGCTTCCGGTCGGCCAGGCCGACGCGCTGCTCGCCTCAGCGCGGGACGCCTTCGGAACCGGCATCGGGCCCACCGCCTGGATCGGGCTGGGCCTGGTCCTGGCCGCGGCCGTCGTCGCGCTGCTCACGCTGCGCAAGGCACGTTGAAGCGGAGCTCCGGGGAGCGTCGGGCGCAGTGTGGAGCGTAGTGGACGGATCAGGCGTCGTCGATCGAGCGCTTCTCCTTGGTGACCTGCTCGCCGTTGACGACGGCGCTG
This sequence comes from Cryobacterium algoritolerans, assembly GCF_004402785.1. Taxonomy (GTDB): domain Bacteria; phylum Actinomycetota; class Actinomycetes; order Actinomycetales; family Microbacteriaceae; genus Cryobacterium; species Cryobacterium algoritolerans. The sequence goes on from NZ_SOFP01000016.1 coordinate 6,899, forward strand.
CGGGTGATGCTGGTGCGCTTGCGGGTGATCAGCACGATGCCGAGCACGATGATCACCGCGCCGGCGCCCATCAGGATGTAGCCGACCAGGTCGAGGTCGATCCAGTCGACGCTGATGTTCAGTGCGTAGACGAGGATGGCGCCGGCGACGACGAGGAAGATTCCGAGTCCAAGGCTCATGAAGAACTACTTTCTTTGGCCGACAGGGAGTGAACTGTCGGGTGGGTGTTGTCAGGGATTGTCCAGCTTAGACAATGGATTGCTCGCAGTAGGGTGTTTCTACAGGTAAATCCCAGACATACGGAGCCGAATGTCCACTCAAATCAAGCTCGCCGTCATTCCAGGCGACGGGATCGGTCCCGAGGTCATCGCCGAGGCGGTCAAGGTTCTCGAAGTTGCGACGTCCGCCGCCGACGTCACCTTCGACCTGAGCTGGTTCTCACTCGGGGCCGCCCGGTTCCTCGAAACCGGTGATGTGCTCACCGACGAGGACCTCGCGTCCATCGCCGCGCACGACGCGATCCTGCTCGGCGCCGTCGGCGGGGTGCCGGGAGACCCTCGCCTGGCTAACGCGAACATCGAACGAGGGCTGCTGCTGAAACTGCGCTTCTCCCTCGACCACTACGTCAACCTGCGGCCGAGCGTGCTCTTCCCGGGGGTGCCCAGTCCGCTGGCCGCTCCCGGCAACGTCGACTTCGTCGTTGTGCGGGAGGGAACGGAGGGGCCCTATGTCGGCAATGGCGGCGCGATCCGCCAGGGCACGGCCCACGAGGTGGCCAACGAGGTCTCCGTGAACACGGCCTTCGGCGTCGAACGAGTCGTACGGCACGCGTTCGCGGTTGCGCAGGCCCGGCCAGGCCGGCACCTCACGCTCGTACACAAGACCAACGTGCTCGTTTTCGCCGGCGGCCTCTGGCAGCGCATCGTCACCGCCGTCGCGACGGAATTCCCCGAGGTGAGTGTCGACTACCTCCACGTCGACGCGGCGACGATCTTCCTCGTCACGAATCCGAGTAGATTTGATGTCATCGTCACGGACAACCTCTTCGGCGACATCCTGACCGATCTGGCGGCCGCAATCAGCGGCGGCATCGGTCTGGCGGCCTCCGGGAACATCAACCCGGACGGTCGCTTCCCCAGCATGTTCGAGCCGGTGCACGGATCGGCACCCGACATCGCGGGCAAGCAGCTGGCCGACCCGACGGCAGCCATCCTGTCGGTCGCGCTCCTCCTCAGCCACCTGGGCCTGACGGATGCCGCGGCCAGGGTGACCGCCGCGGTCACCGCCGACATCGCTGCCCGCAGGGGGGACGGTGCTGCAACGGCACCGCGCAGCACCACCGACGTGGGCAATGCAATCGTGACCCGACTGACAGACAAGGGACTCCAATGAGCCAGGCAGCACCGAGCCAGACGACACCCAACGAGGCGACACCGGTCCGGGCGGCCACAACGGCTCCGCCGGCCTTCACAATCACCCGGGCGACCGCGCCCCGCACGACGGCCGAGCGCGACGCCATCCTCAGCGACCCCGGCTTCGGCAAGCACTTCACCGACCACATGGTCGCGATCGACTGGACGCTGGACGGCGGCTGGCACGATGCCCGCGTCATACCCTACGGCCCGCTCCAGCTCGACCCTGCCTCCTCGGTGCTGCACTACGGCCAGGAGATATTCGAGGGCCTGAAGGCGTACCGGCATGCCGACGGCTCGATCTGGACTTTCCGTCCCGAGAAGAACGCCACGCGACTGCAGCGTTCGGCCCGCCGCCTCGCCCTGCCCGAACTCCCCGTGGCCCACTTCATCGAGTCGATCAGGCAGATCATCACGGTCGACGGGGGCTGGGTGCCGTCCGCGGCCGAGACGAGCCTGTACCTGCGCCCGTTCATGATCGCCAACGAGAGCTTCCTTGGCGTGCGGGCCGCGCATAAGGTCGGCTATTACGTGATCGCCAGCCCCGCGGGGGCGTACTTCAGCAACGGAGTCGCTCCGATCAAGATCTGGCTCTCCACCGAGTACTCCCGGGCCGGCCGCGGCGGCACCGGTGCCGCCAAGTGCGGCGGCAACTACGCCGCGTCGTTGCTGCCCCAGATGCAGGCCTATGACAACGGCTGTGCCCAGGTGCTCTTCCTCGACGGTGAGACCAGCAGCCGCATCGACGAACTCGGTGGCATGAACGTCTTCTTCGTCTACGGCACCCACAAGCTCGTCACCCCGCGCTTGACCGGGTCGATCCTCGAGGGCGTCACCCGGGACAGTATCATTCAGCTGGCCAGGGACCGCGGGATGACCGTCGAGGAACGCGACGTGACCCTCGGCGACTGGCAGGGCGGCGTCGAATCCGGGGCGATCACCGAGGTGTTCGCCTGCGGCACCGCCGCTGTCGTCACGCCGATCGCCGAGCTCAGGGGCCCCGACCTCTCGATCGGCAACCCGGATGCCCCCGCCGGCGAGATCACGATGGCGCTGCGCCAGGAACTGACCGATATCCAGTACGGCCGCCTGCCGGACCGTCACGGCTGGCTCACCCGCCTCGACACCCCGGCCGGCCAGGCGTGAAGGTCGCGCGGTTCAGCCACGCCGACATCATCGCCTTCGGGATCATCGACGACGACGAACTGGTCGTGTTGAAGGGCGACCCGATGTTTGCCGGCTACGACCCGACCGGGGAACGGATCGGATTGCGCGAGGTCAAACTGCTTGCCCCGGTGATCCCGCGCTCCAAGGTGGTCGGGATGGCCCACTCCTTTTACGCGAACCGCGAGGAACAGGCCGCCGGCACGCCGAGGGAACCCCGGTTCTTCCTCAAGCCCAACACTGCCGTCGTCGGACCGGGCGACCCGATCGTGCTGCCGACCCAGTCCGGCGACGTGCGGGTCGAGGGGGAACTCGCCGTCGTCATCGGCAGGATCACCAGGAACGTGTCGGTCGAAGATGCCGAGGACGCCATCTTCGGTTACACGATCGCCAACGACGTGACCGCGCGCGATCTCTTCGAGCGCGACGAGGACCTGACCCGGGCCAAGAGCTTCGACTCGTTCTGCCCGCTCGGACCGGTCATCGACACCGAGTTCGACTGGACGGGTCTGTCACTGCACGGCCGAATCAACGACGAACCGTTCCAATCGGGCAACGCGGCCCTGCTGAGGCACACCATCGCGGAGATGGTGTCGTTCCTCTCCGGCGTCTTCACACTCCTGCCGGGCGACGTGATCCTGACCGGCGCGCCAGGGACATCCGGAGCCGTCGTCGAAGGCGACACCGTGCAGGTCGAGATCGCGGGGATCGGCGTGCTCTCCAACCCGGTTCGCCGCGCCTGAGCCGATTCGTACTGGGTGAACTCAACGCACTGAATGAGCGGAGCGGAACGGAAGGAGCCGGCCGACTCAGCCGGGCCGACTCAGCCAGGCCGACTCAGCCGGGCCGACTCAGCCGGGCCGACTCAGCCGGGCCGACTCAGCCGGGGGAGCCCGGGAACCAGATCCTGACCTGGCTCGACGCCGTCTTCAGCAGGGCGATGGCCTCGTCGCGGTTGACCCGGGCGACGAGCATTGCGCTCATCGAGAGCGATGACAGGGTGCGCACCCGCTCGTCGAGCCCGACGGACCCGGCACCCGCCGCTGACGGCTCCGACTTGGACGCCGACGCCAGTGCGTACCGCAGCGCGTCGGCAAGCTCGACCCGGTAGCCCTCCACGAGCGCGCGGGCCGGGTCGTCGTGGGCGGCGAGACCGGCCGCGCAATTGACCAGCAGGCACCCCATGCGAGGCGAGCCGTCCGCCAGCGAGGCCGTCGCCCGAATGAGGGCGTCGAAGTAATAGAGCAGAGCCGTGGCATCCGTGGTTCCCTCGTGCAACACGGCCAGCCGGGGCCGGATGACCGTGTCCAGGTAGTCGGTGACCGCGGCGTCGAAGAGCCCGCGTTTGCTCCCGAAGGCGTGGTAGAGGCTCGAGCGGCCCAGACCGGTGGCCGCTTCCAGGTCGGCCAGGGACGCCGCCTCGTAGCCCTTGTCCCAGAACAGGTCCCGTGCAGCTTGCACGACGACACTGTTGTCGAAGGTCTGCAGCCGCCCCATTGTCCGCTCCTTGATTTCGTGTGCCGTTCAGTCAATTTTGTGTACCGATAGGTCCACTATATAGTAAAACGATCGTTCCAAAACTAGCAGAGGAGCCCAACATGGCCTCATCCACCATCAGTACCCAGGTCCAGCTCGTTTCCCGCCCCGTCGGCTGGCCGACGGCCGCGGACTTCCGCACCGTGACCGTCGACCTGCCCGACCTCGCGCCCGGCCAGGTTCGCGTCGCTAATGAATTCGTCTCCGTCGACCCGTATATGCGCGGCCGGATGAATGATGTGAAGAGCTACGTGCCGCCGTTCACGCTGGGTGAAACCATGACCGGCGGGGCCGTCGGCCGCGTCATCGCCTCCGCGAGTGACGCGCTCGCCGTCGGCGACGTCGTCACGCACGGCTACGGTTGGCGCGACCTGGTGCAGGAGGACGCCGCCGGCTTCAAGGTCGTGCCCGAACTCCCCGGCGTGCCGCTCTCCGCCTACCTCGGCGTGCTCGGCATGACCGCCCTCACCGCCTATGTCGGCCTACTCGAGATCGCCGGACTCAAAGAAGGCGACACCGTGTTCGTCTCCGGAGCAGCGGGCGCCGTCGGCAGCATGGTCGGGCAGATCGCCAGGCTCAGGGGCGCGAAGCGCGTGATCGGCTCGGCCGGATCGGCCGAGAAGGTCGCCCTGCTCACCGGCAAGTACGGCTTCGACGCCGCCTTCAACTACAAGGACGGGTCCGTCAGGGACCAGCTCGCCGCCGCGGCTCCCGACGGCATCGACGTCTACTTCGACAACGTGGGCGGCGACCACCTCGAGGCAGCCCTGGCCTCCTTCAAGGACGGCGGGCGTGCGGCCATGTGCGGTTCGATCTCGCTGTACAACAGCACGGATGCCCCGACCGGCCCGAACAACCTGTCTAACATCGTCACCCGTGGACTGACCCTCCGGGGCTTCACGGTCGGCAACTTCTGGGGTCACCTCCCGGCGTTCTCGGCCGAGATGGCCGGCTGGCTCGCCTCCGGCGAGATCGTTTTCGACGAGACCGTCGTCGACGGCGTCGAGAACACAGTCGACGCATTCCTCGGCCTCATGCGCGGCGAGAACACCGGCAAGATGGTCGTCCGAACGGGCGAACTCGCCCCGGCGGTCTGATCCCCGGTCATCGAGCCTGTCGAGATCCCGACCCACGCACAACTTCACGCATCAATCCACGTACCCTTCACCGACAAAGGACAACCCATGACCCACGTACTCTTCGTCGTCAGCGCCGCTGACCACTGGACCCTGAACGACGGCAGCCTGCACCCCACCGGGTACTGGGCCGAGGAACTCGCCGAACCGCACCGCCTTTTCACCGAGGCAGGCTGGCAGATCAGCATCGCCACACCCGGCGGCGTGGCTCCGACGATCGACGCCGTCAGCCTGCGCCCCGAAGCCGCCGGGGGAGAGGACCGCGCGGCGGCGATCATCGACTACATCGGCACGATCTCCGGGGAACTCGACGAGCCGAAGAGCCTTGATGCCATCGACGTGGCCGACTACGACGTGGTCTTCTACCCGGGCGGACACGGCCCGATGGAAGACCTTGCCGTCGACGCCGCCTCCGGTCGCATCCTGACCGAGGCGCTCGACACCGGCCGTATCCTCGGCGTGCTCTGCCACGCCCCGGCCGCACTGCTTGCGGCGAAGCGCGCCGACGACAGCTGGCCGTTCACGGGGTACCGGATGACCGGCTTCACCGACGCCGAGGAGGTGCTTGGCGGCCTGGCCCCGAAGGCGCCGTGGCTCGTTCAGAGCCGTCTGGTCGAACTGGGCGCCGACTTCATCGCCAGCGACTCCTTCGCCCCGCACATGGAGATCGACCGTAATCTTTACACCGGCCAGAACCCGGCCTCTTCGGCCGAGCTCGCCCGGACGATCATCGCGGCCGTCGCCGACAAGGGGTAGCCGGGGGGTGTGATCGGGCTGGGGATCCCGACTGGTTCGATCACCGACTGGTTCGATCACCGGCGCGGCTCGATCGGCGGCGGCCCAGTGCCGCAAGCACGGCGTCGACGTCGCCCCTGTCATTCCAGAGGTGGAACGCCACCCTGGCCCGACCGGCCCGGCCCGACGCCGTGATCCCCGCCGCGGCGAGGCCGGCCAGGTCGCTGCCGTCGGCATCCGCCCAGGTCACGATGGACTGACCGTTCGCGGCAATGCCGAGGCCGTGGCAGAGCGCATCGCCGAGCCCGGCGTCGTGGCGCCGCACCTCCTCAGGATCGATCGAAGCGAAGAAAGCCAGCGCGGTCCGGGCGCCGACCCAGGCCGGCCAGGCTGGGGACACGTCAAAACGGCGGGCATCCTCCGCCAAGGCCATCGCGGGCCCGTAACAAGACCGCCAGGGGTCGTCCCCGGCGTACCAGCCGGCCTGGCTCGGCCGGAGCCGAGCAGCGAACTCCGGGAGCACGGTCAGGAATGCCGCGCCCCTCGGCGCACCGAGCCATTTGTAGGCGTGGCAGATCGTGGCGTCGAAGCCACCGGCGACCACCGGCATCCAGCCGACCGCCTGGGTGGTGTCGCAGAGGGTGAACGCGCCGTGGGCCCTGGCCGCCTGTGTGATCCGGTCGGCATCGGCGAGCCGCCCGGTGGCCGACTGCACGAGGGAGAACGCGACCAGCCAGGTCGCCGCCGTGACAGCCCCGGCCAGATCATCGAGCGCAATGTGCTGCACCCGCACCCCGCGGTGGGCCTGCTGCAGGAACGGGAACACCATCGAACTGAAGTCGCCGTCGACGCAGAGCACCTCGGCGCCGTCGGGCACCGAGTCCGCGACCATCGCCGCGAGCACGGATGCCTGTGACCCGATCGCCACGGCCCCGGCCGGAACGCCGACGAGGGATGCGTAGCTCTGCCGGGCGGCCGTGATGTCGGCCGTGTAGCCGGCCGGGCAGGCCTCGCCCCGCGCCCACCGCTCACCGTCTTCGCGGAGGGCCGTCACGGTGTCGATGGTCGGGAGGCCGAGCGTGCAGGCGGCGAGGTAGCGTCCCACGGTCGGCGCGTATGCGTCCTTCGCCTGCGCGAGGGTGAGACCCATGGCGGGCATGCCACGGGACGCGCTTGTCGCGGCAGGGCTGAACGGCACGGGCGGGGATGGGGCGGGCATGAGACCATCGTCCCCGGGATCGTCCCATTCGTCAACTCCCGGTATCTGATCAAATCCATAAGCAGGGTTTATGCTTAGGGGATGACGCTCAGCCAACCGGAGGCCCTCGACCTCGACTCCCAAGCGCTGCGGGTCGTGCAGCGGATCGCCGAACTGGGCTCGATCACCGCTGCGGCGCGTTCCCTCGGCTACAGCCAGCCGGCGGTGAGCCAGCAGCTGAAGCGCCTCGAGGCCCGGATCGGGTTGCCGGTCGTCAGCAGGGTCGGCCGTGGCGTGCGCCTGACCGAGGCCGGCCGCATCCTGAGCCGGTACGCGGTCACCGTCACCAACGCCCTCGACGCGGCGGCGGGAGAGCTCGGCGAGCTGGCCGGGCTGCGGTCGGGGCGCGTGCGGCTCGCCTCGTTCCCCTCGGCGTCGTCGACGATCGTGCCCACGCTGCTGCGCGAACTCGCAACCCGGCACCCGGGGCTGCAACTGAGCTACCGTGAGGCCGAACCACCCGAGGCGGTGCAGTTCGTGCGCGACCAGGCCGCGGACCTCGCCATCACCTTCAGCTACCCGGGCGACCCAGGCGACCCGCACCGGTCCAGCGCCAGGGGCCTCGCGGTGCTGCCGCTCTGGCGGGACGAGATGCTCGTGGTGCTCCCCGCCGCGCATCCGCTTGCTGACGGTGCCGTGATCGACCTGGCCGACCTTGCCTTGGAGAACTGGATCGCCGGCTGCCCCCGCTGCCGGGCCCACCTGCTCGCGCTCGCGGAGCCCCGCGGGTACGTGCCCCGCATCGCCCACGAGACGGACAACTTCGTGGCCGTGTTCGGCCTGGTCGCCGCCGGCCTCGGGGTCGCCCTCGTACCCGCCCTGGCCGTGGCGGCATCCGCCCTCCCACAGGGCGCCGTTGCCCGGCCGACCTCCGGCGGCGACTTCCGTACCATCCACCTCGTCTCCGCGGCGGGCTCAGACCTGATTCCTGCGGTGGTGGCCACGACCCGGGCCATTACCGGGCTGGATGAGACCATCTGGTCTCTCTCGCGGCTAGAGCACAATCGCTAGGATGAGTGGCGTATGTCTACGACACCAGCACACCCATTCTCGACCGCGACCGGCACCGATGTGCGCGTGCGGTTCTGCCCATCTCCCACCGGAACGCCGCACGTCGGCCTGGTGCGCACCGCGATGTTCAACTGGGCCTACGCCCGGCACACCGGCGGCACGTTCATCTTCCGGGTGGAGGACACCGACCCGGCGCGCGACACCGAGGAAAGCTTCGTGCAGCTGCTCGAAGCCCTCCGCTGGCTGCGGCTGGACTGGGACGAGGGCATCGACGTGGGGGGACCGCACGGCCCGTACCGGCAGTCCCAGCGCTACGACATCTACCGTGATGTCATCGCCAGGCTCACAGAGTCCGGCCACATCTACGAGAGCTTCGCCACCGGCGAGGAGATCGAGGCCCGCAACGTTTCGCTCGGGCGCGACGCGAAGCTCGGCTACGACAACTTCGAACGCGACCTGACGGACGCCCAGAAGGCCGCCTACCGTGCGGAGGGGCGCTCCCCGGCGCTCCGGCTCAAGGTACCCACCGAGGACATCACTTTCGATGACCTCGTCCGCGGCGAGATCACCTTCCCGGCCGGCTCATTCAGCGACTTCGTCGTCGTGCGTCCCAACGGGCATCCGCTCTACCCGTTCGTGAACCCGGTCGACGACGCCTTGATGGGCGTGACACACGTTCTCCGGGGCGAGGACCTGCTCTCGTCGACCCCGAGGCAGATCGCGCTGTACCACGCTCTGATCGAGATCGGTCTGACCGACTTCGTGCCGCGCTTCGGCCACCTGCCCTACGTGATGGGCGACAAGAACAAGAAGCTCTCCAAGCGCGACCCCGAGTCGAACCTGTTCCTGCACCGTGAGCGCGGGTTCATCCCTGAGGGTCTCGTCAACTACCTGTCGCTGCTGGGCTGGTCGCTGTCGCACGATCGTGACGTTTTTTCGATCGAGGAGATGGTGGCCGCGTTCGACGTGGTCGACGTCAACCCGAACCCGGCCCGATTCGACCTGAAGAAGGCCGAATCGATCAACGGTGACCACATCCGGCTGCTGGGCGTGGCCGACTTCGCCGCCCGCCTCGTGCCGTACCTGGCCGCCGCTGGGATCGTCACGGAGCCGTTGACTGAGGCCGACCGGGCCATTCTCGAGGCCGGCGCGCCGCTGATTCAGGAACGCATCGCCCTCCTCGGGGAGGCGCCCGGGATGCTCGGGTCGCTCTTCATCGCCGGGGAGGCCCTCGTGCACGAGGCCGACGCACTCGCGTCCCTGCCGGCGAACACCCCGGAGATCCTCGCGGCGTCCAGCGCGGCGCTGCGGGACATCCCCGAGACGGACTGGGCCAACGAACTCGTGCACACGACCCTGGCCGCGACGCTGATCGAGGGGCTCGGGCTTAAGCCGCGGATCGCCTTCGGCCCGCTCCGGGTGGCAGTGTCCGGGCGCAAGGTGTCGCCGCCCCTGTTCGAGTCGATGGAGATCCTCGGCAAGACCGAGTCTCTTGCCCGGCTCGACCGGCTGGCGGCCGTGCGGTCCGTCTGAGCCCAGCGAGTCGGTTTGTCCTCTTCCCGCAGGTACGTTAGAGTTATAAACCGGCCCGCTCTTCGGAATGGGCATTGGGGTATGGTGTAATTGGCAACACGACTGATTCTGGTTCAGTTGTTCTTGGTTCGAGTCCAGGTACCCCAGCTCTGACCCCTGAGTTTCCGCGGAAACCAGGGGTTTTTTCCCATCTCACTGATCACGTCCAGAAGTGCCACTTTGAGTGCCACATTGGCGTCGTGGACGTCGTTCCAGCCTCAGCGGTCGCGGTTGACGCGGCTCACCACGCATTGCTACGGCCGTGCACGGGGTGCCGTGTCGTACCTCACTGTTATGACGGATGAGGACGGGCAGATCATGACCGGGTAACAGGTCGCAGACCTGTTGCAGGTCTCGCCGCGCACGCTCGAAGAATGGCGCCAGATGCGTAGCGGGCCGCCCTGGCGTCGCATGGGGCGCCACGTTCGCTACCTGCGGAGCGAGGTTCTTGCATGGTTCGAGCGCCTCGACGCGCATGTCTAGGCGGCGCCTGGGAGCGGGCGAGGTTGGCACCAAGTAGCTCGGCGTCCGCACGGCGCAGGAAGCGCACCATGAATGACACCAGAGTCTCGGTGGTCTTCATTCCCCGCGGACCCTGCACGGGAGGTTGGCCCTGCCGATAGATTGAGTTCATGCCGGCGATCTTCATCATAAGTCTCGCAATTGTTGTTGCCGTGATCTTGGGGTTGCAGTTGTTACCGGGGGTGCCGCGGCGTCGGGCGGCGGCCCGCGTCTCGGGAGTGGGTATCGTCGTCTCGCTTGCCGGTGTTGCGGGGCTGGGCCTTCATTGTGCTGCGATGTTCAACCGGCCGCTCTTAGAAGCGATTCCTGGTGCCGAGATCGTGGTTCGGCAGATCAGTGAGCTGTCGATGGTGAGTATCCTCTGGTACGTCGTGCCGTCGCTTCTCCTTCTGATTGGGTTGCGGCGCCAGCGCCCGGCTGTGATGGCAGTGCTGGCTGTGCTCTTGGTCGTGGTTGGCGTCACCATGTTCGACGACGGCCCGTTGGCCCTTCACCTCGCCTCAATATTTGCCTTCGTCGTTGTTTTGTCGGCGGTCCTTGCGCTGTTCCTCCTGCCGCCGTGGGATCGCGGGCGGGCATCGCGTGTCTAGCCCGCCGTCCAGGCGTATTGCGTCCGGGCCGGGCAGCGTGAGTGCGACGGGATGACTGTGCCGTTCTCGATGACTTTCGTCACCACGCGGCGTCTCGATCTTGCCGCCATGGTTGTTCGCGGGTTGCGGTGAGCCAGGCTTGGTATCGTGCTGCGATTTCGGCGTCGGTGCGGTCGCCGATCTCGAGTCGGCGCAGTCACCGGTAGGAAACGTTCATCGGCTGGGGGTGGGTGATGAGGTCGAAGACATCGTTGGCGACGCGGCGTTTGAGGCGGCGGTGGTGTCACGGCCGGACAGCCCCTCAGGCGCACGAGGGGAGTCGAGCTGGTTATCCGAAGAGCGACATACCTGTTCAGTTCCTGATGGCGGGCGGCCGGGCGTTTCAGGGACTGCCGGCTCACGTGCGCAGATCGGAACCGAGACTGGGGCGTGTGGTGGCGAGTACCGTGACCAATTTGTTGCCGCCATAGAGACGAGGAGGGCATGGATCTAGTTCATCGTTGCCGATCGGCTCTTGCGGCAGCCGCTGTTTCACCGGCACTTCGGGTGCGGGCGACGGGACAGCTTGGCCGCGGAGCCGACTCGGACCGCCCGGCGCCCTCCCCGTCTCAGGGGGCCGAGGTCCAGCCGAAGATTTCGGTGTTACCGAACGCTGTCGGCGGCGTCTGGCACGGAGAAGGCTTCGAAGTCGGGCTGCCGCTCACGAGGGACTGGCGGAACGCGTCCACGGCGGGGCAGTCGGTCGCGTTCCGGACGTCGTTCCAGACTGTCGAGCCGTAGGTGTTCGAGGCGACTGCGTAGTTGTAGTCGCCGAGGAACTCGGCCGTCAGCGAGTTGGCACTGGACCCGCGGGCGTCACCGCTCGCGCCCCGGTTGGCTTCAACAAGGCTGCCTCCTGCCGGACCACTCAGGACCACGCCTTCCATGGGACGGGCGCTGGCCGTCGTCGTTTGCCACGGCTGGTGCCACGCGTTGTACGTGATGTAGACCTTGGACCCGTCCGGGGCGATCGCGACCGCCGGCTGGTTGGCACGGTCACCCGCGGTGGACACGGCCGTTGCAGGGCTGTAGCTGGCGCCGCGGTTGGCGGAGTAGCTCACGTAGGCCTTCTCATTGTTGAGACCGGCCCGGTCGTCCGACCACCCCAGCACGATGGTGTTCGGTGCCCCGATACCGCTGGGGGCGCCGTTGGCGATGTCGATACTCGGGAACACGTCAGTGCGTGACCCGGCCACGCCGTCGATGGTTGACCGGCCGGTGACGGGGTCAAGCTGGCCGATGCCGGCTGTGGCCATGATGATCTGAGGCCGGGTGAAATTTGCGCCACCGTTGTCCGAGGTCACCTGGAAGAACACGCCGCTGTTCGACTTCTGGTCGAACCCGGACCATACGACGCTGATGCGCCCCGTGCTGTCGGTGCGAATGGCGCATCCCTGCCGCCCGCCCGTCTGCACGTTGTTCGTTGCTGAGGACAACTGGGTGGTGGTCCAACTGTCGCCGCCGTCGGTGGAACGGTGGAACATCACCGGTTCCGGAGCGCCGCCGTTGCTGCGGAAACTGACGTTGCAGACGTACGCGTTGCCGAAGAACGGGCTACTCGCCGCGTTGTCAGCCCACAGCTGTTCCTTGTCACTGAACGTGGCCGAACTCTGCCGGGATACGATAACCGGATCCATCCACGCGTTCGCGTCCCCGGCGGCCGCTGCTGTCACGTTGTCGGTGCGGGACACTGCAATGGCTCCCGTGCCTTTGAACGCCTGGTCGTCACGCGTCGAGCCGAAGTTGGTCGCGATGTTGGAGTAGTACAGCCGCGAGCCAGCGGCCCAGGAGAACTTGCCATTGGCGCCGCGCTTCGGCCCAAAGGCGAGCTCTGCGTCACCGTTGGAGACCAGGCCGTTCTCAAAATACTTCGGCAGTGTCCCGATCGACCCCACGTGGGGAGCACAGGATGCCGGTCCGAGGCAGTCCCTGGCGGTCCAGCCCTGGTAGGTCGGTTGGGTCCAGGTGTGTCCGGAATCGAAGGAGAAATAGACGCCACTCACGCCGACACCGGGAGTGAACGGGCACGATGTGGGCGCGCCGGCGTTGCATGCCTCCATATCGATCTCGTCGTTGGACCCGGCAACTAGGACGTTCGGGCGGGACGCGTCGAGCGCGAGGCCCGGCTCGTTCTGCTTGTTCTGGGAGAAGGGACTTGGCGGACTGCCAACGCTAACCCGGGTGCTCATGTCCGGGCTCGCAGCCGCGGCGATACTGACAGGGAGTGAGGCCACCAGGGCGACGGCTCCGGCAACGAGGAGACGGTGTACACGCATGAGGACCTCCACAGAGTCACGTACATTAATGGATTTGTCGGCGCTAGTATAAGCACTCCGGCAGGTCTCAGTCCAGAGGACGACGAGACTTATCTTAAGGGCTCGCGAAAATGGGGCGCGTGCCTCAAGTCACGTAATTGCTCGCGAAATTGCCCGCCGTCCTGCGGGTGCTGCGGTGGGCTTGTCGGCTGGGTCAGCTGGTCGCCAACGACGGGCTGTTCGCGGGCGACCGCGAGTCGGGCATTGAGCGCTGGTGGGTAGCGGAAGGGACCCGCATGAGCGGCCCAGGGGGCACCGCAGCAGTTCAGTACCGCCTCGGAAATCGGGCCTTCGTCGAGCACTACCTGGCACGCGAGAGCCAATGATCACCCACGAAGACCACTCACCCGCTCGGCCGATAATCCAACGATATGGTCAGGCTCGCGGGGTCGAATGGACCACCCGAAATAAAACGTAGCGGCGGCTGGTTCTGGACCGTGAACCTTCTTGTGACGAAACCGTGTTGGGATGAAACAATGACGCACCCGATCGACCGTGCAATCGGCATCTCCAAGCTCACCGACGGTGAGCCTGAGCCCGACGCACTCGTTGACGCGGCGCGGCGCCAGCGCGCTTCTGCGGTAATTGCTCCCCAGGGGAACCTGGCGCTCATGAATACCCAGTGGATTACCGGTGACGTCGGGGTGAGCCAACCGATCTGGGGTGTCCCTGGCCTGTGGTCGCCTCTGCCGATCGGGTCGTGCGGATTGCTGTTGAGGGCGCCTGCGTCCGACGCGATCCTGGTGGACGATGAGCTTGTCCACGGCGACGTGGTCGTGTCGGGCATGGACGCCGTGTCCCCATCCCGGATTAGGTTCAGCGACACCGTCACGGGAACCGTCATCGCAAACGAGGAGGGAGACCATGCCCTGCGGGTATGGGATGCCGACTCGGAGGCCATCCGTGACTTCCGTGCGATCGAGGCGTTCCCCTATGACCAGGCCTGGGTCGTCGAGGCGAAATTCACTCCGGACGCCGGCACGAGCGATGTCAGCATCGCCTACCTCAAGGAGGAGGGGAAGACTCGTGCGAACACTGTGCCGGGCGAGATCAGCTTCACCCTCGGCGCTGAGGAGCATCGTCTTGTGGTGTACCAGGACGGTCCGAGCTGGTTGCTCGTTTTCGCCGACGCCACTACCGGGGACACAAGCTATAGCGTCGGTCGGTTCCTCCGCGTGGCCCCCGGCTACAAGGGCGCGGTCAGCTTGGACTTCAATCTGGCCTATCTTCCGCCGTGTGCCTTCAGCTACAACTTCAGTTGCCCCATCCCGCCGAAACAAAACCGGCTGGGAATCGCCGTCACTGCGGGAGAGCGGAACGTACTGACCAGGAACAGTGACCTGCTCCACTGACAGCCGGGGATAAGGCGCCGATCTGGTTGGACGCGGTGACGGCCTCAGCCCACCCGCGCGACCGCCATCGTTCCCGGCCCGGGCTGCTCCCTGATAGTTGTGTGCGGGAAAGACCCGCGGTTGCATCTACAGTGGCACCGTGCAGGCTTGGGTTCCGTCACCTCGGACACACAACGGCGCAGAACCGAGGTTTGTGGTCGGTCCTGCGCCGCAGGGTTGATCAGATGTCGCTGGCCGTCTCAAACTGCGAGATTTTCGGAGCGTGGGCCAGGAGCGACCCCAGTTCGGTCGCGCCTGCTCCGGCGCGCCATTCACGGTAGGTCGCATCGGCTTCGACCGAGGCCCAGCGCTCCAGGAGGATGACGTGCGCGGCATTCTCCTTATCAAGGAGCACGTCGACGCCCAGGCAGCCGGCGAATGCGCGGGTCTGGGCGAGGATCTCCCGCAGCATCGCGGGCGCGGCCGCAGTAGCTTCTGGCTTGAGCTGCAGGTCAAGAAAGACGGTGAGGGTCATGAGGGCTCCGAATCGAGTGGGCGGCGGGACGGCGGGTTGAAGCTTAGAAGCTTTAAAACTTAGAAGCTGAGGATCTGGTAACCCTCGAGCACGAGGTTGCGCACGCTCACCTCGCCCTTGTAGTCAGTGAGCAGGTCCCAGCCGCCCAGAGCAACAGCATCGGAGACACCGTGGGAGGTGACGCAGAATCCGCACGCGCCTCGGATGTTGTCCTTGAGCGCCACGGCCAGGGGATTCATCTTGTGGATGGGCGCGGTGATGGCAGCCAACGTTTCAACGCCCGAACCGTCGAACACGACGGTGACGTCATCGCCCGCCTGCTTGAATTCGAGGGCGGTCTTCAGTCCGCGGTAGACGCGTGAAGAGTCGGAGTCGATGGGCTCGTAGATGACGACGGCAATTTTCAAATCTGACATGGTTTGCCTTACGTTCCAGGTAGACCGATCTGGCCACTAGCCACTATACCGATCTGTCTGGTAAAGTCCATCCATGGAATCCACGATTGCACCGCCGTTGCTGAGTGCGCGGACGCGCCTCCTCGCATCGGCCAGTCGCCTTTTCCACGAACATGGCATCAACGCCACGGGAATCGATCTCGTCGTTCGTGACGCGGGGGTGGCGAAGGCCAGTCTCTACAACAACTTCGCCGGCAAGGAAGCACTCGTGGTGGCGTACCTGGAACAGGAGCTGGGCGGCTGGGTGCGGAATGTTCACGCCCTGGACTATCCGTTGGCGCCGCCGCGGCAGCGGGTGGCGGCCCTGTTCGAGGCACTGGCGCTCTCGGTCGAATCAAACAGGTTTTACGGCTGTCCGTTCACCAACGCGGTGATCGAGCTGCCGGAGTGCGTGAGTGTGCGCACGGTCGCGGAACGCTACCGTGCGGTCGTTCGCGCGCACATCGCCGATATCACCGGAGAGGATGCCGCCTCCACGACGGTCTCACGCCTTGTTCTGCTCTACGACGCGGCCATCACGGCGGCGAAGGTCGGCCGCGACGCCGCTCTGGTTCGCGAAGCGAGCACCATGGCGCAGGAACTTGTTTAGGCGTTCACCAGAATGCAGACGAACCGATGAAGGTCTCAGACGCGTCGCTCACCGCCATCCGCGCGGACGGTCGCGAACCGATGTCCATGACGCACGGCGCCTGGTCTGAACTGAATACTATTCATGCATCACCTGCGCCAACCTCAGAGGACCCGCTATGACTAATCGCACGCCGTCAGTGATCGTTTTCGATGTCAACGAAACACTCTCGGACATGTCACCCCTGAAGGCCCGCTTCGTCGCGGTCGGCGCACCGGCCCACCTCGCTCGGACCTGGTTCGCCGCGTTACTCAGGGACGGATTCGCCCTCGCCGCCGCCGGTGGAACCACAAAATTCTCGGTGATCGGCTCCCACCTCCTGCGGGAGATGCTCCGCGACGTCACCCTGACCCGCAGCCTCGACGATGCCGTGAACCACATCATGGACGGCTTCGCAGCGTTGAACCTGCACCCGGACATTCCAGACGGTATCCGCGCGCTGAAACGTGCGGGAGTGCGCCTCGTGACTCTCTCCAACGGGTCCGCGGAGGTGGCCCGGACCTTGCTGACCAGGGCCGAACTCGTAAACGAATTCGAAGCCTTGCTCACGGTGGAGGACGCGCCGGCATGGAAACCGGTTCGGTCCGCCTACCACTACGCCGCGGATGCCTGTGGGGTCCAACCGGCCGACATCCTGTTGATCGCCGTCCACCCCTGGGACATCCACGGTGCAGCCCAGGCGGGTCTGCGCACCGGGTGGTTGAACCGCACCAACGCGACCTACCCCCGCTACTTCGCGGCACCGGACTACACGGCCAGCACGCTGAGCGAACTTGCCATCCAGCTCGGACACGACGGAGGGAGCGCGGCCCATGAAGATTGAGCTACTCCACATCGGCGACTGCCCCAACTGGAAAGAAGCCGGTCAGTAGGTGTTGGCCACGAAGATCGCGGCCGGTTGGCTGGAACAGGCCGACGCGTTCCCGGACCCAGGACCCAGGCCCCAGGCCCCAGGCCCCAGGACCCAGGACCCAGGACCCAGGACCCAGGACCCAGGACCCTGGCCCCAGGACCCGCGCGTAAGGGAGCGAGCCCTCAGCCCCCGGCCAAGGATCACCGACAGAGACGGAAGCCATGAGCAGGCGGAGCGAGAGACTGGAATTCCCCGGATCGCAAGGGTCGCCACTGGCAGCGCGGCTGGACGTCCCGGACTCGATACCCCGAGCGTATGCCCTGTTCGCGCACTGCTTCACCTGCACTAAAGATGTGGTTGCGGCCGCCCGGATCTCCCGAGCCCTGACCGACTTCGGAATTGCGGTCCTTCGATTCGACTTCACGGGTCTGGGCCAGTCCGGGGGCGACTTCGCCAACACCAACTTCAGCTCCAACATTGAGGATCTTGCCCACGCCGCCGATTTTCTGCGCAAGAACTTTGCGGCACCATCGCTTCTTATCGGGCACTCGCTGGGCGGGGCTGCCGTGCTCGCCGTCACCCACCGCATCCCCGAAGTGCGGGCTGTGGCGACGATCGGGGCTCCGGCCGATCCCGACCACCTCGCCCATCTCCTACTCGAGAACCGTGCCGAGATCCAAGCCCGTGGAGAGGCTGAAGTGCAACTGGCCGGTCGCACGTTCCGCATCCGCCGGCAGTTCCTCGACGACATCGCCGCCCAACCTCAGGCCCAACGCATCCGCAACCTGGGTGCGGCCCTGCTCGTCATGCACTCACCGGTCGATACCACCGTCGACGCGGACAACGCGCGGCGCATCTACGATTCCGCCCGGCACCCCAAGTCCTTCGTCGCACTCGACGGCGCCGACCATCTGCTGACCAAACCCGCCGATGCCACCTTCGCGGCAGGGATGCTCGCCACCTGGGCAAGCCGCTACGCGTTCGACCCGATCCCGGAGCCGATCGTTCCCTCGCCAGCGGCAGATCCGGCCGAAGGACTGGTCGTGGTGTCCGAAAGCGGCACGGGCACCTTCGCCCAGAGCGTCTCGATCGGCCGGCACCGGCTCACCGCCGATGAGCCCGAACCGATCGGCACCGACACCGGCCCGTCACCGTATGACTTCCTCCTGGCGGGGTTGGGCGCGTGCACATCGATGACGGTGCGGATGTACGCCGAGCGCAAGAAGTGGCCACTAAAGAAGGTCACCGTGACGCTCCGACACTCCCGAATCCACGCGCAGGACTGCGCGGACTGCGACACCGAAATCGGACAGGTGGACCGGATCGAACGGGTCATCCGTTTCGACGGCGACCTCGACGACAGCCAGCGCCAGCGGCTGCGCGAAATCGCCGACAAGTGCCCCGTGCACCGAACCCTGCACTCAGAAGTCATCATCGACACGATCGTCTCTCCAGCCGGCGAAGGCGCGCGAGCCCCAGAGTCAGTCGTCGCGGAAGGAATCGTATGAGTGACCTCCCGATCGCCGACCACGCGCTGCTCTCGGATCGGCACTCGGCCGCCCTGGCGACCCGGGACGGTTCGATCGTCTGGCTCTGCTTTCCCCGGTTCGACAGCGAATCCGTGTTTGCGTCAATCCTGGACGACGATGCCGGGCACTGGTCGATCCGGCCCACCGCGCCGAGCACGTCAACCCGCTCCTACGTGGCTGGAACGATGGCCCTACAGACCACCTTCCACACCGATGAGGGCACCCTCGAACTACTCGACGCCCTCGAGCTGGGGGACGGGACCGATCCACACCGCCTCGGCGAAAACGCCCCGCATTCCCTTCTCCGCGGCGTTCGCTGCACCAGCGGTCAGGTCACCGTCGAGATGGTCTGCCGACCTCGCCCCGAATACGGGCTGGTGGTCCCGGTCTTTGCGGAGATCGATTCCGGCGTCGTCGCCACGGGCGGGTCGGGCCGGCTCACCCTGTCGCTTCCCTCCCCTGCGATGGGCCTGGGCGGGGAGATCCGGGTCCGGTTCACTCTCGAGGCGGGGCAGCACCGGTATTTTGCCCTGCAGCGCACGCGTCTCGGCGAGCCACTGCCTGGTGCCTATGGCCAGGATGAGATCGCGGCCGGCTTGGCGGCCACGACCGCGAGTTGGCAGGAGTGGTCGGCGATCCACCAAAGCTATGACGGGCCGTGGCGGGAGCTGGTTCATCACTCGGGACGGGTGCTACAGGCGCTGAGCTACCAGCCCACCGGTGCGATCGTGGCCGCCGCCACAACCTCCCTGCCCGAGGAAATCGGCGGTGAACGCAACTGGGACTACCGCTACTCCTGGGTACGCGACGCCAGTTTCACCATGAAAGCCCTCTGGATTGCGGCCTGCCCGGACGAAGCCCACGAATTCTTCGACTTCATGACGGCGGCCGCCGCGAACTCGCGCCCCGAGCGTCATCTGCAGGTCATGTTCGGCATCGGCGGCGAACATGACCTGTCCGAACGGTTCCTCCCGCAACTGACCGGGTGGCGGGGGAGCGGCCCCGTGCGGGTCGGAAACGGAGCGTGGGATCAACCGCAACTCGATGTCTACGGCGAACTCCTCGACGCGGCGTTCCGGCTTCGAGGGCAACTCGGGGAAATCGAACCGGCCACGCGAACCTTCCTGATCGCCCTCGCCGACGCCGCCGCAAGCCAGTGGCAGCAGCCGGACAACGGCATCTGGGAGGTCCGTGGTGCCCCACGCCACTTCCTCTACTCGAAACTGATGTGCTGGGTGGCGCTCGACCGGGCACTCGCCATGGCCGAGCAGCTGAACGCAACCGATCGAATCGCAAAGTGGTCGGCGACGGCCGCTCAGATTCGCGCCGCCATCCTCGCGAAGGGATGGAACGAGGAGGTCGGTGCTTTCACTCAATCCTTCGATTCGCCCGAGCTGGACGCGGCGGCACTGATGCTTCCGATCGTCGGGTTCCTCCCGGCCTCCGATCCACGTGTGCTCGCCACTGTGGACGCCATCATCGAGCGGCTCACGGACGCCCGAGGGCTGGTCTATCGGTACCAAACCGACACCGGTGTCGACGGCCTGAACGGAAACGAGGGCACCTTCCTGCTCTGCACATTCTGGCTCGCCCATGTGCTCGCCGCCGGAGGCCGGTCCGGTGAGGCCCGAGAGGTGTTCGAGCGAGCCGTGAGCCACGTCAACGACGTCGGCCTGCTCGCCGAGGAGATTGACTCGGTGACGGGCGAACAACTGGGCAACTTTCCCCAGGCATTCAGCCACGTCGGGCTGATCAATGCCGCGTGGGCCATCGATTTGGCCGAGAGCGGCTACCCGGCCGACGAGGGAACACCAGCCGACGCCCCGTAGCCGAGGATGTCGCTATGCGTCTCAATCCCAACCCGTTCGCGAATGCGTTCCTTTTCCCCATCGTGGCCCCCCTGATCCTGGCGGCTCGTGTTTCCTGAGCTCCGTCGCACGGAGGGGGTGGTTCGCGGTCAGCCGACCGACATCGCGGCACCGGTCAACGTCGCTGTCGCGCTCGTCACGGTGAGCAGCCCGATGGTCGCGCTCGTCAGCGACGGAAGGTCGACGCCCAGCGGCGGCGGGGTCGACGGCTCGAAGCTGACCGGGGTGCCGTCAGCGAGACTCCCGGAAAGCGACGTGCAGTACATCGTCACGGGCCCGCCCAGGATTACTTTCGTCGCGTTAGTAACGGGAATCCCTGCAGCGGGATTTGTCGAGTCGAGCGAAAAGGCGTCCAGCACGACACGGTCGGCGGTGATCTTGAGCGCCGCTCGGGTTGAGCCGTCCGCGAGCATTAACGCCACGGTTTCGATGTAGCGCGCGCCCTCGAGGGTGACGGCTGTGCTGCGCAGCCTGGCCCCGGTGATCGCGGCAACCGGCGCCCCTTGATCGATGACCAAGGGGGGCACTGTAGTCGGCGGAGTGACGGGCGGGGCGGCGGCCGTCGGCGCCTGGGGCGCCGGGGTTGCAGCGGGAGTGGCTGTCGGAGCTGGAGTCGGAGTCGGAGTCGGAGTGGAAGTAGGAGCCGGACTCGCCGTCGAGGCCGGTGCCGGGACAGAGGTCGGAGGCGGCGATGACACCGCCGCCGCAGGCACAGTCGGATTCGGGGTCGTGACGCTGGAGACCGCGAAGGACGGGCCAGCGGCCAGACCGGTGGACGCCGCGCCGAGGAGCACCGCGAGGGCAACGATGGTGAGCGCGTGTCCCTGCCACCGGCGGGCAACGAGGTCGGCCAGGTCGTTCACTCCGGCGTCATCCGCGGGTTCGAGGGACTCCATGGCCGAGGTGCGTCGCGGCATCCAGGACACGGCCATGACTCCGCCGGCAACACCGAGGAGGGTTCCGATGAAGAATCCGCCGAGGTTGACGCCGACGAGTGCGTAGATCGAGAAGGCGAGCGACATGACCCCGTAGAACATGCGGTGCGCCGGCATCACGATGATGAGAACACCGAGAGTCACCAGTGCGATCGGCAGGATCATTGCCTGCATCCCCTCGATGCCTACCTGTATCCGGATGTTGCCGAGATCCAATTGCCCTGAGAAAAGCATTTCGATTCCCGAGATCACAATCAGGAGACCGCCCATGGTTGGCCGGCTCCGGTACCACCGGCCGGACCTGGAACCCACGTTCGGTCCATCCGAGCCTGCTGCGGCCGTCTTCATCCCGCGTCGAAATGTGATCACCCGATTGATTCCTTTACTGTGGTGGTGGAGAGCCGCAGGTGCCGACCCGCCAGGATGGCGTGATCGGCACCCCGGCGAACGGAATGACTTCTTATGCGTGTCGCGTTAGAAACACTTTGTTCCGTTGGTGATCTGCATGTGCAGGCCGTTCAGGGCGAACGTGCCCGCCTGGGTGCTCCAAGCCGTCTGCTTGAGGCCAGTGATGGTGATGTGGTCAGCGTCCTGGGCGAAGTCGCCCACACTGCCCTTGGCGCTGGTGTTGACCTTGGAAGCGTCGACACCGATCCGGATGTTGGTGAAGGTCGCATCACCCTGGAGGTCCGTCATTCCGAGCTGCAGTGCGCTGGCCTGGGCGGGGTTACCCCCGCCGCCCGCCTTGATGAGCAGGCCGAGCGTGCCAAGCGGTGTCACGCTGACGACCGACTGGCACAGATCCGTCAGTGAGGCCGAACCGATGTTCGCGATCGCGACAGGATGCATGGTCTTACCGTCAGCGGCCACGGCAACGCCCGCGTACTGCGAGAAGCCGGTCCCGTCGAGCTTGCTCGCACCGATCTGGAACTGGCTGCCCGACACCGCGAACGCGACGGGGACGGCGCCTTGTGCGACGCCCGTCATCAGGACGCCCATGACGAGTGTGACGGGGATGACGGCGAGGGTGATTCGACCTGCCCTGGACTGCGTGAGCTTCTTGAACTTCATGGATCCTCCTTGACACATGAGTGTGCGGGCGACTTCGGTATCGCCCTGGTGCAGAATATTCAAGGTATTATCGAACTGTCAATAAGGATCGGGATGATTGCCGCGAACGGGGGGTATGCGCTCTCCACGCCGCCGGGCCTCGGCTGGCGACGGTCACCCGGTCGGTCGGTGGCTCCCGCGAGTCGGAGTGGAACAACGGTGCACATTTTCCCGTCGAACAGTCGACATCTGTTGAGCGGAGGTTGGCTCGGGGCAAGTGAGCGACCGGTTGGGAACCCCTCGTTCGGGTCACGCCCGAGTTGGTCCTCCAGCTGCCCGTAATTACGCCCCCTAGTGTTGCAACCTCAGTTCCGAGTTGTACCGGTCGTCACATTCGTGGAGACCCCAGCCGGTTGACGTGGTCGTCCGCTGAACGGCTGCGTCTGTGCCGTGATGAGGAAAGAAGACCCATGCCTGATCAGAACGACGCGGTTAGCGTAAGCGCGCACACCGGGGCCACGAGGCACACTGGATCGGAAACGACCACGACAAGTGCCACGGCCCCGCACCTCGACCCCCCGCTCGCGCGGTCGCTCAGCCGCCGCCACATTCAGATGCTCGCTATCGGCGGAACCATCGGCACCGGCCTGTTCATGGGGGCAGGCAAGACGATCTCCCTTGCTGGTCCGGCCGTCATCTTCGTCTACACGATCATCGGCTTCATGCTCTTCTTCGTGATGCGAGCGATGGGCGAGATCCTGCTCTCCAACCTCAACTACAAGTCCTTCAGCGACTTCGCCGGCGACCTGCTTGGGCCGTGGGCAAGCTTCTTCACCGGTTGGTCATACTGGGCCTTCTGGGTCGTCACCGGGGTAGCCGACATTGTGGCGATCTCCGGCTACGTCAACGTCCTGGCTCCGGGCACGCCGCTGTGGATCCCCGCGCTGCTCACGCCCGTCGTCCTGATCCTGCTCAACCTGCCGAGCGTGAAGGCCTTCGGCGAGGCCGAGTTCTGGTTCGCCCTGGTCAAGGTGCTCGCCATCCTCGCCCTCATTGTCACCGGCGTTGTGATGATCGCCACCCACTTCACGTCGCCCTCCGGCGCCGTCGCCGGCCTGGAGAACATCTGGAATGACGGTGGGATGTTCCCCCACGGCGCAGCGGGCTTCGTGCTCGGCTTCCAGATCGCCATTTTTGCCTTCGCGGGCATCGAGCTCGTAGGCACCGCGGCCGCCGAGACGAAGGATCCCGAGAAGAACCTGCCCCGTGCCATCAACACCATCCCGGTGCGGCTGCTCCTTTTCTATGTGGGCGCACTGGTGATCATCATGGCCGTCAACCCCTGGCGCACGATCGACCCCGGCAGCAGCCCGTTCATCGGCATGTTCACCCTGGCCGGCCTGGGCGTCGCAGCCATCGTCATCAACCTGGTCGTGCTCACCTCCGCTGCGTCCAGCGCCAACTCGGGTATCTACTCGACCTCGCGCATGGTCTACGGCCTGGCCCAGGACGGCAACGCCCCGCGGTCCTTCGGCAGGCTCAGCAGCCGCAGGGTGCCCCAGAACGCCCTGCTGTTCTCCTGCATCTTCCTGCTCGCCGGAGTGGTGCTGCTGTACACGGGCGATTCGTTCATGGGCGCCTTCACGTTCGTCACCTCGGTCGCTTCCGTGCTGACCATGTTCGTCTGGTCCATCATCATGGTCAGCTATCTCGCGTTCCTCCGGCGGCGTCCTCACCTGCACGCCGCGTCGAAGTACCGGATGCCCGGTGCCCGGTTCATGCCCTGGGTCGTGCTGGCATTCTTCGCCTTCATGCTCTGGGCACTCGGCCAGGCCGATGACACGCGCCTGGCACTCATCGTCGCCCCGATCTGGTTCCTCGCGCTCGGCATCGCCTGGTACGTGAACCGCAGGGCCCCTCTGCAGCAGGCTCGGGTCGAGGAGTGGAAGGCCGAGGCGCGCGCGGAGAAGGCCGCCCTCGTTCGCTAGCCCAGCCGCCGACCACGCGGCCTCTCTCCGCCGGCCCCTCCCAGGCAGATCAGGGGCCGGCGGCCCGCGTCAGATCCGGGGTCGGCGGCCCGCGTCAGATCCGGGGTCGGCGCGACCAGCGGTCGGCCTTCATCGCCAGGTGCAGTTCCAGCCGAACCTGGCCGCCGAGCGGGTCGGCGCCAATCAACGAGCGGATCTTCGCCAGCCGGTTGTAGATGCTGCTGCGGTGCAGGTGCAGGGCGGCGGCGACATCCTGAACTGCACCGTCGGTGTCGTAGAGCAGCTCAAGCATGGGTAGGAGCTCTCGGTTGCCGTCGAAGTCCCGGAGCTCGGTGAAATAGACGGACTCCACGGGGGCCAGGTTGCGGCTGGCCGCAGCGAGGAACTGGTAAACGCCGATCCGGCGGTAGTCCGCCACCGTGCCCAGCCGTCCGTCGACGGCGGCGGCCTGCACCGCCTTGCGGGACTGGGCGTAGGCCTCCGGCAGGAGCCGGAGGTCGTGGAAGGCCTCACTGACGCCCATCAGGTCCGGGCGGGCCGGTGTGCCGCCACGACGGGCGATCTCGGCCCCATACCGGGCAAGCACCTCGGCGTGCGCCAGCTTGCCGGGGGAGTCGCGTAGCAGCACGACGGCGTGCGTCTCGGTGCCGGCGCTGAACCTGGCCGCGTCGATGCCGACGGTGGCCTGCAGTGCAGCAATGCGCTGTAGTAGGGCTCCACTCTCCTGTGCGCTGCCGCTCGCGTCGTTCGCACAGTCATTCGTCGCGACACCGCCCGCTCCCGCGCCGTGCGAAAGGACGCCGGCCGGGCGGTCGATCAGGGTCGCGACATGCCAGGGCCCGGTGGCGTGGATCTGCGGCCAGTCCGCGATCTCCTCGACCGCGACAGGATCGGCGGCGCAGGCGGCCAGGAACAGCGTCTCGCGCTGCCTTCGGTGTTCGGATTCGGCCGTGTTGGTGTCGAGCAGCATCTCGGCGAGCCGGTCGAGCTGGGCCCGCACGGCCGGTAGCTCGCCGAGGATCTCCGCCGGCGACTCGTCCCGGGACCCCTGCAACGCCCAGAGATAGCCCACCCGGAAGCCGCGCACGAGCAGGGGAACACACACCCGCCCGAGCATCCCGAGTTCGACATTGGCCGGCACGACCACCGGCCGCACCGCCGCGGCGATGCCGTGCCGCAGCTGCCAGGCGCTCACGTCGGCCGGGACCCTCTTACTGAGCAGAAAATTGACTCGCACGCTGTCGGCGAGTGGCTGGTCGCGGCTGTACGCGACGAGCCCGCCGTCGAGGTCTTCGAGCGAGAGTGCGCGGTCCAGGCCGGCGGCAAGCGCCTCGACGAGCTCCTCGATTTGCGCCGTTTTCATGGGCTCAATGCTAAGCGCCAGACGGGGCTCGTTTCGGACATCCGGCGACGATTGGCGAGCCGAGAGTAGACAACTGTCGAGTGACAAACGGTCGAGGCGTCCCTTTGGGCCCCAAACACCATGCATCGACGGTCGCACGGGCCGGGGCAGGTTCAGGGCAAAACCCCTGAACCACGGCGGAACGGAAGATCGGTATGGCCAGCTGACAGCATCCGGCGTCCTCGATCACCGACGCTCGCGGCCGACGGATGCCGGGCGCGCCGGCTCCGCTCTCCGGTCCGGCCCCGAATGCGGCCCTAGTCTTGACCCCGCCGCCGGCAGTGTCGCAGAGGCACGCCAGCGGACCCTTCCACGAGAACCAACCAGTAACGGAGTCGGTCATGATCATCGGTGTACCCAAGGAAATCAAGAACAACGAGTACCGTGTCGCGATCACCGCCTCCGGCGTGCACGAGTTCCTGGCCAACGGCCACACGGTTCTGATCGAGACCGGAGCCGGACTCGGCTCGCAGATCAGTGATGAGGAATACCGCGTCGCCGGCGCCGAGCTGGTCGACTCCGCCGACGCACTCTGGTCCCGCTCCGACATGGTGATGAAGGTCAAGGAACCGGTCGCCGCGGAGTACCACCGCTTCCGTGAGGGCCTCGTGCTCTTCACCTACCTGCACCTGGCCGCCGAGCCCGAGCTGACCGTGGCACTGATCGACGCGGGAGTCACGGCGATCGCGTATGAGACCGTGCAGACTCCCGGCCGCGGCCTGCCCCTGCTGGCCCCGATGAGCGAGGTGGCCGGTCGGCTCTCCGTCCAGGTCGGCGCGCAGTCGCTGATGGCGCCCGCCGGGGGTAAGGGTGTGCTGCTCGGCGGCGTGCCGGGCGTGCGCCCGGCCAAGGTGGTCGTGCTCGGAGCCGGCGTCGCCGGAACGAACGCCGCCGCAATGGCCCTGGGGCTCGGCGCTGACGTGACCATCCTCGACATCAACATCGACCGCCTCCGCCAGCTCGACGGCCAGTACCAGGGCCGGCTGAAGACGGTCGCCTCGAACTCCTACGAGGTCGAGCGGGCCGTGATCGACGCCGACCTGGTGATCGGCTCGGTCCTGATCCCGGGTGCCAAGGCCCCGAAGCTGGTCACCAACGAGCTGGTCTCGCGGATGAAGCCAGGCTCGGTGCTGGTGGACATCGCCGTCGACCAGGGCGGCTGCTTCGCGGATACCCGCCCGACCACGCACGAGAACCCGACCTACACGGTGCACGAGTCGATCTTCTACTGCGTGGCCAACATGCCTGGCGCGGTGCCGAACACGTCGACCTACGCCCTGACCAATGTCACCCTGCGCTACGGCGTTGCCCTGGCCAACCTGGGCGTGAAGGTCGCCTGTGAACGTGATTCGGCGCTGGCCCTGGGGTTGAACGTCGCCGCCGGGCGGGTCACGAACCAGTCGGTGTCCGACGCCCACGGCCTGGAACTGGCCGACTGGCGCGAGCTCGTCACGGCCTGATCTGGCACGCACGTCGGGGCCGTCCTGGCCCCGCGGTGCGCAGTGCGGCGCCGATGCCGCCGGCCCGGCGTCAGCCGGGCCCGGCGTCAGCCGCGCGGTGCCGGCCCGGTCGCGCCGGTGATCCGGCGCACCAGCGCGATCGAGTGCCGGAGAAGTTNAGAAGTTCACCCGGACTGCCGGCGAAACCGCCGCTGAACCACTTCTGCATCGAGAAGCGCATCACGCTGCCGGCGAGGGTGACCACCATTCGCGCCTCGTCCTCGAGGTCGGGCGTCGATTCCTCGGTGCGGCCCTGGGTGTGGAGGCGCTCCTGCACCAGCAGGGTGAGGCTTTCCTCGAGCTCGGTGATGCGGGTGTTCTCCCGGCCGAGCAGCTCCGGGGTGCGTTCGATCAGTAGCCGCCGTGACCGGAGGATGCCGGGGTCCGGCTCCTGGTCGACTAGTGCGGCGGTGATCAGCCCAACGAGGTCGCCGAGGATATCGGCGTCCGTGCCGTGCACGAAACGCGCCAGTTCGGCATCCGCCGGCATCGGTGGCGGCGTGCCCAGGAAGACGCCCTCCTTGGTGCCGAAGTAGTTGAAGAAGGTGCGCTGGGAGATCATTCCCGCGTCGCAGATCATGTCGACCGTGACGTTCTCGTAGCCGTGCTCGAGGGCCAGGGCCAGGGCCGCGCGTTCCAGGCCGGCCTGGGTTGCCGCGCGCTTGCGGGCGCGCAGCCCGTCGTCCAGGGTCGGCTTGCTCGTCATCCCGTCTGCTACTCGTACCGGAGGGCGTCGATCGGGTTTTGCCTGGCGGCGGCCCTGGCCGGCAAGGTGCCGGCGAGGAACGCGATCAGCATGACGACACCGATGATGATGGCGATGGAGCTAGGCGCGAACTGCACCACCTGCAGGCCGGGCAGGGCGGAGAAGACGCCGTCGGCGAGGATGTTGCTGACCAGGGAGCCGACGCCCACGGCGGCAAGCGCGCCGAGGGCGCTGCCGAGAAAGCCGATGAAGACCGCCTCGGTGCTGAAGAGGGTATACACGCGCCCACCGTTCATCCCCATGGCCTTCATCAGGCCGATCTCACGGGTGCGTTCCTGCACGCTCATCAGCAGGGTGTTGATGATGCCGAAACCGGCGGCGATGAGCGCGA
The DNA here is from genome assembly GCF_004402785.1 of Cryobacterium algoritolerans. Lineage (GTDB taxonomy): Bacteria > Actinomycetota > Actinomycetes > Actinomycetales > Microbacteriaceae > Cryobacterium > Cryobacterium algoritolerans. Next base: position 35,359 of record NZ_SOFP01000016.1, read on the forward strand.
TCACGGCGAACGCGTTGAGCACGCCGATGATGACATTGATCACGGTCTGGAAGGAACCGATCGTGTCGGCGACGGTCTGCGACGCGAAGCCCTGCTTGGCGAGGTCGTCCTTGATCGCGGTGATCTCCGCCGGGGTGCTCTTGATGTCGAAGTTCGCGGTGGCCGTCGCATAGCTGTCAGTGGCGCCCGCGGGCGCCCCGGTGACCTCGATCGTGTGCAGTCGGTCGGTCAGCGGCTGGTTGAGTCCGGCGCCGACGCCGAGGATCGTCTCGTTCTGCACTCCGATGACGGTGGCCTTGACCTCCTGCTGGACGCCAGCATAGTCGGTGATCCCGATCGAGACGGTCTGGCCGATCGCCGCCTTCGCGCTCGCGAAGCCCAGATTCTTCAGGTAGGTCGTCGGGAGCAGGATCTGGTCCGTCGTGCTCGAGTTGTCCAGCTGCGCGCCCGCGGCCAGGTCCGCGGTGGTGAGGGTGGCCGTGGCGTTGACAATGATCTCGAACTTGCCCTTGCCGTCGTACTCGATGTAGTCAGGGGTCACCCGAACCGAGGGATCGACGTTCAGGATCCCCGTGGTCTTCGCGATTTTGGTGAGGTCCTTGGCGGTGAGGGCCTGGATGGTCGTTCCCGGACGCGATCCGTTGCCGAGGCTGACGGTGGTCGCCTTGCTTGGGTCGTAGGCGGCCGGGCCGTCGGTGGTGGACGAGGTGGAGTCGGCCGCCTTGGAGACCGTGAGCACGTCCGCCGCGCCGATCGCGGAGACCTGCGTGTCGATGTAGCTGGTGACGCCGGTGCCGATGCCACTGGTGATGGTGAGGGTGAAGGCGCCGATGAAGATTGCGATCACGGTCAGTCCCGTGCGGAGTTTGCTGCGGAAGCTGTTCGCGATCGCGGTTTTGACGATGTCGATGAACTTCATGCGTGTGCTCCTGCGTGTGCGCCGGGGTGTCTCTTGTTCGGGGTTCCGGATTCGGTGGTGTCCTCGAGGCCGTCGCGGATGAAGATCTGGCGGTCGCAGCGAGCGGCGAGTTCGATGTCGTGGGTGACGATGATGAGCGTGATGCCCTTGTCCTTGTTGAGCGCGAAGAGGATGTCCTCAACCACCGCCCCCGTCGCCGTGTCGAGGTTGCCGGTCGGTTCGTCCGCGAAGATCACCTTCGGGTTGTTGACGAGGGCGCGGGCGATGACGGCGCGCTGCTTCTGTCCGCCGGACAGGTTGATGGCCGTATTCCGGGCCTTGTCGGCGAGCTCCAGCTGTTCGAGCGCGGCCATTCCGCGGGCCTTGCGTTCCCGGGGCGGCACACCGGCGATCTTGAGCGGGAGCACGACGTTGTCGAGCACCGTGGCGTTGGCGGTGAGGAAGAACTGCTGGAAGACGAAGCCGAAATCCTGGTTGCGCAGCCGGTTCACCTCCTTGCCCTTGAGCTTCTTCGCGTCGGTGCCCTCGACCAGGAGAGTGCCGCTGTCTGGGTCGTCGAGGAGCGCGAGCAGGTGCATCAATGTGGACTTGCCCGATCCGCTCTTACCGACGATGGCGACGGATTCACCGGCACGGATATCCACGGACACCCCCTTGAGTGCGTCGAAACGGTTCGCGCCGCTTCCATAGGACTTGCCTATGTTCTGGGCCGAAAGCACGGGAACGCTCATGATGCGGGAATCCTTCGCTGGGAGGGTTGTGCAGACACAATAGAATTACAGTAGCTGCACCCATGCCAGACTGACTGGAAGCGGGCTGTGTGCTCTCCGTCAGTTTGATTCACGCCCGACGACAGACGCGTTCGTTCGCGGAAAAAGCACCTCCGCGCCGGGCGCGAGCGTGCTTTTTGCGTAACTCAACAACCGGGGCCGCAGATCCGCTGCCGGGACGGAGCGCCACGGTCAGAGGTTCAGGGACTCGCCCGGTTCGAGGGGGAAGAACTCGCCACCGTTCTGCTCGGTGGCGGAGCGGATCCGAGTGTTCGAGAGCTCCTTGCCTGCCCTCGAGAGCAGCATCTCGTGGGTGGGGAAGCTGCGCCGCGGCTTGATCGCGAGCACGTAGTCGATGACCTCGCTGATCTTGAGCCAGGGGGCGTTGGCCGGGACGGCCAGGGTGGACACCTCAACCCCGGCCGGGATCGTGAACGCGTCGCCGGCGTAGTACAGCTCGTCATTGACGAGCACTCCGACGTTGTCGATCACCGGGATCGACTCGTGGATGACGGCGTGCTTCTCGCCGAAGAACCGCAGCCGGAACGCACCGACGTCGACTTCGTCGCCGGCCGCGACGACCGTGACCGGGTAACCTGGCGCTGCCGCGGCGACCCCGGCCGGACCGAAGATCCTGGCATCGGGGCTGAATTCCAGCACCCGGTCGAGCTGCTCGGGCCTCCAGTGGTCAGGGTGCTCGTGAGTGATGACGACGGCATCCGTGTTGGCCGTGTCGGTGAGGGCGGTGGTGAACGAACCGGGGTCGATGAACAGTCTGCGGCCGGCGACGTCGACGATGAGGGCGGCGTGCTCCAGTTTGGTCAGCTTCATGCCCCGAGCTAATACCCATACGAGACGCGGGGCAAGCCGCGACACAGCGAGCACGACGGGGCCAGCAGCCGAGGGAGACGGGGCCGTCCCCCTACGCTGGATCCATGCCCGCTCCCGCTGCTGCCCTGCGCATCATCGTCGCCATCAACGCCTACGCCTCATTCGGTCGTCGCCCGGAAGTCGGTCCCCGGGTCGAAGCCGCCCTGGTGGCGGCCGGCCACACCGTCACCGGCCGCAGTGAGGTCAACTTCGAGCTGCTCCGCACCGAGGTGGCATCCGATCTCGTGCCCGGTGTGGACGTGCTCGTCGTGGTCGGGGGAGACGGGATGGTGAGCCTGGCCACGAATCTGGTCGCCGGAACCGCGATCCGGCTGGCAATCGTGCCGACCGGAACGGGCAACGACCTCGCTCGCGGGCTGGGCATCCCACTCGAGGACACGGAGGCCGCCATCCTTCACCTCCTCGACGCGATCTCCCGCCCGCCTCGGGCGATCGACGCGATCCGGGTGCGGGCCGAAGGTCGTACCAGCTGGTGCGCCGGCGTCGTCTCGGCCGGCTTCGATGCCGTGGTCAACGACCGGGCAAACCGGATGCGGCGACCGCGCGGCAAGAGCCGCTACACGCTCGCCATGCTGCTCGTGCTGGCCACCTTCAGGCCGTTGTCCTACCGTCTGACCGTGGATGGCGTGGAACGTACCGTCCGCGCCATGCTCATCTCGGTCGCGAATAACACCTCGATCGGCGGCGGCATGCGGATCGCCCCCGACGCGCTCCTGGACGACGGCCTGCTCGACCTGTTCATCGTCGCGCCCCTGTCGCGGCTGGGCCTCCTGCGGGTGTTCCCGAAAGTATTCTCCGGAACGCATACCGCGCTTCCGCAGGTTGAACTCAGCCGGTGCCGGAGCGTACGGATCGACGCGGACAACGTGGTCGCCTTCGGCGACGGCGAGCGGATCGGACGGCTCCCCGTTCAGCTCGATGTCGTGCCCGGAGCGCTGCTCGTACACGCTTGAGCGGCTCGGTTTGGTCCGGGTCCATTCCGTGTGGCATACTCGGTGAGTTGCGAAACGGCCCCATCGTTTAGCGGCCTAGGACATCGCCCTCTCACGGCGGTAACGCGGGTTCGAATCCCGCTGGGGTCACAACAAAAGCTCCTCCGGTTTACCGGGGGAGCTCTTTTGTTTTGCGCTGGCGGGGATGGGTCCCAGTGCAGGGAGCGTGCCGGTAGACTTCACCGAGTGAAAGGGAGTATCCCTGTGGGCTGAGACTCTCCGCCCTATGCCGTGATCGTCAACACGGGCCGCAGCATCGTGGGCCCCGGGCGCGGTGGTGTCGACAGATACGGGAGAGACTTTCGGGTTTCGTGCTGCTCTCAGCACCCCGTCAGTGAAAGGCTCTGCCCGCATGGATCTTGCTCTACCGCTCTGGTTTGAAATCGGCGCACTCGTCATCCTCACGCTCATCCTGGTCGCCGACCTGCTGATCGTGTTCAAACGGCCGCACGTGCCGTCAATGCGGGAGGCGACACTCTGGGTGGGGTTCTACGTGGGGCTCGCCCTCGTCTTCGCCCTGCTCATGCTCGTGCTGGCCGACGCCGAACACGCCGGCCAGTTCCTTGCCGGCTGGCTGACCGAGTACAGCCTGAGCATCGACAATCTATTCGTCTTCGTGATCATCATGGCCAGGTTCCAGGTGCCCAGGAAGTACCAGCAGGAGGTGCTCATGGTGGGCATCATCATTGCGCTCGTGCTGCGCGGCATCTTCATCCTCCTCGGCGCCCAGCTGATCGAGAACTTCAGCTGGATCTTCTACATCTTCGGGGCTTTCCTGCTCTACACGGCTGTGCACCAGGCGGTGGCGAAGGACCCTGAGGAGGACGAGGCCGAAAACGGTCTGATTCGTTTGTTGCGCAAGCGGATGCGGATCTCCCCGGACTTCAACGGCTCCAAGCTCCGAACGCTGGTCGACGGCCGCAAGATCTTCACCCCGATGCTGATCGTGCTCCTGGCGATCGGCACCACAGACCTGGTGTTCGCGCTCGACTCGATTCCGGCGATCTTCGGGATCACGACCAGCCCGTTCATCGTGTTCACCGCCAATGTGTTTGCGCTGATGGGCCTGCGCCAGCTCTACTTCCTGCTCGGCGGGCTGCTCGAGCGGCTCGAATACCTCAAATACGGGATCGCGTTCATCCTCTTCTTCATCGGGGTCAAGCTCGTGCTGCACGCCCTGCACACCAACGAGGTCGCGTTCATCAACGGCGGCAACGGTGTCGCCTGGGCGCCGGAGATCGACACCTGGACGTCGCTCGGCGTGATCGTCGGGTCGATGGCCGTCGCCACCGTGGCCAGCGTGATCAAGGCCTCCCGCGACGCCGGGAAGCGCGGCCACACCCTCGCCGAGGAGACTTCGCAGCCCGTCGAGGGGTAGCCGGCCACGCGGTGACGGGCTGCGGCCCAGCGAACGTCACGGATCTTGGTACGGTGGAAACTCATCGTCGTCGGTGGCGCGTCCGCGGCTCATCGACGCGAAGAACCGAACACTGGAGTGCCCGTGTCCCAACCTGGCGAGATCGACATGATGCTGCCCTCCACCCTGGTGCGATTCTCGTTCAGCGCACACAGCGACGTCGGCCTCGAGCGCAGGATCAATGAGGACAGCTTCATGGCCCAGGCGCCGGTCTTCCTTGTCGCGGACGGGATGGGCGGCCACGCCCACGGCGACGTCGCCAGCCAGACCGTCGCGCGGGTGTTCGAGGAACACATCGAGCGCGGTGCGCCCTCGACTCCTGAACGCATCCTCGACGCCATCCACTCATCGAATGACGCGGTGCGCGACCTGAGCGCCGTCGACGACTTCGGCACGGCGGTCTCCGGAACGACCCTGGCCGGCGTCGCGTTCGTGGACGCGGGCGACGACGTCGGATTCCATTGGATGGCCTTCAACATCGGCGATTCCCGGGTCTACACCTGGGACGGCCACACACTGGCCCAGCTCAGCGTCGATCACTCCGCCGTTCAGGAAATGGTGGATGCCGGGCTGATCACCGCCGAGTCCGCCGAGCAGCATCCGGAGCGCAACGTGATCACCCGGGCTGTCGGCGCCGACGAATTCGTGGACGCCGACGTGTGGCTGATACCGGCATCCGGCCGCCATTCGTTTCTGGTCTGCACAGACGGCCTCACCAAGGAACTTGGCCATGCGGAGATCGCCGGGCTGTTGGCGACCCACGATGAGTCCTCCGCGACCGGGCGCTCCATCGCCGAGGTTCTCGTCGACGCCGCGCTGGCGCACGGCGGCCACGATAACGTCACGGTCGTATATGTCGAATCGGTGCTGGGCGATCCGGAAACGCGCGGTCAGGATCCGGACGATGAGAACACGCAGGATCGGATGCCCGTGGCTCGGGAGCATCTCGAAGACGCGAGGCCACGCAGCCAGGGGTGAGGGACACTGCTCTCCATCGCGCGGCGTCGCGTCGCTGCGCCTGGCCGGCAAGAAAGCGGATGTCGCTCCGCGGCGACGGTTTCCCCGGCGATCATGGCCCGTGTCGGCGGTGTGACCGATCTCGACCCGGGCTTGCGAGGATCTCCCGAATTGGGTTCACGCCTGATCCTGGTCAATTTCGGCGTCACCGTCGCTCGCGAATGACGGTCGCTTCCAGTCCAGGGACAGGCAAAGTGTTAGCCTGTCGGAGTGCTGTTTGGTCGACTTCTTCTTCTTTGCCGCGACGAGTCCCAGTTCTGAGGCCTCCCTCGTCGCGGAGTCCGTCGTTGGCTGCCATCAATCCTGAGGAAGACGCACAAACATGACTGACGCAACATTGACGGGCACATTGACGGGCGGACGGCCGCGGAACCTGGCCGAGAAGGTCTGGGACAAGCACCTCGTCGCCAAGGGCGAGGGTTGTACGCCCGACCTCATCTACATCGACCTGCACCTCGTGCACGAGGTGACCAGCCCGCAGGCCTTCGACGGTCTCCGCCTGGCAGGCCGTCCCGTGCGACGCCCCGATCTGACCATCGCCACGGAAGACCACAACACCCCGACCCTGGCGATCGACCGGCCCATTGCGGACCCCACCAGCCGCATCCAGATCGAGACCCTGCGCCGCAACTGCGAGGAGTTCGGCATCCGCCTGCACTCCCTCGGCGACATCGAGCAGGGCATCGTGCACGTCGTCGGACCGCAGCTCGGGCTGACCCAGCCGGGGATCACCGTGGTCTGCGGCGACTCGCACACCTCCACCCACGGCGCCTTCGGGGCGATGGCCCTCGGTATCGGCACCAGCGAGGTCGAACACGTCCTGGCCACGCAGACCCTGCCGCTGCAGCCGTTCAAAACGATGGCTATCACCGTCAACGGCACCCTGCGACCTGGTGTCACCGCCAAGGACATCATCCTCGCCGTGATCGCGAAGATCGGCACAGGCGGCGGACAGGGCTACGTGCTCGAATACCGTGGCAGCGCCATCCGGGACCTGTCAATGGAGGGCCGGATGACGATCTGCAACATGTCGATCGAGGCCGGCGCCCGGGCCGGCATGGTGGCTCCGGATGCGACCACCTACTCCTATCTCAAGGGCCGCGCACACGCGCCGTCCGGCCAGGACTGGGACGACGCCGTGACCTACTGGGACACCCTCCCGACCGACGAGGGCGCCGTCTTCGACGCGGAGATCGTGCTCGACGCTGACGCCCTCGAACCTTTCGTCACCTGGGGCACCAACCCGGGCCAGGGCGTCTCGCTCAGCGCGACAGTGCCCAACCCGGCCGACATCGATGACGCGAACGAACGCGCCGCCGCAGAGCGCGCCCTCGAGTACATGGACCTCGCCGCAGGCACCCCGATGAAGGAGATCAGGGTCGACACCGTCTTCCTCGGCTCCTGCACCAATAGCCGGGTCGAAGACCTCCGCGCTGCTGCAGAGATCGTCAAGGGACACTCCCTCGCCGACGGCGTGCGGATGCTCGTCGTGCCCGGTTCCGCCCGGGTGCGGATCGAGGCGGAGGCCGAGGGTCTCGACAAGATCTTCACCGACTTCGGCGCCGAGTGGCGGTTCGCCGGCTGCTCAATGTGCCTCGGCATGAACCCAGATCAGCTCGCCCCGGGGGAGCGATGCGCCTCGACGAGCAACCGCAACTTCGAGGGCCGGCAGGGCAAGGGCGGACGAACGCATCTCGTGTCCCCGCTCGTCGCCGCAGCCACCGCGATCCGCGGCACCCTGTCCAGCCCGTGGGACCTGATCGAGGATGGAGATCACTGACTTGGAAAAGTTCACGACCGTCACGGGGATCGCGCTGCCGCTGCGCCGCTCGAACGTCGACACGGACCAGATCATCCCGGCCGTTTACCTCAAGCGCGTCACCAAGACCGGGTTCGACGACGCCCTCTTCGCAGCCTGGCGACAAGACCCCGATTTCGTCCTCAACCAGGCGGCCTACCAGGGCGCCCGGGTGCTCGTCGCCGGCGCCGACTTCGGCACAGGCTCTTCCCGCGAGCACGCCGTCTGGGCACTGCGCGACTATGGCTTCGACGTCGTGCTCAGCCCCCGTTTCGGCGACATCTTCCGGGGCAACTCCGGCAAGCAGGGGCTCCTCGCGGGCCAGATCACCGAGGCGGACGCCCAGCAGCTCTGGGACATCATCGAGGCCAACCCGGGAGTGGAACTCACCGTGGATCTGGTTGCCCGCACTGCACGGGTCGGCGATCTGAGGATCCCGTTCGTGATCGACGACTACACCCGTTGGCGCCTTCTTGAAGGCCTCGACGATATTGGCCTGACCCTGCGCGACGAGGCGCGGATCTCAAAATTCGAATCCGATCGGGAGTCCTGGCGACCCCGAACACTCCCCGCGAAGCAGGTAAATCAGTGAGCACAGTCAGCGATATCGAGCGCAATCGTGAAGTCGCACAGCAGCGTGAAGACGATCAGAGCCGCGAGAACGCCCAGAACGCCCAGAACTGGGGTGCGGCCGTGGGCTTGAAAGGCGACAAGATCACCATCCGCGGCGGCATTCCGTTGCGCGGCAGGATCGAGCTGAAGGGCGCGAAGAACCTGGTCACCAAGGCCATGGTCGCCGCCCTGCTCGGGGAAAGCCCGAGCCTGCTGAAGAACGTGCCGAACATCAGCGACGTGCGCATTGTGCGCGAGCTGCTCGAGGTGCACGGCGTCAAGGTCACCGAGGGCGCCGAGCCCGGCGAACTTCTGCTCGACCCGATCGACGTCGAGAGCGCCCACTTCGCGGCGATCGACGCCCACGCCGGCTCCTCCCGCATCCCGATCCTGTTCTGCGGGCCGCTGCTGCACCGCCTCGGCGAGGCGTTCATCCCCGACCTGGGTGGTTGCCGCATCGGCGACCGCCCGATCGACTATCACCTCGACGTGTTGCGCAAGTTCGGCGCCGTGGTCGAGAAACAGCCCAACGGCATCCGGATGTCCGCACCGAACGGTCTCAAGGGCACCAAGGTGTCCCTGCCGTACCCGAGTGTCGGCGCGACGGAGCAGGTTCTCCTCACCGCCGTGCGCGCAGAGGGCATCACCGAGCTCAAGGGCGCGGCGATCGAGCCCGAGATCATGGATCTCATCAACATCCTGCAGAAGATGGGCGCCATCATCACGGTCGACACCGACCGGGTCATCCGGATCGAAGGCGTCGAACGGCTCGAGGGCTACAATCATCGCGCCCTGTTCGACCGGAACGAGGCGGCCAGTTGGGCCGCCGCCGCCCTGGCCACCGACGGCGACATCTTCGTCGGCGGCGCCAAGCAGGCTGAGATGCTCACCTTCCTCAACGTGTTCCGCAAGGTCGGCGGCGCCTTCGAGATTCACGACGACGGCATCCGTTTCTACCACCCGGGCGGCGAGCTGAAGCCGGTCATCATCGAAACGGATGTGCACCCCGGCTTCATGACCGACTGGCAGCAGCCGCTCGTGGTCGCGCTCACCCACGCGCACGGTGTCTCGATCGTGCACGAGACCGTCTATGAGCAGAGGTTCGGATTCGTCGACGCACTGGTCGAGATGGGCGCGACGATCCAGATCCACCGTGAGTGCCTCGGCGGGCACCCGTGCCGTTTCGGCCAGCGCAACTTCAACCACTCGGCCGTCATCACCGGGCCGACGAAGCTGCACGGCGCCGACATCGAGGTTCCCGACCTGCGCGGCGGGTTCAGCCACCTGATTGCCGCGCTCACCGCGGAGGGTACCTCGACCGTCAGCAACGTGGGGATCATCAGCCGCGGCTACGAGAACTTCATCACCAAGCTGGAACTGTTGGGGGCTGACTTCGATCTCGAAGGATAATGGGCCTGTGCCAGTTCCCGATCAAGAGCCCCAGCCAGAGCAGCGTCAGCAGAAACAACGCGTGACAAGGATCAGGGAGGGGTCGGAGACCACCCGGCCGTCGGTCTTCTGGGTGCTGGCGGTCCTCGTGCTGCCGCTGATCAACCTGTCGGTGCGCTACCGAATCACGGATGGCGGCAAGTTCCCGCGGTCGGGCGCGTTCGTGATGGCGCCCAACCACTTCAGCGAAATCGACCCGCTGGTGATGGGAGTGCTGAGCTGGAAGCTGGGAAGGGCGCCCCGGTTCATGGCCAAGGCATCCGTGTTCTCGATCCCCGTGATCGGGGTGCTGCTGCGCAAGTCAGGTCAGATCCCGGTCTCCCGCGGCGGAGCCGTGCGCGGCAACGAACCGGTCAAGGCCGCCGAACGGCTCGTCCGCAACGGCCAGATGGTCGTCGTCTACCCCGAGGGATCGCTCACCCGCGACCCAGGGCTGTGGCCGATGCGCGGTAAGACGGGGGCGGTGCGGATCGCCCTCGAACAGGGCATCCCGATCGTCCCGGTCGCCCACTGGGGCACCCAGGCGCTGATGCCGCGATACTCCAAGAGGCTCAGCGTGTTTCCGCGCAAGACGGTCCTGGTCAAGATCGGCGATCCGATCGACCTGGACGAGTTCCGCGGCCGCAACCTGGACACGGCGACCCTGAACGAAGCGACCACCGTGGTCATGGAAGCCATCACCCACCTGCTCGAAGACCTCCGCGGGGAAAAAGCGCCCGTGAAGCGCTGGAATCCCGCCGAGCACGACCAGAAAGAGACCGGCCGTTTTGAAGCCTAAGGTTCAGCCAGGCAAGCGGGTCGCCGTTCTCGGTGCCGGCAGCTGGGGTACCACGTTCGCGAAGATCCTCGCCGACGGGGGAGCAGACGTCGTGCTCTGGGCCCGCCGCCCCGAACTGGCCAGGGAGATCACCGAGGCGCGCCGCAACAGCGACTATCTCCCCGGCATCAACCTGCCGGCCGGCCTGCGCGCCACCTCACGGCTCGACCTTGCCCTCGCCGGCGCCGAACAGGTCTTCGTCTCGGTGCCGAGCCAGTCGCTGCGGGAGAACCTTATCCTCGCCGAGCCGTTCCTCGCGCCCGGCGCGATCGTCGTCTCTCTGATGAAGGGAGTCGAGCGTGGCTCCGGCATGCGGATGAGCGAGATCATCGCCGAGGTCCTGCCGATCAACCCCGACCTGATCGCGGCCATCTCCGGGCCCAACCTCGCCCTCGAGATCGCCAGGGAGCAGCCGACCGCGGCCGTGGTTTCCTCGAACAGCCTCGAAACCGCCCACGCGGTCGCCGTGCTCGCCACCAACCGCTACTTCCGCTCCTACGTCAACACGGATGTCATCGGCACCGAGTTCGGCGGTGTGCTCAAGAACCTGATCGCGGTCGCCATCGGCATCGTCGACGGGGTCGGCTACGGCGAGAACACCAAGGCGTCGATCATCACGCGGGGCCTGGTCGAGATGACCGACTTCGCCGTGGCCTACGGCGCCCACCCGGAGACGCTGGCCGGGCTGGCCGGGCTCGGCGACCTGATCGCGACCTGCCAGTCACCGTTGTCTCGGAACAACACAGCCGGCCGGCTACTCGGCCAGGGTTACGGCATCACGGACGTCGTCAAGCAGATGCAGCAGACTACCGAAGGCCTCGCCTCGGTCGGACCCATTCTCGACCTTGCCCGTGCCAAGGGGGTGGACATGCCCATCGTCGAGCAGGTCCGCCAGGTGCTGGCCGGTACTCTGAAACCGCGGGACCTCGCCCCGCACCTGACCACGGACTCGGATGAGCCGCAGGGCGAAAGGACGATCGATGACTCACAAGCTCACGGTGGCGCTGCTTTTTGGGGGTCGGTCAAGCGAACATTCGATCAGCTGCGCCACGGCGGGCGGCGTCCTGGCGGCAATTGACCGCGAACGATACAACGTCATCCCGATCGGGATCACCCGGGATGGGGCCTTCGTGCTCGAGGAAGACGACCCTGCCCGGTTCGCGCTCAACGCGACCGAACTGCCGGAGGTCTTCGACAACGGCAGCCGGGTGCGCTGGCCGGAGAGCACCCTCAGCCGGCAGGTGACCGTCACCGACGGCGCCGGGCTCGGCGCCCGCTCGCTGGGCAACGTCGACCTGGTCTTCCCGATCCTGCACGGGCCGTTCGGCGAGGACGGTACCGTTCAGGGCCTGCTCGAACTCACCGGCCTGCCCTACGTGGGCTCAGGCGTGCTCGCGTCGGCGCTCGGCATGGACAAACACTTCACCAAGACGGTCTTCCAGCAGGCGTCCCTTCCGGTCGCGCCGTGGCGCACGATCACGGCGGATGACTGGGCCGAGGCGCCGGGGATGGCCCACGCGGCGGTCGAGGAACTCGGGCTTCCCGTGTTCGTCAAACCGGCCAGGGCCGGGTCCAGCGTTGGAGTCAGCAAGGTGTCGACCAGGGACCAGCTCGCCGAGGCGATGCGGGTCGCACTCGCCGAAGACGACAAAGTGCTGATCGAGGCCGGCCTGGTCGGGCGCGAACTCGAAATCGCGGTGCTGCAGGGTCGCCGCGGGGAGCCGGCCCGGGCATCCGTCGCCGGTGAGGTGCTCGTCAGCGGCCGCGACTTCTACGACTTCGCCGCGAAGTACCTGGGCGCGCCAGGCATCGACCTGGTCTGCCCGGCCAATCTCACTGCGTCCGAACTGGCAGAGATGCAGAGGCTGGCGATTCGCGCGTTCGAGGCCATCGACGGTGCCGGCCTGGCCAGGGTGGACTTCTTCCACACCAGGGACGGCTGGATGATCAACGAGATCAACACCATGCCGGGGTTCACGCCGATCTCGATGTTCCCCAGCTGCTGGCTCGCCAGTGGCTTCACCTACCCGCAGCTGATCGACGAGCTGATCGAGGTAGCCCTCAGTCGCCGCGGGGTGCGTTCGTCCTGAGCCCGGCCAGGGAGGCCTGCCTGCAGTCGACGTGCTACGGGGCGGGGACGGCTGTGCCGCCGTCGGTGGGGATGGTGAGGTCTTCCACGCCGAGGCACTGCTTGGTGGCGGGGATGGCGGACACGGCCTTGGCGAGGTCGACCAGGACGGTCGATCCGCTGACCTTGCCCGAGTCGATCACCAGTTCGGTTGCCGGGTCTCGGCCGTAGGTCGTGTACCGGTAGAGCGGTGCCTCGGAGTCCTCCTCGATCCAGTCGATGCCGTTGACACTGAGGCAGGGCAGCGTGGTGGGCACCGGGACGGTGACCCCGCAGTGCAGGAGAACGGCGGCCGGGGTGCCCCAGGCGCCGGTGGCCTGCGCGTTCGTCTCGCGCTCGGGCAGCGACGCTACGGCGGTCGGCAGGCGAACGATCAGGTCGGCGCACGTCGGGTTGGCGGCATCCTTGGACGGCTTGAGCGGCACGATCGCTGTGCAACCGGTCAGCAGAACGGAGCCGGCGACGAGCGTGATCGTGAGGCCGGTACGGACGCGGCGGGAACGGAGAGTCATTGCATTCAGGCTACCGTTTGATGCATGACGAATGCTGCGGCCGCACCGCTTCCCTCGAGCGAGACTCTCGCTGACCTGAGCGAGGGCGAGGTGCTCGCCCGAATCTTCCCTCGACTGCCCGGTTCCGACGCCCAACTGCTCGGGCCGGGGGACGACGCCGCCGTGCTGCGGGCACCGGACGGGCGCTACGTAGTGACAACGGACATGATGATCCAGGGTCCGGACTTCCGGCTGGCCTGGTCCACCCCGCACGATCTCGGGTGGAAGGCCGCCGCAACGAACCTGTCGGATGTCGCCGCCATGGGCGCACGACCGACCGCACTCGTCGTCGCCATCGCGGCACCTCCGTCCACTCCGATCTGGGTGATCGAGGGGATCGCCGACGGGCTCAGGGACGGCTGCGAGGCGCTCGCCCCCGGCTGCGGCGTCGTCGGCGGCGACCTGTCCGCCTCCGACGCCCTGACGCTGGCCGTGACGGCGTTCGGCGACCTCGAGGGACGCGAGCCCGTGTTGCGCTCCGGGGCTCGCCCAGGCGACGTTGTGGCGCTTGCCGGGCGGCTCGGGGACGCCGGATGGGGGCTCAGCCTGCTTTTCCGGCTCGGGGTCGACGCCGACGGCACTCCGGATGCCGCGCTCGCCGCGGCACTGCGGGAGAGGCATCCGCGGGAAATCGGAGCGCAGCTCGCTCCGGAGCCGCCGATCGGCCGCGGCCCCGCCGCCGCGCTCGCCGGGGCAACCGCGATGCTCGACGTGTCCGACGGCCTGGCCATCGACGCGGGCCGGATCGCGCGGGCGAGCGGCGTGGGGATCGACTTCGACTCGAGCGCCCTGGGCGGGCAGGTCGAGCGTGCACTCGGCGGCGGCGAGGACCACGGACTGCTGGCCACATTCCCGGCCGGCGCTCTGCTGCCGGACGGTTTCCGCTGCCTCGGGGTCGTCACGGCCGCGGCTGGAGTGGTACTGGTCGACGGAACACCGCACACTCAGGGCGGCTGGGACCCGTACCGCGGCTGGGACGGCGCGGCGGGCTGAGCCTCGGATCCCACACTGCCTCGCGGGACGGGCGCGCCGGTTTCGGCAGGCCGCCCCGGCATCCGCGGTCGCGGGCTGCCGAAACGGGCGCGGCGGTCAGGCCTGCGGCGGGGCGACGACCGGAGAGGCATACCAGACGGTGGTGTCGCCGTAGTCCTTCCGCCGTTCACTCTCGAGGCCGGGGCCCCAGGCAGGTTCGGGGGAGCGGGAACTGCGCTCGACGACCACGAGGGCGTCCTCGTCGAGGACCGCGGCGAGCGAGGCCAGGTTGTGCCCGAGTTCGGCCTCCGGAAGATCGTACGGTGGGTCGAGGAAGACGAGGTCGAAGCCCTCCCCGGTGGCGGCGAGGAATGACTGCACGGCCTGCGAGGTCACCGTGATCTTCGGCGCGTTCTTCTTCGGCGCGGCGCGCAACACGGCATTCGTGTTCTTGCGGCACAGCTGGGCGGCCCCGAAGCTGTTCTCGACCAGCGTCACGATGCGTGCTCCTCGGCTCGCGGCCTCGAGCCCCAGCGCCCCCGAACCCGCATACAGGTCCAGCACCCGGGCGCCGCGCACGATGTCCCGGGCGTCGAGAGCCGAGAAGATGGCTTCGCGCACCCGGTCGCTGGTGGGCCGGGTGCCGGTCTTCGGCACCGCGAGGGGGAGGGAACCGGCAAACCCGGCGACAATTCGCGTCATGAGGTTTCGAGCCTATCGCCGCTGCCCTTTCGCCGGCTGCGGGGGGAGGGCGCCGGATGCCATGATGGACCGGTGACCGATACATCAGCGTTCGCGGTGGACCAGCCTCCGCCTTCGGGCAGCGCGCAGCCCGGCCCGGCACCGCAGAAGACCGGACCGGTCAGCCAGGCTCTCCTCGACTCCCTCTGGGACTTCAGCGACGCTGCGGCGTCCGCCCAGCGCTTCCAACAGGCCGCAGACGACACCGGCCGCGACGAAGGCGGACGCGCCGAGTTCGCCACCCAGCTCGCCCGGGCGTTCGGCCTCCTCGGCCGTTTCGACGACGGTCTTGCCGTGCTCGCCGCGGTGCAGGGGGCGACGGAGGATCCCTCCGACCGTCTGCAGGCCCGCGCCGCTCTCGAACACGGTCGTCTCCTGCGCAGCATGGACCGGCCCGATGACGCGGTGCCCTTCTTCACCCTCGCTGTGCGGAAGGCGGCATCCGCCGGGGCCCAGTTCCTCGCCCTTGACGCCCTGCACATGCTGGCCGTCTCCGACGCGGGGCACGAGGAGGAGTGGGCCGCCGAGGGTCTCGCGCTCGTCGACGCGGCCACGGATGACCGGATCCGGCGCTGGGGAGTCGCGCTGCACAACAACATCGGCTGGTTCCTTCACGACTCCGGCCGGCCGGAAGAGGCCCTCCCCGAGTTCGAGGCGGCGCTGCGTGCGGCGGAGACCGTCGGCACCCATGAACAGCGCCACCTGGGCCGCTGGGCCGTCGCGCGCTGCCTGCGTACCCTCGGCCGGCTGGACGAGGCCGGGGTCCTGCAACAGCAGCTGGCGGCCGAGCGGCCAGACGACGGATTCGTGCGCGCCGAACTGGCGTTGCTCGCCCAGGCCGCCGACGCGGCCGATGTCGTCCCCCCGGCGGAGCCGACCGACGCGACCGGAGTGTCAGGGGTCGCGCCTACGATCGAACCATGACCGAATCGGCTGCCGCGGAGACCCCTGCCGTCTCACCCGATGCCGTCTCACCCGATGCCGTCTCACTCGATACGAAGCTGGCGAACGTCGTCGGCGGCCGCACAACGACCGCGCTCACCAAGGCGTTCGGCATCGTCACTGTCGGCGAGCTGCTCAGCCACTACCCGCGACGATACGCCCGCCGCGGCGAGCTCTCGGCGATCAGCGACCTGCCGCTCGACGAGACAGTGACGATCATCGCCGAGATTCGCACGGTGGAGGAACGTCCGATGAAGGCCCGCAAGGGCTCAATCGTCGAGGTCAAGATCTCCGACGGCCGCGGCATCCTCAGCCTCACCTACTTCAATCAGTCCTGGCGCGCCAGGCAACTCGCACCGGGCATGCGCGGCATGTTCGCCGGTAAGGTGTCCGACTACCGGGGCCACCTGCAGCTCACCCACCCGACGTATCGGCTGTTCGGCGCGGGAGAAGACGACGAACCCGACATGCCCACGGATGCCGCGGCAGCGAAACTCTGGATCGAACAACCGATCGCGATCTACCCGGCCACGAACGCCATCACGAGCTGGCAGATCACGAAGACGGTGGAGGTCGTCCTGGACGTCATCCGGCGCGTTCCCGACCCGATCCCGGCCTCACTCCGCGCCGAGCGGGGTCTCCTGTCGCACGCCAGTGCCCTCGAACTCATCCACCGTCCCGAGACAGACTCGGACTGGCGCCGAGCCAGGGACACGCTCCGTTTCACGGAGGCCCTGGTGCTGCAGACCGCCCTGGTGCAACAGCGAAATTCCGCCCGCGCCCAGAAAGCGACGCCGCGGGTACCGGTGCCCGGCGGCTTCCTCGAACGCTTCGATGCAGCCCTGCCGTTCACCCTGACGAGTGACCAGGCCGTCGTCGGCGACGAGATCGCTCGTGACATCGCCGGGGACGCCCCGATGAACCGTCTGGTGCAGGGTGAGGTCGGCTCCGGCAAGACTGTCGTCGCGCTCCGGGCGATGCTCGCGGTGGCCGACTCCGGCGGGCAGGCCGCGTTCCTCGCCCCGACCGAGGTCCTCGCCGGGCAGCACCTCCGCTCGATCGTGCGTGCCCTCGGACCGGATCTTGCCGTGCAACTCATGCCCACCCTGCTCACCGGGCAGTTGCCCGTCGCCGATCGCCGGAAGGCCATGCTGAGGGCGGTGTCCGGCCAGTCCCGCATCGTCATCGGCACCCATGCGCTGCTCGGCGACACGGTCACCTTCTTCGACCTCGGTCTGGTCGTCGTCGACGAACAACATCGCTTCGGCGTCGACCAGCGTGAGGCCCTGCGGCAGAAGGGGGCCGTGCCGCCGCACGTACTGGTGTTGACCGCGACCCCCATCCCGCGCACGATTGCGATGACGGTCTTCGGCGACCTCGACGTGAGCACGATCACCATGCTCCCCGAGGGGAGGCAGGGCATCGAGACCTTCGTCGTGCCTCTCGGCGATAAACCGGCCTGGGCGACCCGGGTCTGGCAGCGGCTTGCGGAAGAACTGGCGCTGGGCAGGCAGGCCTTTGTGGTGTGCCCGGCCATCGCGCCCAAGCAACTAGAGGAGGGTGAGGTGCTCGACCCGGAGGCCAGGGCGCCGGCCTCCGTCGAGGAGATGCTCGCCGAACTCCGGGCCAAGCCGATCTTCGCCTCGGCGCGGATCGAACCCCTGCACGGCCGGATGACCAGTGAACAGAAGGACCAGACCATGCGGTCGTTCGCCTCCGGAGAGATCGACGTGCTCGTGGCCACGACCGTGATCGAGGTCGGCGTCGACGTCCCCAACGCCTCGGCGATGGTGGTGATGGACGCCGACCGGTTCGGCGTCTCCCAACTGCACCAGCTGCGCGGCCGGGTCGGGCGCGGGGGAGTGCCCGGGCTCTGCCTGCTTGTCACGACCGCCGAGGCCGAGTCGGTGTCCCGGGAGCGGGTCGAGGCCGTCGCGGCGACCCTCGACGGCTTCGAACTCGCTCAGGTCGACCTGGAGCTGCGCCGGGAGGGCGATGTGCTCGGCAGCAGCCAGTCCGGCGGCCGGTCTTCGCTGCGCCTGCTCCGGGTGGTGACCGACGGCGATCTGATCGGGGAGGCGAGGGGCCACGCGCAGGCGCTGATCGAATGCGACCCCGAACTGGAGAGCGTTCCGGCGCTGCGCGACGCGGTGCGGCGGCGGCTCGACGACTCCGAACGGGCATCGCTGACGAAGAGCTGACGACGCTCTGACGACGAGCCGACGCGGCCGCCTCGGAGCTTGCCGCACACTTGCCCCACGCGCAGGCGCTGTTCACGGTGTGGGGCTAGGGTGAAGCGTATGCGCAGGATCGCCGTCGTCCCTGGATCATTCGACCCCGTCACACTGGGGCACCTCGACGTGATCGAACGGGCGGCCGGTCTCTTCGACGAACTGCATGTCCTCGTCGTGCACAACCCGGACAAGTCGGCCCTCCTGCCGATCAGCCAGCGGGTGTCGCTGCTGCAGCTGGCCATCAGGGATGCCGGCCTGCCGGACAACATCACTGTCGCGTCGTGGAGCATGGGTCTGCTCGTCGACTACTGCCTCGAGGTCGGCGCCAGCGTGCTCGTGAAGGGCATTCGTTCCCAGGTCGACGTGGCCTACGAAACCCCGATGGCGATCGTCAACCGCAACCTCGCAGCCGTGGAAACCGTCTTCCTGCTGCCGAACCCGGCCAATGCGCACGTCTCCAGTTCCCTGGTGCGCCAGGTGGCCGCGCTCGGCGGGGACATCACGCCGTACGTGCCCCGTGTCGTCGCTGAATTCCTGCAGAAGGCACCCGTGTGAAGGCAGCGCCCGTCCGAGTGGTGACGGGTCCGGCGATCGCCGGGACCGCGGTCGGCGCTGCGGACGGGTACGACGACGAGGCCGAGATTGAGACGCCGATGGACCTCGCCGCTGTCGAGGCGTCGGCGCGGGCGATCATCCGCAACGTCGAAACCGTCATCGACGGCAAGCATGCGGCGGTCAAGACGGCACTGACCGTGTTGCTGGCGGAGGGTCACCTCCTGATCGAGGACGTCCCCGGCGTCGGAAAGACCATGCTCGCCAAGGCCCTGGCCAAATCCGTGCACTGCACGGTCAGCCGGATCCAGTTCACCCCCGACCTGCTCCCGTCCGATGTGACGGGTGTGTCCGTGTTCAACCAGTTCGACCGGCGATTCGAGTTCAAACCGGGCGCCATCTTCGCCAACATCGTCATCGGCGACGAGATCAACCGGGCCAGCCCCAAGACCCAATCCGCCCTGCTCGAATGCATGGAGGAACGCCAGGTCACGGTCGACGGCTCCACCTACCTCCTGCCACCACCCTTCACAGTGGTGGCCACCCAGAACCCGATCGAGATGGAGGGCACCTACGCGCTGCCGGAGGCCCAACGCGACCGCTTCATGGCCCGGATCTCCATGGGTTACCCCGATAAGGAGTCCGAGCTGGCCATGCTCGACTCCCGGGACACCTCGAGCCCACTGGCGGGCATCACCGCCGTGGTCTCCGGAGCCCAGCTGCGAGGAATGATGACCGCGGCGCGGGCCGTGTTCGCGTCCGGCGCGGTGAAGCAATACGCAGTCAACCTCGTGCGGGCGACCCGTGAAGACCGGGACCTGCGCCTCGGGGCCAGCCCGCGGGCGACCCTGCAGCTCATCCGTGCGGCCAAGGCGCAGGCCGCGCTGAACGGCAGAGAATACGTGCTGCCCGACGACATCGATTCGCTGGCCGTGTCGGTGCTCGGTCACCGCCTCGTCGCCAGTACCAGGGTGCTCGGACATCACCACCAGAATGCCACCCCCCTGATTGACGAGATCGTCACCCGCATCGTCGATGCCACGCCGGTGCCGATCGGCGCCCAGGGGCGCCCCTAGGCCCATGTCAGCGTCGCGGCGGCCCGTGTGGTTTCCCCGGCTCACCCTCCGGGGCGGGGTGTTCCTCGGTGTCGGCGGGCTCTTCCTGGCGCAGTACCTGTTCACCGGGCGCCGGGACATCCTCTTCGTGGCCTGCCTGCTCCTGCTTGTGCCCGTGACCGCCGCCGCCTACGTCGCGATCCGCCCGGTGACGGTGAAGGTGAGCCGGGCATTCCGGCCGGCGGTCGTGGAAGCCGGCCGGGAAGCGATCGTCTGCCTGACCGTGCGCAACCTGTCCGCCCGTCCGCTCTACGGGCTGCGCTGGCGGGACACCGGCGCGCCGGGACTGGCCACGCGCGGCGCCCTGGTTCTGCCCGGCCTCGACCGGTTCGAGGGCGGCAGGGACGACGGCGCTGATGCCGTGAGACTCGAGTACACGCTGATGCCCCGGCACCGGGGCATCTACTCCAGCGGCCCCCTCCGGCTGGAGCGGTGCGACCCGTTCGGGCTCGCGTCGAGCGAATGGGTGGTCGGGGAGCCCCTCGATCTCGTGGTCACCCCGACCGCGGTTCCGCTTCCCGGGGTCGGTCTGACCGGTGCGGGCGGGGACGGCGACGCCCGTGAGCGGTTGTGGCGCCTCAACCGCAACTCGGACGAACTGATCGCCAGGGAGTACCGGCCGGGGGACCCGCTCCGACGGGTGAATTGGCCCGCCACGGCGCGGCACGGCGAGATCATGGTGCGCCAGGAAGAACACCGCAGCAACCCAAGGGCCAGGATCGTGCTCGACACCGCACTGCGGGGACGACCGGTGCCGCCTCCCGGCCAGGGACCCGACCGCCGTTTCCGACACGACCAGACCTTCGAAGTCGCCGTCGAACTCGTCGCCTCGGTTGGTGTGCACCTCCTCGACGCCGACTTCCGGCTCGACCTCGTCGAGCTGGGGCCCGGCCAGCTCGCCCCTCACGCCGGGACGGGCCGCGGCGGGCTGCGCGGGGACGCGGCCGTCGGCTTCCAGGCGATAGGCGGTGTACGGGCGTTGCTCGAGGGCCTGGCCGGCGTGGTTCCCCTCGAGCCGGTCCCTGGCGCCGGCGCCTCGCCACAGACCGCAGTTCCCGGCGGCAACGCGCCGCAGGTCCCGCTGCCGACGTTCGCGGTGCTCGTCGACATCGACGAGCAGGATGCCGCTGAGCTGGCCTCCCTCGGTGCAGCCGCACGGCCCGCGGTGGCCTTCATCCTCGACACGATGCGGCCGGCCAGGGTCGACACGCTGCGCGAGGCGGGATGGCGTTGCATTCCCGTGCGCTCGACCTGGGACATCCCGGTCGCTTGGCTGGAGGCGACCGGTCCGCGCAGCGCGGCCGTGAGTCCGGGCGGGGCCGTGGGTGCGGGCGGGGCTGCCGGCCGCGGCACGGCCACCGTTCGGGGAGAGGGACGACCATGAGCCGGCCCGGCGCTGCTACAGGCAGGCGACGCCCGATCCGCCCCGAGTGGCCGGTCACCGGCGCGCTGCTGCTCCTGCTGGTCGTGGCGAACGGGGGCCTGGCATCCCTGCTGCAGGGCACCACCTGGTGGTGGCTGATGGCGCTCGTCTCCGGGACCGTGCTGCTCGGC
Organism: Cryobacterium algoritolerans; assembly: GCF_004402785.1. Lineage (GTDB taxonomy): Bacteria > Actinomycetota > Actinomycetes > Actinomycetales > Microbacteriaceae > Cryobacterium > Cryobacterium algoritolerans. Next base: position 56,830 of record NZ_SOFP01000016.1, read on the forward strand.
CTGGCCGGCCTGCGCCGGGTCGGAATCGCTGAGTCGCTCACCTCGGTCGCCGGGTTCGGCATCCTGCTCGCCACGGTGACGCTGCTCTTCGGCGGTGGGACCGGGCTGCTCTGGCTGATTCCGTCGCCGGAGACCATCGACCGGTTCGGCACGCTGGTCGACTCCGGACTGGAATCCATCCGGCAGCAGGGCACGCCGGCGGACCCGGTCCCCGGCATCCTCCTGCTGCTGTCCGCGGGCGCGGGGGTGATCGCGGTCATGATGCATCTGCTCGCGATCACCCTGCGGGTGCCGGCGCTCGCCGGGCTGCCCGCGCTCGTGCCCGTCGCCGTTCCCGGTCTCATCGTCGACGGCGGGGCCGACCCGCTGGCCCTCTCGCTCACGGCCATCTCGTTCCTCATCCTCCTGCGTGTGGACGTGCGGGTGCGACGCGCCTGGGAGGTCGAGAATCCGCCCGCCGGGCCGAACACGCCCCGGGTGTACGGCCCGGTGCGCCGGCGCGGCCCCGGTCCGCTGTGGGGCTCGATGGTGGTCGGCAGCATCGGTGTCGTCGGCGCACTCCTGCTCAGCATCGCCACCCCTGCCGTGCCCGGTGGCGGCTTCGCAGGCACCCGGGGCGTCGGAATGTTGCTCTTCGCGAGGGGCGTCACCCCGCTGATCAACCTCGGGCAGGACCTCAGGCAAACCCAGTCCAGCCCGGCTCTGCACTACCGCACCACGGCGTCGCAGCCGCCGTACCTGAAACTGCTGACCCTCGATAACTTCGTCGGCGTCACCTGGATGGCCAGGGTCGAACCGACGGACCCCGACAGCAACGTCGAGGCCATCGCCCTGCCGCAGGGACTCTCCTCCAATGTCGCCACGAGGGAGACGAAGACGCAGATCGTCATCGACAGCGTCGCGACCCGGTGGCTGCCGACCCCGTTCGCGCCGAAGAAGGTCACCGGCCTGGTCGGTGACTGGTACTGGGACCGGTCGACCTCGACCATCGCCAGCGCGAACAGCATCACCCGCGGCCAGCAGTACACGGTCACGGCGCTCGAACTCGCCCCGACGGCCGAGCAACTCCGGGCGGCTGGCACCCGCTACCCGGCAAGCATCCGGCGCACCCTCGACCTGCCGGGGAATCGGCCGGCCATCATCGACCAGACCGCCCGGAACGTGACCAGCGGGGCGATTTCGCCCTACGACGCGGCGGTCGCCCTCCAGGACTACCTGAGGGGAAGTGAGTTCAGCTACGACACGGATGCCCCGGTCGCGGAGGGCTACGACGGCGGCGGCGTCGACGTCGTCGGCAAGTTCCTCGCGGTGAAACGCGGCTACTGCGTTCACTTCGCTTCGGCGATGGCGGTGATGGCCCGGTCCATCGGTATCCCCGCGCGGATCGCGATCGGTTATCTGCCCGGGTCACGGTCGACGAGCTACATCGAGGGGCGGGACCGGTTCAACGTCGACGCGCACGACCTGCACGCCTGGCCGGAACTGTACTTCGGTGGAATCGGCTGGGTGGCGTTCGAGCCGACGCCAGGGCGCGGCACGGTACCGGCCTACACGAGGGCAACGGATGCCCAGGCCCCGCTCGGCAGCCTGGTCACCGGCCTCCCGTCGGCCGCGCCGCGCAGAGCCGACCCGGGCGGAGGGAATCCCTCCCTCGGGCTCCGTGCCGCCACGACCCAAACCGGCGACGTCGACGGCGCTCGCACCGTCAGCGCAGCCCTCGCCGCCGTCCTGATCCTGCTGATGCTGCCAGGGGGCGCACGAGCACTGCGGAGGCAGGGCCGGCGCCGGCGAGTCCGAGCCGGCCCGGGCGCCGCAGGCTGGGCCTGGGACGAACTCGCCGACACGGCCGTCGACCACGGGACCCGGGTGCGCGACACCGAGACCCCCCGGGAACTGGTTGCGCGCCTGGAGCTGCTTCCCGGCCTGGATTCTCCGCCGGCCGGCGACCCTGTCGATGCTCTGCGGCGACTGCTGGTGGCCGCCGAACGCCACCGCTTCGGCCGGCCCGGCGCCGACATGCCGGGCGAGGTTTCCGCGGGGCTGGCCGCGGACCTCGACCAGGTCACCCGCGCGATCCACGCCGGCGCCTCCTGGCCGGTGCGCATCCGTGCGATCGTGTTACCTGCCTCGCTGCGGAGGCCGTCGAAGGTGGCACGGAACGAGAGCCTGCCCGTAGACGCGTAGAATCTCCCCCCGTGACCAAGTTTAAGAAGACCCCGTACAAGGTCGATGTGCGAGACCTCATCAACCGGCCAGGCACCATGCACGAGCGCCACCTGGCGATCGTCGTGCCGGGTGACCTCGGAGAGGGCCTGGTTGCCGTCAAGGCCGGTTCCACGCTGACCGTCAACCTACGCCTGGAAACCCTGCACGAGGGCATCCTGGTGTCCGCTCAGATCTCCGGAAAGGCCGCCGGAGAGTGCGGAAGATGCCTGATTGAGATCGAGTTGCCTGTCCAAGTCGAGTTTCACGAGCTTTTCGCGTACTCTCTAGACGAAGCTTATGAGTGTGAAGTTCAAGATGACCACGTGGATCTTGAACCTCTGATCAGGGATGCAGTGGTGCTATCACTGCCTTTCCAGCCGGTTTGCCGGTCGGATTGCCCAGGTCTCGACCCAGAGACCGGGCAGCGGCTTGCCGAGGCCCCTGAACTCGAACCAGTAGAAAAGCGCGATCCCCGGTGGGCCGCGCTGATGGAATTTCAGGCTTCCGCAAACATCGGCACGGATGAAGACATCCAGGCTGAATCAGATAGAGAAGAGAAGTAGTCATGGCAGTCCCGAAGCGCAAGCAATCACGCTCGAACACCCGCTCACGTCGTTCCTGCTGGAAGGCCGAAGCCCCCACCCTGGTGAAGACCATGGAAAACGGCAAGGTCGTTTACAGCCTCCCGCACCGTGCCAAGGTCGTCACCGACGCCGCAGGCACCGCGATGTTCATGGAATACAAGGGCCGCAAGGTCGCCGACGTCTAGTCATAAGGCTTGGGTCACCAGATGCCGGATGCTCTGATGCCGCGCCGACGAACGACGACCAGCCCGAATCCGGGGCGGCTCGCGTCACGGCGCGGCATCAGCCATTGCCGGGAGGTCGTTGCATGAGCGGTGACGCACCGGGGATCTTGGCTCTTCCGGCGGTGCTTGGGGTCTCGGTCGACCCGGGCCTGCTCGAACTCGCGCTGACTCACCGTTCGTACGCGTACGAGCACGGCGGCGTGCCCACGAACGAACGCCTCGAATTCCTCGGCGACTCGATCCTCGGCCAGGCCGTAACGGTCATGCTCTACCGAGAATACCCACGCCTCAACGAGGGTGACCTTGCCAAGCGCAGGGCCAGCCTCGTCTCGAGCGTCGCCCTCGCCGAGATCGCGCGCGGCATCGGCCTGGGCGACTTCATCCGCCTGGGCCGGGGTGAGATCCTCACCGGCGGACGAGACAAGGGATCGATTCTCGCCGACACCGTCGAGGCGCTGATCGGCGCTGTCTACCTCGACTCCGGCGGAGAGGTCGCGACGCAACTCGTACTGCGTCTGATCGCACCGCTGCTGAACGACCCGGGCCACTTCGGGGTCTCGATGGACCCGAAAACGAGCCTGCAGGAGGCCGCCGCCCGGCTCGGTTCCGGAGTACCGGTCTATGAGATCGCCGAAAGCGGCCCCGACCATTCGAAGGTCTTCATCGCGACGGTCACCGTGGGCATCATCTCCGCGAGCGGTGAGGGCACGAGTAAGAAGCACGCCGAAATGGCTGCCGCGCTCGACGCCTGGACCCTGCTCAGCGACCTCTGATCCAGCAGCTGAAAGGCGCGTGAGGTGCCTGAACTTCCCGAGGTGGAGGTCGTCCGGTCAGGGATCGAACCGGCGGCGACCGGCGCCGTCATCGTGGCCGTCGAGGTGTTCGAGGAACGCTCGCTTCGGCGCCACGACCCCGAGTCTGGCTCGTTCGCGCGGCTGCTCGAGGGACAGCGCATCCTCGGTGCCGTGCGGCGAGGTAAGTTCCTGTGGCTGCCCCTGGAATCGGGGCGAGCCCTGGTCATCCACCTGGGAATGAGCGGGCAGGTGCTCCTCCGGGCTCCCGGCTCCGACGCCGACCGGATGCTGCGGGTGCGCCTGCACCTCGACCACCCCCGGCTCGGCGAGTTGTGGCTCCACTTCGTCGACCAGCGCATCTTCGGCAGCATGGCGGTCGACACGATGCAACCCACGCGCGACGGCCTGGCGGCGGGAGAGTCCGGAGCGGCATCAGGCGACTGGTCGAGCCTGATTCCGTCTCAGGTGGCCCACATCGCCCGGGATCCGATCGATCCTGCCTTCTCGGCTGAGGCGTTCCTGGGTGCCCTCGCCCGAAAGAAGACGGGCGTCAAACGGGCGCTCCTCGACCAGACCCTGATCAGTGGCATCGGCAACATCTATGCCGACGAGGCGCTCTTCGCTGCCCGCCTGCACTTCGACCAGCCCGCCGACTCGTTGTCCAGGGGCAGGGCACGGCTCCTGCTGGATTCGGTGTGCGTCATCCTCGGTCGTGCCCTCGCGGAGGGAGGCACGAGTTTCGATGCCCAATACGTGAACGTCAACGGCGAATCCGGCTATTTTTCGCACAGCCTCGTCGCGTACGGCCAGCAGGGAAAACCGTGCCCGCGCTGCGGCACCCTCCTGGTCAGGCAACAGTTCATGAACCGGTCATCCCACCTCTGCCCGCGCTGCCAGCGGCTGCGCTGACCTGGCCGGGTGCCGTTCGGCGCCACGCCCCACGTAGCTCATCGGCCGGAAGCCCAGGGCCTCGTTCAGCGTGTGCATCTGCCGGTTCTCCTCGGCGTTGAAGGTCGCCACCGACGGATGCCCCGGCCGCTCCCCGCGCCCCGTCGAATTCGACGGAGAAATTGCGCGTGAGCAGCCCGGGGCATCCGTTTCAGCTCCAAACGGACAAAATCTCCGTCGAATTCGACGGGGCCGCGCCTCCCCGGCCCGACCGGATGTGTCCGGTAGCGTTGAACCGGGCGGCAGACCCGCAGGACACACCCCCAAGAAACTGGCACCGACGACCGGAAAGGGCGCAGCGTTGTATTTGAAGAGCCTCACCCTCAAGGGGTTCAAGTCGTTCGCGCAGCCCACGACGTTCGCCTTCGAGCCCGGAGTGACCTGCGTGGTCGGGCCGAACGGCTCCGGCAAATCGAATGTGGTCGACGCGCTCGCCTGGGTGATGGGGGAGCAGGGCGTCAAGACGCTCCGTGGCGGCAAAATGGAGGATGTCATCTTCGCCGGCACAGCGACCAAGGGCCCGCTCGGCCGGGCCCAGGTGACGCTCACGATCGACAACACCGACGGCGCCCTCCCCATCGACTACTCGGAAGTCACCATCTCCCGCACCCTGTTCCGAAACGGGGCCAGCGAATACGCGATAAACGGGCAGACCTGCCGCCTGCTGGACGTGCAGGAACTACTCAGCGACTCCGGCCTCGGCAGGGAGATGCATGTCATCGTCGGCCAGGGGCAGCTCGACGCCGTGCTCCGGGCCAGCCCGGAGGAACGGCGCGGCTTCATCGAGGAGGCGGCCGGCATCCTCAAACACCGCCGCCGTAAGGATAAGACCCTCCGCAAGCTCGACGCGATGCAGGCCAACCTGACCCGGCTCAGTGACCTCGCCGGAGAGATCCGGCGTCAGCTCAAACCGCTCGGACGTCAGGCCGAGGTCGCGCGCGAAGCCCAGGGCATCGCCGCGGTCGTACGCGACGCGCGGGCGCGGCTGCTCGCCGACGATGTGGTCGCCCTGCGCACGGCCCTCGACGCGCACGGGCGCACAGAAAGCGAACGCCATTCCGAACGCATTGTGCTTCAGGAACAGCTCGACCAGAAGCAGTTGCGCCTGCGCCGGCTCGAAGAGGCCCAGATCGGCGACGCCGTCGACCTGGCCCGGCGCACGAGTTTCGGCCTCGAGTCCGTGCAGGAACGCCTCCGTGGGCTGTACACGTTGGCCAACCAGCGCCTGGCCCTGCTCGCCGACCAGGCCGAGTCCGTCGACACCGGGCCGAGCGTGACCCCGGCAATGCTGCAGGACGCCGCCGCCGAGGTCGACTCGCTCCGGGAGCGGATCGGCCTGGCCGAGACCCGGCACGCACACGCTCGCGAGGCATCCGCCGCCGCGCGCGGCCGACTCGATGCACTCGACGTGGAGATCGCCGCCCAGGCGGCCCTGGTCTCCCGCCACGATCTCCAGGTGTCCGCGCTGACGGGGCAGGCCCAGACCGCGGCGTCCCGGCTGGCGTCGGTCAGGGGAGAGGTGCTCCGCCAACAGAACGCCTTCGACGCGGCCGGGGGCCGGGTGGACGCGGCCCGGGCCGTGCTCGAAGCCCTCGACACCGACGCCGGCGCCGAGGGCGCCGACCTCGTCGAGGCGTGCGAAGGGTTCCAGAGCATCGTGACCGAGGCCGAGGCCGAGGTCGAGCGGCTACGCGAGGAACTGCACACGCTCGAGCGCGAAAGGGACGCGCTCGTGGCCCGAACGGGTGCCCTCTCGCTCGCCCTCGACCAGAAGGACGGCTCGTCCGCGCTCGTCACCATGGCGTTGACCGGCATCCGCGGTCTGGTCGCCGAGCATGTGCACGTGCGGCCGGGCTTCGAGGGCGCGATCGCCGCCGCCCTCGGATCTCTGGCCGACGCGGTGCTCGCGGAGACGCGGGATGCCGCCTTCGACGCCATCGGCGCGGTCCGCGCCGATGACCTCGGCCGGGTCGAACTCATCGTCGTGGGAAGAAGCGGCCCCGGGGCCGCCGCTCGTGTCGGCACGTCCGCCCTGCCCGAACTCTCCGCCCTGCCCGCCCTGCCAGACCTTGCCGACCTTGCCGACCTTGCCGACCTTGCCGACCTTGCCGACCTTGCCGACCTTGCCGACGTGCCCGACCTGCCCGACCTGCCCGACCTCTCCGCCCGGAATGGCCTCGTGTGGGCGTGCTCGGTCGTCGATGCCCCGGCCGGGGTTCTCGCGTTGCTCGAACACACCGTCGTCGCGGACGACCTCGAGTGCGCCAGGGCTGCGGAGGACCTGCTCGGCGGCGCCGCGCCCCTGACGATCATCACCGTGGCCGGCGACGTGCTCAGCGAATACGTGCTGCGTGGAGGGTCAGGTGCCCGCCGGAGCAGACTCGAATTGGGCGCCGACCGGGACGCTGCCGACGACCGACTCGGCGAGGTTCGGTCACTGGTCGACCGGGTGAGCGCCGACCTTGCCGAACAGCGCGTCCTGCTCCGGCACGGCAGAGAGCAGTTCACCGCCGCGCGTGCCGCGCAGGGGGAGGCCGAGTCCCGGGTCGCTGCCCGCGCCGAGAAGACGGGCCGGGCCGGCGTGCAGGTCGAGGCGGCTGCCGCCGAGTTCGACCGCCTCTCCACCGGCCTGCGCCGGGCGGGGGAAGCCGTCGCCGGGGCCGAGAGCGAGGCCGCGCGCAGCTCAGCGGAACTGGAGGCGCAGCGGGCGAGGCCACGCCCCATTCTCGACGCGAGCGCGCGCGACGCCGTCTACGCTGAGGTGGAGGCCGCCCGCGAGACCGAGATCGAGTCCCGCCTGCAGGTGGAGATCGCGACGGAACGCGTGCGGGCAGGCCAGGCCAGGAGCGTCGCCGTCGCCAGGCGGCTCGAGGCCGACCGGGCGGCAGCCGAGGATGCAGCCAGGCGCGCGGTCATCCGGCGCCGTCAGGTGGGGGCGGCCATGGGCGTTGCGCAGGCGCTGCCCCAGGTGCTTGCCTCGGTCGACGGCGCGGTCGGCGAGGCCCGCCTCCGGCTGGCCCGGGCCGAGTCGGAACGGACCAGCCAGAACGAGGAACTCTCCGCCCTGCGGCGGGAAGACAGCGCCCTTCGCGACCGGCTCCAGGCAGTCACCGAGAACGTGCACGGCCTCGAACTGGAGATCTACGAGAAGAAGCTTCACCTTTCGGGCCTGCTCGAACGCGCCGGAAGCGAACTGGGCCTGGTCGAAGCGGTGCTCGTCGCCGAATACGGGCCCGACCAGTTGATCCCGTCCGAGAACGATGCTCAGGCAGACGGGGTGCCCTACGACCGAGCCGAACAAAAGCAGCGCCTCGCCGGCGCCGAACGCCGGTTCGCGCAACTCGGCCGGATCAACCCGCTCGCCCTCGAAGAATTCGCGGCACTCGAGCAACGGCACAAGTTCCTCACCGAACAGCTCACCGACCTCACCAACACCCGCACCGACCTGCTCACGATCATCGCTGAGATCGACGAGAAGATGGGGGCGATCTTCGGCAGCGCCTTCGATGACACCCAGGCGGCCTTCGCCGAGGTCTTCCCGGTGTTGTTCCCCGGTGGCAGCGGCAGCATCCGGCTCACCGACCCCGACTCACTACTCACGACCGGGATCGAGGTCTCGGTCAAACCGGCAGGCAAGAAGATCGAACGACTCTCGCTGCTCTCCGGCGGGGAACGGTCGCTGGCGGCTGTCGCCCTGCTGATCGCGATCTTCAAGGCGCGGCCGAGTCCGTTCTACATCATGGACGAGGTGGAGGCGGCCCTGGATGACGCGAACCTCGGCCGGCTGCTCACGATCTTCGAGGATCTGAAGGCCGCGAGCCAGCTGATCATCATCACCCACCAGAAACGCACGATGGAGATCGCGGACGCCCTCTACGGCGTCTCGATGCGGCAGGACGGGGTCTCTGCCGTGGTCGGTCAGCGGCTGGCCAGGGACGAGGTCCAGGACGAGGCCCGGGCGTCCTGAGGCCGAGCTACTCCTCGCGATGTCCCAGGAGGGCGAGCAGCCGGGTACAGGAGTCGCTGACCTGGCGGCAGGCCATCGAGCAGGTCCGCCAGGACGGGTGGAGCGCCATCATCCGTTCGCAGGCCGCGGTCGAGGCCATGCACGCCTCACGGCAGGTCTCCAGGATCGCAACGGCGGTAGGCCCGTCGTTGCGGGTGTGCCAGGACAACACCCTGGTCGTGGTGGTGCAGATTTCGACGCAGTCCAGGTCGGCCAGGAAACAGGCGGTGACCTCGCCGTTGCCCTCGGTGGCGAGACAGGCGTCCGCGCAGTCCTCGCTGACCGTCACCAGCGCGTCACAGGCAGTGACGCACTGGGCGATCCCGGCCTCGATCGAATCTGCGGGCCACTCTCTCACCGGCATGCAGACACGATAGCCCCGCTGTGCGTCCGTGTCCGGGGGCTTGCGTATTCGCTCGCAGGTCCGCCGCAACGGCGACCGCAACGGCGACCGCAACGGCGACCGCAACGGCGACCGCTAAGCGTCGGCCACGCGCTGCGGGGAACGGACGGTGCCGCTCGGGTGGTCCTTGTGGATCAGGTCGACGCACTGTATGGCAATGACGTGGGTCACGACGACACCAAGCTGCCGCCCTGGGCGATGCCGACCTGCTCGTCGCGGGGGACAACCTTGACGCGTTCCCGCAGCACCGGAGACAGGTCGGAGTCGCCGAGCGCACGCTCGTGCGCGTCGAGGGCGAGCCAGCCGGACCAGGTCGTGAAACTGATCCCGCGCGCCTCGAGCAGGGAGAGGATCGCGTCCGCCGGGGGCCGGGCGGGTTGCACCGCCAGGTCGACATCCTCGAGCAGATTCGTCACGGTTTCCAGGGCGTCGCTCTTCGTGTGCCCGATCAGACCGACCGGTCCGCGCTTGATCCAGCCGGTCGCGTAGAGCCCGGGAAGCGGGACGCCGTGAGGGCCCAGCACCCGCCCGCCGTCGTTCGGGATGACTCCTCGGGCCTCGTCGAATGGTACCTGCACCAGGGCGCTGCCGCGGTAGCCGACCGCGCGGTACACGGCCTGCAACGGGTAGTCGAGGATCTCCCCGGTGCCGCGGATGCCGTCGTTCGTTGTGGGCTCGGTGCGTTCGAAGCGCATGCCCTCGACACTGCCGGTGCCGTAGACCTCGACCGGGCTGTGCAGGAAGTGCAGGTGCAGCCGGCGGGATGCCCCGGTCGGTTCCCGGGTGAGCCAGCCGTTCAGGGTGCGGGTCATCACCTTGACCTGGTTGTTCGACGCGGCGAGGGATTCCTCGGACGACTCATCCCTGGGGAAGTCGTCCTCGTAGACGAGCACGTCGACGCCCGGGATTTCGCTGAGCTCGCGCAGCTCGATCGGGGTGAACTTCACCTGGGCCGGCCCGCGACGGCCGAACACGTGAACATCGGTCACCGGCGAGCCGGCGAGCCCGGCGTGCACATTGGCGGGGATGTCGGTCGGGAGCAGGTCGGCCGCGTGCTTGGCCAGCATCCGGGCCACGTCCAGGGCGACGTTGCCATTTCCGATCACGGCAATGTCGGTCGCGTCGAGGGGCCAGTCGCGCGGGGCATCCGGATGCCCGTCGAACCAGGACACGAAGTCGGCCGCCCCGTAGGACCCGGGCAGGTCGATGCCGGGAATGCCGAGCACGGCATCCCGGATCGCCCCGGTCGCGAAGATGACCGCGTGGTAATGCGCGCGGAGGTCGGCAAGGTCAAGGTCGGTGCCGTAGTCCACGTTTCCGATGAACCGGATGGTGCCGCTGCCGAGCATCTCGTGCAGCGAGTTGACGATGCCCTTGATCCGGGGATGGTCGGGGGCAACCCCGTACCGGATCAGTCCGTAGGGGGCTGGGAGCGAGTCGAACAGATCGATTCCGACCTCACCGCCGGCGTCCTGCACGGCCCTCGCGAGGATGTTGCCGGCGTAGATGCCGGCCGGGCCGGCGCCGATGATGGCGACCCTCAGAGGCGGGGGAGCCGTGGGCGTCCAGGTCATGAGCGGGCCTTTCGGGGTGCGGGGGGGACAGTTTCGGCCGAGGGGACGGCGGAGGAGTGGTGCGCGTGCGGACTCAGCGTGACGACGTCGCCGACCACGATGACGGCCGGGGATGCGACGCCGCGGCTCCCGGCCAGGGCAGCGATCGTGGCGAGAGTACCGACCGTGACCCGCTGGCCTGGGCCGTAACCGTCCTCGATGATGGCGACGGGGCAGTCCTCGCCCCGGGTTCCGGTGGCGAGCACCGTGGCGGACCCCGGCAGGGCGCTGATGCCCATCAGCAGGATCACGGTGTGGTCCCGTCCGCCGGGGAGCGAACGGAGCTGTTCATGCCCGGTGACGACCGTGAAGCCGGCCGCGACGCCGCGGTGGGTGACCGGGATGCCTGCCGCGGCCGGGACCGAGATGGCGCTGGTCACGCCGGGCACCACTTCTACGGCGACGCCGTGGCGGCGGCAGTAGGCAGCCTCCTCGCCGCCTCGTCCGAGAACGTAGGGGTCGCCGCCCTTGAGGCGCACGACCCGGCGCCCGGCCCGGGCGTGCTCGACGAGCAGGGCGTTGATCTCGTCCTGGGGAACCAGGTGGTGGCCGGGGAGCTTGCCGACGTCGATCACGAGCACCTCGGGGTCGAGCTCGCCGAGGAGGGAGCGCGGGCCGAGACGGTCGGCGATCACGACGTCGGCCTCGGCGAGGAGTCTTCGGCCGAGCACGGTGATCAGGCCGGGGTCGCCCGGGCCGCCGCCGACCAGGTGAACCGTTCCGGTGCCCACGGGCCGGCGGTGGTGGCGCAGCGGCAGCGAGCCGGCGTCGAGGGAGCTCCCGATCGCATCCCGCAGTGCCATGGCCCGGCGCGGGTCGCCGCCGGTCGACACCGTGACGCTCACGTCGTCCCGCCGGGTGACGGCGGGAACCCAGGCAGTGGAGGTGGTGTGATCGGCCGCGTTGACGCACCAGATTCGCGCGGCCTCGGCATCGGCGGCGACGAGGGCGTCGACCTCGGTCACGCCGGTCGCCGTGTGCGCAAGCCAGGCGCCGGCCAGGTCGCCGGTGCGGTAGGCGCGCTCCCGCCAGGTGACGCCGCCGGTGGCCAGGAGGACGCGGAGGTCGGGGCCGGCTTCCGGGGCGACGACGGTGACAAGGGCACCGGCGGCGACGAGGCCCGACGCGCGCCGGGCCGCGACGGCACCGCCGCCGACAACGATCACGGCGCGGCCGGAGAGTGTGAGGCCGAGCGGGTACAGGGTGATCGGGCTCCGGGTGATCGGGCTACGGGCGACCGGGCTGGGGGAGAGTGTCATCGGGTGCCTCCGGACGTGAGGCCGCGGCGGCGCAGGAGACAGCGTTCGACCGGGGCGAATGCGATGAGTTCGACCAGGATGCCGACAAAGAGGATGACGAGAATGGTCGCGAGCACTGCGGGCAGGTCGGCCAGGTCGCGGCTCTGCTGCAGCATGGAGCCGAGCCCGAAGCCGATCGACCCACCCATCGCGATGATCTCCGCCGCCATCAGGGAACGCCAGGAGAAGGCCCAACCCTGTTTGAGTCCGGCCAGGTAGCCGGGCAGTGCAGCCGGCAGGATCACGAGGGTGACGAGCTGGAGACGAGAGGCGCCGAGCACGCTCCCCACCCGTCGTAGCTGTGGCGGAACCTGGTCGATCCCCGCAACAAGTCCGTTGGCGATCGAGGGCACGGCGCCCATCAGCACCACGAAGTAGACGGTCGCATCCGTGAGCCCGAACCAGATGATCGCGGCAGGCACCCAGGCCACCGAGGGCAGCACCTGCAACCCGGAGAGCAGGGGGCCGAGTGCTCGGCGCAGGAGCCGCCACTCGGCCAGGAGCAGTCCGAGCGGAGTGCCGATGGCGACGGCGATCAGGAAGCCTGCGCCGCCGCGGGCGAGGCTCGTGAGCACCGCCTGCTGCAGCCGTCCGTTCGACCAGAGTTCGCCGATCGAGGCCCAGACGTTGAACGGCCCCGGCACGAGGTCCGGGCGCGGCTGGGCGATCACGACGTAGAACTGCCAGGCGACGACGAGCGCCGCGAGCAGCAGCACCGGCGGCAGCACGCCGTCGACAAGACGACGCCAGGGTCCCCGCTCGACGAGCGGGACGGTCTGTAACGCGTCGAGACCGGCTTCGAGGGTGCGGAAATCGTCGTCCGAGGTCGCACGGGCGGCCGCGGGGACCGGCAGGACGGAGGTGCTCGTGCCAGTGCCTGTCTCAGTGCTGGGCATTGCGGCGGATCTCCTGTCGCAGCTGTTCGGTGATCGCGATGGACAGGCGCGATACCTCCGGGGATTCGATCCGGCGGGGCCCGGTGTCGGCCAGGCGCCACTCGTTGGCGATCCTCCCCGGTCGGGAGGACATCAGCAACACCCGCTGGCCGAGCCGGGCAGCCTCGCGCACGTTGTGGGTCACGAAGACGATGGTGCGGCCGGTTTCCCGCCAGATCCGCTCAAGTTCCTCGTGCAGCAGGTCCCGGGTGATCGCGTCGAGCGCCGCGAACGGTTCGTCCATCAGGAGCACCTTGCGGTCCTGGGCGAGTGAGCGGGCGAGGGCCACCCGCTGGCGCATACCGCCGGAGAGCTCGTGCGGGCGCTTGTCTGCGGCATCCGTGAGGTTGACGAGATCGAGCAGTTCGAGCGCCTGGCTGCGACGCTGGGATCGGGGCACTCCACGCAGCTTGAGAGCGAGTTCGACGTTGCGGCCGGCGGTCAGCCAGGGGAACAGGGCGGACTCCTGGAACATCACCGCGGCGCTGCCGCTGGTGACGGTGACGGTGCCGCTGGTGGGATGTTCGAGACCCGCGATGATGTTGAGCAGCGTCGACTTTCCGCAGCCGGATGCGCCGAGCAGGCAGACGAACTCGCCGGGCTCGATCGACAGGGTGATGTCCTCGAGCACGATCGGGCCGTTGGTGCCGAATCGCTTGGTGAGACCGTCGATGCGGATGGCGGGGGCGTCGGCCGGCCGATCCGTGGCGACAGCGGCCCGGTGGACGGTGGTCGCGCCGACCGCCACCGGTGCAGTCCTGGTGTTGATCATCGGTTACTCCGTTCCGAGTCCGGCAGCGCTGACGGGTGTGCCGCCGGCCGTGGCCAGCACGGTGTTCAGGGGTGCCAGGTCGAAGAGCCCGGCCAAGGTGCCGGATTTCGCGGTGCCGACCGTGACGCCGGCCTTCAGTAGCATCGGGAAGGTCGCGGCGAGCGGGTCCGTCGTGAACGTCACGCGCGAGAGAGCGCGAGTGATCACGGCCTTGGAGAGGCCCTTGCCCGTGTCCTCGGTCAGCTTCTCATTGATCACGGTCGCCGCCTCGTCCGGGTGCGCATTGAGCCAGCCGACGGATGCGGTGTGCCCGGCGACGAGGGCCTGCACAGTCTCGGGGTGCTCGGTTAGGTACTCGCTCCGCACGAGCAGCACCGTGGTGGGAAAGGCACCTTCCGGCCAGAGGGACGCCTCGTCCACGAGCACGGTGGCGCCGGCGTCGAGCACAAGCCTGGACACCCACGGTTCAGGCAGCCAGGCCCCGTCGATCTTGCCGCTCTGGAACAGGGCCAGGGTCTGGGCGTTGTCGGTCGGCGCGATGTGCACGCGGCCGCCGCCCGCGGTGTCGGTGTCGTAGCCCTGTTCGCCGAGCCACGCCCGGAGGGCGACGTCCTGGGTGTTGCCGAGCTGGGGCGTGGCGATGGTGGTGCCGGCCAGGTCGGCTGGACTGTCGATGCCGGCGCGCACGACCAGGGCCGCGCCGCCGCTGGCGGCCCCGGCCACGATCCGCACGGACTTCCCGGCGCTCTTGATGAAGCTGTTCACGGCGGGGTTCGGCCCGAGGTAGGCGGCGTCGATGGCCCCGGCGCTCAGGGCTTCGATGGTGGCCGGGCCGGCGCTGAAGACCTGGCTGCGGAGCTTCGTGTCGCCGAGGCTGTTGGCGAGGATTCCCTTCTCCAGACCGACCAGTGCGGGGGCATGGGTGACGTTGTCGAAGTAGCCGAGACGGAGTTCCGCGGCCGGTCCGGCCGGTGCCACCGTGCTGCCCTGGGCGGAGCATCCGCCCAGAAGCGAGGGTATAACGGTGATCGCGAACACGGTGAGGCCGGTCCGCACGGTGAGGACGGCCCGCACGGTGAGGCCGCCGCGGAGGCCGGCCCGGAGGCCCGCACGGAGGCCGGTGCGCCGGGTCATGCCGGCACCCGGGGTGCCGTCACGATACCGGCGGCCAGGGTCGCGCCGTCCTGTGGATGGATCACCAGGAACGCGCCCGCGCGGCGGTTCCGGCCGAAGGTGTCGACCGGTAGCGCCGAGGCGAGCCGCACGGTGACCTGGCCGATGTCGTTGATGTCCAGTCTGGCGGCGGTTTCCTGCTCTAGTGTGTCCAGGTTGAGCCGACCGGTGACGGCGGCCAGGATCGCCTGCACCGTGTTGGTGCCGAACTTCACGAGGGCGCGGTCGCCGGGAGTGAGTGGCCTGGGGTCGAGCCAGAACAGGGCGGCCGTCAGCTCCTTCGTGGGCTCCGGAAGGGTGCCGGCGGCGCCGATCACCGCACCGCGGGCGATGTCGAGGTCGTCCCTGAGCCGGAGGGCAATGGACTGCGGCGCGAATGCCTCGTCGAGTTCGGCGCCGGCGAAGTCGATGCCGGTGACGATGGTGCCGGCGCCGCCGGGGAGCACGGTGACGGCGTCGCCGACCCGCACAGTGCCGGAGGCAACCTGCCCGGCGTAGGCCCGGTAGTCGCGGAAGGCCGGCGCGTATTCGGCGGGGACGGCGACTGCTCCCTGTGGGCGCAGCACGAGCTGTACCGGCAGCCGGAATGACTCGAGGGCGTTCTCCACTTCGTCGACGACTGGCAGGGTCTCCAGCAGTTCGAGCAGGCTGGGTCCGGTGTACCAGGGGGTGCGCGAGGAGCGGTCGACGACGTTATCGCCGGCCAGGGCCGAGACGGGGATGACGTGCACCGTGCCGAGGCCGAGTTCCCCGGTGACCGTACTCACCTCAGCCGCGATCTCGGTGTAGGCAGCCTCGTCGTAGTCGAGCAGGTCGATCTTGTTGACGGCGACGATGATGTGCGGCACCCGGAGCAGGCGCACCACGGAGAGGTGGCGACGGGTCTGCTCGAGCACGCCCTTACGGGCGTCGATGAGCATGATGACGGCGTCCGCGGTTGTGGCGCCGGTGACCATGTTGCGGGTGTACTGCACGTGACCGGGGCAGTCGGCGAGAATGAAGGAGCGCCGGTTGGTGGCGAAGTAGCGGTAGGCGACGTCGATGGTGATGCCCTGTTCGCGTTCGGCCCGGAGGCCGTCGGTGAGCAGGGCGAAGTCGATGCCGCCCGCGGTGCCGCCGAAGCCGCGTTCGGTCGAGGTACGGGTGACGGCGTCGAGCTGGTCGGCGAGCACGGCCTTCGAGTCGTGCAGTAACCTGCCGACGAGGGTGGACTTGCCGTCATCGACCGAGCCGGCCGTGGCGAAGCGGAAAAGGGTGCCGCCGACCAGACTGCCGGTCGGGGTGAGATCTGCCGGTGCCTGGCTGTCGGTGAGTGCCTGGGTCATTAGAAGTACCCGTCCTTTTTTCGGTCTTCCATTGCTGCGTCGGAGATCCGGTCGTCGGCGCGGGTCGCGCCACGTTCGGTGATCGTGCTCAGGGCGACCTCGCGCACGACGGCGTCGACGGATGCGGCATCCGACTCGACCGCGCCCGTGCAGCTCATGTCGCCAACGGTGCGGTAGCGCACCATGCGGGTCTGGACGGTCTCGGTTGCCCGGGGCATGCTGACCGGGCCGGTCGCCCGCCACATCCCGTCGCGACGGTATACCTCGCGTTCGTGCGCGTAGTACAGCGGGGGAAGGGCGATCTGCTCGCGTTCGATGTAGCGCCAGACGTTGAGCTCGGTCCAGTTGCTGATCGGGAACGCACGCACGTGCTGGCCGACCGTGTGGCGGCCGTTGTAGAGGTTCCATAGTTCGGGCCGCTGGTTGCGCGGGTCCCACTGGCCGAATTCGTCGCGGAGGGAGAGGATGCGTTCCTTCGCCCTGGCCTTGTCCTCGTCGCGGCGGGCGCCGCCGAAGACGGCGTCATGTCGTCCGGCCGCGATCGCGTCGAGCAACGGCAGGGTCTGTAGCGGGTTCCTGGTTCCGTCGGCCCGCTCATGCAGTCTGCCGTCGTCGATGTAGTCCTGCACCCGGGCGACCTCGAGCCGCAGTCCAAGGCGCTCCACGGTCTCATCCCGGAACGCGATGACCTCGGGGAAGTTGTGGCCCGTGTCGACGTGGAGGAGCGGGAACGGCACCCGGCCGGGCCAGAACGCCTTCGCGGCGAGGTGGAGCACCACGACGGAATCCTTGCCGCCGGAGAACAGCAGCACGGGCCGTTCGAACTCGGCCACCACCTCGCGGATGATGTGGATGGCCTCGCTCTCGAGCATGTCGAGCTGGGAGAGGCGGTGGCTGCCGCCCTGGGCAGGGGCGGCGTGGCTCGGGGCGGCGTGGCTCGGGGCGGCCTGGCTCGGGGCGGCAGAGCGGACCGATGGAGCGTTCACAGGTGGAGTCCGCATTCTGTCTTCGCCAGGCTTGCCCAGCGTCCGGATCGGGGATCGTCACCGGGGGCGACGGGTATCGTGCACGGCGCGCAGCCGATGGAGGGATAGCCCTGGGCCATCAACGAATTGACCGGAACCTGGTGCAGTGCCGCGTAGCCGAGGATTTCCTCGAAGGTCCAGGCGGCCAGCGGATTCACCTTGACCAGGCCGTTGCGGTCGTCCCAGGTGACCAGTGGCGTGTTCGAACGGGTGGGCGCTTCGTCCCGGCGCACGCCGGTGAACCACAGCTCGTAGCCGCCGAGGGCACGGTGCAGCGGCTCGACCTTGCGCATCGCGCAGCACAGGTTGGGGTCGCGGTTGAAGAGGTCGGCGCCGTGCAGCCGGTCCTGTTCGGCCACCGAATGCTCGGGCAACACGTCGACGAGGCGCACGGGCAGCAGCCGGGCGACGTCGGCCCTGGTCTGGTGGGTTTCAGCGAAGTGGTACCCCGTGTCGAGGAAGAGCACGTCGACGCCGGGCAGCTGGGTGGAGACGATGTGGGGGAGTACCGCGTCGGCCATCGAGCAGGCGACCGCGACGGCATCGACGGCGAAGTTCGCGGCGACCCAGGCGACGACCAGTTCGAAGCCGGCGTCGCCGAGTTCGGCGGCACCGGTCTGGGCAAGGGCGCGCAGTTCGACGGCGGAGCGGTGCGTTCCCGCCTGGCCCGTGCTGTCGATGGCTGCGCTGTCGATGTTCACTGCAGTGCCTCCTCATCCGCGCGGTGCGCCCACTGAGCAAAGGTTTCGCTGCCTGTCCTGTCGGCGATGAATCGGAGCACGATGCGTTCGACATAGTCAGCGAGGTCCTCCGCGGTGACCTTCAGGCCCCGAACGGTGCGGCCGAGGCCGGCCGCGTCCCGGTCGACCGAGGCCAGGCCGCCGCCGAGGTGCACCTGGAATCCGGGGACCTGGCCGCCGTCGCCGTCGGGCAACAGCTGCCCCTTGAGACCGATGTCGGCGGTCTGGATGCGGGCGCAGGAGTTCGGGCATCCGTTGACGTGGAGGCTGATCGGCTGGGGAACGTCGATGCCGGCGAGGCGCTGCTCCAGGTCCAGCACGGCGTCGGTGGCGGCCTGTTTGGTCTCGACGATGGCGAGCTTGCAGTACTCGATGCCGGTGCAGGCGATGGTGGACCGGCGGAACAGGCTCGGCCGGGCGGCCAGGCCGATCTTGTCGAGGGCGACGATGAGGGACTCGACCTTCTCCTCGGGGATGTCCAGGAGAACGAGCTTCTGGTGCGGGGTGGTGCGCAGTCGAGTCGATCCGTTCGCCTCGAGCAGGTCGGCGAGGCTGGTCAGCGTCGGGCCGGAAACCCGGCCGACGAACGGCGTGACGCCGATGTAGAAGCGGCCGTCGGCCTGCTTGTGCACGCCGACATGGTCGCCCTGTCGGGTCGGTGCTGCGGCCGGGGGACCGTCGGGCAGGGCCGTCTCGAGGAACTCGGACTCGAGGATCCGGCGGAACTTCTCGGGTCCCCAGTCGGCGAGCAGGAACTTGAGCCTGGCCTTGTTTCGCAGTCGGCGGTAGCCGTAGTCGCGGAACAACGCTGCGACGCCCTGCCAGACCTCGGCGACGCGCTCCGGGATGATGAAGACACCGAGGCGTTCGGCCAGGCGGGGAGCGGTGGACAGCCCGCCGCCGACCCACAGGTCGAAGCCGGTGCCGAGCTCGGGGTGCTCTACTCCGACGAAGGAGATGTCGTTGATCTCGTGCACGACGTCCTGGCTCGGGTGGCCGGTGATCGCGGTCTTGAACTTGCGGGGCAGGTTCGCCAGGCTCAGGTCGCCGATGTAGCGGGCGGTGATCTCGGAGATCAGGCCGGTCGGGTCGATGAGCTCGTCGGCGGCGATCCCGGCGACGGGGGAGCCCAGGATGACGCGCGGCACGTCGCCGCAGGCCTCCGTGGTCTGCAGGCCGACCGCCTCGAGGCGGCGCCAGATCTCGGGAACGTCCTCGACCCGGATCCAGTGCAGCTGGATATTCTGGCGATCGGTCAGGTCTGCCGAGTCGCGGCCGAATTCGGTGGAGATCTCGCCGATGACGCGCAGCTGGGTACTGGTGAGCTGGCCGCCGTCGATGCGCACGCGGAGCATGAAGTACTTGTCTTCGAGTTCATGCGGCTCGAGCGTGGCCGTCTTGCCGCCGTCGATGCCCGGCTTGCGCTGCGTGTACAAACCCCACCACCGCATCCGGCCGTGCAGGTCGGTGTCCTCGATCGACTCGAAGCCCCGCTTGGAGTAGATCTTCTCGATCCGCTCTCGCACGCTGAGGCCGCCGTCCTCCTGTTTCCAGGCCTCGTTGGCGTTCAGTGGCGCTGTTCCGTCGACCTTCCACTGTCCATTCGGACGCGACGACTGGCGCTGCGGGCGGGCCGGCGGGGACATCTCGGTCTGACTCGGTGACACGATGGGTTCCTCCTCCTTGGACGCGGCGACGGCGATAACGGGTGCCGAACGGCGTGGGAGAAAACGTACCGAGAACGGAGGGCAGGTGTCTCCCTGGAGCGTAACGGCCAGTCACGCGCCGTAGCGCGGCGTCACAGAAGGCTGCGGCGCGGCAGGTCGGCTATGGTGCCGGAACGGGATGGTTCATTCCGACTGGAATGCGGGGCGACGGCGCTCAGGTACCGGTCGACCACGACCTCGACGAGCAGCGCCGGGGCGGGCTCGTCCGGTATCAGGAGCGGGCGGGTCACGACATCCGCGCCGGCCTTCTCGACGAGTCCCTGGAAGTAACCGGGCGCGAGCAGATAGCTGCTGACGACGATCCGCCGGCCGGGCCGGTTGATCCTGGCCCTCGTCACCGCGCAGGCCAGGCGGGGAGCGGCGGCGGAGAGGAAGCCGAGGGTCACCTCGCGCCCGGCGGCATCCGCCAGGCGCGCTGCCACGACCCGGCAGGCCTCGACCGCCCGCGCGTCACTGGAGCCGGCGACCGCGAGCACGACCACATCGTCGGGGCGGAGCCCGACCTCCGCGAGCCGCTGGCGGAGCACGGCGATGATACGGTCGTCGGGCCCGAGCGCGCCGGCAAGCAGCACCGAACGTCCGGTCTCGGCCCGCACGGCCTCGGTCAGGTCCACGTGCACGTGGTAGCCCGCCGACAGTAGTAACGGAACGACGGCGGCCGGAAGCCCAGCCGGGAGGGCAGCCAGGGTCGCCGGTGTGTCGGGCTGTTGCACGTCCACGAAGCCCAAGGCGACCGTCAGGTCGGGCCTTGTGACGGCCACGGAGCGCATCAAGCCGGCGACCGCGGCCTGGCCGTGTGCTGACGATGTGCCGTGGGCGATCCCGACGAGCGCTGGGGGAGTCTGGGTACTCACCCGACCATTCTGCCGGGTCGGACCGGCGGTGTTACCGCGGATGTCGGCACAGGTGCAGGGTCAGGCCAATCACCTTCCGCCCGTTCGGCCAGGTCCGAAGGTCCCGAGCCATAGGCTAGAGACATGGCAGAACGCACCTCCTGGTCACTCTCCGGCGCTCTGCGCGGCATGTTCACGAAGAAGACGATCGACGACGACACCTGGGACGACCTCGAGGACGCGCTCATCCAGGCCGACTTCGGGCCGGCCGTGACCGATGCGATCGTCGCCGAGCTTCGGGCGAAAGTGGCGAGGTACCACACGACGGACCCGGTCGACCTGCAGCGGATGCTGCGCGAGGGCATCGAGGAGCGCCTCGCCCGGCACGACCCGACCCTCACCCTCAGTGCCCGCCCCGCGGTCGTCCTCGTCGTCGGCGTCAACGGCGTCGGCAAGACGACCACGATCGGCAAGTTCGCCAAGTTCCTTCGCGGCTACGACCGCAGCGTGTTGATCGGGGCGGCGGACACCTTCCGCGCCGCCGCCGTCGAGCAGCTTGCCACCTGGGCCGAACGGGCGGGGGCGGACATCGTGCGGCCGCAGGCGCATGGCCAGGATCCGGCATCCGTCGCCTTCCAGACCGTGCAGAAGGCCATGAACGAGGGGATCGAGATCGTACTCATCGACACCGCCGGCCGGTTGCAGACCAAGGGCGGACTGATGGATGAGCTCACGAAGATCCGCCGGGTGATCGAGAAGCAGACCCCGATCGCCGAGGTTCTCCTCGTGCTCGACGCGACGACAGGCCAGAACGGGCTCGCCCAGGCCGAGGCCTTCATCCAACATGCCGGGGTGACCGGCCTCGTTCTCACCAAGCTGGACGGCTCGGCCAAGGGTGGTTTCGTGCTGGCGGTGCAGGAGAAGACCGGCATCCCCATCAAACTCGTCGGCCAGGGCGAGGGCATCAACGACCTCACCGGTTTCACCCCGCACGTCTTCGCGCAACAACTCGTCGGATAGGACGGTCATGACCATCGAACACGATTTCTTCGGAATCCTCGGCAGCGATGACGCGGGCGAGGTGTACTGGTCGGACACGGCCGAACTGGGCGACCAGGACGTGCAGATCGACTTGAGCTCGCCCGACGAAGATTCCGTGTCGGTCGAGGCGCTCGACATCGTCGCGGCCATGGTCAACTCGCTCGAGGAACTGGATTCGCAGGCCCGCGAGTCGCTCGTGGCCGACCTCAGCGCGGAACGGTCGGTGACGAGCGCTTACATCACGACCGAGCTCGAGGAAATGGATCCTGAGGCGCTCGAGGACGCCCTGATCTGGGACTCCGGTGACAAGCAGATCGACTTCCTCCGCTCTATCCAGCTGCAACGGGTGGGTTTCCACCCGCACCACTTCCGCAGCGAGGAACACTTCGCGGTGCTCGAATACTCGATCAGCCCAGACGAGACCGATGCCCTGCTCGTGGTGACGATCGACGTGCACGGCGACCCGGTGGTTATCGCCGTCGAGCAGTAGCTGGCGACACCGCCGGTCGGCGCCGCTACTGGATCGTGCCCTTGGCCGGATCACCGAAGGGCATGTTGGCCAGCACACGCACCTCGGCGGGGCCGGCAACGGCGTGGCCGGTGAGCTCGTTCAACTCGGCGAGGGCTGCGCCGGCACCGTGGGCGGCCAGGTGATCGGCCGTGGACCACCGTTCGACCATGATGACCCGGTCGCCGTCGGTGTGCGCGGCATACAGTTCGCAGCCCGGTTCGGCGTGTGCCTTGGGAGAGACCACGGCCAACGCGTCGAGGATCTCCTGATTGCGGCCGGGCTTCGGGGTGAGTGTTGCGATGACGATTACGGACAAGACGGCTCCAGACCTGAGGGTGCGCCATCGGCGCACCCGCTCACTATAGACATCCGGACCGGTTAAAGTAGAAGCACAATGGCTACTTTTGGAAACCTCTCAGATCGCCTGGCCGAGACGTTCAAGAATCTCCGCACCAAGGGCAAGCTCAGTGCGGCGGATGTCGACGGCACAGTCCGCGAGATCCGTCGCGCCCTCCTCGACGCCGACGTCGCCCTCGATGTCGTCAAGGATTTCACCGGCAAGGTGCGCGAACGCGCCTTGGGCGATGAGGTCAGCAAGGCGTTGAACCCCGCGCAGCAGGTGGTTCGGATCGTCAACGAGGAACTCGTCGAGATCCTCGGCGGCCAGCAGCGCCGGCTCGAATTCGCCAAGAAGCCGCCGACCATCATCATGCTCGCCGGGCTGCAGGGCGCAGGAAAGACGACCCTCGCAGGCAAGCTCGCCAAGTGGCTGGCCAAGGACGGCCACACGCCCGTGCTCGTGGCGGCCGACCTCCAGCGCCCGAACGCGGTCACCCAGCTGCAGGTCGTCGGGCAGCAGGCCGGCGTTGCCGTCTTCGCCCCCGAATCGGGCAACGGCGTCGGTAACCCGGTGCAGGTCGCCCGCGACGGCGTCAAGTTCGCCCAGCAGAAGATGCACGACGTTGTCATCGTGGACACCGCCGGCCGACTCGGTGTGGACGCCGACATGATGAAGCAGGCCTCGGACATCCGTGCCGCCATCGGGCCCGACGAGGTCCTGTTCGTCATTGACGCGATGATCGGCCAGGATGCCGTCGCCACCGCGAAGGCGTTCCAGGACGGCGTCGACTTCACCGGCGTCGTGCTGACCAAGCTCGACGGCGACGCGCGCGGTGGTGCCGCCCTGTCCGTGGCGTCGATCACCGGGCGCCCGATCATGTTCGCGTCGACGGGCGAGAGCCTGGACGATTTCGAACCATTCCACCCCGACCGGATGGCCAGCCGTATCCTCGACCTCGGTGATATCCTCACCCTGATCGAACAGGCCCAGGGCGCGTTCGACGAGGATGAAGCGCGCAAGATGGCGGAGAAGTTCTCCACCGACACCTTCACCCTCGACGACTTCCTCGGCCAGATGCAGCAGCTGCGCAACATGGGTTCGATCAAGAAGATGATGAGCATGCTGCCCGGCGCGGGTGCCATGAAGCAACAGTTGGAGAACTTCGACGAGCGTGAGATCGTGCGCACCGAGGCCATCATCCAGTCGATGACGAAGGCCGAACGCACCACTCCGAAGCTGCTGAACGGCTCGCGCCGGCTGCGGATCGCCCGCGGTGCCGGCTCCACCGTCACGGAGGTCAACCAGCTGGTACAGCGCTTCGAGCAGGCAGCGAAAATGATGAAGACGGTCGCCAAGGGCGGCATGCCCAACATCCCCGGTATGGGCCCGATGGCGGGGGCCGGACTCGGCGGCAACCGCGGCAAGCAGCAGCCCAAGAAGAAAGGCTCGAAGTCGGGCAACCCGGCCAAGCGAGCGGCGGAGAACGCCGCACTCGCCTCCGGGGAGCAGCCGGCCGGAGCCGTGGTAGCCGGTGGAACGGGCTTCGGCCTGGGCGGCAGCAAGCCTGTCGCCGGCAAGGCCGGCGGGCCGACCGAAGACGAGATGGCCGCGCTCCAGAAGATGCTCGGGCGGTAACGGCCCGGCGACTGGGCGGGGGCGGCCGGAAGATATTCGCACAGTCCCGTAACCGGTCGGGCCGGACACGGTCGGATTAGGCTGCATGCATGACTTCAGCCGCTTCCCGTCTGGTGCGCATTGGCGCGCAATTGGCGCCGCAACACACCCAGTACGACACGATCCGCGACGCGGTCGGCCAGGTCGAGGCGATGGGGGCCGATGTCGCCTTCAACTGGGACCATTTCTTCCCGCTCTCCGGTGAGCCGAACGGTCTCCATTTCGAGTCCTGGACGATCCTGGCCGCCTGGGCCGAGGAGACCTCCACGATCGAAATCGGTGCGCTGGTGAACTGCAACAGCTACCGGAATCCGGACCTGCAAGCCGACATGGCCCGCACCATCGACCACATCAGTGGCGGCCGGTTCATCTTCGGAACCGGTTCGGGCTGGTTCGAGCGTGACTACGACGAGTACGGCTACGATTTCGGCACAGTGGGCACCCGACTGGATGCCCTGGCCGAGAGCCTGCCGAGGATCGAGGCGCGGTGGGCCAGGCTCAATCCACCGCCCATCCGCAGGATTCCCGTGCTCATCGGCGGTGGCGGCGAGAAGAAGACTCTGCGCATCGTCGCCCAGCACGCCGACATCTGGCATACGTTCTCGAGCCCGGAGGTGCTCGAACACAAGCTTGGTGTGCTGGCCGACTGGTGTGACAAGGTCGGCCGCGACCTGGCCGAAATCGAGATCTCCACCGAGCTCCGGGGTCGAAGCGTGGGGGAAGCCGACCAGCTCTACGACCTCGGTGCGCGCCTGTTCACGCTGGGGCTGTCGGGCCCGCAGTACAAACTCGACCGCCTGACCGACTGGCTCGCCTGGCGCGACTCCAAGAACCAGGCCTGACAAGACCACCCGACGATACCGGGCGCGCGGGGATCGGGCGTTGACACCGCCGGCCAAGCCGCTCCAACGCTAACCGATACGCGATCACTCAAGGGACGTCGGGATCCAGTCTCAGAACGGCGGCCCGTCCGGCCCGTTCGATGGCTGGCGATCGATGGGTGCAGTTGGCCCGGCTTGCGGCACCCTGGCGTTCGGCACTCTGGCGTTCGGCACTCTGGCTTTCGGTGGCCCGGCGTTCGGTGGCCCGGCGTCCGGCGGCCCGGCGTCAGGCACCCCGGCTTGCGGTGCGCTCGGGGATCCGCAGCGTCGCGGCCAGTTTGCTGGAGAGCTCGCGCGCGGCGATCTCCTCCCGGGTCCAGAGGGACCGCGCCTCCAACGGACTGGACGCGCTGTGGGCCTCGCTGAGCCGACGGGCCTGATTTCGACGGGCTCAATCACCGGGGTGGGGGGAGGCGAAGCGCGGTCAGCGCGCGACGAGCCCCGTGCGCAGTTCCTCGGCGAGCGCGCGGACAACCGCCGGCAGGCTCCCGTCGGCGGCGTCGGCCACCCGTAGCTGCCGCTGGTAGCTGGCCCCGGCGTCGAGAATCAGGTTCAGCCCCGCGAACTCCGGCAGACAGCCCAGACGCTCGGCAACGGGGGAGAGCACGCCGATCAGGCGCCGCACGTCATCGATCACGTGGCACTCGGTCCCTGCTGCATCGAGGATGATCTCCGCGTCCAGGCCGTACCGCGACGCGCGCCACTTGTTCTCGCGCACGAACCACGGCTGCAACTGCGGCACGGTCTCGCCCTCATCCAGCCGGGTCGACATCCACTCGACCAGGCACTGGATGAAGGCGGCGATCGCGGCCAGTTCTTCGGCCGTGGACACTCCGTCGCAGGCGCGAATTTCGATTGTGCCCCAGCGCGGCGACGGCCGGATGTCCCAGCGCACCTCGGTGACATCGTCGACGATCCCGGTGACGGTCATGTCCTGGACATAGCGCTCCCACGCGGACCAGTCCTCCAGGATCCACGGCAGGCCGGCCGTAGGCAGCTGCTGGAACATCTGCGCCCGGTTTGAGGCGTAGCCGGTGTTCACGCCGGCCCAGAACGGGCTCGACGCGGACAGTGCCTGCAGGTGCGGAAGGTAGGTGAGCAGGCCGTTGAGGATTGGGATGACCTTGCTGCGGTCCTCGATGCCCACATGCACGTGGATGCCCCAGATCATCATGTTGCGGCCCCACCACTGGGTGCGGTCGATCAGGCGGTGGTACCTGGCCTTGTCGGTGACTTCCTGGTCGAACCACTGGCCGAACGGATGCGACCCGCTGCAGACGAGCTCGACGCCTCGCGGGTCGGTGATCGTGCGCACTTCGCCGACCTGGCCGACGACATCCGAGACCGCCCCGGCCACCGTGCGGTGCACCCCGGAAACCAGCTCGACCGTGTTGAGCAGCAGTTCGCCGGTGATCTTCGGATGCGGCGAGCCGTCGGCGCCTCGGAGGCCGTCGAGCACCTCATCGGCGATGGACACGAGGTCGCCCGTGTTGCGGTCGACCAGCGCGAGTTCCCACTCGATGCCAATGGTCGACCGCTCTGAGCGGGCAAACTCGATTCCCACGTGGAGCCTTTCGAGGAGGGCGTCACCCCGAACGGGTGTGTCAGTGCATAATCCTGACACCGAATGGGCACCCGTGGCCACACCGTGACGCCCGAGTGCCGGGCGGGCCGTGAAACAACGGAGAGGCGATCGCCGATTATCGGAAACAGGGCATCGTCTGGCAGAATGATTAGTCGAGTTCTCTTGCGTTCGACCCTCTACTCAGACGCAGGAAAAAACCACCTTATTGAGCTTGTGCCGAGTGTGCCCCCACGCTCACGGCCGTCAGTTCGCCAAAAATCAAATACACAGGAGAATTGTGGCTGTCAAAATTCGTTTGAAGCGTATGGGTAAGATCCGCGCACCGTACTACCGCATCGTTGTCGCCGACTCGCGCACCAAGCGCGACGGTCGTGTCATCGAAGAGATCGGCATCTACCACCCCACGCAGGAGCCCTCCGTCATCGAGGTCAAGTCCGAGCGTGCGCAGTACTGGCTCGGAGTCGGCGCACAGCCGACCGAGCAGGTTGCCGCTCTCCTCAAGCTGACCGGCGACTGGGGCATCTTCAAGGGTGACAAGAACGCCGTCAGCACCGTGAAGGTCAAGGAAGCCAAGGTTGCTTTCGTCGCCGACGAGAAGAAGAAGCCCGTTCTCAAGCCGAAGGCCGACAAGCCCGTGGCGAAGGAAGAGGCCCCCAAGGAGACCGCGGCTGATACCGCGGCTCCCGAAGAGGACAAGGCGTAGTCTTGCTCGCACCCGCGCTTGAGCACCTCGTCAAGGGAATCGTTGATCACCCGGATGACGTGCACGTTTCGGCCCAGAACTCCCCGCGGGGCGAGGTGCTCGAGGTTCGCGTGAACCCCGAAGACCTCGGCCGCGTGATCGGTCGTTCCGGGCGTACCGCCAAGGCACTGCGCACCCTCGTGGCTGCGCTGGCCGACGGCAGGCGCGTGCGGGTCGACGTCGTCGACACCGATTTCTGAAGAACTGTAAGCGAGAAGTTGGTAATGAGCTTGGTGAACGGCAGCACGCCACCCCGTAGTCAACTCCGGGTGGGGCGTCTGACGAAGGCGCACGGCCTCAAGGGCGCCATCAAGCTCGAACTGTTCACGGATGACCCGGGACGTCGTTTTGTCCCGGGCGCCGTGTTCACCCTCCAGGTGCCCACGGGGTCACCCTGGCACGGCAGGACCCTTGAGCTCGTCGAGCTGCGCTGGTACAACCAGCACGCCGTCGGATTTTTCAAGGATGTTCCCGACCGCGAAGCGGCCGAGGCCCTCGCCAAGGCGATCCTCTGGATCGACCAGGACGACGAGGAACAGCCCGACGAAGAAGACGCCTGGTACGACCACCAGCTCGTAGGACTCGCCGTGGTGCGCGACGGCGAGAAGATCGGCACCATCACCCGGCTCGAGCATCTCCCCGCCCAGGACCTGCTCATCGTGAAGACTCCGGCCGGCGAGGTCATGATCCCCTTCGTGAAGGCGATCGTCCCCTCCGTTGACATATCGACCGGTATCGTCACCATCACCCCTCCGCCGGGGCTGCTCGAAGAGCTGCCGGAGGAACCGGACACCGATCCGGAGCCGGAAACCCAGACTCCTCCGGTGGAAACGCCGGAGCGCGAAGGCGCATAGACGCGACCCGCCCCACACCCGGGGAGTGGCGCGCCGCGCCCGTCCGACTTCCCAGCTCGTCATGACGCGGCACACCCTCCAAGGAGAACCGCCGCATGTCGTACGTCAAACCGGATCAATTCATCGATGACATCATCCAATCCGGGGTTACTAAAACCAACCTGACCATTAAGCAGATGTTCCTGCGCGGCACCCTAGCCGGCGCCATCCTTGGCGCTGCGACGGCGGTCTCCCTGACTGCGGCAGCCCAGACAGGGCTACCCATCGTGGGTGCCGTGCTTTTCCCGGTGGGCTTCGCCATTATTTTGCTTTTCGGCCTTGAACTCGTGACCGGCAGCTTCGCCCTGATCCCGCTCGCGATCCTCGAGGGCCGCACGACGATCAAGAAGGGTCTCACCAATTTCGGTGTCGTCATTTGCGCGCACCTCTTCGGCGCGGTGCTGTTCGGTTTCCTCTACGTCATCTCGATCACGTACATGGGCACGCAGACCTCCGACCCCATGGTCCAGGCGATCATGCACCTCGCCGAGCACAAGGTGCTGCCATACGAGGCAGTCGGCGCCAGCGGAATCGTCGTCGCGATCATCAAGGGGATGCTCTGCAACTGGATGGTCGCGATCGGCACGATCATGTTCTACGTCTCGAAGTCCACCGCCGGGAAGATCCTCGCGATGTGGCTCCCGGTGACGATCTTCTTCAGCCTCGGCCTCGAGCACGCGATCGTCAACATGTTCGTCATCCCCGCCGGCATGATGCTCGGCTCGCCCATCAGCATCGGCGAGTGGCTGGTCTGGAACCAGCTCCCCGTGCTCGTCGGCAACCTGCTCGGCGCGGTCCTGTTCACCGCGCTGCCGGTCTACTTCTCGCACCGCACCAGGGTGAACCGGGCGGCCGAGGTCGATGGCGCGCGGGAGCCGGTGCTGATCCGCTCCTAGACTTCTCTGGTGCGCATCGACATCCTCACCATCTTTCCGGAGTTCTTTTCCGTCCTCGACGTCTCGCTCGTCGGCAAGGCCCGCCAGTCGGGGCTGATCGACCTGCGAGTACACAACCTGCGTGACCATACCCATGACCGGCACAACACCGTCGACGACACGCCCTACGGCGGCGGCGCCGGCATGGTGATGAAGCCTGAGCCGTGGGGGGAGGCGCTGGACGAGATCATCGGCGAAGTTTCCGTGGGTGCAGCTTGTGACGAAGCCGGCCCGGATGCCGGCCCGATACTGATCTTCCCATCCCCGGCCGGTGAGCTGTTCACCCAGAAGATGGCCAGGTCCCTCGCGGAGGAACCGAACCTGGTCTTCGGCTGCGGGCGCTACGAGGGCATCGACCAGCGTGTCTTCGACCACTATGCCGCCGCCGGTCGGGTGCGCCTGATCAGCCTCGGCGACTACGTGCTCAACGGGGGAGAGGTCGCCGTGATGGCCATGATCGAGGCCATCGGGCGGCTGATCCCCGGTGTCGTCGGCAATCCGGAGAGCCTCGTCGAGGAATCGCACGAGGACGGCCTGTTGGAATACCCGAGCTACACCAAGCCGTCCAGCTGGCGCGGGCACGACGTTCCAGCCGTGCTGCTCAGCGGAAATCACGGTGCGATCGCCGCCTGGCGCCGCGAGCAGCAGCTTGAGCGCACCGGGCGGGTGCGCCCCGATCTTCTGCCCCCAGCGAACTCTGAGCCGGCGGCAAAAACGCGCGAGTAGTCTGATCTCGTGTTCGTACGCAGACTCTTCTACTACTGGCAGTTCATCGCCGTCCTCGTGCTGCCCGCGTGGCTGCTGGTCGGCGCGTCGGTGTTCGGAGCGAGCGGCTGGATGGTGGTCGGGAGTTTCTTCGGCGGCGTCCTCCTCGGGATCGGCCTCCTCCTGGTCGCCCTGCTGATCTACGCCCGCAAAGACGTGCGAACCCGCCGGGCGGTGTCCTGGGCGGATGTCGGCGCGCTCACTCTCTGGCACGCCCTGATCGTGGCCCTCGGGTTCACGGCCCGGTCCGGTGGTCTTCCCGTGCTCATCGTGGTCGTGGGCCTTGCCGCGTTCTGGTTTGTCATCTGGGAGTTCTACAGCGCAGCCCGGGCCAGGATGCGCGAAATGTTCGTCGTGATCGATGAGACCGCCCGGTTCGGGTCGGCGGCGGCCGGAGGCGCCGCGAAGGCTCCCCGCTTCGACAGCACTGCCGATCCCGCGGTGATCGTGATCCACGAGAAGCCCGCAGAGCGTTAGTGGGTCGCCGGGTCTCGACCGGCTCGACCACCGGGACATCCGCCGCTTTTGCGGCGCACAGAGTTTTCATGACATAATCAGCGTTTGTGCCGTAGCATGCCTCTGCCACAGGGGAGCTGCAACGTTCGGCATGAACTTACTCAGTCGGTTGCCGACGCGGGGCGCTCACAGCGGGTCGCGCGGCACAAATCGTAGTCGTCCTGTGGCGGATACAGAGAGCGAAACACTATGCATATTCTTGACCAGGTGGATGCACCATCACTCCGGAAGGACATCCCGGCCTTCCGCGCCGGCGATACCGTCAAGGTCCACGTCAATATCGTTGAGGGCGCCCGCTCTCGTGTTCAGGTCTTCCAGGGAGTCGTCATCGGCCGCTCCGGTGAAGGCGTGCGCGAGACGTTCTGCGTTCGTAAGGTCAGCTTCCAGGTCGGCGTCGAGCGTACCTTCCCGGTGCACTCCCCAGTGATCGACCACATCGAGGTCATCACTCGCGGTGACGTGCGTCGCGCGAAGCTGTACTACCTGCGCAACCTGCGCGGCAAGAAGGCCAAGATCAAAGAGAAGCGCGACTAACAGTCGACTCCCAGCACTCGCTGGATTTCTCCCTGAGCTCCTCACCCTTACACTGGGTCAGGAGCTCAGGCGGTTTAATGACAGACAATTCTCTGCCCACGCGATCAAATCGCCTGGAATCAGAAACGAAGCGCACGAGGCGCGGCGTTGCACTCTTCCTTCGCGACCTTCTGGTCATTTTCGTGGTGGCGCTGCTCATCTCGTTCCTGATCAAGACGTTCCTGATCCGATCGTTCTACATCCCCTCGGGGTCGATGGAGACGACGCTGCTGGTCAACGACCGGATCATCGTGAACCAGCTCGAGCCCGGGCTCATCCCGATCACCAGGGGCGACGTCGTCGTGTTCCGCGATCCGGGCGGCTGGCTCCTGCCGCAGACTCCCGTGCAGCAGAACCCGATCGTGGCCGGCGTTGACTGGGTGCTCTCCGTGGTCGGCCTTTCCGCTCCGGACAGCAACGACCACCTGATCAAGCGCGTCATCGGACTGCCGGGGGACCATGTCGTCTGCTGCAACGCGCTCGGCCAGATGAGCGTCAACGACATTCCGCTCTCGGAACCGTACCTGCAACTCCCGGTCGGCGAGTCGAAAGTGTCCAAGGATGCCTTCGACGTGGTCGTGCCTGCGAAATCACTCTGGGTGATGGGCGACAACCGGTACAACTCGAAGGACTCCAGGTACAACGGCGACACGCCGGGCAAGGGCTTCGTGCCGATTGAGAACGTGGTCGGCCGTGCCCTGGTGATCAGCTGGCCCGTGACCCGCTGGACCTGGCTCGACGATTACCCGGAGGTCTTCCGAGGGGTCTCCGCGGAGACCCGATAGATGGGAGTCGTCGACCCGAACCTCGACGTCGAGCGGGCCATGATGGCCGCGGGCGCGACCTGTGTGATCGGCTGCGATGAGGTCGGCCGCGGCGCGCTGGCCGGCCCCGTCGGCGTCGGAGTGGCCGTCGTCGGCCCCGCCGCCGCCGCGATCCCCGACGGCCTCCGCGATTCCAAGATGCTCAGCGAGCCCCGGCGCGAGGCCCTGGCCCCCCTTGCGGCCGCCTGGGCACTGCACTCGGCTGTCGGGCTAGCCTCGGCCGCCGAGGTCGACGAGCTGGGAATCATCTTCTGCCTCGGGCTGGCCGGCAAGCGCGCGCTGGCTCAGTTGCACGCCGCCGGGGTCGACATCGCCGGGAGCGTCGTATTGCTCGACGGCAACGACGACTGGTTGACCAGGGCGCTGCACACTCCGCTGAACGTGGTCACCCGGGTGCGGGCCGACCAGGACTGCGGTTCGGTGGCGGCGGCATCCGTGATCGCCAAGGTGCATCGTGACCGGCTCATGATCGAGGCGGATGCCCTGAACCCCGGCTACGGCTGGGCGGGGAACAAGGGTTACGGGAGTGCGGCCCACATGGAAGCGATCGCCCTGCTCGGCCCCACGGGGCTGCACCGCAAATCGTGGCTCAAGATCACAGCGTAGGATTGAAACACCATGGAAGAAGAAGAGTTCGAGGACTACGACCGCGAGGTCGAGTTGGCCCTGTACCGAGAGTACCGAGACGTTGTGGGGCAGTTCCAGTACGTCGTCGAGACCGAGCGACGCTTCTATCTCGCCAACGAAGTTGAGTTGGTGCGCCGCGACACGGAGCACGACTTCTACTTCGAACTGACCATGAAGGACGTCTGGGTCTGGGACGTCTACCGCTCCGACCGGTTCGTGAAGTCGGTGCGCGTGCTGACGTTCAAGGACGTCAACGTGGAGGAACTCGCGTCCAAGGAATTCGAACTGCCCAAGGAACTCGCGCTAGACGAATAGCCCGACCAGCACGACCCGCGGCTGTTTCGGCAGCCGCGCCCTACGACTCCGGGCCGACCACCGTCGGTCTGCCCGGCCCAGGCTGCCAGCCTGCACAACCCGGCGCAACGATGCGGCCGGGAGAGAAAGGTATGTCCTTGCTTCAGGATGCTGACCACTGTCGAGCCACATGGATCAACCGGGAAGCGCTGGCGGAGGCGATGATCCCGCTGATCGGCCGGCTGTACCGGGACAATAACGTCGTCACCAGCGTGCACGGTCGCAGCCTGATCAACCAGTCGGTGGTCGGCCTGCTCAAGGCGCACCGCTTCGCCCGGCAGGTCGACGACGTCGAACTTCCCCTCGAGGAGACCCTGCCGATGCTGCAGGCGCTCGGCCGGCTGCGGCTCGGCGCCGCGTCGATCGACCTGGCCCGTCTGAACCTGGCCTACCGCCGCGACGAGGCCGACCGGAGTCTCGATTTCTTCCTGCGCGAGGAACTGGCCGACGTCGTCGGCCTGCAGGGCGCCGACCCGCGCACGAGCACCGACGTCGTGCTCTACGGGTTCGGGCGGATCGGGCGTCTTCTCGCGCGC
The DNA here is from genome assembly GCF_004402785.1 of Cryobacterium algoritolerans. GTDB lineage: Bacteria > Actinomycetota > Actinomycetes > Actinomycetales > Microbacteriaceae > Cryobacterium > Cryobacterium algoritolerans. Next base: position 90,232 of record NZ_SOFP01000016.1, read on the forward strand.
ATCCTGATCGAACACGCCGGCGGCGGTCAGGGCCTGCGCCTGCGCGCCATCGTCGTCCGCCGAGGGTCCGCCAACGACATCGTCAAGCGGGCCAGCCTGCTGCGACGGGACTCCGTTCACGGCCCGTTCGAAGGCACCATCACCGTCGACGAGGCCAACGACACGATCCTCGCCAACGGCACACTGATCCAGGTCATCTACTCCTCCGACCCGGCGACCGTCGACTACACCCGGTACGGTATCCACGACGCTGTCGTGGTCGACAACACGGGCCGCTGGCGTGACGAGGAGGGGCTCTCGCAGCACCTCGCCAGCCCTGGCGTGTCCCGTGTGCTGCTCACCGCGCCCGGCAAAGGCAACCTCAAGAACATCGTGCACGGCATCAACCATGCGTCGATCACGGCGGACGACGCCATCGTCACCGCCGCTTCCTGCACCACGAATGCGATCACCCCCGTGCTCAAGGCCGTGAACGACCGGTACGGTATCGTCGACGGGCACGTCGAGACGGTGCACTCGTTCACGAACGACCAGAACCTGATCGACAACTTCCACTCCGGCGACCGCCGGGGCCGTTCGGCCGCCCTCAACATGGTGCTCACCGAGACGGGTGCGGCGAAGGCGGTGGCCAAGGCACTGCCCGAGCTGGCCGGGAAACTGACCGGTAACGCCATCCGGGTGCCCACCCCCGACGTGTCGATGGCGATCCTCAACCTCAACCTCGAGCAGGAGATCGACAGGGACGAGCTCAACGCGTACCTCCGGTCGATGAGCCTGAACTCCGAACTGCACAAGCAGATCGACTACATCGACTCGCCCGAGGTCGTCTCCAGCGACTTCCTCGGCTCGCGCCGGGCCGGCATCGTCGATGGGCTGGCCACCATCACCACCGGCCGGAAGGCCGTGCTCTACGTCTGGTACGACAACGAATACGGCTACAGCTGCCAGGTCATCCGGGTGCTCGAGGAGATGGCCGGTGCGCATCCGCCGGTCTTCCCGAAGGCCGCGGCTGACCTGCCGGACGCTGTGCTGCAGGTCTAGCGGCGAGGGGCGGCCTCGTGGGCCGGGTCAGCGCGGCTCGCAGATGACCACCGGGATGTCCCGGCTGGTCTTCTGCTGGTAGCCGTCGTAGCCCTTGTAGGCGGTGACGATCTGCGGCCACAACTCGGCCTTCTCCTCCGGACTCGCCGTGCGGGCGCGCATCGGCATCGTGGTGCCGTACACGGTGAGTTCGACCTCCGGGTTCGCGACCAGGTTGAGGTACCACTGCGGATTGCGATCGTCGCCTCCCTTCGACGCGATCAGCACGTAGCGGTGTCGGTCGTGCACGGGCGCGGTGAGCATCGTAGCCCGCCGTTTACCACTCGACCGGCCGATCGTGTGCAGCTCGACCGCGGGCATCGACCCGAAGGAAGCGAGAACGCGCCCCCCGGACAGCGTGAACACGGCCCGGTGCAGCACGTTCATCGTCTTCATCTGCAGGTCGACCAACTCGTTGCGCAATCCCATTCATCCAGACTACGAGAACACGCCCGCCGGCGAGCGCTAGCGTGGAGGCATGAATCCCGCCGATCCTCCCGTCGCGGCCGGTGCCGCGGCCGGTGCCGCGGCCGATGCCGCCGCGGCCGTCGTCGCCCATGCGCTGCAGCTCGCGCCGCTCATCGACGGCCACAACGACTGGGCCTGGGTCTGCCGCGAGGAACGCGGCTACTCGGTCGAGGGCCTCGAACGCGGCCTGGCGACCGATACGGACATTGCCCGCCTCCGGGCCGGCCAGGTCGGCGCACAATTCTGGTCGGTCTACGTCAGCGACGACCACGAGGGAGCCGACGCCGTGCAGGGCGCGCTTGAACAGATCGACTGGGTCTACCGGCTCGCGGCCCGGTACCCGGCGGAGTTCGTCATCGCGCGGAGCGCGGCCGACGTCCAGGCCGCTCGGGCCGACGGACGGGTGGCGTCCCTCCTCGGCGCGGAGGGGGCCCACAGCTTGAACGACTCACCGGGCGTGTTGCGGATGTTCGCGCGGCTGGGCGTGCGCTACCTCACCCTGACCCACGTGCACAACACGACCTGGGCCGATTCGGGCACCGACGATCCCACCCACGGCGGACTCACCGCCCGCGGGGTGGAATACATTCGGGAGCTGAACCGGCTGGGCATGCTGGTCGATCTGTCCCACGTGTCGCCCGCCACGGCGCACTCGGTCCTCGACGCGAGCGACTCGCCGGTGATCTTCAGCCACAGCTGCGTCAGCGCCGTCGCAGAGCATCCCCGGAACGTGCCGGACGATGTGCTCCGCGGGCTCGCCCTCAACGACGGCGTGATCATGCTCACCTTCGTGCCGCAATTCCTCACCGCCGAGTATTCGGCCTGGTTTGACGGGGCCAGGGATACCGCGCCACCCCCCGTGTCCATCGTGCAGGTCGCGGACCACATCGAGCATGCCCGCCGGGTCGCCGGCATCCGTCACATCGGCCTCGGCGGTGACTTCGACGGCACGGATCAATTCCCGTCCGGCCTCGAGGGCGTCGACGGTTACCCGGGGCTGCTGGCCGAGCTCGCCGGACGGGGCTGGTCCGCCGAGGAAATCGCAGCCCTGGCCGGGGGTAACATCCTGCGGGTGCTGGGCGCGACGGACGCGGCCTTTGCCGCCGCCGGGGACGGGATCCCGCTCCTCGTGCGCTGAGGCCGTGCCCCGGGGGTAGCCTCTAGCAAGGCCGCGACCAATCCGGGCGGGCCACCACTGCCGAATGAGTGTCATGACCCCGCGCCGACGTATTGCCCTCCTGACCGTGATCGGCGTGCTGTGCGCCGGGACCATTGTCGTCGTCGCCGGGGTGCTCGGCGCGGCGACCGGAACGGGAGGTGCAAGCGTCGCGGATTCGTCGGCGCGATCGACTGCCGCGGGATCATCCGCCGTCGGCTCGCCCGTCGTCGCCTTCTATGGTGACTCCTACACGCGCGGCACCGGTGCGACGAGCCGGGCCGCCCGCTGGTCGACCATCGTGTCCACCGAGCACGGCTGGACGGAGGTCAACCCCAGCACCAACGGGCTCGGCTTCGTGAACAACCGGGCGAGCCTGCCCGGTCCGGACCTCGTCGACCGGGTGATCGCGGCCAAACCCGACATCGTGATCAGCACAATGGGGTTGAACGACAATTTCGTGATGCCTGGCCGCGCCGCTGACGTGCGGGCCGCGATCGACAAGGACTTCACGGCGCTGAAGAAGGCCCTGCCCCACGCCCGCTTCGTCATCGTCGAACCGTTCTGGTACACCGACGAGCGGCCGGAATCGGTGGAGCGGATCATCGGCTGGGTGCGGGACGCGGCCGCGGCCATCGACGCCGACTACATCCCGGGGGCCTCGCACTGGATGGACGGGCATCCGGAATGGAAGGCCGCAGACAACCTCCACCCCAACGACGTCGGTTACCGGGAGATCGCGGTGCGGATGGACGCTGAACTGGCCAAACTGGGGCTCTGAACCGGGCCGGGCCGAACCCAGGTCCTCATCCTCGCCGGTATCGCTGCCCGCTCGCCCTCCACGGGGCGGCGACGGCCAGCGAGTGCACCGAACCGGGGCTGTTTCGGGGCCGGGGTCGGCCTGGGGGCACGCTGGATCCGGAGGCACTCGTGGTGGACAAGGATGACCTGGGCAGGCGCGGGGAAGACTACGCCGCCGGGTTCCTGGCCGCGGCCGGCTACCGGGTCCTCGTCCGCAACTGGCGGTGTGACCAGGGAGAGATCGACCTCGTCGTCGAGCAGGGAGGCGAAGTCGCTTTCGTCGAGGTGAAGACGCGGTCGGGAACGCGGTTCGGGCATCCGTTCGAGGCGATCACCGCGCAGAAGCTCGCCCGCCTGCGTCGGCTGGCGGCGGCCTGGTGCGACCAGGCCGCGACCCGGCCCGCGCGCATCCGGATCGACGCTGTCGCGGTCATCCTGCGGCCGGGGGACGACCCGGTGATCGAACATCTGGTGGGGGTGTTCTGATGGCGCTCGCGCGAACGCACGCGGTGGCGCTCCTCGGGCTCACTGGGGCACTGGTCGAGGTGGAGGCCGACATCTCCGGCCAGCTGCCCGGCATTGTTCTGATCGGCCTGCCGGATGCCGCCCTGTCTGAGGCCACAGAACGGGTGCGAGCCGCAGCGAAGAACTCGGGTTGCCCGCTCACCCGCAACAGGCTCACCATCAACCTGTCACCCGCGGCGCTGCCCAAACACGGTTCCGGCTTCGACCTGGCAATCGCACTGGCCTGCCTCGCCGCCGACGAGGCGGTCTCCGCGGAGTCGGTCGGATCGGTGGTGCACCTTGGCGAACTCGCCCTTGACGGCCGGCTGCGCCCGACGCCCGGCATGCTCCCCGCGGTGATCGCGGCCGCCAGGCTCGGCCACAGCACCGTGATGGTCCCGGCCGGCAACGCCGCAGAGGCCGCCCTCGTGCCGGGGGTTCGGGTCGTCGGAGTCGCCTCCCTCCGGGACGCGGCCATCTGGCATGGTTCCCGGCTCGCACCGATGCGGGTCGACCCGATCGCTGCGCCCGACGAAGACGGCGTCGACACGGTCGAACCGGAGCTGGCCGATGTGATCGGCAACGACGACGCCATCCTGGCACTGCAGATCGCGGCCGCCGGCGGCCACCATCTCCTCATGGTCGGTCCGCCCGGTGCCGGCAAGACCATGCTGGCGGCCCGGCTGCCCGGGCTCCTGCCCGATCTCGACCCGGAGGCCTCCCTCGAGGTCAGTTCGATGCGCTCGCTCAGCGGGCGCGGGGTCGGCCGCGCCCTCGCGACGCGGCCGCCGCTCGAGGCGCCGCACCACACCGCCACCGCCGCGGCCATGGTGGGCGGGGGCAGCGGCCGG
>NZ_SOFP01000075.1 GCF_004402785.1 Cryobacterium algoritolerans
CTGGGCCTCAGCGGCCACCTGGGCTGCCGCGGCGGCCGCGGCGGCTGCAGCGGCAGCGGCCGCGGCCTGCTCGGCGGCGACACGGTCGGCTTCCGCCGTCGAAGCCTGCACGGTCGCCGATTCGGCCTTCGTCAGATCGACCAGCTTAAAGATCCGCTCGGGGGCCAGCAGGGTGAAGTGGGTGAGTGACGCGACGGATGTCGCGAGGTCAGTGGTATCCGCCTTCCCTTCGGCTGCGGCGATGACGACGACCGCTTCGTTCAGCGCGCCCTTGGCCTTCGACGCGGCATGGGCCGGCACGACATTGTCGTAGGCGACCAGCTGGTCAGGGTGAACACCGGTGCTCTCGGCGAGGACGGTGGTGGCGGTGATGCGTACATCCTGTGCTGCTGCGACGGATTGCGCGACGAATCCGGTTCCGACGATGGCGGTGACGAGGAGGAACGCGCCGGCAACGAGGATACGCTTCCGATCCTGGCGGCGAGGCGTGTCCCGATGGCGAGTGTGACCTTTACCGAGGGTACGGGAAGGCGGGAAGGACGACGTTTTTTTAATCCGTGGCATGACTTTCTCGGGTCGAATCGCTCGTGCACTGGCGCCAACGGTTCTGGGTCGATGAGCCTTAGGCGGGGTTCCGCCCGGGCGAAGCTGCCAGAATGACCCCGCTTACTGGAAGAATCCTCATTTTCCACTGGCAAAGTACTGGCAGGCGAGAGTGCCCGCCGGCCCTGTGGGCGACCCGGAGCTTCCGCCCTCGTGGTGCAATGGTGGTGATGTCACCACGCACCGCACCTCCGCACCGCTTCGTCTATTCCGCCGACGGAATGCAGCTGGCGACCTACGAATTCGGCGATCCGACCGCCCCCACGGTGGTCGTTGTGCACGGTTTCGCGTCCAGCGCCGTGGCGAACTGGCACCTGACCGGCTGGACGAGGGACCTGACCCGGGCCGGGCTGCACGTGATCGCGATCGACCAGCGTGGCCACGGCGCCAGCGAGAAGCCGCATTCCCCGGCCGCCTACACGATGGAGATTCTCGTCGCGGATCTGCAACGGGTTTTCGACGCGTACCTGCTCGATGAGGTGGACTGCGTGGGTTATTCCCTCGGGGCACGGGTCGGCTGGCAGGCCGCCCGCGAGCTGGAGGGGCGCATCCGCCGGGCGGTGCTCGGTGGTATCCCCGACGGCGATCCGTTGCGGCGCTTCCGGGTCGCGGATGCCCGCGCCCACATCGAACACGGCACCGACGTCGACGACAGGCTCACCGGGGCTTACCTGAGTATGGCCCGCGCGTTGCCGGGCAACGACCTGAGGGCGCTGGTGGCCCTGGTCGAAGGGATGCGCGGCGGCTCCCAGCCCGGGGCGGAGAACGCGCCGAATCAACCCCTCCTGCTCGCGACCGGGAGCGAAGACCGCATCCTCGAGGCGTCGCGGGCACTCGCCCACGCCGCCCCGGATGCGACGTTCTTCGAGATCCCGGGTCGGAACCACTTCAATGCGCCGACCGCCCGGGCGTTCCGGCAGGCCGCGATCGGATTCCTCAGCGGTGGGGGGTCAGTACCAGCCCACGGACTGTGACTTGTCCCAGGCGGCGCACGGAGTGCCGTAGCTGCCCGCGATGTAGCCCAGGCCCCAGGTGATCTGGGTCGCCGGGTTGGTCTGCCAGTCGGCGCCGGCCGTTGCCATTTTGCTGCCGGGCAGCGCCTGCGGAATACCCGCGGCACCGCTCGAGGCGTTGTACGAGTTCACATTCCAGCCGGATTCCTTGTTCCAGAGGCTGACGAGGCAGCCGAACTGGTCGGCGCCCCAGCCGTACTTGGACATCATCAGGTCCCTGGCGATCGCCTGGGCGCCGCTCGGGTCGGTCGGCGCGGACGGGCGGGAGGACGAACTGGTCGACGCCGCGGTGGCCTTCGCCGCCTCGGCAGCGGCAGCCTTCGCAGCTTCGGCAGCGGCGGCCGCGGCCTGCTCGGCGGCGACACGGTCGGCCTCCGCGGTGGTGGCCTGCACGGCGGCGGTCTTCGCCTTGGTTTCGTCGACGAGGTCGTAGACGCGGTCGGGGGCCAGCAGTGTGTAGCGACTGAGCGAGGCGACGGAGACCGTCAGCGCCGCGACATCCGACTTGCCCTGGGCCGCGGCGATCACGGTGTTGGCACCGTCGAGTGTGCCCTTGGCTGCCTGGGCTGCCTGGGCGTTGGCGATGCCGGCGTAGGCGCCCAGCTGCTCGTGGTGGCGTCCGGTGCTCGCCGCGAGTTCCGCCGTGGCGTTGACGCGGTCGTTCGAGGCTGCCGACGCGGACTGGATTACAACGCCTGTTCCGATCGTCGCTCCGACGGCGATGATGGCTCCGACGAGGAGGAAGCGACTACGGCGGCGCTGCGCCGTCCGCGGACGGGTAGACCCGGTGTCGGTGGTGCGGGTGGACACGGGGGAATCAAACGAGGAAGAAATAGACAATCCCTTGCGACACGAAACGCCCGGGCACGTGCGCGTCGTCAGGCAGGTGCGGAGCGGTTCTTGTTGGGCAGCCACGGGCAGGGGTGCGCGCGGGCGAAAGGACCAGTCTGCAATATGTTTCTGGACAAAACCTCACTTGTTGCTGGCAATGTCATGCCAACGCGCGCCCGCCGTGCTTCCGGCAAGTCGGGGTTCCCGGCAGGATCAGACCGAAGCGGCCGGACCGACGAGCACGGAGCGACGGTCGAGGTGGATGCCCGCGACCATGCACCGCACGGAGCCGCCTGCGAGTTCGATGGTGGGCACGGCGAGCGGGACGATCTCGCAGCTGCGTTCGATCATCCGCCGCTGCGGGGCAGTGAGGCTGGCCAGTGCACGCTCGGAGAGCGCCAGCATCCGGCCGTTCCTGCCGTGGAGTTCGATGGCGTTGCCGGCGAAATTGCGGATCTGGTCCGGGCTCAGGTCGATCACCTCCCGGTCCAGGGCGGAGAGGCGCTCGACAACCTGGGCTCGCCGGGTGGGCGACGTGATCAGGTCCAGCCCCACCAGGGCGAAGTCGGTGGCTATGCACATCATGACGTTGGTGTGGTAGATGGCGGTGCCGGTCTCGTCGACGGCGTCGAATGCCATCGGCTCGTAGCCGAAATTGGTGCAGAACCGTTCGAGTGCGATCGGATCCGCTCGTCTCGACCGGGCGACGTAGGCGATTCGGGCGCCGTGGTCGAGCACCATCGCCCCGGTGCCCTCGAGGAAGACGTCGTCGAGTTCCAACCCTGAGTAGTCGACGACGTCCTGCACCCGGTAGCTCTGTTTGAGCATCTCGACGATATCTCCGCGGCGTTCCGTGCGCCGGTTCGGCGTGTGCATCGGATACAGCGCCACGTGTCCCCCGGCGTGGGTCGAGATCCAGTTGTTGGGGAACACGCTGTCCGGCCGACCTGGGCCGTCGTCGTCGAAGAGGTGCACCGTGACGCCGCGGGCATCGAGCACGGCGGCAGCCTCCGACACCTCCGTGTAGGCCGCCGCGGCGACGGCGTCCGCGTCGTCCCCGAGGGCGCGGGTCTGGAAGACGTTGTCGAGAGCGGTCTCCGGGTTGGGGGTGAAGAACCGGGGCCTGATCAAGAGAACGGCCGACGGAGCCTGGACCGACATCGGCTCAGACGAGCGCAGGCGAGCCCGCGGTGACGAGGCCGAACAGGTCCTTGGGGTCGTCGGGGTCGGCCACGAGATCAATGTCGGTATAGAAGGAGGTGCGGTCGACGGCATCCTGCAGAAAGCGAAGCGCGGAGAAGTCCTCGATGGCGAAGCCGACCGAATCGAAAACGGTGATCTGGCGGTCGTCACGACGCCCGACGGCCTGGCCGGCGAGCACCTGCCAGATCTCGGTGACCGGGAAGTTCGGATCCATCTGCTGGATCTCCCCCTCGATCCTGGTCTGCGCCGTGAACTCCACGAACACATCGCTACGGAGCAGGATGGCGGCGGCGAGCTCGGTCTTGCCCGGGCAGTCACCGCCGATCGCGTTGATGTGCACGCCGGGCTCCACCATCTCATCGGTGAGCACGGTGGCGTTCGCCTTGTCCGCGGTGCAGGTGGTGATGATGTCGACGCCGGCCACGGCGTCCGCCGCGCTGGTGGCGACGACGATCTCAAAACCGAGCGGGGCCAGGTTGCGCAGGAACTTGTCCAGCGCCGCCGGGTCGGTGTCCCAGACCCGGAGCCGGTTGAGACCGAGCACCCCGCGGAAGGCCAGGGCCTGGAACTCGGACTGGGTGCCGGTGCCGAGCATCGCCATGGTGTGGGAGGTCGGACGGGCCAGCGCCCTGGCGACCATGGCGCTGGTCGCGGCGGTGCGCAGCGCGGTGAGCACGGTCATCTCGGACAAGAAGGTGGGGTAGCCACTCTGCACGTCGGCGAGCACGCCGAAGGCCGTGACGGTCTGCAGGCCGCGCGACGGATTCGAGGGGTGGCCGTTGACGTATTTGAAGCCGTAGGTTTCGCCGTCGCTGGTGGGCATCAGCTCGATCACGCCGAGCGGGGAGTGGCTGGCGACTCTGGGCGCCTTGTCGAAGGAGGGCCAGCGACGGAAGTCACGCTCGATGTACTCCACCATGTCGGTGAGGATGCGCTCGACACCGGTCTCTGCGGCCCAGCGGTTGATGTTTCCCACGTCTACAAATCGCACCATATGCGGCTCCTCTCGATCAGGTTCCAACACTAGAAGGGATCGATGTGAGCCCACCATTCGCTATGCGTGCCAATCCGAACAGACATTCCGTCAGTCTGTGCAGTTCAGGCGTACACTTTGCCTGATGTTTCCTCTCGATGATCTCGACCGACGCCTCCTGGCCGTGCTACGCGTGAACGGGCGGGAACCCGTGGCCGGCCTGGCCCGTGGCCTCGGGGTGACCCGGTCGACGATCATCAGCCGGCTCAAACGACTGACCGACTCAGGCACGATCGTCGGGTTCGGAGTCCGGATCCGCGAGGACCGCGACCCGAACGCGATCCGCGCGATCACACTGATCGAGGTGGAGGGCCGCGCAACCGACCGGGTGATCCATTCCCTGCGCGGTTTCCCCGAGGTGGAGGCCCTGCATTCCACGAACGGCGGCTGGGACCTGGTCGCAGAGCTCCGAACGGACAGCCTGGCCGACTTCGATCGGCTGCTCGGGCAGGTGCGGTCGATCGAGGGCGTCGTGAACAGCGAGACCAGCCTCCTGCTCAGTTCGGTCGCGCACGACGACCTCCCGACCACCCCGTCGCGCGCGCCGCGTCCCTGACCCTGCACCCCCAGCCAACCCGAGGCCGGCCCGGCCTAAGCTGGAATGAATATGCGACTCTTCCTGATCCGTCACGGCCAGACTCCCGGCAACGTTCTCGGGCAGTTGGACACCATCCACCCCGGGCCCGGCCTGACCGACCTCGGAAACCGGCAGGCTGCCGCGCTGCCGGGAGCCCTCCGCCACGAGCCGATTGACGCCATCTTTGCGTCGACCCTGGTACGCACCCAGATCACCGCCCGGCCGCTGGCCGTCGACCGCGGACTCGAGATCCAGGTCTCCGGCGGTCTGCACGAGATCGAGGCCGGTGCCCTCGAGGGTCGCAGCGACCGGGCGTCCATTCAGGCCTACCTCGAAACGGTCTTCGCCTGGGGTGCCGACGACCTCGGCGCCGTCATGCCGGGAGGCCCTGACGGGCACGCTTTCTTCGCCCGTTTCGACGCCGACATCGAAGCGGCAACCACCGGCGCAGAGAGTGTTGCCGTCTTCAGCCACGGGGCGGCTATCCGGGTCTGGACCGCGGCCCGCGCCCGCAACGTGACCTCGGTCTTCGCCGGAACGACCGAACTCGCCAACACGGGAATGGTCGAACTGACCGGTTCCGCAGACGAGGGCTGGACACTCGTCTCCTGGGCCGGGCTCCCGGCGGGCGGCTCACCGCTCCTCGATGACTCGGCCGATGACCCGATGGGGGAGGCGCTCGGCCAGGTCCTGGGCGGAACCGGCGCCGTTTCCTAGCCCGTCGCGGCGGCGCGGCTGATAGGACGCCGGGTGCACCCCCGTGTTAGGGTCAGGCTCTAGCCAAGGAGTGCTGTGCTAATAGTTTCGTCTTCCCCTGTGAAAGCAGGCACCTCGCGTTTCCCGACCTCGCTCCTTAGGATCCTGGCACTGACAGCGTCGCTGGCCATCGCCGTTCTCGCCCTCACTTTCGGACCTGCCGGCGCCAACGCGTTCGCCGCGACGCAGGACCTGACCCAGTGCAACGGCCTCCTGGGCGGCGGCGGCAAAGAACTCGATTGCAACGTCGATATCGTCAACAATTTGAACCTGAGGACCGGCGAGGAAACCTCGACGGTTACGACCAAAGTCTGTCAAGGGTCGCCCGCCGCCGCCATCTGCGGCAAGCAGGTGGCGTTGAACTATGCGCTGCTCACCAAGTCGGTCAACCAGTGCAATGGTTCTGTGAACGGCGGAGGCTCCATTCTGACCTGCCGGGTGACCGTGGTCAACAACATCACGGGTGCGCCCGCAAACTCGGGCACAACGGGAGCTACGGTCAACCAGTGCGATTACGCCGGAACCGGTGGCGGCACCGCTCCGACCATCAACTGTGACCCCTTCCCCGCCTCCGTTTCAGGCGCGACGATCACGCAGTGCAACTATTCCGTGAACGGCGGAGGCGCCCCCGACCGGGTCAACTGCACCGTGCTTCCTTCCACCGCGAGCGCGCTGCTTCCCGTCTCGATCAACCAGTGCAATGACTCCGCCAATGGCGGCGGTTCCGTGGTCACCTGCTCGGCGTCGCTGACCAACAACATCACCACGGCCAGCGCAGGCACGACCCCCACCCCGGTTGCGACCACCCCCGTGAAGAACGTCCTGCACGACTCGAAGACAGACGGGTTCGGCCTGGTCGCCGGCCAGGACGCAGGCAACCTCGGCGGAACGGCATTCCTGGGCGCCGGTGTCCTCATTCTGCTGGCCGCCGGCCTGCTGGCCGCGGCCGTCGCAACCCGCAAGGCTGACGCCCGTCGTTAGAACAAAACTGCTCGTCGGGGCCGCCGTCCTGCTCTGTCTGGTCGCCGGCGGACTGACTGCTCTGGCCGTCACCGGGCCGGATCCCAGCCCCCTGGCCGCCGTTCGGCGTACCCCTGCCGCGGCCCAGACTGTCGCGCCCTCCTCGCCGTCGCCGTCCGCGGCGCCGGAACCGACCGCGAACGCCGTCATCGCGGCCTCAGCACCGCTGCGGCTCCGGATCCCGGCAATCTCACTCGATGGCGCAGTGTCGGAGTACAGCCAGCAGATGATCGACAAGCGTGGCGGATTCGATCCGCCCGCCCTGAGCACCATCGCCTGGGACACCACCATCCCGGGCGGACTGGCCGGAACCGACTCGACCAACACGGTCTACCTGTACGGGCATTCCTGGGTCGACGCAGCGGTCTTCAATGGCCTCAAGGAGATGAAAGCCGGGGATGTGGCGGCCGTCGACACCGCAAGCGGCACCCTCTGCTACGCGGCCCAGAAAACGCTCACCCTCGACAAGGCGGAGTACAAGAGCAACGACGAGCTGACGAATGCGATACCGAACCGCCTGGTCCTGGTCAGCTGCTATCGACCCGTCGGCTACGATCCGAACTCCGCCACGGTGAAGAACATCATCGTGGTGCTGCAATTGGACCAGAACACCACCAACTCCGGCTGCTGAGCGAACGCCCCTCACCTCACCTCACCTCACCTCACCTCACCTCACCTCACCTCACCTCACCTCACCTCACCTCACCTCACCTCACCTCACCTCACCTCACCTCACCTCACCTCACCTCACCTCACCTCACCGGGGCCCGCGGAACCTTCGGCCGCACGAGCGCATGGCTGTCGCTGAGCAGCTGTTCCACCAGCGCGTCCTCGACCTGCCCATCCAGTACGATCGTGATCCAGTGCCTCTTGTTCAGGTGGTAGCCCGGCGTGATCTGCCCGGGGAATTCCTCCCGCAGCGCACGGCTCTCCTCCGGATCGCATTTGAGCGACACGGTCAGCGGCTCCCCCGCCAGGGCGGTGAGAGCGAAGATCTTGCCGTTACCCTGGGTCTTGAACACGCTCGTCACTTCGCCGAACGGGAACGTCTCCACCGCCTGGGGCAAGCTCAGGCAGAAGTCGGCGAGGGCATCCGGGGTCATGGGTCGAGACTAGACCGTCACCGGATTCATCGCTCCGGCCGTCAGGGCGACCGAGCGCAGCCGGGCGGCGATGTCGCGGGAGGCGTGCGCGATGATCAGCTCGTCGGCCTGGGTTGCCGCGGCGAAGTCCTCAAGGAACTCGCGCACGACACCGGGCGTGCCGATGGCGGAGTACCGCATCATGTTCGCGATCTGGCGACCCTCGTTGGTCGTGAGGAAGGCATCGATCTGCGCGTCGGTGTACACGGGTGCGACAGGCCCGCGGGCGATCATGCCCCGCACCCTGGCGCGCCGGGTCGTCTCGAATTGAAGCATCGCATCCGCCTGGTCGTCGGCGGCGATCACGTTGACGCCAACGATCACGTACGGGGCGGCGAGCTGTTGCGACGGGACGAAGTCGCGACGGTAGGTGGCGATGGCGTCGAAGAGGGAGTCGGGCGCGAAGTGCGAAGCGAACGCGTAGGGCAGGCCGAGCCTGGCCGCGAGCTGGGCTCCGAACAGGGACGATCCGAGGATGTAGAGGGGCACGTCGGTGCCGGCACCCGGCACTGCCCGCACGCCGGGGACGACGGAGTCGCCCCGCAGGTAGGCCTGCAACTCCACCACGTCCTGCGGGAACTGGTCGGATGCCCGCGGGTCACGGCGCATCGCCCGTGCAGTGGTCTGGTCGCTGCCGGGCGCGCGGCCGAGGCCCAGGTCGATCCGGCCGGGGTAGAGCTCCGCCAGGGTGCCGAACTGCTCAGCGATGGTGAGCGGCGAATGATTGGGCAGCATGACGCCGCCGGCGCCGAGCCGGATGGTCGAGGTGTGCCCGGCGACGTGGCCGATCAGGATGCCCGTTGCCGATGATGCGATCGTCGGCATGTTGTGGTGCTCGGCGTACCAGACCCGGGTGTAGCCGTGCGTCTCGGCGGACTGGGCGAGCGCAACGCTGGCCGCGAAACTCTCCCCCGCGGTCTGCCCGGGGGCGATGGGGGCGAGGTCGAGGATGGAAAGCGGAATCGTCATGCTTGGGGCAACGGTAACCGCCCCCGAATCGTTACCCGGCGGCCGGAAATCCGTTGCAGAGCCGGGGACAGCGACCGGGGACCGGACCACCGCACGGTCAGGCGGACCTGCGCAGCCTGCCGACGCGCGGCAGGAAGCGGCCCACCCGCGCGCCGTAGCCTGCGTAGTCCGGATGCTCGGCCAGGAGCATCCGTTCCTCCCAGCGAGCCTTCCCCGCCAGCAGTAGCACCAGGGCCAGCCAGGCGGCGATGTGCCAGACTGATCGGCCGAACAACGCGAGTCCCAACCCGCCGGTCATCAGCCCGGTGTAAATCGGGCTGCGCACGAGGCCGTATATGCCGGTGGTGACCAGCGGCGCGTGCTCCCGCGGGATCGGGCTCGCCGTCAGCGCCGGCCCCAGACCCGCGACGCCGAGCACCGCGAGGAGGGCGCCGAGCGCGCCGAGCGCGATCACCGCGGCCAGGACGGCGGCGCTGACGGGCCACAGATACCCGTGCGGGAGGATGGCGAGGGCGGCGAGCAGCACGAACTGGGCGGAGACCAGGCCGAACGCGAGCGCACGTTTCATGGCTCGAGGTTACGCCCGTGCGAGTGCTAAACGGTGCTGGATAGTGACGACCGGGTGGGGCCGCCCTTGACCACCAGGGCGAACCGTCACACACTGACACCGCCGGCACCGGATGAGAGGGAAGGACGGCCCGATGGAGCACGAGAGTTCGTTCCTGGTCGTGGTCGGCGTCGACGGCTCCCCCGAATCGGTTACGGCCCTGCGCTGGGCCGTCGACGAGGCGCGAGTCCGCCATGGCCGGGTGCGACTGATCACCTCCTGGTCGTATCCGCCGCGCACCATCGACATCGACGGCGGATTCATCGACGACCGGTCCGAGCGCGGCGCTGAGCGGATGCAGGCCAGTGCGCTGGCCGCGGTCCCCTCCGAGGGCGTGGACGTCACCGGCCACGTGGTCCAGGGACCGCCGGCATCCGTTCTGCTCGACGCCGCCGCCCCCGCCGACCTGCTCATCGTCGGATCGCGCGGGCTCGGCGGTTTCAGCGGCCTGCTACTCGGCTCGGTCTCCAGCCAGCTCGTCCACCACGCCTCCTGCCCGGTGCTCGTTATCCGGTCCTAGTCGCCCGCCGTCGGACCTGCCCACCGCCCGATCAGGCTGGCGAACCGCCGGCGATCTCGTAGGACCACAGCTCACTGCTGACTCCGACGGGACGCGCGGCGGGCTCGCCCTCCTTGGCCGCCTCGTTGCGGTGTCCGTGGCCGAAGGCCGGCGAGTTCAGCCACGCCTGAAACGACTCGTCGTCGGCCCAGCGGGTGACGACGAGCCAGGTCTTGCGGTCGTCGGTGGGCTTCAGCAGTTCGAAGCCCTCGAAGCCGGGGCGGTCGTCGACGGCTCCGGCCCGTGCGGCGAACCGGCGGGCCAACTCGTCACCACCGTCGTCGGGAACCGTGATCGCGTTGATTTTGATGATCGACATCGGGGCTTCTTCCTATCGGGACTGCAGAGACTCATCCATGCTGGCACGACCGGCTGTGCCGAAGCTGCGACGCCAACCGGGTCCCGCCAGGTTGAGAGAATGAACGCATGAGTGACGCCGCCGAATTCGTGGACGCGACCCTGCGGCACGAGGGTGATCCCGACCGGGCGAACGTCGAGAAGGCCCGGCTGCGAAGCGAACTGCGGTTCTACGGCGCATCCGTCGGCGCGGTGCGAGGCACGATCCGCGACACCCTCCGCCGCTACCCGGGACTCAGCCACGACGAGATCACCGCGCTGAGTTCGGAACTGTGGGCGGCGCCGGTGTTCGAACGCCGTCTCGCGGCGATCGTGCTGCTGCAATCGAGGGTGCGAATGCTGCGCAACTCGGATCTGACCCGGATCGAAGGCTTCGTGCGCGCCGCGCGCCTGCCGGTCCTGGTCGACCTGCTCGCCATCGGCGTGGTCGGACCGCTACTCGGGCGGCTGGACCCGCCCGACCGGGCCCGGGCGGAGATCGTACGGGGCCGCTGGGCAACGGACGGTGACGCGGGGCTTCGCCGCGCCGCCCTACTGGCCCGCGAGGCGGCAGCGAGCGAACGCGCAGACTGAGGCGCCTACCCCGGGTCACCCCTTCTCTGAGTGCCTCCCTGTGCGGTGCCCAGGCGCCGTCAGAGCAGCGGCAGAACGTGCGCACGCACCTCTTTACGCAGGATCTTGCCCAGCATCGACCGAGGCATGTCCTCGATCTGCACGATCCTCCGCGGGATCTTGTACGCCGCGAGGTGCTCGCGGCAGTGGGCACGCTGCGCATCCTCGTCAAGCCTGGCCCCTGGCTTGAGTTCCACGGCCGCGACGACCATCTCCCCACCTCGCTCGAGCGGCTTGCCGAAGACGGCTGCATCGACGACATCCGCGTGCAGGCGGAGCACCGCCTCGACCTCGGAGGGTGAGACGTTGAAACCGCCGGTGATGACGAGTTCCTTGGCCCGGTCTACGATCGTGGTGAAGCCGTCTTCGTCCACGGTCACGATGTCGCCTGTGCGCAGCCAACCGCCCGGCAGCAGGGTCTTTGCGGTCTCTTCCGGATTGTTCCAGTAGCCCTGGAACACCTGCGGGCCCTGCAGCAGCAGCTCCCCCGGCTGGCCGTGCGGCACCTCCACCGTCGGGTCGTCCAGGTCGACGACCCTCATCCGGGTCGACGGGAAGGGCACGCCGATCGTGCCGGGGCGGCGGCTGGGGTGGAACGGATTGCCGAGCGCCACCGGGGAGGACTCGGTCATGCCGTACCCCTCCACGAGCAGACCACCCGACACCGACTCCCACAGCTCGACAACATGCTCAGGCAGGTTCATCGCGCCCGAGATGCAGTACTTGCAGGAGCGCAGCGAAATCCCCCGCTCCTTAGCGGCGAGCGCGGTGCGCTCATAGATCGGCGGCACCGCGCAATACACGGTCGCGGGGGACTTCTTCATGGCGTCAAGGATCAGATCGGGGTCGAACTTGGGGAACAGCACGAGCAGGCCCTGCTTGCGAATGCCGTAGGTCAGGTACAGCGTCATGCCGAAGGCGTGGAACATCGGCAGGATCGCGTAGAAGATCTCCCGACGGTACTCGGCCCCGTGCATCCAGGCCTCCCCCTGCAGGGCGTTCGCGTACAGGTTGAAGTGGGTGAGCTTGGCGCCTTTCGGCCGCCCCGTGGTGCCCGAGGTGTACTGGATAGCGGCGAGCTCGTCGACCGAGGGGCGCGGATGCTCCGGGTCGAGGTGGCCGTGGGCGAGCAGGTCCTTCCAGGGCGTCGTTCCCGGCGCAGCGCCGGTGAGCGCCTCGCGGGACTCCCGCAGGCTCTTGACCGGCAGATAGAGGGCGAGCCGTTTGACCGCGGGGAACGCGCTGAGCAGGTTGACCGAGACCACATGGTCGATTTCGATGTCGGCCGGGAAGGCGCGAACGGATGCCGCCACCTTGTCCCAGGCGATCACGACGCGAGCCTGGTGGTCTTCGAACTGGTGCCGGAGTTCCCGGGAGGTGTAGAGCGGGTTGTGTTCGACGACGACGGCACCCAGGCGCAGGACCGCGTAAAAGGCAACGACGTGCTGGGGGCAGTTGGGCAGGATGAGGGCAACCCGGTCCCCTGCCCGCACCCCGAGCTGCCGCAAACCCTCCGCGGCACGGTCGACCTGATCTCCGAGCTCGGTGTAGCTCGTGCGGCGGCCGAAGAACTCGAGCGCCGGATGATCGCCGGCCTCCGCCACCGAGTGCTCCAACATCGCCACGAGCGATTCCGTGGGCAACTCGATCTCGGCCGGGACGCCGGGCTGGTAGTTCTTCACCCAGGGCTGCTGCTCAGTGTTCGCCATGGACCCATCGTTCACTATGCACCCGGATCGCGCGAATTCGAGCGGAGGAACCGGTCGCCCACCGGGACGCGATACCGTTGGTAGTATGACGCCCCTTGATACCACCCCGCCGCGTGAGGCAGACACTGCCCCCGTAGCGAAGACTTTTTCCGACCTCGGGCTCAATGATGCAATGCTCAAGGCACTCAAAGACGTCGGATATGAAACCCCCTCGGCCATCCAGGCCGCCACCATCCCCCCGCTCCTCGCCGGCCGCGACGTCGTCGGCCTCGCCCAGACCGGAACCGGCAAGACGGCCGCTTTCGCGCTGCCGATCCTGTCCCGCCTCGACCTGGCCCAGAAGACGCCGCAGGCACTCGTTCTCTCCCCGACCCGAGAGCTCGCCCTGCAGGTGTGCGAGGCGTTCGAGAAGTACGCGGCCCACATGCGCGGTGTGCACGTGCTCCCCGTCTACGGCGGACAGGGTTATGGCGTCCAGCTTTCCGCGCTGCGCCGCGGGGTGCACATCGTCGTCGGCACGCCCGGCCGCATCATGGACCACCTCGAAAAGGGCACCCTCGACCTGTCCCAGCTGAAGTACCTGGTGCTCGACGAGGCCGACGAGATGCTCAAGATGGGCTTCGCCGAGGACGTCGAGACCATCCTCGCGGACACCCCCGACGACAAGCAGGTGGCCCTGTTCTCGGCTACCATGCCGGCGCAGATCAGGCGGATCTCGAAGAAGTACCTGAACGACCCCGAAGAGGTCACGATCAAGAACAAGACCACGACCTCCGCGAACACGACCCAGCGCTACCTGATGGTGTCCTACCCGCAGAAGGTCGACGCGCTCACCCGCATCCTCGAGGTGGAGAACTTCGAGGGCATGATCGTGTTCACGCGGACCAAGAACGAGACCGAGCTGCTCGCCGAGAAGCTGCGTGCGCGCGGCTATTCCGCCGCGGCAATCAACGGGGACGTGGCCCAGGTTCAGCGCGAGCGCACGGTCAACCAGCTCAAGTCGGGCAAGCTCGACATCCTGGTGGCGACGGATGTCGCGGCGCGCGGCCTCGACGTGGATCGAATCAGCCACGTCGTCAACTACGACATCCCGATCGACACCGAGTCCTACGTGCACCGGATCGGCCGCACCGGCCGCGCCGGGCGCAGCGGCGCCGCGATCAGCTTTGTGACTCCGCGGGAACGCCACCTGCTCAACGCGATCGAGCGGGCGACCCGCCAGCCGCTGACCCAGATGCAGCTGCCGAGCTTCGAGGACGTCAATGTCACCCGTCTGGCGCGTTTCGACGACGCCATCACCGAGGCCCTCGGCCAGGCCGACCGAATCAGCGCCTTCCGGGACATCGTCGGTCACTACGTCGCCCACCACGACGTGCCGGAGGCCGACGTCGCCGCCGCCCTCGCGGTGGTCGCCCAGGGTGAAACGCCACTGCTACTCACCCCAGAGGACGCCCGCGCGCAGCGGCCCGAACGCGCCGATCGCGGTGACCGTGCCGAGCGAGCCCGCGCCGACCAGTCTCGCGGCGACCGCGGAGACCGCGGCGATCGGGCCGAGCGGCCGGAGCGGCGCCCCCGCGACAACAACCGGGCGATGGCGTCCTACCGGATCGAGGTTGGCAAGCGCCACAAGGTGGAACCGCGGCAGATCGTGGGAGCACTTGCCAACGAGGGTGGGCTGAGCCGGGAGGACTTCGGCCACATTCAGATCAACCCCGAGTACTCGCTCGTCGAACTGCCGGCCGACCTGCCCGGCGACCTTCTCGGCCGGCTGGCGAACACGCGGATCAGCGGCAAGCTGATCGAGATCCACGCCGACAACGGCGGTCCGGTGCGACGCGAGGACCGCGCGGACCGGCCGCCGCGCAAACCGCGCCGCGACTGACTCCACCAGCGGGTTAATGCGGCGGACGCGTCACCTTCGGGTGAAACGTCCGCCGTTCCGGCCGGCCGGGGCGACGTCTAGTCTGGCGGGGCGATGGATGCGGCGATCGCCTTCGCACTACGTTCCAGGATCGCCACAATCTCCGCAGACGGCATCTCGGTGTTGAGCGCGCTCTCGACCAGGATTTCCTCGACGAAGGCGACCCAGGAGCGCATGGCGATGCGCAGCAGGTCGGAATCCGTGAAACCGAGTTCGAGGAGGACGTCGATGACCCGCTGCGCCTGCAGGGCACGAGCCTGGTCCACGACGTCCCGTACCTCCGTGTCACCGCTCGCGACGCCGCGAACGAGGGAGTAAAACGTTCCCCGGTGATCGCGCACGAAGCGCACGATCCGCTCAAGGGTGTCCCGTAGACGGTCGTCGGGCGGGAGGTCGGCGGACGGCTTCGTCGCCCGGAGCATGCTGTCCCTGGCGGTGCGCACGACCTCGCGGTGCAGCCCCTTTTTCGAGACGAAATAGTGGAAGAGCAACCCGCGCGACACGCCAGCCTCGGCGGACAGGTACTCCATCGTCAGCGATTCCAGGGGGTGGTCGGCCAGCGACGCCACACCGATCGACACGAGCTGGGCGCGCCGCTGTTCGGGGTTGAGCCGGGTGCGCCGATCCGCTTGCATGAGTCGAGCCTACCGGCCCGGGTGGTCGGTGCCACGGCCGCGCGAGCACGTGCCGCCGTGCCGACCTCCGCCCGCCTTCCCACGCCGCGCGAAAGCAATTAGCCCCATTCGCGTGACAGATCGCCCTGATCCAGGCAACTCTTATTAGCATCCTCGTCAATAAGGACGAGTCGGCCACCCTGGCCTGGATCAAGGAGGATCTATGACCATTCCCCAGCTCACCGGCTCGTATCCCGGCCGGATCGTCCTAGCCGCGGTGCCTGTGGCCGTGGCGTCCACGCTGCTGCTGGCGGGGGTCGCCCAGGGCGCGGTGCCCGTGTCATTCGCGGTGTCCGGCAGCCAGCTCCAGATCAGCGCCTCGCAGCTCGACGGCACCGGCTTCTCGCAGTACGCCGGCGTCACCGACGACACGGCCGGCGACCCGCATCAGGTCGCCATCGCCAACATCACCTCCGCGAGCCTGGCCGACCTGTGCCAGTCCGTGGTGACCGACACCCCGCTCGGCAAGGTCGGCATGCTCATTACGGCGGGCGGCGGCGGCAAGCCGGCGACCGCGCCCGACCTGCAGATCGGCATGACCGACCTCAAGGGAGACTCGACCTTCGGCAACATCCGCATCGGCGTGGACGCGTCGACGGTCAATACCGCGCCCAAGGGCACGGCGGGCGATTTCGCCCAGGATGCCGACACCATCAAGATCGCGGGCCTGCAACAGACCGCGTGGAGCACTCAGGCCTCGGTGTTCACCCTCACCGGCATGCACCTTGAACTCACGGACGGGTCCACAGGATGCTTCTGACCAGGACTGGCCGCTCTGACTCTGATGTGGCCGAGCGCGTGACGACCTCGCCGCGGGCGGCGTTCCGAGCGTGGCGCCGCGGCAGGCCGTTCGCGGGAAGCGTGCTCACCTCGCTGGCGGGTGTGGAGATGTTCTTTTCCGGCCAGCTCGACGTGGGCAAGATCCACGTGCAGGTCGGAATCGAGGGCCTGCAGGCGACGATCATCCCGCTGCTCGTGCTGCTCGGCATCCTCGCTGCGACGATGCCGGTGCACCGCGTCTTCTACGGCGTGATCGCGCTGTCGGTATCGGTCTACTCCCTGATCGGCGTCAACCTCGGCGGGTTCTTCATCGGCATGCTCCTCGGTGCGATCGGCGGAGTGCTGACGGTGGTGTGGCTGCCGAAGCCGGTCGCACCGCTCCAGCCAGGCGCCGATTCGGTGGTGGCCGGCGACGACGCCGACCACCCGTCGGCAGAGTCGCGCCCGCTCGTGCGGCGCCGACGGTGACCGCCGGAATGGGCCGCGCCCGCGCACCCGGCAGCGGACTGCTCACCATCGTCTTCGTCGTGTCGTTGTTCGGGATCGGAGCGGCGCGCTCCCCCGCGTCGCCCGGCTTCTGCCACCTGACGCTGATGGGATGCAGCTCGCCCGCTCCCTCGCCGCAGCCCACGCGCGTGCCGGAGCCGAGTCCGACCGGCGACCTCCCCGGTGGCTTCGGTGCGGTTCCCGGCACGCCCCCGCCCGGCCCCGACGGCCCCGACGGCCGTGGACGATGCCGGCGCCCCCACGTTCACGCTGCCGGCCGCCCAGCTCGGCGGATCGGCGATCTCGTTCTCCGGGATCACCGCCGTGACCATCGTGACGGTTCCCCTCGCCAACGGCAGCCGAACCCCGGTTCTCAAGCTCGAGGCCGATGACATCGTCATCGACGACTTCCTTCTCGACGTGCGCACGGCGACCGGCCCGTCCCTGGTGACGAATTCCGGGCGGATGGAACTGCGCGGCAACGTGAGGGTCTACCTCGATTCCGTCGCCGGAACCCTGCTTGACGGTACGGCGTTCACGCTCGGTGCGGAGACCCCTCCCCCGGGCGACGAGCTGCCACCGTCGCTGCTGAAAGTCCATCTCGGGCTCGTCGGAGTGAGCGCGAATTCGATCACACTGGCGCTGTCCCACCAGGCAATGCATTGATCCGTACCCGACTGCCGCGGCGGTGGCACCCTCAGACACTGTTTTCGACGTGGTGGCACTGCCGGGACCGGGGGACTATTCCGCTCGCCACGGAAGCCGGCGGCCCCTGATCAACAGCCAGAAGATCAGCGCCACCTCGCCTACGAAGAGGAACTGGCCGAAGACGGCGGTGAAGCCGGGAACGAGCACGGTTCCGACCGCGTCTGCCAGGTAGCCGAGGCCCGCAACAGCGAGCAGGATGCCGAAGATCCGCGCCATGAACCCGGATCGGTAGGCCAGGTAGCCGACCAGGAGCAGATGAATGCCGAAGACGCCGAGTCCGGTCACCCAGATGGCGGTGAACGCTTCGATCGAGCGAAGGGACGCGACGGGGTGATCGAGGAGCGTGTACGCGTTCACCAGCTGGCCGATGGCTACCATGAAGACGCCCGCGAAGACCACCCGCGCCCACGCCGCCACGGCCGAGAGGACCGGACTCACCGACCGAAACAGCGCGTACAGTGCGCCGGCGACGATGAGGTCGAGGATCGTCACGACGAACAGGCTGCCGATGCCGGCGAGGAACAGCGACCCCGATTCGGAGATGTCCTGGGCGGTTTTCACCGCGTTCCCCGGCGTGACGAGTGGCACGATGGCGCCGAAGTTGCCGAGGCCGGCCAGCACGGCCATCAGTGCCAGGGCGGTCCCTGCGACCAGGCTTGCCGTGCGGGGCGGCCAAGTCGTGAAATTCAGTCTGGCCGGACGCCGTTCCCCGACGGTCTCGTTGGCGGTCTGCCGGACTGCGGTCATCAGAACTTCCTTTCGTCGTAAGCTTATAATGTAAGTAATATATCGATACGTTGTAAGCTTGTCAATGAAAGACCCGGCTCGCCAGTTCCTCGTGGTTCCGCACCGACCAGCCCGTCGGGTGGCTCACCGCCTGCCTTTTCGCGATCCAGCGCGGTGCGGCCTCCGAGGTCCGGCTGTTCTCGCCCTGGTCTCCGAGCCGGGCAAGCGGATGCCGCCCGCCTTGCTACAGCGGGGAGGCGACTTCAGCGTCAGAATGGGCGCATGAGAGCCGAGATCCTGTACATCGCCGATTGCCCGAACTCGGCTGCCGCCGGGGTTGTGCTCCGGGACGCGCTGGATGAGACCGGGCACTCCAATGTCGTGATCGAGTTCCGACTGCTGACCTCGAGCGAGCAGGCCGCGGAGGTTCCGTTTGCCGGATCACCCACGATCCTGCTGGACGGGGTCGACGCGTTCCCGCCGAGTGCGCGAGTCACGGATCTGGCCTGCCGGGTCTACCGAAGCGGTCAGGGACCGGCCGGAGTTCCCTCGGCGGTCGATCTCGCCGACGTAATCCGCGAACGATCGGACACCGCGCCCTGACGTGTGTCGTCTGCAGTCCCGCGCCGATCCGGCTCGACCGGCTCGGCGCGTCGTCTGCCGGCCGGGCGGCGCTGTTCCGCCCGCATGCAGACCACGTTCATTCCCCCGTCACCTCACGGACACCTGGGGCGGCTTGTCTGGTCTGCGGGTTGGGCACCGGCCCCCCATATGGAGGACACGATGAAGTACACGAAAATCGGCGTGACCACGGCGGTGGGCCTGGGACTGGGCCTGGCCGTTCTCACCGCAGCCACACTTCCCGCGGCCGCAACCCCGGATTCGGGCACTGCCGGTGTGGCAGCGAACTCGGCCTTCGGCATCCAGAACAATGTTCTCGCCGCCGGGCTCGAGCAGAGCCCCGTGGCCTACGGCCAGCTGCCGCTGGCCAACCCGCACGGCGGGATCTCGCACTACGGGTACAACACCGCCAACGGCGGTCCGCTGACCCAGGATGCGAAAGAGGCCTTCAAGACCGAGCCGGACAAGAACGTCTACCTCACCCTCGGCGGAAAGCACTTCCTGTTCCAGGGCCACGAGGGCGGACCGCAGGGATACGTCACCCGGGTCAACCTTGACGAAAAGGACCTCACCAAGAGGGTGACCCTGATTGCGGATACCCGGTCCGACGGAGCCGCGGTTCCCACCTTCGACGGCATCACCTGGGACCCGTTCACGCACCAGCTCCTCCTGGCCGCCGAGGCCGCGGCACCGAAGGGTGGCGTCTTCGGCGTCACGCTCGACGACAACGGCGACCCGGTCGACGGCAAGATCGTCCCCCTGTCGGCGCTGGGTTCCGGCGGCTATGAGGGCATCCAGAACGACTCGGCCGGGAACGTCTGGCTGGTGGAGGACATCGGCGGAGCCAAGAAGTCTGGCGGCAAGGTGCCCAACAGCTACGTCTACCGGTTCACCCCGGCGAAGGCCGGCGACCTGTCCACCGGCACCCTGCAGGCCCTGCAGGTGAGCCGCACCGACGGCTCCCCTGTCACGGCCAAGCAGCTTGCCGACAACCCGTCCGACCAGTTCGTCACCGACCTGCACAGCTACGGCGCGTCGTTCAACACGAAGTGGGTCACGGTCACCCCCGGCGCCGACAACGGTGCAACCGCCGCCGCCGCGGCCGCCGATGCCACCCCGTTCAAGCGCCCCGAGAACGGTGTCTTCCGCCCGGGTACCTCGTTCGGTGAGTTCTACTTCACCGAGACCGGTGACACCGACAAGAACAGCACCCTCCCCGGCGCATTTGGCGGCGTCTTCCGCTTGAGCCAGTCGTCCCCGACGGCACAGACCGGCACATTGTCCCCCGCGTTCCTCGGCGACCTGGAGCACACGGGACTGGACAACATCCAATTCGCCACCAAGGACAAGCTTCTCGTGGTCGAGGATGCCGGCGACTCGCTCCACGCCCAGCGCGACGCCCTCGACTCGGGCTACCTGCTGGACCTCGCCAAGAGCGGCAAGACGGGTCCGGAAGCGGTGCGCTGGCTGGCTGAGGGCCGTGACGCATCCGCGACCTACGACCACACCACCAGCCCCGGCTACAACGACGGTGACAACGAGATCACCGGCATCCACGTGTCCAACGGTGACCCGACGGCCGCCGGAATTCTCGGCACCCAGCTCCCGCAGATGATGACCGGCGAATGGCGCACGTTCTGGACCCAGCAGCACGGCGACAATGTGACCTGGGAACTGCACAGCGCGGCCGCCGCCGACTCGCACGGCGAAGACCGGCACGACGGCAAGAACGACCGGGACTAGGCACCCACCCAGCCCGTTCCGCACCGAACGGACGATGCCCCGGTTGCCGCCAGCGACCGGGGCATCGCTCTGTCCGGGGCGTCGCCCCGGCCGGAACTCCGGTCAGTCCACTTCGACGTTCCGCCGGCGACCGAGAAGATACGCCACCAGGACGGCGCCGGAGGTGGCTAGCAGCATCGGGATGACCAGCGACGGTCCCTCGTGCGTGAACTCGAGCACCAGGACGAGTGCCGTCAGCGGTGCGCGCATGGCTGCCGCGAGGAACCTGGCGGCGGCGATGAACGCGAATGCCGCCGGCGGAATCCCCGGCCAGACGAGATCCCACAGGCCTCCGGTCACGGCGCGGAACGCGAGGGAGGGCGTCAGCGTACCTCCGGCAGCGCCGCTGCCGATGGTCGCGATGGTCACCGCGACCTTCCCCGCAAGCAGGAGCGCGACTAATCCGATTGGCACGGTGGCATCAAACGCGATCTGGCGCAGGGAGCGCCCGTTGCCCAGGATTGCCGGCAGAGCGACGGAGACGAGACCAACCGCAGCGAACACCGGGGGCATGCCGATCAGGATTCCCCGGCCACGGGGCCGCCGGTCCTCGGCCATATGGGCCAGGCGCACGAAGCCGACGGCCGCGATCCCGAGCACCGGACCGGCGAGGACGGACCAGACGAGGAGGGACGGGGTCGAAGTGAGGTGCGGCACTGCGTAGAGAAGGGGCGGTGGGAACGACGAGCCTCGCGACGAGCGTCGCGATCGCGGAGGTCGCGAGGGCAGGCAGGACGGTGGCGAGGCTCAGCTCGGCGAGCAGAATTTCCACCGTGAACACCGCACCCCCGAGCGGCACGTTGTAGACGGCGGCGAGGCCGGCGCCGGCGCCGCAGGCCACAAGGATGGGCCCGGAGCAGCACGGTGACCGCGAGACCGCTGATGCCCGCCCCCAGGCCGACGAGCGCGGTGACGACGACCAGCCGCACGACCCACGACGGAGTGACCGATTTCCACGCGAGTCTCACTCGTCGATCGTAACCGCGGGCACTGAGACCGCCTTGGCGCGCGCCGTCCACGGCTGCCGGTCGCTGAGAGCATTCACAGCGACCGGCGTCCGCTGCGTGGATTGCGCCAGGGGCGTCGCGGGACGCGTAGGCTCTGGTCTGTCCCATGCGCCGGGCGTCTCCCGCACGATCACGATCCCGAATCGTCGGGGGCCGCGCACGAGCCCACAATCGAAAGGTGAACGCGTTGGTTCACTCGAGCATTCCGAGCCCGTCCATCAGCTACTTCGACATCGGTCCCCTGCGCGTCCACATCTACGCGCTGTGCATCCTGACCGGCATTGTCCTGGCGACCTGGCTGTCGTCGAAACGACTGAGCTCGCGTGGGGGCAGACCGGGCATGGTCCTGGACATCGCCATCTGGACCGTCCCTATTGGTATCGTCGGTGGCCGTTTGTATCACGTCGTGACGCATCCGACCGACTACTTCTTCCCCGGCGCCGACCTGTGGAAGGTGCTTTTCGTCTGGGAGGGCGGCCTGGCGATCTTCGGCTCGATCCTCTTCGGCAGCATCGGGGCGTACATCGGATGTCGCCGGGCTGGCATCCGGTTCTTCTCCTTCGCCGATGCGCTCGCTCCTGGTCTCCTCCTCGCCCAGGCCTTCGGCCGGTTCGGCAACTACTTCAACCACGAGTTGTACGGCGGCCCGACGACGCTCCCCTGGGGACTTGAGATCGAACAGACCAATGCCGCGTTCCCCGCGGGCCTGCCGGCTGGAACCCTCTTCCAGCCCTTGTTCCTCTACGAGATGATCTGGAACACACTCGGCGTACTTGTGCTCCTCTTCGTGCTCGAGCGCCGGTTCACCATGCGCTGGGGCAAGGCACTCGGCTTCTACCTGCTCTGGTACGGCGCGGGCCGCGCGTTCCTCGAATCGTGGCGTCTTGATCCGACGGAGTTCTACTTCCTCGGTCTCAAAATCAACACTGACATCGCACTCGTGGCCGCTGTGGCCGGAATCGTGCTCATCATCATCCAGACGAGGCGTCACCCCGGCCCGGAAACGTCGATCTACCTGAAGCCGCAGGATTCCGTCGTCGCGAGCGCTCCGGCGTCGGAGGCCTGAGCGCCAAACTCGCCGCCGCGCTGAGGAGCGTGCGCAGCTCTGCCAGAATCGGTGCACGGCCGGAGACGACGACCTTCTCATCCACGACGAGGACGAGGGTGCTCATGACGCCGTGGCCGGCGACCGCGGCGTCGGCGACCGAAGTCGGGGTGGGAGCCGCGGTCGAGGTCGGCCGGGCGTAGGCCGCCGACGCCCGCGTGCCGACCGCGAAGGTGAGCGACCAGGAGACGGGGTGCCCGTCGACCGAGACGACCCGCCAGCGCACCTGGTAGTCGCCATCGGGCATCCCTTTCTTGAGCGTCTGGGTGGCTTCGGTCCCGTCGAGCAGAACGGTTCCGTCTGCCCAGTCCTTGCCCGTGCTGTCGGCAACGACAACGATGGCGCCGAGGCTGAGAACGTCCTCGGTGAAGACGGGGCTGACCTCCGTCGGCACCGTGGAACTCACTACGACGACGAGTGCGAGAGCGGCAGCCGCAAGGGCGCCGACTACCCAGCGGGAGCATTTCGGGTCGGACATGGTCTGGCCTCCGGGTCTATGGTGCGAGCGGCTCGCACACGGTCATGTGGGTTTGGAGCGTCGTCGGTGCGATCCCGCCGGGCGCTTCGACGCGTCAGACAGGTCGACGGGTCGACGGGTCGACCATTCCGACTGACCGACGGATGTGAAGCCCGGAACCGCGCGGATGCGACGTCTACGACTGTCGCGGCGGCACGGGAACGGGGGTGCTGCGAATGTGGCTCAGAATGCGGTTCGGCCGACCGGCGGTCCACGGCGGGTCAGGCAAGACCGAAGGACCGCGAACGGAGAGGGTACACATCGACTGCGACCACCGAACCCTGCACTGCGCGAACGACGACCGGCACGAGGTCACCGCCCCAGCGAAGCACCCCCGCGAGTCCGGATGCCGTGAGGTCGACGAGGAACCAGACCGCCTTCTCACCGCGGTGAAGGGCGGCGATCGTCAGGACCGCAGCGATGCCGTGGGCTGCCCACATCCAGATGTCACGGCCCGAAGACGCGGCCGCAGACATCCCCATGGAGTCGACCGTGGCCCCGATTCTCGGGGAGATCGACACGAAGCCGTGATGGCCGGATGAGGTCAGGATCGGTGCCGCGGCACCGGAGCCAGCCAGAACACGACGTGGAGGACAATCTGGCTGAAGGCCACGGAGACCGACGACCGCAGCAGAGAGAGGGCCTTTCCCGCCCATGCGACAGTGACCATGCCGGAAAACGCCAGCGCGAGCGCAATTCTCACCGGTCGCGGCGCCGCGCCACCGGCCACGACGTGGGAGAGGGCCGCGACGAACACCGCGAATGTCGCCGTGAGCCAGCCACGAACGAACCTGCCCGAGCGTGACGACAGGTGATCTCCCGAACAACGCTTCTTCTCCGCATGGAGAATTACTATTCCGACAACCCTATCGAGTAGACCTGCCAGTGGCTATGAGCCGGACGAGGTCGGGAAGAGCGGCCGACAGGTCCTGCAGACCTCTCCGTCTTCACCTTCCGCGGAACGATCCCACTGGGCGAGGGCACGGTACTCGCTCGCCAGCCGTTCGAGCAGCGCCCAGGACAGCAGGGCGATCGCGGCGACCGCGACGACCGGGCGCCCGAATCCGTCCAGCAGAGGCACCACCGTGCGCAGATCCGTCGACAGGTAGAGCGAGATCACACCGAGCATCGGCCAGCGCAGGTCGCACATGGTCGCTTCCGCGCCGATCGGGGCATCGAAGTAGCTGGCGACGACCAGGCCGACCAGCCCAGCGCCCGGGACGACGAGGAGGTAGCCCCACCACGTACCCGGGAACGTGATGGCTCCGCCTGCGTACCCGACGGTGCCCGAGGCGACCACGAGCGCGACGACGACCCCGACGGCGACGCCGGCCGAGATCATCCGTCGTTTGACGGGCCAGGTTCGCAATTCGCTGAGGGTGCCCGCGATGTTCATGGCAAGACTGATTCCGTGGTCGACTCGACCACTGTGAGGGCGCACGAACTCTCCCGGCTGAGGCGGGCGTGTAACGCCCAGCCGAGAAGAATGATTGATGCCCCTGCAAGGTACGGCTGCACCGGTCCGAAGAGCTGTAGCGCCCCACTGGCGCCGAGGGCCAGGAGCACGATCTTGTTGCAGACGGGGCAGCCCACGGCGAAGAATGTGATCATCCAGCCGGCGAGGCCGAGACGGCCCTCCGAGCGGCTGGGCGCCGCCCCCTCCGGGTAGGCCACGTAGGTGGCGAACACGAGTCCGGAGAGAATGGCGCTCACCGCGAGAACCGGCCAGGACCAGTTCGTCGGGGCAACCGCGCGGGCGAACAACGGCGTGTCGATCAGGTCGGTGGGAATCGCGATCACCAGGTAGGTACCGACCGCGGTGGCCAGGGCGATCCACCAGCGCCGAGCGGGCCATCGTCGAAGCGACCCACCCGCGATCGCGAGGGATCCTGCCAGCCGTGAGGCCGGCGGCCGCCCCGGATCGACTGCGGACGTTCGTTCACGCTGCATCGCTGGCCTCTTCATAAGGCGGAGGTGAAATCCGGAAAGGACGAATACCCAAGGAGGTATTTTTATACCGTACGGGGTATTCTGTTGAGGGTCAAACTCGATCGGGCACCCCTCCCGTCGACACCTCACACCAGCACGGGAACACACGAAATGATCTCCTCACCAGACTCTGCGCCGCACCTCACTGCGCCCTCGGCGTCCCCCGGCGACGAGCCGACCGCCACTGCAGCCGCATCGACGAAGCTCGACGACCTGCGCAAGACCGTCAACCGGCTCAAGCGCGCCCAGGGACAGTTGGCCGCAGTGATCGCCGCCGTCGAATCCGGAGCAGACTGCCGGGCCGTCGTCACGCAGCTGGCGGCGGTCTCCAGCGCGATCGACCGCGCCGGCTTCACGATCATCTCCACCGCCATGAAGGAATGTCTCACCGAGACCGGTACGGACGGAGCCAAGAAGCCCCTTCGGGTCGAGGAACTCGAGAAACTGTTCCTCGCCCTCTCCTAGGCCGGCGCTGGAGTCTGACCGGTCAGCCGACCAACGCCTGAACGGCCACATAGACCGCGACGCCCTCCACCAGCACGGCGAAGCCCCGCTTGAGGACCGTGTCGGACAGACCACGTCCGAACCGGCCCGCAATCAGGGACGCCGTCATGGCAGCCCCGGCAAAGGCACCCGTGACGGCCCAGTCAATCTGTACGTCGCTAAGGTGCGCGGTGAACCCGGCGATGGAATTGATGACGATTATGACCAGCGAGGTCCCCACCGTCACGCCCATCGGCAGGCCGAGGACCAGCGTGAGCGCCGGAACGATGAGGAATCCCCCACCGACGCCGAGCAGCCCGGTGAGAAATCCGACCACCGCACCGGTGGCCAGCGCCCTGGGCAGGCAGCTGCGCCAGTTGACGCCTCCACCGGGGAGCGCGCAGGGACCACCCACCGACCTGGTCGGAAGAAACATCCTCACGCCGGCGATGACCATGATCAGGGCGAAGACCCCGAGAAGCAGGCGCGGGTCGAGCATCCGGTTCACCACGGTGCCCAGATACGCCGTGGCCACGCCGGCGGCGCCGACGAGCAGGGCGAGGCGCCAGTTCACGCCGCGGCGGAGGCGGGGAAGCACCGCAACGGCCGAGGCCGCTCCCACCACGATCAGGGAGGTCGGGATCGCCTCGGACAGCGGCAGGCCCACGCCGTAGACGAGGGCGGGGACGGCGAGAATCGACCCACCCCCGCCGACCAGGCCCAGCAGCGCCCCGATGATCAGGCCGAGGACGAGGGCCGTGACGATCACGGCGCCGGGGGCAGAACCATGGAGAGCCCCTCGGCCGCCCACTCGAGCATGCCGCCCGTCATCGTGTGCGCGTCGAACCCGCCCTCGGCCAGGTGCTCCGCGGCTGCGGCGCTGCGTCGCCCACTGCGACAGACGACGATGACGGGCCGAGTCGAATCGAGCGCCGCGTGGCTGTCCGGAATCAGTGCCAAGGGGATGTGGCGAGCCCCGGGGATCATTCCGTCGCCCAGCTCTTCGGTTTCTCGAACGTCGACGATCTGGGGCTCGTCCGCTCGGGTGGAGACCTGCCGTGGGGTGAGTTCCGTCATGAGTGCCTTTCTGAAGAGGGAGAAGTGCGGTGTTCACAGCCGAGAACCCCGGAGAGCCAGGCCAGAGCACAGAGGCCGATCAAGATCGCCCCGGGGAGTTGAGGTCGGGCGCCCCGACGACGTCGAGGGCTCCCCCGCCGACGCCGAGGTCGGAGAGCATGGACATCAGGCCGTGCTGACGGCCTGGCCGAGCATCACCGGGGTGTTATCCGCCCGATCGGGCCAGATCCGGCAGGATGAAGACGAGCAGCGCCCCGGCCGAGTCGATGGAGGGCGCTCACGGTCGCACCCGGCCGAGAACGCTTCGCTTCTCGGCCGGATGGCCTGCGGTTCGGAGCACCGGCACTGGTTTAGACCGCTTGCTTTGCCATTGGCACCCCGGCGACCTGTGCATCGCCGAAGGCTGCGTCGACGTGCACGACGCTCCGGCCGGCGCGCTGCAGGAGGCTGGCGGCAACCCCGGCACGGTACCCGGATCCGCAGTGGACCCAGATCGTGCCTGCCGGGATTTCATCCATCCGGGCGAGGATCTCGTGCAGGGGCACGTTCACCGCGCCGAGCAGGCGCGAGTCGGCGAACTCGTCCGTGCGTCGGGTGTCCAGGAGCACGTCGTCAACAGAGCGATCGCGCACGAGTTCCGCCCAGCCGACGCGGGGGTACGAGGCGACAGGGGCATCCGGGGCCAGTGCGTGCGGCTCGGTCCCGATGGCGGCATCCGGCGAGTCGATGCCGATCCGGGACAGGTCACGGATCGCATCTTCGACGTCGGCGTGCGCGCCGACGAGGGTGAGCTTCTCGTTCCAGGGCAGCACCCAGCCGAGGTAGGTGGTGAAGTTGGAACCGTTGCCGTATTCGAAGCTCACCGAACCCTGTAGGTGGTTGCTGGAGAACGCGACCCTGTTGCGCAGGTCGACGACCCATTCACCGTCGGCCAGTCGGCGAGTCAGTTCCGCACCGTCCAGCGACTCGGGCACCTGGAGGTTCACCGGACCGGGACCCTGGGTGTTGGCCGGCGCCATGTGCGCGTAGTACGACGGGTAAGCGCTGAGGTTGGCGATCAGGTCGGCGACGAAGTGATCCTCATCGGCGTCGGTCAGGGCGTGGTTCGCCGAGACCTGCTCGCCGATCGTGGATGCGCCGGCTCCGGTGGCAGGACCGCTGGAACAGAATGAACCGAAACCGTGCGTCGGGTAGAGCGCGGCGTCGTGCTCGGCCTGGTGCACGAGCTTACGCACCGACGCGTACTGGTCGTGGGTGAGCCCGACCGTATCCGTGGCGGCGACCAGGTCGGTGCGGCCGACGGATCCGAACAACAGGCTGCCGCCGGAGAACACGGCCTCCGTGGTGCCGTCGCTGACGATATAGGAGACATGGGTGTGCGTGTGCCCCGGGGTGGCGACAACGGTGACACTGAGGGTGCCGACCTGGATGACCTGGCCGTCCGCTATGGGCTCCCGGTCGAACTTCACGGGGTCGGCGGCGTTGACCAGGTACTTCGCGCCGTGTGCCCTGGCAAGCTCGTAACCCCCGGTCACATAGTCATTGTGCAGATGGGTCTCTGCGACGTGGGTGATCGAGACCCCGGCTTCACGGGCGGCGGCATCCAGCCGGTCGGTGTCGCGCTGCGGGTCGATGATCAGTGCAACGGCGCCGTCATGCACCAGATAGCTGCGGTCTCCCAGCTGCGGGGTTTCGATAACGATGATGTCCATGGTTCGAAGTCCTCCAGGTCTCAATGCGGATCGGTTCTACCACTGATAATATACCCCCCTGGGTATCAATCGACAAATCGGAGCGTGGCACCCGGCGCTCCCCATCCATGTGCCGACAGATCCCCCAGAGGGTGGTTGCACTAATACCCCCTAGGGTATATTCTGGGTGCATGGCTACCACTGACATCACCGAAAAGACGTTCGACGAGACCATCACCGACAACAGCATCGTTCTCGTGGATTTCTGGGCCGGCTGGTGCGGCCCGTGCCGCATGTTCGCGCCGACCTTTACCGCGGCCTCGGAGAAGCACCCGGAGATCGTATTCGCCAAGGTCGACACCGAGGCCGAACAGGGCCTGGCCGCTGCGGCCGGCATCCGTTCCATCCCGACTCTGATGGCGTTCCGAGACAAGATCCTCGTATTCTCCCAGCCCGGAGCGCTCAACGCGTCGTCCCTGGACGAGGTGATCACTGCAGTGCAGAACCTCGACATGGCGGCCGTGCACGCCGGCGTCGCCGCCCGGCAAGCGTCCGCCTGACCACTGGTCCGTCACGCAGCCCCGTGAGCCTCCCGGCCATCCCCAGGCCCCGCGCTGACCGCGCATCCCTGCCGGTTGCGCTGGGCCTGAAGCAGAATCTGGCCCAGTTTCTGCTGCTCGTTGCCGTCAATGCGTTTGTCGGTGGCACGCTCGGCCAGGAGCGCACCGTGCTACCGCTCCTGGCGGACAAGGTCTTCCACCTGGACCTCTATACGAGCGCCCTGACCTACATCGTCGCCTTTGGCCTGGCCAAGGCAGGCACGAACTATTTCGCGGGGATTCTCTCCGACCGCCACGGTCGCAGACCCGTGCTCATCGCCGGCTGGTTGATCGCCATTCCCGTGCCGCTGCTGCTGATCTTCGCGCCCTCCTGGGGTTGGATCGTGGCGGCCAACGTCGTGCTGGGGATCAGCCAGGGCCTGACCTGGTCCACCACGGTGATGATGAAAATGGACCTCGTGGGTCCGGAACGCCGCGGACTCGCGATGGGATTCAACGAGGCCGCCGGCTACCTAGGCGTCGCCGGCGCGGCACTGGCCACCGGCTTCATTGCCGCCACCTCCGGGCTTCGACCCGGCCCGTTCCTGCTCGGCGCCGCCTTCATCGCCGTCGGCCTCGGACTCTCCGTCCTCTTCGTTCGTGAGACGCACCACTACGCCAAGGTCGAGGCGGCCACCCACGTGCCCGTGCACGCCAACGCCGGCTCCGCTCTCAGTAACCGTCAGGTTTTCACCCTCACCAGCTTCCGGGACAGGTCGCTGTCCTCGGTGAGTCAGGCGGGCCTGGTCAATAACCTCAATGACGGCCTGGCCTGGGGCCTGTTCCCGATCCTCTTCGCGGCGGCCGGCCTGAGCATCGAACGAGTCGGCATCCTCGCCGCGGTCTACCCTGCGGTCTGGGGTGCCGGCCAGCTCATCACGGGCGCACTCTCCGACCGGATCGGCCGCAAGTGGCTGATCGTCGGTGGGATGCTGGTGCAGGCGGTGGCACTGGGCTTGGTCGGTGTCGGCCACGGTTTCGACACCTGGCTGGCCGCCGCGGTGATGCTCGGGGCCGGAACCGCCATGGTCTATCCGACCCTGCTGGCCGCCATCGGCGACGTCGCCCACCCCGAATGGCGCGCTCGGTCCGTGGGAATCTACCGTCTGTGGCGTGACGGTGGGTTCGCAATCGGCGCTCTGCTTTCCGGCCTACTCGCCGACGCGTTCGGCATTCCGAGCGCGATCCTGGTCGTGGCAGCACTGACCGCAGCATCCGGCGCAGTGGTGGCCGTGCGCATGCGAGGAACCGACTACGTTGACGCTCATCCAGCACCGGGACACCCGGGATGAGCCGATGAGCGTGCACACCGTCCTGCCCGATGCTGATCATTCGCCCCCGCCGTTCCTAGCCCGCGGGAGCGGCGGTGCCGGTGGCGGGCAACCGGATGGTGATCGTAGTTCCCTCGCCCGGCGCCGACGTCACCTCGATGGTCCCGCCGTGGCTGCGCACGATTTCGCGCACCAGGGCCAGGCCGATCCCTGAACCAACCGCGTCACCAGCCAACTCGCGCCGAGCGCCACGACGAGCGCGACGGCAGCCGCCACGGCGATCCAGGACCAGGCAACGTCGACCACCCGGGTTCCGGCCATGACGGCTCCGTGACCCATTCCCTCACCCATTCCCTCGCCGTTGGGGCTTCCGCCACCGTTGCCACTGGTTTGGATCGTCGTGCCGTCGGCGTACAGGACGGCGAGTCTGGCCGATGCGGCGGCGGCGATCGCAATGGCCCGACTCAGATCCGCCCGGTCCCAACCACCGCCCTGCCGGAAGGCGTCGGCCGCAGCGTTAACAGCAGCGCCCGCGAACTCTTCGCGGTCGGCCTGCTGGGCCACCTGCACTCCCCGATCGACACCGATCAGGGCGGCTCCGCTGAGCACGAGCACCGACGAGACGGCGAGCAGCACAAAGGCGAACAGGAGCCGACGTTCGATTGGGCCCAGTCCCAGTTCCAGTCCGGCAGGGGTCATGGCGTCTCGTCCTGGCGCAGCCCGAGCCGGTAGCCGACCCCGAGCACGGTCTCCACCCCGTCGGCTCCCGAGGCATCGAGCTTGCGCCGGAGGTTTTTGATGTGGAAGTCGATGGTGCGCTCGTAGCCCGCATATTCGTAGCCGCGAACCCGGTTGACGAGTTCGTAGCGCGAGTCCACCCGCCCCGGCGCGGCTGCGACCGCGGCCAGGAGCCCCACTCGGTCGGGGTCAGGCCGAGCAGGGTCCCATCCAGCCAGGCCTTGTGGGAGCCGTCGGTCCCAGAATCGATGCTGGAATCGAGAGGTCTGACCTGGCACGAGTCGTCATTCTGGGGGCCGGGTTTTCCGGCCACACCGCAGCGCTGTTCCTCACGCGGCGCCTGGGCAGGAGCCACGACGTCGTCGTGGTGTCACCCAACTCAAACTGGAACTGGATCCCCTCTAACATCTGGGTCGGCGTGGGCAAGATGAGTCCCGCGAAAGTGGTCTTCCCGCTTGCCCCGATCTACCGGCGCAAGAAGATCGATTTCCGCCAGGCCAGGGCGGTCGCCCTGCGCCCGGAGGGTGACGCCGACAACGCCCGGGGGCCGTGGACGTGGTCTACACCGACCCGACGCGAGCCTCGCCGACCGAACGCATCCGTTACGACTACTTGATCAACGCCACCGGCCCCAAGCTGAACTTCGCCGCAACCCCCGGGCTCGGTCCGGATTCCGGCCACACCGTCTCGGTCTGCACGCCCAACCATGCCGTTGAAGCAGCCAGGCACCTGGCCAACGAGCA
This sequence comes from Cryobacterium algoritolerans, assembly GCF_004402785.1. Taxonomy (GTDB): domain Bacteria; phylum Actinomycetota; class Actinomycetes; order Actinomycetales; family Microbacteriaceae; genus Cryobacterium; species Cryobacterium algoritolerans. The sequence goes on from NZ_SOFP01000075.1 coordinate 31,910, forward strand.
CGAGCTGGGCGATTTCGGCGGCGGCGGAATGACCTTCAGCCAGGCCGGCCGCCGGATCACGAGCGAAGCCTGGATGGAATCGCTCTTCCGCAAAAGGAAGATTAAGGCGATCACCCAGGCCGCGGTGACCGAGATCGAACCCAGACTGATCCACTACCGGCACAACAGCGGACTGGCCGAACACCTACCAGAACCCGAGCTACCCCAACGTGTTCGGTATCGGGATCGCGTTCACCGACATGATCCTGAACGTTGCGACCGAACCGACCCACACCGCGTCGATGGGCGAAATGGCGGCCGCCTGCATCGCCTCTACGGGCAAGGGAATGCGCTCCGGCACCGCGGCGGCCATGTCGATGTCGCCGATCGTGTCCGGCCTCCCGCCACCCGGACACGGCAGGGCGGTATCCGGGTGCAGGCGGGCCGAGCGGCCCGCGACTGCGCCCTGGGCACGCTACAGATACCGGGCGGTCAGGCGCTCCACGGCGTCCACACCGCCGGCGAGGTATCCGGCCCAACTAACGCCTGCGCGACCGGGCCCCTCACCCTGGGACCTCCAGCGATCGCGGATGTCGAGCAGCATCCCACGGGCAGCCGCGTCACCATCGGGGGCGGGTGGGAGGCGACGGATGGCCCGGCGCACCTCGGCCAGGACCGCGGCCTCTCCCTCGTAGTACTTCGCCGCTGGAACCGCGCCGGGTCCCCGGGACAACGAGCACAGCGACTGTCCGCCGGTGGCGGCGGCCAGGCGCTCGAGCGCTTCGTTCTGGCGAGCCGCAATGCCCGCGGCTAGCGCCCCGAGGCCACCGCCCTCGCCGGAGGCTAGTTGCAGGTGCAACGCTGCGCGGGCGGGACATCGGCCATGACGCTGGCGACGTGTTCGCCACATCCGGCCCAGGTGATCTTGCCGCAACGGTTACAACGGACTGCACTGCACATGGGTCGCTCCTTCATTCGTCCGACGGAAATATCAGGATACCCCCCAGGGTATAAAAAGTACAGCTCAGGAGATGCCTCGGAATGAGTCCACGACGAACGTGAGGGGGTGGCTTGTGAATTCGTCGAATATCCGACGCTAAGGTTCTGTGGCTGTGAATCGCATCGGTAGATGGCGTGGTTTTCGCAGCGTTGATTGGCGCGACCGGTGTCCGGTTGACCGACAACGCCTCACCCCGAGCGGTGCCGGCAGGTTTGGGCCACAGCACCACAGAATCGGGAGCGTCCCGCACCAACAACCCCGTGAACCGCTCGCCGATCGCACCGGCCGAGACGGCGAAAGCGCGCAACCAACCGCGGACCGTTGAGGCAGGCCTGCCGCAGCCCGCGGCGATCTTCCGGTGGCCCCACCCCAGCACGGTCTTCGCCTCGACGGCTGCCGCGATCACTTCGGCCGCATCGGCCCGGCGGGCGGCCAACCGAACCTCCAAAAGCGCATCCGTGCCCCGGCAGGCCGTGCACCGGGACCGGCGCGGCCGGAGCCTGCGGCCCGCCCAATCTGTGCCGAGGCCGTCGCGGATGACGCGGTCCCTGGCCCACCCCCAGGGGCGCAACCGACCACCACAATCTAGGCAGACCACGCGCCCGGCCAGGAGGTTCAACTCGACAACAACAGGATCATGACTTGCCGTGAGCATCAGCGCGGCCTTTACGCGTCAGAATGGCCCGGCGTGATCCGCAAAGATCGCACGCCGGGCCATTCGTCTATCCGGACATCGTCAGCCTGACGCCGCCGACGGCCGGAAACCAAATCCGAGCGCGCTAAAACCCATCGTCACCGTGGACGACGCCTACATCGTCACTCCGGGAGACGTACAACAGCCAGATTGGCTCGCACAGGCGCTCGGAGTGTTACGGGGCGTCGCTGTTGATGGCCGATCGGGTTTCAGGAATGGAGAAGATGGCATGGTATCCACCAACGTCGACGCCGCCACAAGGTCCTCGAACGTTCCGCATAGGGTTCGATATCGGGCGCTGACCCTGGTCTTGACGCTGAGAAGTCAAGGGTCGTATAAGAATCCTCGGGAGGTGCCTGCAGTTAGGAGGCGAGGGCGGCTTCCATCTCGTCTACCAACCGGCTTGCGTATTCTAGGTGCTCGCTCGCCCTGGCCTCGGTGATGTGGCTCGCCCCATGGGAGGTGAGGGTCTTAGCTTCCAAGAGTCGACCCAAGTCCCGTGCCGCGGTTCTCTTTTCAGGGAGCGCTTGGGTTCGGAGGCCGATGGCCTGTTTGTGATCCTGACCGCTGGACCGGTATCCGAGTTTGGATCCGCAAATAGCATCGGCCGCGGCGATGCCGGCGTTGACGGCATTCAGCCCAGTCGTAGTGTTCGACGCCATCGGTCCCCCAGGCTCGAATCGAGCTTGAGCAGTGAGGAGAGAATCGCGGGCATGTTCGGCACGGATTCGCACCTCCGCCGCCGTCATCTGTTTGAGCCGCGCGTTCACAGCGCCTTTCTCATTCCCAGGGCGCTGTTTCCGTAGACAACGATCCCCTCCGACGCCCAGCTATCGACGATCGGGTCTCCGTCTTCCTTCTGCCTGGTCAGGGCCGATTCGGTTAGGTCATAGATCTGGGCATCATTGCCGGTCCACAGCTGCACGTTGTCCCGGAGCCCGGTGACGAATTCGTCCCGGTCATCGAGTGCGACCTCGTCGGGAAAGACGACGAGCAGGTCGACGTCGCTCGTCCTGGTGGAATCACCTCGTGCCACGGAGCCGTAGAGGGCAACCGTGACGCCCTCAGGTGCGCTCGCATCTGCGAGTGCTGCTACGCGCCTGTTTAATTCCTGGCGTGCGTTCATCGCGATCTCAACAGCAGGCCAGAGGACGTGCGACCGGTTGGCAGAAAACATAGTTGCATGGGGCGCTGGGACCGAAATGACCAGACCAATGTCGACGAGCCGGAGAAGAGACAATCGGACGTTAGCCGGTGTTCCAGTCTCCGCCAGACGGGCGATCTGTCGACCAGTGAGCTCTGAACCGGCCCTGGCAACGACGCGCAAGGCGACAGCGTCGAGGCCATTCATGAACGAGGCGAGTGGAGCAGATAAATCCAAGAACAGCTCCCCTCAATGTTTGTATTGCTCTTCGATTCGGCTTCCGGGCGCGATCTGGAGATCCGGGGCCGAAACTGGCGTTCATGAAATCAATCGAGTTCTGCCGACTCGGACGTTTCGTCCCCCTGCGGACAGGTGTGTAGGGAAAGCATCACTGACGGGGAGACGCACATGGATGACGAAGATCTGTTCGGCCGGTTGGCGAATTCAGCACCTACGGTCGCACCGCGAGGCGATCGGCTTCGTGCGGCCATCGATGAGGTCGTCACAAAAAGCCGACCCCACCGCCGCCCCAGAAAGCGACTGTTCGTTGCGGGAGTCCTCGGCGGTGACCCGATCGCCATTCTGGTCCTGCCCGTCGTGAACGCCGCAACCAACTGCTGGCGGGGAGACTCGTGCAGTTGCTCAAGACCCTCTTCGATCGCCTCGGGCCTGGGTCTGGGTCGCCGGGTCCGTTTCGCCGTCGGAGAATTCCCGGAGTGGACGCCGGGATCGGCTTCGCCGCGGCCTGCATCGTTGCCGCTGATATGTAGGGGTTTTGTCAAGGGGGCATGTTTGAGCGGCGCCCGGGATGATTGGTAGTCGTGTTCTGACGGGGACGCGGGCCTAGTTTCCCGCTTCCCCGTCAGAACACGAGAGGCTGAGTCTCGGGTGCTGCGGGAGGCTGGTCGCCGGGGACCGGAGTGGTCGAGTTTGTCTGTTCGACACACGGTCAGACTGATATACGCGGGTTGGATACCGCAGGGCGAAGTGTTCGGCAGGAGTGAAGCCGCAGGTCTAGAAATCGGGCGTCGCCCGACCGACTGGTCAGGTTGCTCATAGCGGCAAAGCGGGTCACTCCATCGTGTTCGTCGTCACTTCGGTCCGGGGCGATCAGCGGTCTGAGGGGACTTATCCGTCCATGACGGCGAGGGACCAGCACCAGCCGGCGAGTTCCCGGGCGACGCCGACGTTCGCGATGGCGGGCCACTTCGTCCTCGCGGTGAACGAGACCCATTGGTGATGCAACCGCTCGTTGCCGGCCTGACCGCGGAGCCGCGCCGGGGCGGGTGCTTCCTCCCACCAGGCCTGCAGCACGGACCGAGCCGACGGCAAGTAGTCGCGACGGTGCTGCCAAGCGGCCTCAACGAGGAGCCGGCGCGCATGCGAGTTGCCGGTCTTGGTGATCCCGCCGAGTTGCCGGGATTGGCCTGAGGAGTACTCGGACGGCACCAGGCCAAGGAACGCGCCGATTGTGTTGCCGGTGAAGCGCTGCCAGTCCGTGATCTCCACCGCGAGGGCGAACCCGGTCAACGCCGAGATGCCCCGCAGGCAGCCGAGCCGGTTCACCATCGGAGTGAATGGTGAATCCGCGGCCATCGCGGTGATCGCCTCACCGAGACGGTCGCGCCGGTCGAGAGTCTGGATCACGGCTTCGTAGTTCGCATCGAACGCGGTCGTGAACGCGAGGTCACCGGTCCGGTGGGAACTCAGCCAAAGGTCGTGTTTCTGCGTCCACGCGGCCCCATCGTCATAGACGAACCCGTGCCGGAGCAACAGTTTCGAGAGTCGGTGCCGGGCACTCATCAGGTCTTGTCGGGTATCCTCCCGGGAGCGGACGAGATCACGGGCGGTTTCTTCCTCGACCGAGGGAACTTTCACCGCCGTTATCTCATCCAGATGTATCAACCGCATCAGATGGAACGCGTCCCGGGCATCGGTCTTGACCCGGTCACCGCTGGGACGCTGCAACTTCGACGGCGCCGCCACCACACACTCCGTGCCAGCGGCGAGCAGCAGGCGGTAGAGACCGAACCCGGTCGGGCCGGCCTCATACGTTGCGATCTGCGGACCCGGCAACAACCGGGTCCACACGACGACCTCGGCCAGGTCATACCCGAATCGATGCCGGGTGACTTCGCCGGTATCGACGTCCAACGCGCTGCCGACGATAGTTCGTGCGTGCACATCCAGACCAACGAAACTACGATATTGAGTCAACTGGGGCCTCCAAAATTCAGCTGTGGACAGGCCAACCCTCCAAGGTCGGTAACCCACGTATATCTGAACGGAGACCCCAGCCTCAAGAGCCGGACACCCTCATATCGTCTAGCGTCAGCCGCGTGTACCTCCGCAACCACTGGGCAACGGATGCGCTGGCATCCGTCTCGCTGTCCCTGCTGATCCTGGGCTGTGTGGTCGCCTTTGACACCGGGCGCGCGTCGCCTGGCCCGGAAACGGCTGACCCCTCAGTTGAGCCGGGCGCTGTCCAGCCGACGGGCCCGGCAGACCAAGACGCGGTTGCCGGGCCCGAACGTCACTTGAGGATGCGGATGAGCTTCTTGTTGGCGAATTCCGCGATGCCGAAGCGCCCCAGTTCTCGGCCGAACCCGGACCGTTTGACTCCACCGAAGGGAAGCTCCGGGCTGTCCAGGAGCGACCCGTTGATGAAGACCATGCCGGCGTCGATCAGGTCGGCCACCCGCAGGGCCTGCTCCGGGTCCGTCGTGAACAGGTAGGACCCGAGGCCGTAGGGGATGTCGTTGGCCACCTCCACCGCCTCCGCCTCGTTCTGCACGCGGTAGATCGCGGCGACAGGGCCAAAGAACTCCTCCCGGTAGGCGTCGCTCTGCGCGGAGACGCCGGTGAGAACCGTGGGCGAGAAGAAGGCGCCCGTGCGGCTCCCCCTGGCGTGAACGGTTGCACCCTGGGCCTCGGCGCGCTGGAGTTGCTCCTCCAGGGCCTCGGCGGCGCCGAGGGAGGAGAGCGGGCCCAGCGTGGTCTCGGGCGACGTGGGGTCGGCCGGAACGTTGCCGGTGATCTTCGCCGTGAAGCTCTCCACGAAGGCGTCGTACAGGTCGTCGATCACGATGAATCGCTTGGCGGCGTTGCAGGACTGGCCCGAGTTGTCCAGGCGCGCGGCGACGGCCGCGTCGACGGCCTCCTCGAGGTTGTCGGCGCTCAGCACGATGAACGGGTCGGATCCACCCAGTTCGAGCACCACCTTCTTGAGGTTGCGGCCAGCGACCTCGGCGACGGCCGCGCCTGCGCCCTCCGAACCGGTCAGGGAAACACCACAGACGCGGGGATCCGCGAGGATGTCGGCGATCTGCGCGTTGGACGCGTAAAGATTGCGATACGCGCCCGCCGGGAAGCCGGCATCCGCGAAAATCTCCTCGATGGCGGCGGCGGATTCGGGGCACTGCGAGGCGTGCTTGAGCAGGATCGTGTTGCCGAGCACCAGGTTCGGACCGGCGAAGCGGGCAACCTGATAGTACGGGAAGTTCCACGGCATGACGCCGAGAAGCACCCCCAGGGAGGCGTTGCGGATGAACGCCGAGCCCTCGCCGCCGAGGAGCTCGATCGGTTCATCTGCGAGGAACGCCTCACCGTGGGTGGCGTAGTACGAGTAGATGTCCGCCGAGAAATCAACCTCGCCGAGAGCCTGCTCGACTGGCTTGCCCATTTCGCGCACGATGAGTTCGGCCAGGTGCTCCCGGCGCTCGGTGTGCAGGTCCGCGACCCGCTGCATGAGGGCCGCGCGCTCGCCAACCGACGTGCCGCGGGAGAACTCGCTGTGGGCACGATCCGCAGCCTCAATGGCGGCGATCACCTCAGCATCGGTTGCGAGGGTGAAGCTCGATTCGCTGGCTCCGGTAGCCGGGTTCGTGACTGCGTATTTGTTCATTGTCTCTCCAGGTGTCGTCGTTAACGCCAATCGAAAAATGCAACCATCCTGCCGGGGCAGGGCCACTCGCGTGTGGTTACAGTCTGCCGTAGTCAGGGCGGGCCCGGTGCGGGATGCGGTTTCGAAGCGCCGAGCAGACGCTGCTCATCAGCGGCGTCTTCCCGTCCGTGAACGGGATGAACAACGCAGACCCGTCCTCGGGGAGGTGAGGGTCCAATGCGCCAGCACCTCCCATGGGCCGACCGCGCCGCGGTGGCGCCGTTTACACCCTGGCCGTCAACCTCCTGGCCGTCAACCTCCTGGCCGACCGCGCCTGACACGGCCCCCGGTCAGGCCGGGCGGTGCCACCCTCGGCCGGGCCGCCCGCCGACGGATGCCGGACTGTTCTTGAAATCTGACTCGGCCAGCGCCTCGGTATCCGCTTTGTGCGTCTGCACATCGGCAACGCTGGGCAGGAGGAAGGTTCCCATCGCCGCCAGGCTGAGCGCGACGAGCGGCACCCACAGCCCGCCGAGGAAGGCGAGCCGCAGGTTCTGCGCTGTGTAGGCGGTTCCCGCGATCCCGAAGAAGATGACCCCGACCACCGCGATACCGATCGCGGAACCGACCTGCTGGAAGGTTCCGAACACCCCGGATGCCGCACCCGCGTTGGCGACGGAGGTCTTGGCGAGCGCGACATCGGTCAGCGGCACGACCAGCAGTGCGAGGCCGAACCCGGCCAGGGCCATGGGCAGGATCATGTCGGAGCCGCTCAGCGCATCGGCCTGCCCGGTCACGATCGCGGCGATCCAGGAGAGGCCGGCGATCTGGGCCAACGCGCCGCCGAGGATGAGGGTGCGGCCGAGCCTCGGGCTGAGGGGCACGGCTAGCCCGCTGCCCGCCAGCGCGCCGATGCTGAAGGGCAGGGTCGCCAGGGCTGCGTCGATCGCGGAATATCGGAGTCCGATCTGCAGGTAGAGCACGAGGATGAGGAAGAAACCACCGATCGAGGCGCCGAAGGAGAAGTTGGTGAACACGCCGGCCGAGTAGCCGCGGCTCGAGAAGAGCGAGAGCGGCACGAGGGCCGATCCTCCGCGTTTGCCGAGGGAGCGCTGGTAGAGAACGAAGACGACCAGCACGACGGGAGCGGCGGCCAGCATGAGCCAGATCCACACGGGCCAGCCTTCCTGACGACCTTCGATCAGGGCGAAGACCGCGAGAAAGAGCGCGGCGGAGACGAGAACGACCCCGGGCACGTCCAGGCGAACCCGTTCGGTCGAACGCGACTCGGGAATCACGACGGCCGCCGCGATGAACAGCAGCACCCCCACCGGGAGGTTGATCAGGAACACCGTGCGCCAGCCCAGGTCGAAGGCATTGTGGGTGACCAGGATGCCGCCGAGGAGCGGCCCGGCCACCGCTGCGAGCCCGGAAATGCCCCCGAGGGCCCCGAACACGCCAGCGCGCTCTTTCGGCGCGAACAGCACCTGGATGATCGACAGTACCTGCGGGGTCATCAGGGCCGCGAACAGGCCCTGGACCAGACGCGACCCGACGAGCGTGTCGCCGCTGGAGGCCGCTGCGCAGGACGCCGAGGCCAGGGTGAAGCCCGCGACACCGACCAGGAACATCCGTTTGCGCCCGAGGATGTCGCCGAGCCGCCCGCCGGTGATCAGAACAACCGCGAAGGCGAGGACGTACCCCGACACGATCCACTCCAGCTGGGCGGGCGTGGCGTCCAGATCCGCCTGGATGGACGGCAGGGCGACGTTGACGATCGTCGTGTCCAACAGGTCCATGAACGCGGCGAACAACAGCACGACAACGGCGATTCCACGGGCCCGCATAGGAACTCCCTCGGTGCGTCGACACGTGACCCTGACCGGGCGAACACCGTGCATGCTCGTATGTCTCGCACAGACTACAGTGGCAACCCGACCGGGAGGGACCCCCAGGTGCCGGGCCAGTTCAGGCGTCGAGGTAGGAGGCCAGATTGGCGGGAATCCCCAGCACCAACGCGTAGGCGTCGTGCGAAAGCAGGAGACCCCTCGGATGCCGGGACACCTGCCAGCCGTGCAGGTCGAGGCCGCGCGTGAGAGTCTCAAGCCACGCTTCCTCACGCTCCGTGGCATTGCGCGGTTCGCGGTCCGCGCCCAGGATCACGCGGTACGCCACCTCATCGACCGAGAGGCCGGACAGCTCCTCGAGGCGATGGTCTAGATCGAGGGCGACGGGAGCGAGGTACAGATCGGCCAGGTCGTGCGGACGTGCGCTCACAACCGCCTCCTTCAGTTGACCCCAACATAGCCGTGCCTTCTCCCGAACGAAAGCAACTCCAAGTCAAGGCGGGCCGACCGGCGGCGATCCGCCGCGCGGAGGACCTCGGCCTGCTCTAGCTCCGACCGGCCTGCTCGAACGCGGGCCTGGACCGGGACTCTCTCGGTCAAGGGTGACATCATCAATGAGGACAGCGCCGTCGCCCCGAAGCATCTCCACGTTCCACTGCACGGACATCGACAGGAAAGCCGCCGCGTGACCCACCCAACAGAACCAGCCGACATCCGCCTCATCGTCTCGGACATGGACGGCACCCTCCTCGACGACAACGGCCGCGTTCCCGACGCATTCTGGCCCCTCCTCGACGAACTCGCGCAGGCCGGAGTCATGTTCGTTCCCGCAAGCGGTCGCCAGTATCAGACCCTCCACGAGGTCTTCGGCGAGCACGAAGGCCTGGTCTACATCGCGGAGAACGGAGCAAACGTGGTGAAGGACGGCGCCAGCATCGTTCAGGAACCCGTTGATCCATCGATCATCTTGCCCATCGTGGACTGGGTGCGCACCACCGCGGCCGCCGGTGCAGACCTGGGCATCATCGTCTGCGGCGTCCGCTCCGCCTACATCGAGCGCTCCGATCCCGACTTCGTCAGCCACGTTTCCCGCTACTACGCTGCGCTCGAAGTCGTCGCGGATGTCCACGCCGCCGCCCTCGATGACGTGGTCCTCAAACTCGCGATCTACGACGTCGGCTCGGCCGAGACACGAACCGGGCCGGCGCTGCGCGGGCTCAACCTCGCTGCGGACGTTGTGGTCTCGGGCGAGAACTATGTCGACGTGATGAGCCGGGGAGCGAACAAGGGCCGGGCGCTGGTGCGGCTCCAGCAGCAGCTGGGGATCAGCAGGGCGCAGACGATGGCCTTCGGCGACTATCTCAACGACGCCGAGATGCTCGATGCGGCCGAGCATTCCTACGCGGTCGCCAACGCGCACCCGAGCATCCGGGCGCGCGCCCGGAATATCGCCCCATCGAACTCGGAGGCGGGCGTGATCAGCAGCATCCTTGCCGCTTTGCCGCACCTGCAGGACGGGCGGGTGACGAGCCTCCCCTAGCCGGCCGAGCTCCAAACCACCAGTCGTAGGCTCGAAGCTGGTTAGATCGAGCCAGAGGATGCCGACGCGCACCAAGAAGTCGGCCCGGTGCTACACGCCCAGCGCTACAGATGGAGACACGATGAGCATCGCCACCCGGACGGACACGCAGTCGCCTGGACACGTTGCCGACAGCCACGATCGGATTCGCGTGCGGGGCGCGCGCGAGAACAACCTCAAGAACATCAACGTCGAGATCCCGAAGCGCCGGCTGACTGTGTTCACCGGCGTCTCCGGCTCCGGCAAGAGTTCGCTGGTGTTCAGCACGATCGCAGCGGAATCGCAGCGGATGATCAACGAGACTTACAGTGCCTTCGTGCAAGGCTTCATGCCGACGCTGGCGCGGCCCGACGTCGATGTGCTCGACGGGCTGAGCACGGCGATCATCGTCGACCAGGAGCGGATGGGCGCCAACCCCCGGTCCACCGTCGGCACCGTCACCGACGCCAACGCCATGCTGCGGATCGTCTTCAGCCAGCTCGGGCAGCCGCACATCGGCTCGCCGAAGGCCTACTCGTTCAACGTCGCCTCGATCAGCGGAGCGGGCGCCGTCTCGATCGAGCGCGGCGGGCAGACCGTCAAGGAGCGGCGCAGCTTCAGCATCACCGGCGGTATGTGCCCGCGCTGCGAGGGCATGGGCAACGTGACCGACCTGGACCTCGCCCAGCTCTACGACGACAGCAAATCCCTGGGCGGCGGGGCCCTCACCATCCCCGGTTACAGCATGGACGGCTGGTTCGGCCGCATCTTCAGCGGCTCGGGCTTCTTCGATCCGGACAAGCCGATCCGCGAATTCACCAAGACCGAGCTTCACAACCTGCTTTACAAGGAACCGACCAAGATCAAGGTCGACAACATCAACCTCACCTACGAGGGTCTGATCCCGAAGATCCAGAAGTCGATGCTCTCCAAGGCCAGAGAGGCGATGCAGCCGCACATCCGGGCCTTCGTTGACCGGGCCGTCACCTTCACCACCTGCCCCGACTGCGGCGGAACCCGGCTGAGCGAGGGCGCCCGTTCCTCCACGGTCCAGGGCATCAGCATCGCCGATGCCTGCGCCATGCAGATCAGCGACCTGGCCCAGTGGGTGCGAGGCCTCGCCGAGCCATCCGTGGCACCGTTACTCGAAGCCCTGCGGGGAAACCTCGAGTCGTTCGTGGAGATTGGCCTCGGCTACCTGTCCCTGGACCGGCCCACCGGCACGCTGTCCGGCGGTGAGGCGCAGAGAGTGAAGATGATCCGCCACCTCGGTTCCTCCCTCACCGACGTCACCTATGTGTTCGACGAGCCCACCATCGGGCTGCACCCCCATGACATCCAGCGGATGAACGGCCTGCTGCTCCGGCTGCGGGACAAGGGCAACACGGTGCTCGTCGTCGAGCACAAGCCGGAGACGATCACGATCGCCGATCACGTCGTCGACCTCGGCCCCGGCGCCGGTGCAGCCGGGGGCGAGGTCTGCTTCGAGGGCACGGTCGAGGGGCTGCGCACCAGCGGCACCCTCACCGGCCGCCACTTCGACGACCGGGCCGTCCTCAAGCAGACGGTGCGGCTGCCCACCGGCTCGCTGGAGATCCGGGGCGCGACGGCGCACAACCTGCAAAACGTCGACGTCGACGTGCCGCTCGGGGTGCTCGTCGTCGTCACGGGTGTCGCAGGCTCGGGCAAGAGCTCGCTCGTGCACGGGTCGATCCCCGCCGGCGACAATGTGGTCTCGATCGACCAGGGCGCGATCCGCGGCTCCAGGCGGAGCAACCCGGCGACCTACACCGGGCTGCTCGACCCGATCCGCAAGGCGTTCGCGAAGGCCAACGGGGTGAAGCCGGCACTGTTCAGCGCCAATTCCGAGGGTGCCTGCCCCGCCTGCAACGGCGCCGGCGTCATCTACACCGACCTGGCGATGATGGCCGGCGTCGCCACCACCTGCGAGGAATGCGACGGGAAGCGGTTCCTGAGCTCCGTGTTGGAATACCACCTCGGCGACCGCAACATCAGCGAGGTGCTCGGGATGTCAGTGACCGAGGCCGGGGAGTTCTTCGGCGCCGGTGAGGCGCGCACGCCGGCCGCGCACGCCATTCTCGCCCGGCTCGCGGCCGTGGGACTCGGGTATCTCAGCCTCGGCCAGCCTCTCCCCACACTGTCGGGCGGCGAGCGCCAGCGACTTAAGCTGGCCACCCACCTGGCCGAGAAGGGCGGCGTCTACGTGCTCGACGAGCCGACGGCCGGCCTGCACCTCGCCGACGTCGAACGCCTGCTCGGCCTGCTCGACCGGCTCGTAGACTCCGGCAAGTCGGTGGTCGTCGTCGAACACCACCAGGCGGTCATGGCGCACGCCGACTGGATCATCGACCTCGGTCCCGGCGCCGGGCACGACGGCGGCCGGATCGTCTTCGAGGGTTCCCCCGCCGCCCTCGTCGCCGAGCGTTCCACCCTCACCGGCCAGCACCTCGCGGCCTACGTCGGCGGTTGACCGACGGGAACCACCGCTCCAAGCCTTACGGAGTGCGATATGAGGCGCGTGGCCGGTCCCTAGATGCCAACCGGGCTGGCGGAAACGGAGGAGTTCCTTGCGTCTGCTTGTCCGGCCTCGGCGATTGCGCGTTTCTTCACCAGAACCGCGAAGTATCCCGCTGCAACCGCACCGACCAAGCCGATGCCGGCCGTGATGAGGAAGTAGAGGTTATTGGCGCCGGCTACGTCGTCGCCGTAGGCGGTGTATATCGCGGCGCTGATCTGAGGCAGGACGATGTCGGGAAGGTACCCGACGAGCGAGATGAGCCCGATCGCGATGCCCGTCGCCGCCACAGGAACACGGCAGTCTTCCAGCAGCGACCAGTAGACACCGCGGATGACGTAGACGAACAGGCCGACAAGGACGACCAGTACGTAGACCAGACCGATGGCAATACCACCCGGCATGAGCGCCAACCCGATCAGCCCGACGGCCGCGGCCAGCATGGCGGCCGACAACACCCGAGACTTTCCGAGCTTGTCGGCGAGGTATCCACCACCGAATCCACCGATGGGCCGCATCCACATCACGACGACGGTGACGACTCCGGCGGCAACCGGGGTAACCGAGTGGTTCGTCGTAAGGTATCCGGAGAAGTAGTAGTACGCCCAGAAGAGGGTGTACCCGCAGAACAGTGCGAACATCAAGACCCACACTTCACGGATCTTGAGGATGCGGCGAACGGCGGCGAACGTCGACTCGACCGGCTCGGCGTGGGTCTCCTCGGCTTTCATCTTCTCGTCGCTGGAAAGCACGAAGAAGAGCATAACGGCGAGCACGATGAGCACAGCGCAGTACATGTACACGACCGCCTGGAATCCTGCCGTGGTGTCGGTGATGTTCGACCCGCCGTTGCCGACAAACGCAGCGAAGATCCCGACCGCCACGGTGGCCAGGGCCGCCTCAACCACTCCGCGCCCGCCATCGAGGGCGCCGAAGAATCTGCCTTCCTCGTTTTTCTCGGCGAGCAGGTTGACTGCCTTCAGGAGCGCACTCCAGAAGGTGAAGACGGAGGCGAAGCCCCAGACGAGGAAGACGTAGACCAAAGTAGCCTTGTCCGGGATCTGGGCGTAGAACAATCCCGTGACCGCTGTGAGCGCCAAGGAAAAGGTGATCATGTACTTCGTCGGGAACTTGTCGGCCAGCCATCCGCTGGGGAGGTAGCCGATGACGAAGATGATGCCGAGCATCGAGTACAGATTTGCCAACTCGGCGTTCGACATGTCGAAGACCTGCAGAATTGTCGCCTCAAAGTTCTGACGCAGGTACACCAACGGGTAGATGGAACCTCCCGCCAGAATCAGCAGGACGAGTTGGAAGATCTTCTTTGAGTGGCCGGTCTTAGACATGTGCGATTGCCCCTTTGCGATCGAGAAGGATACCGTGCGTGCGTTGGAGGATGACGTCGGTCTGCGCCGTGATGTCGACGGAGACCGCGCGGAGTTGGGTGTAAAGGTCGATGTTTTCGACGTTCGGCTCGAAGGCGTCCTCGCGATGTACCATCCTGCTGGAGGCGTCATCGAAGGTCGGGTACACGCCGCAAGCCACGGCGACGCAGATGGCTGCGCCGAGGCCGGCGGCGTTGCGCACCTTGTTGCGCACCACAGGAATGCCGAAGACATCGGCGAAGATCTGCATGCACAGGTCGCTGTAGGAACCGCCGCCGGAGACGACGAGCGTTTCGATGCTGATGTCGCGCTCCTCCTCCATGTTCACCATGTTCTGCTTCATGGTGAAGGCGATGCCTTCAAGGATCGCGCGGTACATGTGGGCGTAGCCGTGGCGCTCATCGAAGCCGAGGAACATCCCCTTCTTGTACGGCTTGGTGGGCGGCGCGAGCCAGTCGAGGACGCACAGCAGGCCGTCACTGCCCGCAGGAACGTCAGACGCGACAGCGTTGAGGAAGTCGTCTCCGGTCATCCCGGCGGCGGCTGCTCCGTCAGTGATTTCCCGCCCGAGCAGGTTGCGGAGCCAGGAAACGGTCCACATTCCGCGACGGATGCCGCCACACTCGTAGATGTACCGGTGCGGTTCTGACGCGAAATTCGAGAAATAGGACTTCGGCTCGGCAACGAATTCCTTTCCGACGATCATGCCCGCGATGTAGGTTCCGAGCGATACGAGACCCGTCGTTTCGTCGCGGAGGCCCGCCCCGAGTGCTTCGGCGGCCTTGTCGTTTGCGGTGTGCACCACGGGAAGGCCCTGTGGGATTCCGGTGCTGGCCGCAAAGTCTTCGTTCACGTAGCCGCCGACATCGCCCGGCATCTGCAGCCGATACAACATGCTTCGGCCGACGTTGTACGAGTCGAAAGTCTCCTGGTCGCTGAACCAGTCCCACGTGCCGACATCCATCGGCCATGGACCGATGTAGTTGGCGACGGTGTCGGTGAGCTCGCCCGTGATCCGTCCCATCAGGTAGCCCGATGTCGTTGTCACGTAGACGACGTCGTCGTTAGTCTGCTCGTAGGGTCTGGAGAGGCGTTCGTCCATCCAGCTCTGCACTGGCTCGACGAGAGTGCCGTCCGCGCGGGTGAGGGCGCGGCAACACCGGATGCTGCACAGGCCCACGCCGATGATGTCTGCCGGATCGCCCTGGAATGCCTGCATTGCGCGCGACGCGGCGGCAACGATGGAGTCGTAGAGGTCGTCGTCTGGATGCTCGACAACGCCCGGTTCGGGTGTGTAGAGCGGCTTCAGGGCCTGGCTGGCCTCGCACACGACTCGTCCTTCGGTATCGAAGATGACAACCTTCGAACTCTGCGAGCCACCGTCGATCCCAAGAATGTACTTCTTCGTCATTGTGAGATTCATATTGATTTGCCGGCGCCTAGCGCACCAGGTATCCCCCGTCGACGCTGAGGATGTGCCCGTTCACGTAGTCGGAAGCGCGGCTCGCGAGGAACACCGTCGCCCCCATCAGGTCCTGCGTCTGGCCCCAACGGTTGGCCGGGATATGGTCGAGGACGCGCTGGTTGGTGTCGGCGTTCGCCCGGGTTGCGGACGTGAGTTCGGTGGCGTAGTAGCCCGGGGCGATTCCATTCACCTGGATTCCGAACTGCGCCAGCTCGTCGCAGTACGCTTTGGTGAATCCGGCGATGCCGTGTTTGGTGGCGGCGTACGCGGGTGACCACTGGCCACCGAGGAAGGTGAACACCGAGCAGATGTTGATGATCTTGCCACTGCCCTGCGGGATCATGTGCTTGGCGCATTCGTGTGACATCTCGAAGGCCGCGGTGAGGTTGAGAGCGACCATCGGGTCCCACTGCTTGCGCGTGTACTTTGTGACATCCGGCTCGTTGATGCTGCGGCCGGCGCAGTTCACGAGGATGTCGATGCTGCCGAATTCCCGGACGCAGGCTTCAACAACTTTTTTCGGGTTTCCCTCCGCTGTGATGTCGGCCATGAGATAGGCGTATTTTGAGCCTGTCGCCTCGACCATCACCTCGGTTTTTCCGTCGTCGGGCATGATACTGACCGCGAACACGTTCGCACCTGCTTTCGCCAGGGCGAGCGTGAACGCCTGCCCGAGCCCGGTGTTGCCGCCGGTGACGATGGCGGTCTTGCCCTTGATTGAGAAGAAGTCCATCTGGAAGTCCGAGATGTTGACGTCAGTCATGCGTTTTCTCTGTTTCTTTTTCTGTGGGGTTGTGCGCGGTTGCGCTAGCGGGCACACAGTCTTTGTATACCTGCTCGCGAAGCCGCGCCGGAATGGGTGGCTACTTCTTGAGCGGGAAGATGGTTCCGCGGTTCATGATTCCGTTCGGGTCGAAAGCGGCCTTGAGGGTTTCGAGCATGTACAGCGACGAGCCATATTCCTCGGCCAGGAAGTGCGTGCGGTGCTTTCCGACGCCGTGGTGGTGGCACATCGACCCGCCCAGCTTGAGGGTTTCCTCGACGATGATGTTCTGGATCGGGTCGTGGTAGGTGGAGCGTTCCTCGGTGGGATCAACGTCGATCTTGTAGTAGTAGACGAAGTACATATTGGTTCCGTTGAGGTAGCTGTGGCTGGAGTGGCCACCGAGCAGGCTGAACTCCGCCGAGATCTCATTCCGGATGCGAGCAAGCGCGTTCGTATAAATGTCGTGGATGACGCTCCAATTGCCTGAGATCTCGGTGGTGAAGCCGTTGATCAGGGTTTCGCGAATCTCAACTCGTTCTTCCTCGATCTTCGAGACATCCCAGTTGAGGTTGTCGAACCAGTCCTCAATGAGTTTGTCCTCCACTCGATCGGCCGAGCCGAAAGTGGAAACGATCTCTTCGATCGCGGCTCCCGTTGCGTCAGCGATCGGCTTGGGTCCTTCGGCCACAAAGATGAGTACACAGCGGCCATCGGAGAAGTGCCTGAAGTGGTAGAGGCCATCTTCTTTGTCGTAGAGGCGTGCAACGGACGGTCGGTAGCCCTGGGTGATGACCTCCCGGAGAATCTCCAGGCCGGTCTTCATGTCGTTCAAGAGATAGCCGTAGAACTTGTTGTTCTCGGGGTAGTAGCGGAAGATCTTTACGGTCACTTCGGTGATGAAGTTGAGGGCACCCTCATTACCGATCACAAGGTGGCGGATGTCTGGTCCGGCCGCGCGCCGTGGCACGTTTTTGATGCGGCAGATTTCGCCGTTCGGGAAGACCGTTTCGACGCCGACGAGCATGTCTTCGATGCCACCGTAGAGAGTGGAGAACTGGCCGATGGAGCGGGTTGCGACCAGCCCGCCGTATTGCGCCAGGGGCTTGGACTGCGGCGAGTGTCCGGTGGTGTAGCCGATCTCGCGAAGCTCATTTTCGAGGTCCTCGAGGCAGACGCCGCACTGCACGGTAGCCAGCATATTGGCGATGTCAATGTTGAGAATCTGATTCATGCCCGATCCGTCAACGACGATCGAGTCTTCGACAACCGTTTCGAGGCCACCCTCGGTTGCAGAGCCACCGGTTTTCGGCACGACGTTGATGCCGTTCTCGTTCGCGAATTTCAGCACCCGTGCCACCTCCTGCGGGGTGCCGGGCTTCACGACGGCCGCGGGCAGCGGCAATGCGTAGATGCCGAAGATGTTCTCGACCTTGTAGTACCGATCAGCGCTGTTGTCCTTCAACGTCTGCTCGTCGGTGATCACCCGCTCACTACCGAGGATCTCCACATAGGCACTAACAATCTGTTCACGGGTAAGGCGCATTATTCGACTGATTCCGTTCGTTCTAGGTTGTCTTGTTTTCCGGTGTTGGGCATGCGATCCACCTCTTCGTGGATTAACGACAAAAAAGAGAACAGCGATCCCCTCACAAAGGGGGTCGCTGTTCTCTAAGTTTTAAGCAACAGTCCCGGGCCGAGCCCGGAACAAGTATGAAGTTGTACGTTGTTTCGAACACTAACACGCCCGCTCGTCTCCTGAACACCCAGGTCTCGAATGGAGCCAGTGAAACCGCTCCAGAATCGCCGGGTAGAGTTCAGCGCATGGCTGACGAATCGTCCCCGACCAGCGACGTCATGTCGCTTCACCCCGTAATAGCGAGTATCAAGGATGACGACGGGTTGAGGGCGGTCTTGGGTGCACCCTGCCCCGTTGTTTTCGTTCTTTTCGGATCGGTGATGACGATTCAGGGCATCGTGGCGACCCTGAAACGGGCAGGAAAAATAGTCTTCGTGGATGTCGATCTGCTTGATGGCTTCTCCAGCAAACCAATTACAGTCGATTTCCTGAAGGCACACACACAGGCCGACGGAGTCCTAAGTTCAAAATCCATCATGGTGCGGGCGGCAAAGTCAGCTGGCCTGATGGCCGTTCATCGACTGTTCCTCGTCGATTCGTTCAGCTACAGCAACGTATCCAAGCAGGTAAAGATTTCGGAACCGGACGCCATCATGATCCTGCCGGGATGCATGCCCCGGGTCATCTCCTGGGTCCGAGACGACACCGACCTCCCGCTGATCGCCGGAGGATTGGTCTGTGACAAGGAAGATGTGATGGCCGCCCTAAGTGCAGGCGCCAGCGCAATCGCCTCATCGAATCGCGATGTGTGGCTGATGTAGCAGACGAAACTGCGACCCACCACTTCACGAACAAATGATATATGATTCAAAAAGCGATAATCGAACTGCGCGTTCCATTATCGAATCCACAGTGACGTCCGATTCGCCCACGATTCACCCACACAGAGAAGTGAGGAACCCGTGCAGTTTCACCACCACGGATACGTGTCCACAGACCCGCGCATCCAGGACGCCGCCGGCGTCGGCATCGACCGCCCCGACGAACTCCCCGAGAACGTCGACGTGCTCATCGTCGGCACCGGCCCCGCCGGGATGATCACCGCAGCCCAGCTCTCACAGTTCCCCGGCATCACGACTCGCATCGTCGAGCGCCGCGGCGAACGCCTGGCGATCGGCCAGGCCGACGGAATCCAGGCCCGAAGCGTCGAGACGTTCCAGGCCTTCGGCTTTGCGGAGCGCATCATCGCGGAGGCCTACCGGATCACCGAGATGGCCTTCTGGAAGCCGGACCCCGCCGATCCGACGCGCATCATCCGCACCGCTCGCGCGGTGGACGACCCCACCGGCATCAGCGAGTTCCCACACCTCATCGTCAACCAGGCGCGCGTGCTGGACTACTTCGCCGAGTTCATGGCCAACGCGCCCACGCGAATGAAGGCGGACTTCGGCTTCGATTTCCGCAGCCTGGAGAGCACCGACCAGGGCGAATTCCCCGTCACCGTGACACTCGTGCACACGACCGGGGAACGGGCGGGCCAGGAACGCATCGTCCACGCCAAGTACGTGGTCGGCGCCGACGGGGCGCGGAGCGCCGTGCGCGAGTCGATCGGCTGCACGCTGGCCGGAGACCAGGCATTCCACGCCTGGGGAGTCATGGACGTTCTCGCGGTCACCGACTTCCCGGACATCCGCACGAAGTGCGCCATCCAGTCCGGCTCGGGCGGGAACATCCTGCACATCCCCCGGGAGGGCGGCTACCTGTTCCGCATGTACGTCGACCTTGGCGAGGTGGCGCCCGACGACAATGGGGCCGTGCGCAAGACGACGATCGAGGAGATCATCGCGAAGGCGAACGAAATCCTGCACCCCTACACGCTGGACGTGAAAAACGTGGCCTGGCACAGCGTGTACGAGGTGGCCCATCGCCTGACCGACCGATTCGACGACGTTCCCCCCCACGAGATCGGCACCCGCACTCCGCGTGTCTTCATCACCGGTGACGCCTGCCACACGCACAGCGCGAAGGCGGGCCAGGGCATGAACGTGTCGATGCAGGACGGCTTCAACCTCGGCTGGAAGCTCGCGTATGTGCTCGACGGCCGCAGCCCCGAGACGCTGCTCGGCACCTACTCCGCCGAGCGCCAGGTTATCGCCAAGAACCTCATCGACTTCGACAAGGAGTGGTCGACCCTGATGGCGACGAAGCCGGAGGACCTCGACGTCCCGCTGGAGGACTTCTACACCCGCACTGCCGAGTTCCCGGCCGGATTCATGACCCAATACCCGCCGTCGATGCTGGTCGGCGAGGCAACCCACCAGAACCTCGCCACCGGGTTCCCCGTGGGTAAGCGTTTCATGTCCGCCCCGGTGGTTCGGGTCGCCGACGCCAACCCGGTGCAGCTGGGACACCACCACCGCGCCGACGGACGGTGGCGCGTGTACGCGTTTGCGGATGCCGCGGCATCCGGAGAGCCCTCGGCGCTCGCGGACTGGGCGCACTGGCTTCAGACCTCACCCGCTTCACCGCTTCGCGTGCACACTTCCGCAGGCAGCGACATCGACAGCATCTTCGACGTCAAGGTCGTCTACCAGCAGTCCCACGCGGGTGTGGACCTCGGCCGTGTCCCCGACGCATTCCTGCCGAAGACGGGCCCTTTCGAGCTGATCGACTACGAGAAGCTGTATGCCGCCGACCCAGACCACGACATCTTCGAACTCCGGGGGATCAACCGGGGCGGTGCCGTTGTGGTGGTGCGCCCGGACCAGTACGTGGCCAACGTGCTTCCTCTGACCGCGACCGTGGAGCTGGCCGCGTTCTTCCGGCAGATGCTGTCTGTTCGGTAGCCGCCCTGCCCACACCCGGTGTGGAAGTGCGGCTAGGCCGTGACGACGCGATCGCGACCGGCTCGCTTGGCCTCGTAGAGCGCGGCGTCGGCGGCGGCGATCGCGCCGCGGGTGGGGGCCGCGCGGCCTACACCGACCGAGACCGTGACCGTCAGCCTGGGAGCGACCTGCCCCCACGGGGCGTTGCGCACGGCCTCATGCAGTCGGGCTGCGACGCCGTTGGCCGCTGCCCCCTCGCCGAAGACGAGGATGACGAACTCGTCGCCGCCGTAGCGCACGGGAATGTCGTCGGACCGGCAGTGAGTGCGCAGGATGACGGCGATCCGCCGCAACACCTCGTCACCGACGGCGTGCGAGAAGCGATCGTTGACCTGCTTGAATTCGTCGACGTCGACGAACACGGCAGAGAGATCAGCCCCCGCGCGGTCGACCGTGCTGGTCATCATGTGTCGGTTGCCGAGACCCGTGAGCGGGTCGAGCAACGCTGCCTCGCCCATTCGGCTCGTCTCCGCGGTCAGCGCGCGCACCTGGTTGCGCGTCTGCAGCGCCGTGAATCGACCGTCGCGTTCGACCCACACCCGCTCGAGCGCCTCCCGTGCGAGACGCTTCCACAGGTCGATGGCCGGATGCTCGCCGTGTTCGGCCACATCGAGGTCGGCCAGGGACTCCACCGCGGCGGCCGCCCAGATTTCCCGCCTCGCGCGGTCGGCAGCCGCCAACGCCGCGCACAGCTGCCGGCGAGCCTCGGCGAAGTCACCGGACTCCGTCGCCGCCTGGCCGAGGACGAGGCGAGCGAGGTGAGTCTCGACAAGGTCCTCGCGGAGCCGGAACCGCTGGGTGGCGGCGTTGACCCGCGCCGCCGCAAGGGCCGTATAGCCGAGTCGGCTGAGCGCATAGGCCTCGATGACTTCCGCTCGAGCCGACATCTCGGGATCGTCCGCCAGCTCAGCAGTTCTTCGCATCCGCAGCGCCTGGTCGGCGCACCTGACCAGATGCGGCCCGGCCTCATCGGCGCGCCCCACAACGAGGAGCGTCGTACCCCAAAAGGCGCTCAGCAGCGCCCGCTCCTGAACCACCAGGAGATCGATGTTCCAATCCTCGCCGAGCCGGATCCCGCTCATCAGCTCGTCAGCCTGTTCGAAGAGGAACACCGCGCGCAGGGCCAGCGCGACCGCGGTGCTCGCCGAGAGATGGCTGTAGCTGCCGGGCGGCGCGATCGCGACGAGCCACGTCCCCTCGGCCAGCGCGTCCATCGCCCGGCTGACCTCCTTGACCTGGATGGAGGACTGGGCAAGAAGCGCAAGGGCCTTGGCACGCCACAACGGGTCCGGGTCATCATCCAGCTCGCTGAGTAGGTCCATGGCCACCGTCACACCCTCGTGGTCCCGGCCGAGCTCCTGCAGGGCGACGCCCTCGATGTAACACAGGAACCGGGTGGTGGCCCTGTCGCCGGCGCTTCTGGTCACCGGCGCCCAGGCGCGGCACGCGCGCACGGCACGGTCTGAGTATCCCGACAGGTAGAGCCGGTGGGCGCGATCGGCGAGGTAGTCGAAGGGCCCGAACTCGCTCATCCGCTCGAGCGTCGTGCCCGTGTCGTCGATGCCGGAGTCGTCCAGGCCGCCGAGATCCCGGGCGTCGGTGACCTCGTCATCCACAACCCCGGCATCCGCGCTGATCGCCTCACTGGGCCTGAGCATCACCGTGCGAGCACATCGTTCATCGAGACCCCCAAGGCAAAACCAGTTGGGTGGAATCTATCTCACCCGCGGCTGGATTGCGCCTCGCCATGCCGCAGCGATTCGCGGTGCCAGGACTCCCCCAGAGTGTACCCATCAGAGCAGTTCTGAACCACTGGATGCACGCTGTGAATCCAGTCATCCGCCACTCTGCTGCCGCCTCAAATAGCCCTCATCTGGTTGTTCCTGGGGGTGTGGGTGAGCTCGGCGAGACCGAGCGCCTCGAGCAGCGGCGGCAGGTACATGCCGAATCGACCACGGTACCCGTTGCGTGTCCCGTACCAGCCACCCACGGGGTTGCCCTCGGATCGGCCCCAGGCCTCGACCGTGCCATCCGTCACCGGCTTCTGCTCATCGGCCGCGCCAAGGGGCACCCATCTGCCCTGTTCGGCGAGCCAGGCGTGTAGGTCCTCGATCGATCGGGCGAGGTATGTCAAGGTGGTCGATCCCACCTGGCACACGAGCGACTCCGGGGCGGCAGTGTCGTCACGATACATCGTGAACGACGACGTGCCCGGTGGCGTGGTGAGCACCCACGGGTGTTCCTTGGTGCCGGTTCCAGTGGCCATCGTCCATCCCTTCGTTCTGGTGTCAGGCTACCCACGGGGCGACCCTGCGTCACCCCTGGACGCCCCGGATGAGAACGAATCAGCGATATCGACCGCGATCAGGATTGCACCGCGGAACGCTTGTTACCCGGCGGCGCCCCGGCGACCGGGTTCGGAGTCGAATCGCAGCGGTGACCCGAGTTTCAGGGCGGACTTGCTGGCCAGCCGGATCGGTGTCTGGGACGGGTCGATGGTCGGCAGCGGAATAAGGGAGTAGTCGCTGCCGGTGCGCACTATTCTCCAGCGCTCATTGTTCACCCTCAGGTCGTCAGGCGCGCAGAGCAGGATACCGTCGGCGAGATTGGTCAAGCCGCCGTCGACCGCCCAGCCATCGAGGTGGTGCGCTTCGCTCCAACACGGTCTCGGTGGGCGCCGGGTCGATGGCTCCCTCGATGAGACCACCGCCCAGGAGCACCAGACCCAGATGCGGCTTCGCAGTCCCGGCCTGAACTGTTGCGCCGGCCTGGGCTGCGGTGCCGGCCTGGACGACGATCTTGACGCTGGCGCGGGTGCGGCCGAAAATGGTGCCGAGTCCCATCAGGCTTGTCATACACCCGCAAGTACTGCCGGGCCCGCATCGCATCAGCACGAGACGCAATGCCCACCACATCGATCCTGTCCCGCGCCTGCCTGGCGGCGACGGGCGTCCTCGGCCACAGTGGCCAACGTGCCCGCCTCGATCAGGCGGCGAGCATCCGTTCGCGTGCCGGCAAGCCCACCACCCAGATGCTGCACGAACTCCTCAGAATTACAGAACCCTTGCCTCCTCGCCAGACCCTCCCCACCACGCTCCCAACCGGAACGACGATCAATATTCGCCGCCGACAAAGCAGCAACAATCGTCACCGAGCGAAGAAACACGGAAATAACGGTATGAGCACGCTCCGACTCCTCATCAGAGAGCCCCGCGAAAACACTCGCGGACACCGGCGACCGGGCCAAACACCCGGCCACTTCCTCGATAACAGCCTCAACGCTCGTCACACACAGAGTGCCACAAGCCACCGACATTAGAACAAAAATACGAACGACCAGAGAAATGTCGTCGGTAATATTTGCCCGACCACGGGACTACCGGCCGAACGAGGTCTCCTGGACGAGGCCGCCGTCACGGGCATGACTGCGGCAAACGCGATCTGTGCGCCGCGAATGAACTCAAGAGAGAGGATGAGAAATTGTGCCGTCCCTGATTCGCTACTCGGCGGGCGGGCGCCGGCGCTGCCGTTTGGTTGCCGACCGCTGTTGCTTTGCGGCGAGGTGACGCCGGCCAGAGCCTCGGGTGGGTTTGGTCGGGCGACGGGGCGGCGCGTCGGGAGCAAGACCCGCTGCCACGAGGTCGGCAAGCTTGGCCAGGGCGAGTTCGCGATTGCGAAGCTGGGAGCGCCGCTCGGAGGCGGTCACGGTGAACACCCCGCCGATGAGGCGCCGTCCGAGACGGGTGAGGAGCAGCATCCGCTGCTCGTCGGCGAGAACCGCCGACTCGGCGACGTTCCAGAAGAGCTCGACGCGGCTGTCCGAGGTGTTCACATGCTGACCACCCGGGCCGGACGACCGCGAGAATCGCCAGCCGAGTTCCGACGCGGGAATCGTGAGCGCGGGTGAGACCTCCAGATCCATGACCCCAGCGTGGCACGAACCGAGACCGGTTGATGCCTCTCATGCGACGAACGTGTCATCGGCTACCCTCTGCGGTCACGTCGGAGCGGCGGGAGATCACCTGGGATCCGTACCCTCCGAGGGGGCTGCCCTCAGGCGGGCGGGACGGAGATCTCACCCCGCAGTGGAAGCCTGCGCACGCTCTCGAATCGGCGCGGTCTCCCGTCCACGGGATCGGTGAACCGCACCTCGCTCGCCAGGAGTTGGAGGGGGCGGGCGAAATCGTCCAGCGCCACCTCCTCCACGACGGGGTACAGCGGGTCACCGAGGATCGGTATCCCGAGGCCGAGCATGTGCATCCGCAGTTGATGGGTTCGTCCGGTCTGCGGCGTCAGCCGATAGACGGCCGTGTCGTCGAGGACTTCGTCAATCTCTATCAGCGAGACGGCGTTGACCGGGGCATCGGCCACGACCTCGGCCTGCCACTGGCCGCGAGGTTTGATCAGGTGATTGCGGACGGTGACCGGGAAATCAAGTCTCGGCCGAAACGGGGCCAGGGCCCGGTAGGTCTTGCCGACCTCCCCGCGTTGGAACATCGACTGATACGCCCCACGCCAGCGCCGTTCCGTCGCCAGGAGGAGAATCCCCGAGGTCACGCGGTCCAGCCGGTGCAACGGCGAGAGCTCGGGCAGTCCCAACTCTGCGCGCAGACGCACGACCACACTCTGCAGCACGTGACGGCCGCGCGGGATCGTCGACAGGAAAGGCGGCTTGTCGACCACGACGATCCGCTCATCGTGGTGAATCACGGGGATCTGCCCGGGCACAACGGTCTCGTCCGGGCGATCGCGGTGAAACCAGACGAAGGTGCAGGGCAGGTAGGGGGCGCTGCCGACGACGGGGATGCCTGTCTCAGAGACGAAGCGTCCCCGGGCCAGGAATCCCGTCACGTCAACGAACTCGGACAACCGCTCGTGCAGCCAGGCCCCCATGGTCGGCCAGGGATCAGGCCGGGAGCGGTCAGGATCCGGAGTGCGCACCCACGCGGCGTCGAGCCCATGACGTTGCGGCAGGGGTGAACGCGGGGGCATCACCCGATCGTACGTCGCGGCGTGCGATGAGCCGCTATCGAACCGGCTGGTGCTCAGTGCACCTGGCCGCAGGAGAGGTCGACGCCGGCGGCGGCCCACTCCCCACCCTGCAAGGTCACGCTGACCACGCCGCAATTCGGGATGCTTGCGCCGAGCCGGTACTCGGGCACGATGCTCCGGAGCAGATTCCCGAGCACACTTCCATGGGTCACAACGAGCACGTCCCCCGCATCTTGTTGCGTTGCGCACTCTGCAGCGGCGATCACGATCTCGAGCGCGGCCGTGACGCGGGCGTTCACGTCGGCCCCGGTTTCGGCGCGGCCGATCGGGTCGAGACGGTTGATGCTGTCGATGACACCGTCGAAGCCGTGAGCGGTCAGCGCCGGCCAATCGGCCGGACCCGGGGCATATTGGCGGCCGTGCTCGGCGAATACCGGGGTCCAGAGATCGGCATTGGGCTGCCCCTCCCAGCTACCGAAGTGCCATTCGCGCAGCTCTTTCAGGGGCGTCGGGTCGAGGTGCGGATGCCCGGCGAGCGCCGCCGCCATCGTCGTGCGGGTGCGGGTGAGATCGCTCACGAAGGCCGCGGCGAGCGGCACGTCGCGCATCCGCTCGCCGAGTGCCGCCGCCTGGCGTTCTCCGCGTTCCGTCAGTGGCGAGTCGCACCAGCCCTGCAGCTGCCGGTTGACGTTGAAGAGGGTTTCCGCGTGCCGGACGAAGTGGATCTGCCCGCTCATGCTGCGTCGATGTCCGAGGCCCACAGTGCGGTCCTGTCGGCGGCGGGCCGCGCGAGCCGGCCGATCGCGGATGGAATGGAGGTGGTGCGGTGATTCATGGTGGTGGTGCCTTTCAGTTGCTAGGGGCATTCCAGGCGCGCCGCGCGGATGCTTCGCTCGGGTCAATCGCGGCGGGGGCTCACTCCAGTATCGTCGCTGGCCCGTGTCGCCCGTAAATCAGGCCGAAGCGGACCGCGCAGCGCAGCCGCGTCTCACCGCGATCCCGCCACGGTGCTCGGTCCAGCCTCCGGGCGGGGTGCCTAGAACAGGGGCCAGGGCACCGCGGGCATCTCCCCGTGCGGGGCCGGGAACCTGCCTTCTGTGCGCAACCGGTCACAGCGTGCGGCCAATGCGGCGATCTCGGGGGCACTGAGCAATCCGGCGAGTGCGTCGCCGAGCTCACCGTCCAGCTGCTCGCTGACCCGTCCGACCCCATCACGCTCCTCCGCGGTGAGTTGCTCGCCCAGCCACCCCCAGAGCACTGTGCGCAGCTTGTGCTCGACGTGGAAGGTGAGTCCGTGGTCGACGCCGTGACGGTGTCCGTTTTTCATCGGGAGGATGTGAGCGCCTTTGCGATCGGCGTTGTTCACGACGATGTCGAACACGGCCATCCGGCGCAGCGCGGCGGAGTCCTCATGGATGAGTGTGACGTGGTGATCGTGCTCGTCTCTGCCGTCGAGCACAGGGCGCCACCCCTCGGCGGGCACGGCTTCCGTTGCGACCAGGTCGACGGCATCCTGTTCTGGGTCAGCCTCCTGCCACAGTTGCACCATCCCCCTGCCCATCGGGCCGTCGCAGAGCCAGGTGCGGGGCACGATGTCCCAGCCGAAGACCTCCGAGACCAGGAACGCCGCCCTTTCCCGGCTGGCGAGATTGCCGTCGGGGAAATCCCACAGCGGATGCTCCCCGGTGATGGGCTTGTAGACGACCGTGACACCGTCGATGCTGCCGAGGAAGGTCGCGTTCGAGGCCGTCGTGATCCGTCCCGTGAGCTCGAGCTCACCGTCGCCGGGATCGGCAGCGGGCAACATCAGGGGCTGCCGGGGAGCGTACAGGTGTGCCCGTTCGCGTCGATGGGGTCGCCGCAGAGCGGACACATCGGCCGGCCGGCCCCCACCACCTCTCGCGTGCGTTTCGCGAATGCGCGGGCGGTGCCGACCGGCATCCGCACCAGAAGCACCTCCGGCGCGACCAGTGCGTCCGGATCGAGCGCGTCGCCTTCTTCATCGTCCACGATCGGGAATGCCTCGATCACGATCTGCACCGTAGACGGGTCCCAACCGAGGCTCAATGCGCCGGTTCGGAATTCCTCCGCGACGGGCTGCTCCAGCGGGTCATTGTCCACGAGCTCGACGGGAGTGCTGGTGGGAATGCTGAACGGGTTGCCCTCGTGATGCATCAGCTGGTCGAGCATCTCGTCGATCTTCTCGGCGAGCAGCGCGGATTGTTGCTTCTCCAGGGCGACGCTGACAATCTGCGCCCCGGCTCGCACCTGCAGGTAGAAGGTGCGGCCCCCGGGGAGACCGACGGTGCCGACGACGACCCGATCCGGCCAGTCAAACGCGTGGACAATAGTGGGCATGCGGATATTTTAGGCGCCGGATGTGTGCGTCGCCTGACCGGCCCCGCCGCCGACCGGCGCGTCGGCCGGAGGGGCCCCGGCGCCGAGCCAGGAGAGGTCGCCGGCGTCGGTGTTGGTGGCGTAGACGCTCGGCCGGCTCGCGCCGTAGCGCACGATCGAGACCGAAGCGGGACCGACGTTGATGCGCTGGAACAGGTCAAGGTGCATGCCGAGCGCGTCGGCCAGGATTGACTTGATAATATCGCCGTGGCTCACCGCCACCCACACGGCACCGGGTCCGTGCTGCGCCTCGAAGGCCGCATCGAGGCGCCGGATCGCGGCTACCGACCTGGCTTGCATCGCCGGCATCGACTCGCCGCCCGGGAACATGACGGCCGACGGTTGCGACTGCACAACCGACCACAGATCTTCCTTGGCGAGGTCGCCGAGTGCTCGGCCCTGCCACTGCCCGTAGTCGCACTCGGTGATCCCCTCCTCCACCGGCGTCGCAGGTGAACCGCTCTGGCGGTCGAGGATCAATTGCGCCGTCTGCAGGCAGCGCTCCAGGGGGCTCGAGACCACTCCGACCAGCGGCACCACGGCCAGTCGTCTGCCCGTGAGCGTCGCCTGGTCACGCCCGATCTGGTCGAGGACGACCCCGCCGGCACGTCCGGCCAGCACGCCGTCGGCATTCGCGGTGGTGCGGCCATGCCGCACGAGAAGAACAGTGGCCATGGGTACAGCCTAGGCACCCCACCAGGGGCGCACCGTCCCGGTGCCTGCTGTCCGTTGCCCCCAGGACCTGACGATCTTCTCGTGCGGAGAAGAATCGCAATAGTTCTGCGCCGAAGTCTGAAGAAAACCTGCCGCACCTGCCGCAGTCTTCATGTAGCAGCCGATATTGGGCCGCCGAAACAGCCGTCCAGGCCCCGCACAATTCAACGTCGAAGGAATGCACATGACCATCTATCAGAACGATATCGAGGCCATCGAAGCACTGAAGCAGGGCGTCGGTCACAGCTGGGATGCCATCGACCCAGAGTCCGTCGCTCGCATGCGTGCACAGAACCGGTTCAAGACCGGCCTCGAGATTGCCCAGTACACCGCAGACATCATGCGCAAGGACATGGCGGAGTACGACGCCGATTCTTCTGTCTACACCCAGTCGCTCGGCGTCTGGCACGGCTTCATCGGCCAGCAGAAGATGATTTCGATCAAGAAGCACCTGAAGACGACGAACAAGCGCTACCTGTACCTGTCCGGCTGGATGGTCGCCGCGCTGCGGAGCGAGTTCGGTCCGCTGCCCGACCAGTCCATGCACGAGAAGACGGCCGTTCCCGCGCTGGTCGAGGAGCTCTACACGTTCCTCCGCCAGGCAGACGCCCGCGAGCTGGACCTGCTTTTCACCGCACTCGACGACGCACGCACCCTCGGCGACGACGCCCGGATCGCCGCCATCCAGGACCAGATCGACAACTACGAGACCCACGTCGTACCGATCATCGCGGACATCGACGCCGGCTTCGGCAACCCCGAGGCGACCTACCTTCTCGCCAAGAAGATGATCGAGGCCGGCGCCTGCGCCATCCAGATCGAGAACCAGGTCTCGGACGAGAAGCAGTGCGGCCATCAGGACGGCAAGGTCACCGTGCCCCACGAGGACTTCATCGCGAAGATCAACGCCGTGCGCTACGCGTTCCTCGAGCTCGGCATCGACAACGGCATCATCGTCTCCCGCACCGACTCGCTCGGCGCCGGCCTGACGCAGAAGCTCGCCGTGACGTACCAGCCCGGAGACCTGGGCGACCAGTACAACTCCTTCCTCGACGTCGACGAGATCACCGAGGCCGACCTCGGCAACGGTGACGTCGTGATCAAGCGCGATGGCAAGCTGCTGCGCCCGAAGCGCCTGGCCAGCAACCTGTTCCAGTTCCGTCAGGGAACCGGCGAGGCCCGCTGCGTGCTCGACAGCATCACCTCGTTGCAGAACGGCGCTGACCTGCTCTGGATCGAGACCGAGAAGCCGCACGTCGCCCAGATCGCCGGAATGATGAACGAGGTGCGCAAGGTCATCCCGAACGCCAAGCTGGTCTACAACAACAGCCCGTCGTTCAACTGGACCCTCAACTTCCGTCAGCAGGCGTACGACAACCTGCTCGCGGAAGGCAAGGACGTGTCGGCGTACGACCGCGCCAAGCTCATGAGCGTCGTCTACGACGAGACCGAGCTCGCCCAGATTGCCGACGAGAGCATCCGCACCTTCCAGCGTGACGGCTCAGCCGAGGCCGGCATCTTCCACCACCTCATCACCCTGCCGACCTATCACACGGCCGCGCTCTCCACCGACGATCTGGCCAAGGGCTACTTCGCCGACCAGGGAATGCTCGCCTACGTGAAGGGCGTCCAGCGTCGCGAGATCCGCGAGGGAATCGCAACGGTCAAGCACCAGAACATGTCCGGGTCCGACATCGGCGACAACCACAAGGAGTACTTCGCCGGCGAGGCCGCACTGAAGGCCGGCGGCAAGAACAACACGATGAACCAGTTCGAGGAACCGGCAGTCAGCAGCCGTTGATGAGACGTTCCCGCTGACTGGCAACGGAGAAGCCCCGGTCGGAGGACCGGGGCTTCTTCGGCGCGTTGGCGCCGGACCCACCCAAGCAGCTCCCTCGCCAGGCGCGCGCCGGGCAGCAGGTCAAGGAAGGCGGCGCAGAACCTGAACGCTGGGCAAACGGCGGCGGATCCTGTTGGACCTTCGACGGCGACCGGGTGCTGATGAACTATGAGCACTGTTCTGAGGTCCGCGTTGACCTTCTCCGGGCGGGCCGTGGGTCGTGCCTGGCCGACCTGGCGACTGAAGTGCGGCTGGTGACCGCGGCGACACCGGCGAGCGAGATCGACCGGGAATTCCGCGCGGACCGGCAGCTCCGCTCCTTCGTGGTTCAAAACGCCGGCACCTTCTCGTTGCCCTCGCGTGAGCATGTCGAGTCCACGTTGACCGGTCGGCTCGGCTACGGGCTCCACGCCCGGGGGTTACCGGAGAACCACCGCGACCGCGACGTGCTCGTGCTGACCGCCCAGGGCCCCCGCGTGGCATCAGTGTCCCAGATCTTTGAACGGCTTTCAGCGGAC
Source organism: Cryobacterium algoritolerans (assembly GCF_004402785.1). Classification (GTDB taxonomy): domain Bacteria; phylum Actinomycetota; class Actinomycetes; order Actinomycetales; family Microbacteriaceae; genus Cryobacterium; species Cryobacterium algoritolerans. The sequence goes on from NZ_SOFP01000075.1 coordinate 63,089, forward strand.
TTCCGGCACGCAGCACTGCACGACTCCATGACCGGGCTGCCGAACCGCCGGCAGTTGGAGGAACGGGGCGTCGTATTCATCCAGAGCGACCCCGATCTGGCCGGCGTCGCCGTACTTTAGAGCGACCTGGATGGCTTCAAGGCCGTCAACGACACCGTCGGCCATCAGATTGGGGACGAGGTCCTGATCGGGTTCGCCGACCGGCTGCGTCACATCGTGCGCCCTGGGGATGTCCTGGCCCGGCTCGGCGGGGACGAGTTCGCGGTGCTGCCGGCCAATGTGCACGAGGCGCAGGCACTGGCCATCGCCAACCGGGTGGTTCTCAGCGCGTCCGTCCCCTTCGTCTGCGACGGGCAGCTCCTGCGCGTCTCCGCGTCAGTGGGGATCGTCATGGCCGGCGAAGTCGCCGTCGCGCGGGGGTTGAGCGGGCTGGACGTGTTGCTCCGCCAGGCCGACGGCGCGATGATCAGGGCCAAACAAGCGGGAAAACGCCAGGTTTCACGCCGGAACGGGCACGGTGGGGCCGCGCCGATCGCCCGCAACGCGCGCATTCATCGCCGGCTGACGGATGCGTTCGAAACCCGGGTGCTCGCGCTGCAGCTCGCTGCCCGAACCATTGTTCCCGATGTCCGAACTGCGCTTGGGGAGCACGGCATCCCCGCCGGCCCGCTCCAGGTTGAGATCACCGAGGGCGCCGCGATCAGCGACCTTCGCCGAGCCATCGGACAACTCCGTGAGCAGCGGGAGATGGGCATCAGCATCAGCATCGCCCTCGACGACTACGGCACCGGATACTCCTCCTTGTCGATGTTGCGCGACCTTCCGCTGAACATCGTCAAGATCGGCAAGATCTTCATCGACGGCATCGATGCGTCTCCCGCCGCGGCCGACCTCGCGCTCAACAGTGGGAGGCGAGCCAACGAAACGTCCTGAAATCCGGCCGAAAGGTCGAGCCCATGGTCCGCAGAACAGGCAGTGAAGGCCTCGCGTCTGCCTTGCGGCACATTCCCCGCAGCACGGCCTCTCCCTTCCGGGTGCGGAACCGGGCGGCACTCACCGTCCTCTGCGCAATGCTCGTCGACGGCGGTCGAGCCGCGCTGGGTCATGGTGTTGCAGATCACGCAGACCGGTCCGTTCCGTCTGCCGTGGATGGGTTCCGCAGGAAGCACCCGGCAGGATAGAAACATGAAATCGCAGACTCTACCGAACACGAACCTCGAAACATCCAGCGTCATCCTGGGGCTGATGAGGATCTCATCGATGACCGATGGCGACATTCGCTCCCTCGTGCGTGCCGCGCAGGATGCCGGCATCAACTTCTTCGACCACGCCGACATCTACGGCGCCGAACCCCACGAGTGCGAGAAACGCTTCGGTGACGCCGTGACGTTCTCCGCTGCGGACCGCGCGGCCGTCACGATTCAGTCGAAGGTCGGTATCCGCCCGGGATTCTGGGACTTCTCCACGGAACACATCCTGCGCACCGTCGACGAGTCCCTGGCGGCACTGCAGACGGACTACCTCGATCTCCTGCTGCTGCACCGCCCCGATGCCCTCGTGGAACCCGACGAGGTGGCCGCGGCGTTCGACGTGTTGCAGAGCTCCGGCAAGGTGCGCGATTTCGGTGTGTCCAACCACACCCCGGGGCAGATCGAGCTGCTCAAGAGCTCGGTGAGCCAGCCCCTCGTCGTGAACCAGGTGCAGCTCAGCCTCACCCACGCGCCGATGATCACCGCGGGAATGTCCGCCAACATGGCCGGTCTCGAGCAGTCCGTTGACCGCGGCAACGGCATCATCGACTACTCCCGCCTCAACGGCATCACCCTGCAGGCGTGGTCGCCTTTCCAGAAGGGGTTCTTCGACGGGGTCTTCCTCGGCGATCGGGAGACGTATCCGGCCCTCAACGACGTCATCGACGAACTCGCGCTGAAGTACGACGTGGCACCCGCGGCGATTGCCGTCGCGTGGATCACCCGGCACCCCGCTAACATCCAGGTTGTGCTGGGCACCACGAACATCTCACACCTCACGGATGCCGCAGCCGGCGCCGACGTTCCGCTCACCCGCCCGGAGTGGTACCGCCTGTTCACGGCCGCCGGTCACGTGCTTCCGTAGCCGCTTCATCCGCCGCTTCATCCGCCGCTCCATCCTGGACCACAACGCTGTCGATGTCCGAGGCCCGCGCTTGAAAGTCTGGGCCTCTGGACATCCGGCCCGTTCGCTCAGGGCAGGACCAGCCACGCCGCCCGTCGAGCCCATCCGGGAATTTCTGTCGTGGTCCCCGGTTGTCTTGTGCAGGCCCTTATCACGGCGGTCGGGAGAGTCCGGCCGCCGTCATCCCGTCGGAATCAACGGAAAGAAGCTCGCTCATATGGACCTCACCAATCTGGATCTCACCAATCGACGCGGAATCATCACGGGCGCGGGACAGGGCATCGGTCGGGCACTTGCGCTCGAATTCGGTCGACGCGGAGGTCACCTGCTGCTTGTCGGGCGGCAGCTGCCGACGCTCACTGAAACGGCGCGGCTCGTCGCCTCCGCGGGGGGAACGACGGAGATCCTGGTCGAAGACCTGACTCAGCCTGGCGCCGTTGAGCGGATTGCGCAGACGGTGGCGTCCTGGAGCGTCGTTGATCTCCTGGTGAACAACGCCGGCAATGTGCGCGCGGGTAGGCTCGAATTGATCAGCGATGCGGATGTCCACTCGATGATCAATCTGAATCTCACCGTCCCGATTCTGTTGACCAAGACCCTGCTTCCCACCCTTCGCCAGAGCGGGAAGGGCCGCGGTAGCATCCTTTTGAACGTTGCCAGCGGGATTGCGCTCGTCGGGATGCCGTTCTACTCGGTGTACGCGGCAACGAAATCGGGCGTTGCGCAGTTCGGCGAATCGCTTCGCCGCGAGTTGATCGGCACGGGCGTGCATGTTGCGACCGTCTATCCCGGCGCGACCGACACGGCGATGATGACTTCGCAAAACGCCGGTGCCGAACTCGGTTGGGGACGTCGGCCGCTGGATGACGTCATCACCGACCTGATTGCCGCGCTGGAAGCTGGCGAGCATGAAATCAATACCGCACCGGAGGGCCGCCGGGCGATGCAGCAGCTCAACATCACCGACCCGATGGCCGTTGATGCCGCCCTTGCACCCGACCTCGAGGCCCTTGAACTCGCGGTGCGTGACCACCGCAGCATCTGAGCCACGATCCACCGGTACGGGTTGAGAGCTGTTCCAGCGCCCGGCTCAGTCCGCGGCGCCCTGTGCTTTCTTCCCCATGGTCTTGTCTCTTCGGGTAGCTCCGCCATGCGCTTCATAGTGTTACTTACACGCGAGAAATGTGACCGTGAGACGAAGGTGAGAATAAGGAATCTTCCGAGCGCTCACAGCGCGGACGCAGGAAAGGTCAGCGTCACGGTCGTTCCCTCTTCTGGTGCCGATTTCAGGGTGACGCTTCCGTGGTGTGCCTGACTGATTTGTTTCACCAGCGGCAGTCCCAGGCCGTATCCGGGTGTGCTCCGTGCGTCCTGGGCCCGCCAGAAGCGGTCGAACGCGTGGTCAACTTCAGCGGGAGTCATGCCCACGCCGTGGTCTTCAACAAGGACCTGAGCAAGCTTCCCTGTCCTCCGGACGGAGACCAGGATGGGCTGGTCGAGTGTCCTGAACTTGACGGCGTTGTCCAGGACATTGGCAATCGCCCGACCGAGCAGCTCCGCCGAACCCGTAACCCACGAGCGCTCGAAGACGGTCACCGTGATGCCCCGATGCGCGGATGCGCGCGCCTCGACGGCTGAGCTCACGATCTCGTTCAACAACACTCGCTCGAAGGTGGCCTCGAGTTCACCCGGGTCGTCGCGCGTGAGTAGAAGCAGGTCGTTGGTGAGGCGAACGAGACCGCCAACCGCATCCAGCGAGGTCGTCATTGCGGCTCGGTATTGCGTGGGTGTTCGTGCCCGTAAAAGTCCAAGCTCAAGCTCGCCCTGGACCACGCTGAGGGGGCCGCGGAACTCGTGGGACGCCCCCTCGACAAAGCGCTGCTGGAGTTCGTAACTGCGCCGAATCGGTACGAGCGCAGTTCTCGCCATCAGATAACTCGAAAGTGGCAGGAGAGCCACCAGGATGCCGTAGCCCGTGATGAGTCCGACACGGAGATTGGCGAAGCCCTGTTCGGCGGCATTAATGGTCGCGTTGTCCGCCGGGTCGAAGTCGAAGGTGCCGGTGACGTAGGCGTAGATCCCGAGCGCGAAGCCGCCAAAGAGCAGCAGTTGCACGAGGGTGTAGGTGAGGGTGAGGCGGATCAGCGCCCGACGAAAGATCATTCGTCCGCTGCGATCACATAGCCGGCCCCACGGCGGGTTTCGATGATCTCCACTTCTCCCGGGAGGGTCAATTTCTGGCGCAAATAGCGGATGTAGCTCTGCACCACGTTGCTGAAGCCCTCGTAGTTGCTGTCCCAGGCGTGATCGATCAGTTCAGATGAGCTGATGATCTTTCCGGCGTTACTCATCAGATATTCGAGCACGGCATATTCTTTGGCGGTGAGCACGATGGTGCGTCCGGCTCGCGTTGCGGTCCTGGTCGCCGGTTCCAGGGTGACGCCTTGGGCTCGGAGCACGGGCGCGAGTGCGCGAGGTGCTCGCCGCAGCAGCGCTCTCACACGGGCAAGGAGTTCGACGAGGTGGAACGGCTTGACGAGATAGTCATCGGCGCCCGCGTCGAGGCCTTCCACGCGTTTACGCGCGGAATCCAACCCGGTCAGCATCAGGATGGGGATGTCTGTGTTGAGTTCCCTGATTCGGGCGCACACATCCATCCCACCCCGAGGCAACCCGGGCAACATCAGGTCGAGGACGACCAGGTCGTAGGTCTCGATCTCGAAGGCCTCCACGCCGGCCGGCGCCGTGTGTGTGACGTCAACGGCGTAGCCGGCTTCGGCGAGCGTGCGACGGACGATGTCGGCGATCCGAACGTCGTCCTCGACTACAAGTAGTTTCATTGGGTTTACGCTCCAGCCCAAGGATGGCAGTTAGTCCGCCGCATCACCAGCTCCGGAACCCTTGGTTGCCGTTGCGTGCGCGATCTGCACGCCAGCCGCACTGACCTCGACAGTGAAATCCACTTGGTTCTTGGAGCTTCGGTAGATGCTGAATGCGTTCTCGGGGTAGTGGCCCGGACCTGATTCTGAATCGAACGAGATGGTTGTTTCGGACTTCGAGGCCAGCGTCATACCGGTGAGAGCCTGGTAGTAGGCCTCCTTGTGTTTGGTGGTGACGTCGGTCATCACGTAGTAGATCTCGAGCGACGTCAGCTCGGTGCTTGTGTCGTTGCGCACGGTCACCTGCAGACGATCCTTGATGGCAGCGTGGGTCGTCGAATCCACGTTGTCTTCAACCGCGGCAGACACGATCGTCAGACCCGAAGTCGTGCTGGCGTTCACGATCGGGTTCGAATTGACCGGCAACACCGCGGCCGTTGAGGTTCCGGCCCCGGCCGGTGCGTGCGAGCTCGAGGGTGCCGGTGTTGCTGCTTGGCAGCCGGCAAGCCCGGCAACCGCGAGCGAAGCGATCAGGGCGACGGGAGTGATGAGTCGTACTTTCATGAGATCTTCCTTTGTAGGGTGCGCCGAGTGGTGGCGCCGACGGCGAAGGCCACGGAAGCGAAGGCCGCTACCGCGAGTGTGATGGCGTAGCCCCACAAGTCTGTCCAGACGAAGTCCAGAGTCTGCTGGTTGTACTTGTCCTTTATTCCCAGGAAAGCGAACGTGAGCCTCTCGAAGTGCTTGGTTATCGACGAGATCTCCAAGCCATTGCGTATCGCGTCGAAGCCGGCAAAATTCGCGAGAACCTTCAGTTCGTCGGTTTTCTGGATCTGCAGCGTTGCGAAGAGTCCGCCCGGAACCTGATTGTCCGGATCCATCGTGTCGCCGATCTGAGGAATGATCAGCACAAATGCTAGCCATATCACAATTGCCACGATCAGGCCGGTGCTGAGCCGGGGCGAGAGGGCTGTGGTGCCAATCGCCAGTGCACTCCAGAAGACGAGGTAGAGCCAGGCGACGATCGCTGCGATCAGGATTCGGGCCCCGTCGATAGGCTGCAGCGGAGCGTTCCCGATCGCAACTATTGCGATGGTCGTTGCCGCAGTCAGTAGCAGCACCACCGCGGCCCACACGATGGCGAGGCCGCCGATCTTTCCCAATGGCATGGCAAAGCGGCCAATGGGTCGGCTCAGGATGAGCTGCAGGGTGCCGCGGTACTTCTCTTTCGCGATCGTGCCGTAGCCGAGCACGATCGCGAACAATGCGCCCAGAATCTCCAGATACTCCACTCCCCCGCGCAGCAACTGCAATGGGAAGAACGTCGGTGCTGCCGGCTTGGTTGTGCTGCCGGCCGCGATCAGCTGCTGAACGTACAGGTTGTATGCATCGATCTGGGTGCGAAAACTGGCCGCAGCGACTCCCACCGAGATCAGCGTGGCGATCATCAGGAACGCCACAAGAACGGCGAAGAGGCGATCCCGGCGAAGGTCCAGCAGTTCCTTCCGGGCGATGACCCATGCGTGTGTCGATGGGTTACCCATCCAGACCACTCCTCATTCGGGCACGTGGGGTCGAGACCACAACGATGCTCATCACGACCAGGAAAGAAAGCAGTATCAGCACACTGGGAGTGGCGTCACCGGTCACGGTGGAGTCCTGCAGGATGATGCCGGACGCTCGCTTGAATTGCTCGGTGACCGACAAGGGCCCGGTGAGAGCCGACACAAGATCGAAGTACCCACCGGTCGGATTGACCGCAGGAACCGGATTGAGTAATGACACCGGGCGTGCTGCTGTACCGATCTGTGGTAGGACGAAGGCCACGACACTCCAGATCACGAACGGAACGAGCAGCGCTGTCGTTTCCTGCCTGCTGCGTAACCCGGTGAGCATCCCCAATAGCGCAAAAGTCGCCAGCAGGATCCATGACAACGCACTGAAAGCAACCAGTCGACCCGTGTCGCCCCAGCCAAGAGGTGCGCCGTTGATGATGCTGATGATCACCCAGCTGATGGACATGCTGACGCCGATGACCACCGCCAGCACCACCCCGAGGCCGGCCAGCTGGCCGAGAAGTCGTGCTACGGAGCCTACGGGCCGACTCAACACGAGGTCCGCGGTTGCCGCCTTTCGATCCCGCAGGGTCGCCTGGACCCCCAGGACGATGGCCATCAGCGAACCGATCAGGAGCACATAGATGACGGCATTTCGGGAGTAGTAGAGCGGCGAAACACCGCTGAAGGGATTGGGCGCTGAGCTGAGGCCGTCAGCGACAACCTTCTGATACACGCTCGTCACCGTCTGGTTGGTCACCCACCCGATCACCGAGGATGCGATCACCATTCCGATGAACACCACCAGGAGCAGGTTCGCCGTGCGCGTGCGCCTGGCGTTGAGCATCTCGTGCCGGGCGCTGACCATGAAGGCATTCACGAGGCCGGCTCCGACTCGACCTGGAAATAGATCGCTTCAAGCGAGTCTTCGCCAGGGAAGGCAGAGAGGGCGCGCTCGAGCGTGTCGTGATGCACGAGGCGCCCGGCCTTGAGAATTCCGATGCTCGTGCACGTCTTCGTCACCTCAGAGCGCAGGTGAGTGTTCATGAAAATCGTCATCCCGAACTCGGAGTTCAGGCGCACAATCGTCTCCCGAAGGGTACGGACACCTTCGGGATCCAGGCCCGACGTTGGTTCGTCGAGGAACAAGACAGATGGGGAGTGCAGAATCGCCTGTGCAATCCCCACCCGCTGCCGCATCCCCTTGCTGAAGGTGCCGAGCCGTTGACGGTCGTGACCCTCGAAATCGAGAATGCGCAACACGTCGCGGATGCGCCCATCCGGGCGACGCAGACCAGACAACTGTGCGAAGAACCTCAGGTTCTCCATCACAGTCAGATTGTCGTAGAACTGCACGTTCTCTGGAAGATAGCCGATCGCCCGGCGAACGCTGCGGGGGTCGCCCGTGACACTGACACCAGCAACCTCAGCACTCCCACGTGTTGGCTCCAGAAGTGTGGTCAGAACATTGACAGCCGTCGTCTTGCCCGCCCCGTTGTGCCCCAGCAGTCCAAAGACCTCTCCCACCGGAACATCGAGCGTGAGCGCATCGAGCGCAAGCTTCGGACCGTAGGACTTGGTAAGTTGGTCTGTCGTAATGGCTGAGGTGGTCATGGGTCTGACCCTAACCGGGTCACCGTGAGACCACGATGAGAAGGCTCTGGGCCGAATCTCTCCCGGAGATCACAAGCACAATGGCCACAACGGGTGGTCGGGCAATGAACCGTCCCGGTACTCAAACCGCCGTTTTTTTGACGGCTCGCCGTTCAACGGGCCGTGTGTTTCAGCGTCCCGCGAGGGTCTTGAGCGGGCCGGTGCTGACGGATGAGTTTCCGGCTGGACGGTGTGCCCTGCGTGGTCGCGGGGCTAGAGGGCCGTCTTCGCACTCTGCGTGGCCGAGGCGGGGAGCGTGTGAACCAGGGCGGGCTCCGAGCGAGCATCAAAGGCCTGGGCCGGCGGAGCGATGGCCACCCGATCGGGGCGAGCCCGTGACCAATGATCACGCAGGGGGGTTTCAACGAAACGCCACGACACGTACGCGATGGCTCCGAGCCCGATGAGCCAGACGACTCCCATCGCCGATTGGGCAGGTTGTTCCCCCGTGAGGGTCGTGAACACGACGATAGTGAGCATGTTCCATAAGTAGATGCCGTAGGAGAGACGCCCAATGAAGACGAGGGGAGGCAGGCTCAGCAGGGCTGCCGCACGGCTGTCGGGTGCGGTCGCCATCCAGAGCAGGACGGCCGCGGACGCCAGGGCGGTGAGACCGAGGCTGCCCTTGTCGAATTGCGTGATTGGGTCGGCCAGGTACGGCCACGTGAGGGCAATGAGACCAAGGAGTCCGATCGGCCCGGCCCATTGCCCCGCAATTTTCAGTGCGGGCGAGTGCGGGTGACGCACGACGATGAATGCGACGAGCGCGCCCAGCAGCAACGCGTCGGCATTTGTGTCCGGGGCGAAGAAGTAGCGGTTGTGTCCGGCTTCCATTGCGATGAGCAGGGAGCGCAGAATCCAGCATCCGGCAATCCCGGCGATAAGTACGGCAGCCGACCACGTGAACCGGCGCCATTTCACCATCAGCAGAAGCGCTACCGGCCAGAACAGGTAGAACAGTTCCTCAACTCCGAGGGACCAGGACCATTGGAAGGTGGACCCGACGGCCGAGTTTCCGGACACTGCTTCGATCAGGTCGGTCGAGTATGTCAGACTGCCCACGACCCCGGCCCAGTAGGACGCTACCGGAACTCCGGTCGCGCTCAACCAGGCCGCTGTGGCCAGGATCACCACTACCAGCGCTGGGCCGAGACGCGCGAAACGGCGGGCATAGAAACGTTTCAATGCGATGCGTCCCGTCGACGCTCGCTCCTGCAACAACAGCCGCGTGATCAAGTACCCGCTGATCACGAGGAAAAGCGTCACCCCGTGGTAGCCATGCAGGCCGGCGATCCCGGAATGCTGGGCGATCACGGCCAAAATCGCAACCGCGCGCAGACCATCGAGGGCGGGGAGGTAGCCGAAACGAGGGGCGCGGCGTCCCAGCCTTTCCAACGAAGTCATCCGTTCACGATACACACGGCACCCGAACGGGGGCCTTGAGGTTCACTCTGTTCTGCGGAGCAGCGCAATGCCGTCGCGTTCCAGCGCGACGACATAACCGTGTCTCAGCGCCCCAGCGACGTCCTGCTGCTCCGCGGCGCGAGAGACCCGGAAATGGCGCGTCGAGTATGGGTCGACGAGAATCCAGTCCGGCCGGATTCTGGCCAACGGTTGCAAGCCGAAGACTGTCACGGTCGTCCGGCTGATCAGTTGCGGAGCGATATTGTCCGACGCCGCGATCGTCGCGCCTCCTGGAATAAGTGCCAGCGCCGCATCAACCGCTTCGATCCGAGGATTGGGTTCCCAGAGCGTCGGTCCGAACAGGCGAGCGAAGGCATGGCTCGGAACAGCTGCAACCGTCACCGCCAAACTGACTGTGAGTACGGCTCGACCCAACAACCGGCTGCGGCGCGTGTCCCGGGTCCGCAGCCGAGAGAGCGCATCGATGAGGGACGCGACCACAATCGGCATGAGTACCGCGCTGTAATGGAAGGTGGTACCCCAATAGAACGGGTCTGTGCTGATGAATCGCCAGATGAGCGTCGGAACCGCTACGAGCACGAGTGGTGACGCCAAGGCAGCAAAGCCAGTGATTGCGAGGGTGAGAATCACAGTGGAGAGTTTCACGTCGGCGTGGGCCACTGCGGACTGCAGAAGGGATGGTCCGCTGCCCAAACGGCTCCAATAGGCGTACGCACCCGAAGAACTCATCAGCGGAAGGACAAGCAGGACTTCCAGCAGGGACGCCCCGATCCCGATCACGACCGTGACAGAACCCAGGCGCCGCGCACCGCGCAGGAAGATCAGCGCCCCAATGACGGCAACTGCCGTCGCACCAAGGTCTTCCTTGACAAGAATGAGGGGAATCGCCCAGGCTGCCGCCTGGCGCAGGTGGCCTTGCCCGAGAGCAGCGAGGGAGAAGGCGAGGAGCGGCACCGCAAACGCGATTTCATGAAAGTCGAATCCGACGGCAGATGCTATTCCGAAGGAGAAACCGTAGATGACGCCGACAGCCAGAGCCGCCCGGATGCCCAGCGACCGCCGAGCCCAGGCGACCAAGGGCGCAGCAGCCAGGGCAAAGAGAAACGCTTGAGCGACGAGGAGTGTGGCCGACGTGGGAACGAGGGCGTAGAACGGGGCCAGGAGCACCAGAATCGGATGGAAATGATCCGCGAGCAGGTTGAATCCCGGGCCCTTGATCTCCACAATCGGCGGCCGAAACTCCGAATAGTTCCGGATTGCCTGCTCGAAGATCCCGAGGTCATAGCCGGCGGTCTCCAAACGCAGATGCAGTCTCAAGGCCAAGGCGGAGTAGAGGGCCGTGAGTGCCACCACGAACGTCAACTCGATGGCGTTCGCCCGCGCCTGCTCTCGAACGTTCCATCGTGACAACGCCGCGATGCCCCGGTACACCCGGTTCGGCGCCGGACGATGGACCCCAGAGCGCCCGCCACCTCTGCTACCGCGAACGGCCAGCCCGCGTTTCATTGGAAGATTCTCAGAAGAATCCCGTCAAGCGCCGAGGATCCCGGCTGGACGGCGAAGGAATGGCGGACCGGAGCACCTCCGGCTCCTCCAGCGTCGGGCGTTCTCTGGTGCAGAGACCTCAAGCGGACAGCTGCGACACGGGGTACGGGGTACGGGAACTCGTTGGGCACCCTGCGAATCTAGCCCGCGGTCCTGACGGTTCGGCCCCGTGTCGACTTCCTGCGCATCATTCATGAGGTTCAGCGGCGTGGAGTGAGAACGGGTTGAGCATGAGACTGGGATTGTTGCGCGTCGCCGCAGTGAGCGCGTTCTCGTCGCGCTTAGGTGATGCACATCGCGGCTGGATACGCTTTGTTGGAAGTAGGTTCGGGCTCAGGGTCCGAACCATCCCGGGCGAAGGGTTCTGCGTTGAAGGCTGTGTCTGCCATCGTCATCGCCTGTGTCGGCGCGGTGATCTGTGTGGGCGCGGTCGGAGCGGCGTGGAGCGTGTGGGGTCAGAGTCTGGCTGGAAGGTCGCTGCCGGCGGCCATCTGTCCCATCGTCGCCCCGGTGAAAGTCGGTCAGATCGTCGTCCCCGCCGGTCCGGTGGCCGGGTATTGTCAGGGCCGTTTGGTGAACGCCGCGCACATCATGAACGCGGCGAGAGACCAGGGTATTGGGACGCACACGCAGGCGGTTGGCGTGATGACGGCAATTGGGGAGTCAGGCTTGCGGGTGCTCAACCATGGTGATGTCGCCGGCGAGGACAGCCGTGGCCTATTCCAACAGCGAGACAACGGCGCGTGGGGCACGCTCGCCGATCGAATGGATCCGTACGTTTCTGCTCAGAATTTTTTCATCAAACTGACACAGGTTGCCGGCTGGGAAACGATGAGCCCCACCCTGCTCGCCCACTCGGTCCAAGTCAACGCCGACCCGAACCACTACGAGGCCTTCTGGGCCGATGCGCAGTCGATTGTGGCGGTCCTCGGCAACTGAGTGCAGGAACCTGGAACGACTGGGCGCGAGGCCAGGTTATGTTCCGAACCGCGTGGACGATATTCGGTACATCACGGTCGCGTGAGGTGCGACCGTGGCCGTGATGTCGCCCGTGGTCAGAATGGTCGCCCGTGACCAGAGGTCCCGGAGAAGGTAGCCGTTGCGTGCTGCACCCAGGCCGGCCTGTGCGGCACTTGTTGAGATCGTGGCGGTTGTGTCACTGCCGTTGAACAGGGCAACGGCCACGTCGCCGTTGGAGAGTGGCTTGGCGAAGACGAGACGGTCGTGGTCAGTGCTGACCAGGCGTCCCTGCTTGCCCAGGGGATCCTGGTCCACGTCGATCACATCCTGGTTCAGGTAGATGGTCATGGTCGACGGGGATGCCCGGCGCAGATCGGTGCCGACCAGGAGCGGGGCGGCCATCTCCGCCCAGAGCGAGAATTGGGTTCGGTATTCGGCGTCGGTCATGCCGCCGTTGCCGATCTCGAGCATGTCCGGGTCGTTCCATGCTCCGGGGCCGGCATGCGAAGAGAGCGCGGCATTTCGCCTGATGATCGACTTCAGGCTGGACCAGATGTCCTTGATGTCGTGGGTTGTGCGCCACAGATGGCCGATGTTGCCGGCCCAGGTCCACGGTTCGTGCACGCCCCACTCGCAGATGCTGTAGACGATCGGGCGGCCGGTGGCCGCCAGGGCGTCCGCCATGGTCGTGTAGCGCTCGATGTACTGCGCGGGTGTTTTGTGTCCGGCGTTGTTGCAGTTGTCGTATTTCAGGTAGTCCACGCCCCAGGCCGCGAAGGTCTGCGCGTCGAGCTGTTCGTGGCCCAGGCTACCTGGGTATCCGGCGCAGGTCCTGGTGCCGGCGTCCTCGTAGAGGCCAAGTTTGAGACCGTGCGAGTGGACGTAGTCAGCGGTCCCGGCGATGCCGCTGGGGAATTTATCCGGGTCGGGGGTCAGCCTTCCGTCCGCATCTCGGTGGCGAGCCATCCAGCAATCGTCGATGTTCACGTACCGGTAGCCTGCGTCTCGCATCCCGGAACTGACGAAGTAGTCCGCTGTCTGCTTGATCAGTTCTTCGCTGACATCGCAGCCAAAGGAGTTCCAGTCGTTGAACCCCATCGGCGGTGTGAGTGCGAGAGTTCTGGCGGGTGCGCTCACGGGCGTTAATTCCGCAGCGGGCGTGCTTTGCGTCACCGCGGGGACGACCAGAACGGCAATACCCACCGCGGCAATGCTCGCGAGGAGGAGGGCACCGGTTGTTCTCATCCGTGCCCCCTCGTCTACGGTCGTGGCGGTCAGCGGGTCTTGTCGGTCAGCGGGTCAGCGGCGCACCGGTGTCGGATCAGCCGCGTGGTTGGGCCGTCCCAATCGCGACGTAGAACTGTTCCATTGCATCCTGGTTGTAGGCGGCGTTGTCGAACGGTGCGGTGGGTACCTCTCCGCGGAGGAAGGCCCGCATCCCGTCCGCCAGCCCGTCATCGGTGGCCGGCACGGTCAGCCCGACGCCGGTCGGCAACGCATCCCCGGCGGATCCGAACGCTACGGTGACGACAGGGAGGTCAAGGATGAGCGCTTCGAGCAGAACCATGGGCTGTCCCTCGTAGTCGCTGGACAGCACGAAGCAATCGGATGCCGCCATGACGGCGTAGGGGTTGTGCTGGTGGCCGGTCAGCACGATGGCCGTGGAGAGGCCCAGTTCGGTGATCAATCGGCTGAGCTGCTCGTACAGTGGCCCGTCCCCGACGATGATCAGGCGGGTTTCGGGGTGGTCGGAATGCACCGCGGCGAAAGCCCGGATCATGCGGGCGTGGTTCTTCTCCGGAGACAGTCTTCCCGCCGTGACGAAGGTCGTCGGTGCGGATGCTGCTGTGAGGTCCGTCGCCCAGCCGGGCACCACGCCGGTGGTGATGTCCGTGGCGGCCTGCCTGACATCCAATTTCGCGGCACGGAGGATGTGAGGGGCATTCACCAGGTTTTTCGCTGCGACGAACTTTTCGACGGAGGCATATTCGTCCAGCGCGTGGGCGTTGATGGCCGCCAGGGCAGGGGACACGGACACCAGGTGATCGTAGCCGCGGTAGAGCGAGAAAACCCCGGTCAGGCTCCTGAATTGGCGGCGTTTGCCGTGGACGTTGCGCTGCGCGTCGGCGGCCATGTCGTTGTGCAGCCAGATCGAACGCTCTGCACCGGGTGCGTGGAGCATCAACGTAGCCCAGAGCTGCCCGTATCCGCTGAAGTCGATGGCGAAGTCAAAGCGGCTGCTGCCGAAGCAGCGGGTCCATTCGTCATCCCAAAGCCTCTCCTGCACGGGATCGTGCTCGTGGGCACTCAGGTCCCCGCGGAACCACGCCACCCGGCGCACCGCATGCGTGATTTTGGAGCCGCTCATTCCACCGACCCGGGCGAATTGGCGCACCGCGGGGTTGATCTCGGCTTGCTTCTCCAGCACGCGCGGACGCCGCGAGTACGGGAAGACCACGGAAACGTCAAACTTGCTGTGATCAATCGCGTTGAGCAGATTCAGAGCGGAGGACGTGATCCCGTTCGGCGTCATCCCGCCGACGTTGATCAGAATTGACCGGCGATCGTCACGGGCAACGGGACCGACACGGTAGCCGGCTCGCTTGCCGCGGAATACGATGTCAATGATTCTGTCGGTCGCATGGCCGTCCTCGTGAGCCGCGTATTTCTCCTGCATCGCGGCATACCCCTCGGCGACCTCGATTCGTTGTCCGGAACGCGCGATGACATTCAGTTCGACAGCAAGCTCGGCAACGGTTCGTACGACTGGTCCGGGCCATTCCTCGGGTTCCATATACAGGCCGCGGTACCCGGCGTAGTCGTCAATATCCGGGGTGAGGAATGCAATCGGCCGACCGGTTGACAAGAAGTCGAAGAAGGTACTGGAGTAGTCGGTCACGAGGATGTCCGTCGCGGAGAGCACGGAGTTCGTCGGAATCTCGTTCGGCACCAGACGGCCCCGGAACTCCTTCCGACGCGCGGCGAACTGGTGAACCACCTGGTGGGTCTTGAGCAATACGACGTATTGGCTGGTGTCGATGAGGGTTTCCAGCTCGATCACCCGGCGGATCAGCTCTTCGGCATCGTCATTGGGCCGAGCGAACGACTCCCCCTTCCAGGTCGGCGCATACAGGATGATCTTTCGCCCAGTGAGGGGCAGGCCTGCTGCCTCGAGTCGGTCACGGACGGAGTTGACACCCGCGACATCCGTGAACTGGGCGTCGATGCGCGGATAGCCCTCTTCGATGATTTCGCCGCGGTAGATGTTCCGAAGCAGGTGCGCCTTCTCATACATCTGCTCGACCATGAACCTGTTCGCCGCCAGGAGGTAGTCGGCGGAAAGGAAGTTTCGAATGACATTGGCGACCCGCGACGCCGGGTCTCCAATGTCGTACCCCATCCGTTTCAAGGGCGTGCCGTGCCAGGTATTGAGATACACCTGTTGGGGTCGCTTGCTGAACTCGGTGGGGAATGTCGCGTTGTTGACCAGGTAGCCACTTGTGGCCAGGGCGCGGTAATACCCCTGTGAACCGGGGCTGACGAACCGTACCGCCGCATCACTCGCGAATTCGCGCACGACGGAGGCGTTGTCGCTCTTGTCACTGAGAACCCACACATGCTTCAGGTGACCAAAGTCGGGGGCCGCACGCAGCCCGCGGAAGATGGCTTCAGGGTTGCAGAGCATCCCATTCCCGCCGAACGACTCGTAGAGGACAACGTCCGGGTCGACCGGGCGCCGCCGCCAGAAAGCGTAGACCTCATAGGCCGAAGCCCGAAGCAGCCTGCGAACCTGTCGCCGGACACGGGCTGGAGCGGTATGCAGTGGGATGGCCATTTCTTAAGGCTAACCAGTTGCAGAGCGGTGACGCACCCGAGTCTGACGTTCTGGATATCGTTTCTGAAGTTGCGGCCCTCGCCCCGCCCAGGTCGCGCTCGCGCCACGAGCGATGAACAGCGTCTGGTCCAGGCCTCGTCCGGTCCGAGCCGGATGCAGTCAGGTGCGGTTCAGGTGATTGCGGTCATGCTCGCAGGATGACTACAGACAACCAGAACTCCCTGGACGAGGCAATTGCCGTCCGTCCGGGAACGCGGATCATCGACCTGGCCGGCTCGGGCCGCTCGGCGTGGATGCTCAACAAGGTCCCGGAGGTCACGGTTTTCTTCTGGATCGTGAAGGTTCTGGCCACGACGGTCGGTGAGACGGGTGCAGACCTGCTGTCGACGAGCCTGCACTGGGGTCTGACCGCCACGACCTGGTTCATGACCGTCCTTCTGGTCGTGTCCCTCGTGTTCCAATTCCGGGCGAAGCGGTACCTTCCGTCGCTCTACTGGACCTCGGTCGTGCTGATCAGCGTTGTCGGCACTCTCTTCACGGACAATCTCGTCGACAATTTCGGTGTTCCGCTCTGGGTCACGACCGTTCTCTTCGGCGCCGCTCTCGCCGCAACATTCTGGGCCTGGTTTGCGAGCGAGGGAACCCTCTCCATCCACAGCATCGTCACGTCGCGACGCGAGTCCTTCTACTGGCTGGCGATTCTGTTCACCTTCGCGCTCGGGACGGCGGCCGGCGACCTCCTGTCAGAGGGCATGAACCTCGGCTACTTCACCGCGGTGATCGTCTTCGCGGGCATGATCGCCCTCGTGGCGCTCGCGCGGTACGCTTTCAAGCTCAACGTCGTCGTGTCGTTCTGGCTCGCGTACATCCTTACCAGGCCGCTCGGCGCATCCGTCGGCGACCTGTTGTCCCAGGCCCCGGCAGATGGCGGGCTGGGACTCGGCACGATCGGAACAAGCGCCCTGTTCCTGGTCGTCATCGTTGCCGTGGTGACGTCGTTCTCGGTTGCCGAGCGCAGGACCCGGCTGGCGGCCGGAGAGCCGGCCAACGTCGCCGCCTAGGACGCCGCTGATCCAGGGGCGGTTGGGCGCGGTGCGCGGGCGCGCGGCAGGCTGAGCACGAATGTGGTCTGTCTCGCGCCCATCCGCACGTCGACATCTCCCCCGGCCACACGGGCCAATCGACGGGCCAGGGACAGCCCGAGGCCGGAACCGGAACTGTCCGCAGTATGGAACCCCGGCGCGAACAGCTCGGTGGGGTCGCTG
This sequence comes from Cryobacterium algoritolerans, assembly GCF_004402785.1. Lineage (GTDB taxonomy): Bacteria > Actinomycetota > Actinomycetes > Actinomycetales > Microbacteriaceae > Cryobacterium > Cryobacterium algoritolerans. The sequence goes on from NZ_SOFP01000075.1 coordinate 80,361, forward strand.
TCGCCGATGCCCGGGCCGTCGTCGACGACGGAGATTTCGATGACGTCACCCCGCGATTGCGCCGACACCGTGATCACGGATCGGCCGAACCGCGCCGCATTGTCCAGAAGCGGGGCGAGCGCTCGTATCGCGACAGATTGTGGCACCCCGAGTTCCAGCCCGGGGGCCGGTTCCACGACAACCCTGGGCCCTGAGGCGCGAGTCATCGCGGTCGCCATCACGAGGATGCCGTCGACGGGCACCCGGTCGTCCAGGCTCACCTGCCCGCGTGCCACCGACAGGAGCGTCGTGATGGTCTCCGCCATGTGGTCGACGGATGCGATTATGCGGGCATAACGGTCGGCATCCGCCCTCGACACCGCCGGGTCGAGGGAGGCGAGTTCGGCCTCGGCGCGCACAACGGTGAGTGGGGTTCGCAGCTCGTGCGCGAGCTCGGCGGTGAGGCGCTGTTCGGCGAGAATCGTGCGGGAGACGCGCGAGAGCAGGGTGTCGAGCACCTGACCGAGTTGGGTGAGCTCGTCTCGGGGCTCACCCAGGTCGAAACGCCGCGAGAGGTCCTCTTCGCTCCATTCCGACGCCCGCCTGGCCATGATCGCAACGGGCCGAAGTGCCCGGCGAACAAGCCAGGCCGCCATCAGGCTCACCCCGAGGATCACCAGCAGGCCAAGCCCGATGCCGACGGTCAGGGTGCGTTGTTCCGTCGTGTCGTATGGGGCCAGGTCGACGCCCACGACAACCGCCCCTGACGGGTCCGATCCTCCGTCGAGGATAATGGGGATCGCCCGGAACCGCCAGCCGGAGGCTTCCATTTCGGTCGCCTGCGTGGCACCTCGGAGGGTGTCCAGGGCCGGTGCGAGGGCGGAGGGCGGGGCGATTCCGTCGACGAGCGTCCCGGAACGGTCGTAGACCCAGGCCAGGTTATCGAGTGCCGCGTCCGGGGTGGTCCGCACCCGGATCGTGTCACCGCTCGGTTCCACCGTCGCCAGGACGATCGTGGCACGAGCGCGAAGGAGACCGTCGATGTCCTCGCTCACCACGTGACCGAGGACCACGACCACGAGGAACAGCAGGGCGCCCATGCCGAGGGTCGTCAGCACCGCGGTCGCCACGACCATCCGCCGGCGCAGCGACGCGACCCTGGGTGTCGGCACCCGGTTCATCGGAGCACGTACCCGACGCCTCGAACCGTCTCGATCCCGACGGGCGAGTCCAGCTCGACCAGCTTGGTACGAAGCCGCCGGATATACGAATCGATCGTGTTCTCCTGCACGATCGCACCGTGCGGCCAGGCGGCAGCGACGACGTCCCTGCGCCGCACGACCTCGCCGGGTCTCGCGGTCAGGGAGGCCAACATCCGGAATTCGGTCGGCGTCACAGACACCTCGGCGGACCCCCAGCGAACCGAGAAGCGCTGCGGGTCGAGGCGCAGCGTCGAGTGTTGCTCCGGTTCGGGCCGGCGGCGACGCGAGAGGGCCTCGACCCGCACGAGCACCTCGACGACGGCGAACGGCTTGGTCAGGAAGTCGTCCCCGCCGGCGTGGAAGCTTGTCACGATGTCCTGGAGTGCCTCCCGCGCGGTCAAGAAGAGCACGGGGGCGAACTGCCCGGCGGCGCGCAACGCCTGGCACACGTCCCGTCCATCCGAGTCCGGCAGGCCGATATCAAGGATGAGCACGTCGAGGGCTTCGTCCTCGGAGAAGAGCGCAAGAGCCTCAGCGCCATTGTGGGCGAGCACGACCGTGTGTCCCGATTGGCGCAATGCTTCCTCGAGCACACGTCGAATCTGGGGATCGTCCTCGCAGACTCCGACCGTGGGCATGAGGCCAATGCTACGCATTCCCGTCTGCCCCGAAGTCCTGGCCCGGCCGCCCAGTCAGGCGGCAGGCAGGTTCCCGCCCGTACCGTGAAGAGACAACCGAGCCCCCGAGGAGTTCCGACGAGCCGTCGGTAGAAAGCACCATGAGACCATCGCAGCCATCACCCCTCATCGACTCCACGACCCGACTGGCCGTGTTGCCGCAGATTCGACATTGGGTGCTGTGGCCGGCCGGCCTCGCAGCGGGCCTCATTATTGTGGGCCTGACCCTCTCCGCGGTGCGCGCGCTCACCGCCGCGGACCTCGGCATCGACCAGACGCTCAGCCTCAACCACACCGCCTTCCTGACCGCGATCGCCCTCACGCTGAACGCCCTGTTCAGTCCGCTCGGCGGGTCGTTCCTGCTCGCGGTGGTCTGCCTGTTCCTGGCCGTCGCACGTCGGAGTCCCGTGAATGCCGCCGCCGTCGGTGCGGTCAGCCTCGTCGGCTGGTTGAGCAGCGAGGTCCTCAAGGCCGTCGTCGGCCGCCACCGACCCGACGCGTCGCTACTCGCGCACCCTCTCGTCACGGAGCGCGGCTTCGACAGCTTCCCCAGCGGGCACACCTGCCTGGCCGTCTCCCTCTCGATCGCGCTCTACTTCCTGGCCAGAGGAACCCGATGGCAGCGGCTGACGATGATCGGCGGCGGCCTGCTGTCGATATCGGTGGCGGCATCCCGGATCTATCTCGGTGCCCACTACCCGAGCGATGTGGCCGCATCCTTCGTGGCATCCCTCGCGGCAATCCTCTTCTTCAGCGGGCTCTGGAACCGCTACGCGGCGAGCCTCCTCTCCAGGCTGGGGCTCATCCATCGCCCCGACCTGTGCCGCGAAAGTGTCTGAGCCGGCGCTATCACCGGGCCTCAGGACGGCGCGTGCATCCGGGTGCTGACCGTCAGCCCGCGGAAGCCACGCAGCCGGAGGCTGTTGCTCACGACGAAGACCGACGAGAGTGCCATGGCGGCTCCGGCGATCAGGGGGTTGAGCAGGCCGAGCATGGCGAGCGGGATCGCGGCCACGTTGTAGGCGAAGGCCCAGAACAGGTTTGCCTTGATGGTTGCGAGGGTGCGCCGGGACAGCCGGATCGCGTCCGCCGCCGCCACGAGGTCACTGCGGATCAGGGTCAGGTCACTCGCCTCGATCGCGACGTCGGTGCCGGTGCCCATCGCGATGCCGAGGTCGGCGGTGGCGAGCGCGACCGCGTCATTCACGCCGTCGCCGACCATCGCCACGACCCGGCCCTCCGCCTGCAGTGCGCGGATCACTTCGGCCTTTTCGGCGGGGAGCACGCCCGCCCGCACGTCGTCGATGCCGATCACGGCACCGACGCGGCGAGCCACGGTCTCGTTGTCTCCGGTCAGAAGTACCGGAGTCAGGCCGAGGCGGCGGAACTCAACGATTGCCTCGGTGCTGGTGTCCTTGACGGTGTCCGCGACGGCGAGGATGCCGCGAGCCCGCCCGTCCCAGGCCACCGCGACAGGGGTCTCGCCCCTGTTCTCGCTGGCCGCGAGCGCCTCCTCGAGTTCGGGCGGGAAGGCGATGCCCCACTGTTCGATGAGCCAGCGTGGCCGCCCGACGACAACGGCGCGACCGTCGACAACGGCCTGAACGCCAAGGCCGTCGGCCGACGCGAAGGACTCCGGATCGGGGAGTGCTCCGACCCGGTCACGCGCTCCGGTGACAATGGACTTCGCGATCGGATGCTCGGAGCCGGACTCCGCTGCCCCGGCGAACCGGAGCAGTTCCACCTCGTCGAGTCCGGCTATCGCAACGGTGGCGACGACTGTCATCCGTCCGGTGGTGACGGTGCCGGTTTTGTCGAGCACGATGGTGTCGACGCGCCGAGTGGATTCGAGGACCTGCGGGCCCTTGATCAGGATGCCGAGTTGCGCACCGCGCCCGGTTCCCACGAGCAGTGCCGTCGGCGTGGCCAGTCCGAGAGCGCAGGGGCACGCGATGATCAGCGTTGCGACGGCGGCCGTGAAGGCAATGACGGGGCTGGCCCCGATGAGGAGCCAGACGACGAGGGTCGCGAGGGAGAGACCGATCACGATCGGAACGAAGATGCCCGAGACCCGGTCGGCGAGGCGCTGTACGTCGGCCTTGCCGGTCTGGGCCTGTTCGACCAGGCGCCCGAGCTGGGCGAGTTGGGTGTCCGCGCCGATTTGAGTGGCGCGGATCACGAGTCGGCCGCCCGAGTTGAGAGTTGCCCCCACGACTGCGTCGCCGGGTCCGACCTCGACAGGGACAGCTTCGCCGGTGAGCATGCTCGCGTCGATCGCCGACGCGCCCTCAACGACGACGCCGTCGGTGGAGATCTTCTCTCCGGGACGCACGACAAACCGGTCACCGACCACGAGGGACGCCGTTGGCACGATGACCTCGACGCCGTCACGAAGAACTGCGGTCTCCTTAGCACCCAGCTCGAGGAGCGCCTTGAGTGCTGCGCCTGACTGTTTCTTCGCACGGGCCTCGAAATACCGCCCGCCCAGGATGAACACGGTGACTGCGGACGCGACCTCGAGATAGATTTCGCTCGCGCCGCCGCCCGCGTGAGCGGTGAGGCTGAAGGTCATCCGCATTCCCGGCATGCCGGCAGTGCCGAAGAAGAGCGCGAACAGGGACCAGCCCAAGGCGGCGAGAACCCCCAGGCTGATCAGGGTGTCCATCGTCGCGGCACCGTGCCGGAGGTTGGTCCAAGCGGCGCGGTGGAAGGGCCATGCACCCCAGACGGCGACCGGCGCCGCCAGGGTCAGCGCAAGCCACTGCCAGTTGGTGAACTGCAACAAAGGAATCATGGACATTGCCGCCACGGGCACAGCCAGAACTATCGACAGAATGAGGCGACGCCGGAGGCCGGCCACCTCCAGGTCCTGTTGACTGGGCGCGTCCAGAACGACCGCCGCCGGCGGCTGCGGCTTCTCGGCCGTATAGCCGGTCTCCTCGATAACGGTGATGGCCTGCTCGAGAGTGGTGCCCTCCGGCAGATAGACGCTGGCCTTCTCGGTCGCGTAATTCACGGATGCCTCAACTCCGGGCATCCGATTGAGCTTCTTCTCGATCCGTGTCGCGCAGGATGCACACGTCATCCCGCCCACGAGCAGGTCGACGCGTTCGAGGGTCATCGGGCCTCAGCGACCAATGCGTAACCCGCTTCGTCAATCGCGGCGGCAACCGCCGTGCGGTCGAGCGGGGCGCCCGTCACGGTCACGACCGAGACACCGCCCGGCACAAGGGAGACGGTCACGTTCTCTGGTCCGGCCAGCTTGCCAACCTCCTTCGTGACACTCGCGACGCAGTGCGAGCAGGTCATCCCGGTCACCTGGAACGTGGTGTTCGGCGTCTCGGCGATCGGTGCGACTCCAGCCGCTGATGCGTGCGAATGCGTGCCGCAAGCGCAGGAGGCGTCAGTCAGGCCCAGGTCGTGGTGCGTGGTTCCATGCATGAGAAGTACTTCCTCTCGCTTCGTGGGCATGCCCACGAAGCATTCTTAATCACCCGTATGGGGATTAGTGTCAGTATACCCCTATGGGGTATAAAAAGATGGGATATAGAAACGCACCGCGCGAAGAGCGAGGGCAGTCATGAACGCACGAGACGCTTGATGGCGTCGAACGCTTCCTGGATCTTGGCGTCGGCTTCGTCCCCGCCTCGGGCGGCCGCGTCGAGAACACAATGATTGAGGTGGTCGTTGAGCAGACCGAGAGCAACCGACTGCAGGGCGCTCGTCATGGCCGACACCTGGGTCAGGATGTCAATGCAGTACTTCTCGTCAGTGACCATGCCCTGCAGTCCTCGGGCCTGACCCTCGATGCGCCGCAGGCGCTTCAGGTAGTCATCCTTGTTGGAGATGTACCCGTGCGGGCCGCTGTGCTCCTTCGCACGCTCCGGTTCTAATCCTGTGTTCACCACTTCTCGCCCCTCAGCTTTCGTCGATTCAATATACCCCCCCATGGTACACCGTGCGCGCTTCGCCCCACCCCCGGGCAATTGCGAGGTGTGTCCAGTCCCCGGCACACAGCGAGCTACCAGCCACAAGCGATGCCCACGAGTACGCTAGGGGGGTATGCCCGGGCGAAAGTGCGCAATACCGGCAGAAGGGAGAATACGCATGATCTTGCGTCCAGCGACCGTGTTCTCCTCACCGATGCAGGCCCTTCGCCGCATGGTCGCCATATTCCTTGCCGTCCTGGCGATCGGGGTGGGGGCGTTCGCTCTTCATCCGATCGCCGGCACACACTCGGCTTCAATTCCCTCGATAGCCGACGCGACTGACCTCGCGACGGCCCAGGGAACGCTCGCTGTGACCGCCAATAATGCAACCGTGTCGACTGCGGGTTGGATCGGTCCCGTCTCCACGGTTGCCGCTTGCGATTCACGCTGTGCAGTGGACTGCGCCGTCCTGGTCGCCGGCTGTGGCATCCTCGCCGTTCTCGTCGCCCTCGTCTTCCTCACTCGGTATCCGGCTCTTTTCACGCGACTCAAGGACAGTGGCCGCCGCATCAGGCAGCTCATTCCCGAGGCGCAGGGCCATGTTTACCTGCCGTCCTTGACGTTCCTGTCGATCAGCCGCATCTGACCCTGCACTGAGATCGGGCACGATCCCTGCTGCCCAGCTGCCTCCACTGGAACCTGGTTCCTGTGTCGCAGCCATCTCGATCGTTCTCGGCACACGCCGACTTCAGTGTCAGATCTTCGCATTCGACATCGTCGAACGATCAGCCCGCCAGTTTCACTTGAGCTTGACAATTCGCCGCCTCGGCGAGATTTCGGACCCGCCCAATGCCCCCGCTTCGTCCCCCTGCCCGCCAACACCTGGCCGGTTCCTCTCTGCACGACCGCGGTTCATCCGGGCACGGGCGACGGGACCTCTCTCCCGTGCGCGGTCGCTTGCGTGCCCCATCCGCGATGGCTGCCATCGCGCTATTGGCTGTGACCGCCTCCCGCCCAGCGATGGCGGTGTCCGTGGAAACCGCGGGCGGGACACCGGTCTGTGCCGCCACCGGCGGCACGGTCGTGTACGCCGGCTACAAGGGCAGCTCCGGGAACTGGATTTTGATCGATCACGGCAACGGCGTCAGCACCGCGTCGGCCCACGCGCGAGGTATCACCCTTGGCTAATCCACACCGCCCCCGCGCCACGGACCACGACCTGGCCGCGCACCCCGTGAGATCCCGATGGATCGCCGGCCTGGCGACTCTGGCGTTGGCTGCTTTTGCCGGGGTCTCCTCTCCTGCCGAAGCGACCGAGTACCCCTCCTGGGGTGACGTACAGAACGCTCGGAGCAGTGAGGCCGCCAAGCAAGCACAGATCGGCCAACTCACGTCCCTCATTTCGGCCTTGAACGCGGAGGTTGCCACCGCACAAGCCCTGCAAGCCAAACGCAGCAGCGAATTCGAAACCGCCCAGATCGCCTTGGACGAAGCCAATTACCGGGCCGATAAGTTGCAGGGCCAGGCCACCACTGCAACCCAGCAAGCCAACGCGTCCCAGCAACAGGCGGGCCGTATCGCATCCTCCCTGGCCCGGTCTGGAGGAGCGGACCTCAGCCTGACACTCTTGCTCAACAGTGGAAACGCAGATGCGTTGCTGTCGCAGTTGGGCTCGATGAGCAAGCTCACCGAACATTCAGATCGCGTGTATCGGAAAGCGGCCAACGAGCGGAACTCGGCACAATCACTGACCGATCAGGCGAGACTCGCCCGGAGCATCCTCGCTGACCTGTCACAGAAGGCCCAAACGGCACTCGCGGAGGCCACCACAGCGAACGCGGCTCTGCAAGCCAAACTCGGGGAACAGCAAGACAATGCGACGACCCTGGCAGCCCAGTTGGCTGTGTTGCAAGAGAATCGGCAGGCTACCGAAGCCGACTTCCAGAAGGGTGAAGACGCTCGCCGCGCGGCTGCCGCAGCAGCCGCAGCCGCCGCCGCGAACGTGGGAACGGGGGGCGGAGGCCAGGATTCGGGACAGTTGAGCGATCAGGGCTGGGCCCTCCCGGTCTCCGGGTGGATCAGTGACTCGTTCGGCCCCCGGCCCAACAAACCCGTGGCTGGCGTGGGGCCGTTCCATTCCGGGACCGACCTTGCGGCCCCGTGCGGTCGATCCGTGCGTGCGGCGACTGGCGGCACGGTCGTCTACGCCGGGTGGCTCGGCTCCTACGGGAACTGGGTCCTCGTTGACCACGGGAACGGGGTCCAAACCGGTTACGCGCACAACAGCGTCATCCGCGTCGGCGTCGGCCAGCGTGTCTCGGCCGGAGAGGTGATCTCCGACGCGGGCACCACCGGCGCCTCCAGCGGCTGTCACCTTCACTTCGAAGTTCGCGTCGACGGCGCCCGTATCGACCCACAGCCCTTCATGAACGCACGCGGTGTCAGCCTTGGTTAGGACTACCGCGCCGGCCTCAGCCGGAACAACTCCCTCGCAATCAGCTCGACCTCGAGAAAGCCGCATCCGTTCGTGATCCTCCTCACCAGCATCCCCAGCCCCGATATCAGCTTCTTCAACGTGGGACCCCTGCGCATCCACTTCTACGCCCTGTTCATCCTCGCCGGAGTCGCCACGGCAGTCTGGTTGACGTCCCGGCGTCTCACCATCCGCGGAGGCGAACCGGGGATTGTCCTGGACATCGCCCTCTGGACGGTGCCACTCGGCATCGTGGGCGGGCGTCTGTACCACGTCATCACTCACCCCACCGACTACTTCTACGCCGGCGCGGACCTCTGGAAGACCCTCTACGTCTGGGAGGGGGGACTCGCGATCTTCGGCGCGGTGCTCTTTGGCGCGGTCGGCGCCTACATCGCCTGTCACCGGGCCGGCCTGCGCTTCCTCTCCTTCGCCGACGCCTTGGCACCCGGGATGCTGATCGCCCAGGCACTTGGGCGCTTCGGCAACTACTTCAACCACGAGCTCTTCGGAGCGCCGACAACCCTGCCCTGGGGCCTCCAGATCGAATCGAGCAACCCGGCCTTCCCTGCCGGCCTGCCCGCCGGAACCCTCTTCCAGCCGCTCTTCCTGTACGAGATGATCTGGAATCTGATCGGCGTCGTCGTCATCCTGCTGGCCGAGCGTCAGTTCACTCTGCGCTGGGGTCGAACCATCGGACTGTACCTGATCTGGTACGGGATCGGCCGCACCTGGCTGGAAGCGCTCCGGCTCGACCCCACCGAGTTCCAACTCGCCGGTGTGAAGATCAACATGATCACCGCCCTGGCTCTGGCCCTGATCGGACTCACCCTGATCATTGTCCAAACGCGACGGCATCCCGGACCGGAGAACAGCCCCTACCTCCCAGGACGGGCGTGGTCACCGACACCCGTCGTCGCACACGAGGAGGCGCCCATCATTGAGCCCGGATCGAAATCGACCTCCGGATCCGCGTCGGACAGCGAAACGGATCAACCGTGACTCAGCCCCACCTCTCGAAAGGACAACCCCCAATGGATCACCTTCGGAGCCCGTCTCCTCTGACCAGACGATCCTTCATCGGGGCCGGGTTATCGGGCGCTGCCCTCCTGGCGCTCGCTGCCTGTGCACCCACGGCGCCCTTCCTGTCTCCGACCTCACGGGCCGTCGCAGATGCTGAGGCAGCCCGAAAAGTTTCCGGCGCCACGACGCGCCTCGCCTTGCGGGCCGGCACGGGAACGCTCGATCTGGCCGGCACTATCGCTCAAACCTGGAGCTATGGAGCTGTTCCTGCGCCCGTGATCAGGCTGAAGAGGGGGGATACTCTCGATGCCACCCTCGAAAACACCATGCCTGAGGCCACTACGATCCACTGGCATGGAGTGGCGCTCCGCAACGATATGGATGGGGTTCCGGGCGTCACTCAGGATCCCGTCGCTGCGGGAGCATCGTATCGTTACACATTCGCGGCACCGGATGCGGGTACCTATTGGTTCCATCCGCATGTGGGAACCCAACTCGACCGCGGTCTGTACGGCGCCTTGATCGTGGAAGACCCACAGGAACCGCTCGCCTATGACGACGAGTGGGTCGTCATCCTCGACGACTGGCTCGACGGGGTCACGTCCACCCCACCAAAAGTGTTCGCTGAGCTATCCCAGGGAATGGGGGACATGAAGGGAATGGGCGGCACCGGGAGGCGGATGGGAAATCTCCTGATGGAGTCCGCCTCGAAGCCGCTCGGCGGTGATGCGGGTGACGTCTACTATCCCCACTACCTGATCAACGGGCGTCCACCGGCAGACCCGGAGACGTTTACCTCCGCGCCAGGAAAACGCGTGCGCATCCGGATGATCAATGTGGGTGCGGATACCGCCTTCCGGGTCGCACTCTCCGGCCACCGTCTCACCCTCACCCACAGTGACGGTTTCCCGGTGGACCCGGTCGACGTGGACTCGGTATTGCTCGGCATGGGCGAACGCTACGACGTCATCGTCACCCTCGGTGACGGGGCCTTCGCTCTCGTCGCCGAAGCGGAGGGGAAAGGTGCACGGGCGTTCGCCGTCGTTCGCACCGGTTCCGGCGCGACGCCGCCTGTCGACCTCACCGTCAGTGAACTGAGCGGGCGACTGGGGACCGCCGACACGCTCCGCGCCGCTGCCGAGGTCGCCCTGCCGATCAGAGACCCGGACCTGGAGATCACCATCCGTTTGCGAGGCAACATGGCCAAATACAACTGGTCCCTCGACGGCAAACCGTTTTCGCCCGATGCCCCGATGGACAACGCACACCCGATCACGGCCGGTGAGCGCGTGCGCATCAACTTCGTCAATACAACGACCATGTGGCACCCGATGCACCTGCACGGGCACACCTACCAGCACGCCAACGGCGGCCCGCGTAAGGACACCTCCATAGTTCTCCCCGGACGGACCCTCAGCGTCGACTTCGACGCGAACAACCCGGGCCGATGGCTCACCCACTGCCACAACCTCTACCACGGCGAAGCCGGCATGATCGGCGCCCTCGCCTACACGCAGTGACCCGCGGCCACCGAGGGACCGAGCACCGTGCCTGACCGGGCACCGTGTTGCGGTCTGAAGAGTTGATGGGTCTGAAAAAGGGCGGTCTGCCGCCTCGCGGATCAGTGCTGCTCGCCACAACAGGCGGAGTTCTCAATGCCCTCGCGTTCCCCGGCTTGGGCTGGTGGCCATTGATTCTGGTGGGAACACCGATGATCCTCGCCGCACTTGTCGGCCGCAGCGTGTGGTCATCCCTTCTTGTGGGCGCGGCCGCTGGGTTCGCCTTCTGGGGCACCCACATCTACTGGCTCACGGTCTACCTCGGGATCGTGCCCTGGCTGGCCCTGACCGCTCTCGAAACGATCTTCTTCGCATTGGGCGGTGTGCTGGTTTCACTAGCCTGGCGCTTCACGGCAGGAACGTTCCCCGGCAGATGGGGAAGATTTGGGATCACCCCGATGATCGTGGCCGGACTGTGGACGTTCCGGGAGTTCGTCACCAGCAATTGGCCGTACGGCGGTTTCTCCTGGGGTCGTTTGGCCTTCTCCCAATCGGAGAGCCCCTTCGGCGGGCTCACGGCCTGGGTGGGCGTCTCGGGACTGACCTTCCTACTCGCCTGGGTGAGTGCCGCCGCCGTACAAGTGCTTCGCGAACGCACCGGGCGCCAGCGCCTCACCTGGGTACTCATTCCGGTCGGCATGATCAGCCTTCTCGTCGCGATACCGACCTTCCCTGTCGTCCAATCCGGGACGATCAGGGTTGCAACGGTGCAGGGCAATGCCGATGCCGGACTGTTCGCCGCCTACGTACCGGGTGAGATCCTGCAGAACCACCTCGATGCGACCGAGCCGCTCTACGGAAGGACCGTGGACGTCGTCGTGTGGCCAGAGAACGCCTCTGACCTCAATCCACTCGTGAATCGGCAGTCCGCCACAGCCCTGGACCAGGTGACCGGGCGCATGAGAGCACCGCTGATCACCGGGGCGCTCACGACCCGCAACGACCAGGTGTTCAACAGCATCCTGCAGTGGGAAAACGGTCACGGGGCGGTGGAACAGTACGACAAGATTCACCCGGTCCCGTTCGCCGAGTACATCCCCGATCGTGATTTCTGGTATCCGCTGGCTCCCGCACTCTTTTCATTGATTCCCCGAGATTTCACGATCGGCACCCGGAGCAACGTTTTCGACATCAACGGTGTCGCCGCCGGAATCGCCATCTGCTTCGACATCGTGGACGACAACCTCATCCGGCAGATGATCGCCGGCGGAGCCGATGTCATCCTGGCCCCCTCCAACAATGCAGACTTCGGGCACTCTGACGAAAGTGTCCAGCAACTCGCCATTGCCCGGATTCGCGCGATCGAGACAGGTCGCAGCGTGGTCAATGCGTCGACGGTGGGCACGACGGCGAATGTCGGGCCCAACGGGGGAATCATCGACCAGTTGCCGACATTCGAAGCGGGAGCGCTCGTTCAGGATGTTCCGCTCAGTACGACCACGACCCTGGCCACGATCGCCGGCCAGGCCATCGAGCTGACGGTTTCCGGCGTCGGTCTCGCCGGACTGGCACTGTCACTCACCTCCGCGCGCCGACACCGGTTCCGTGGATTTCCCGGTTTCCTCCGCCGGGCGGGGCAGTCGCAGTCGCTTCAACAGCAACGCATTGACGGCGACGATCACGCTGGATCCGGACATTGAGATCGCCGCGATCTCAGGACTGAGCCGGATGCCGAACGCGGGGAAGAACACGCCGGCGGCGATCGGCAGGGCGATCACGTTGTAGCCGATCGCCCAGCCGAGATTCTGCCGCATCTTCCGCACGGTTCCCGTGCCGATCCGCAGGGCGACTGGCACGTCCAGCGGATCCGAACGCATCAGGACGACGTCGGCCGTTTCGATGGCGACGTCGGTGCCCGCGCCGATGGCAATGCCGAGGTCGGCCTGGGCCAGTGCCGGCGCATCGTTGACGCCGTCACCGACCATGGCTACGCGTTTGCCCGCGGACTGCAACTCTTGGATTTTCGTCGACTTGTCCTCGGGCAGCACCTCCGCAATAACGGTGTCGATGTTCAGCTGCGCGGCAATGCGCCGGGCCGTCGCCTCGTTGTCGCCGGTGAGCATCACGACCTGAATGCCGGATTCATGCAAAGCGGCGACCGCCGCCGCCGCGGTGGGCCGCACCGCATCGGCCAGGGCGACCAGGCCGACGGCCTTCCCGTCCACGGCAATCAGCACGGCCGTTCGACCGGTCGAGGCGAGTGCCTCGCGTTGCGTGGCAACCGGGGCAATATCGATGTCCTGGGCGATCATGAGCTTACGGTTGCCCACGAGCACCCGCCGCCCGGTCACGGTCGCTCCTGCCCCGTGCCCGGGGACGTTCTGGAACTGCGTGGCCGCGAGCGTTTTCGCGCCGCGGTCGACGGCGAAGCTCACAACGGCGGCAGCAAGCGGATGCTCGGACTCACGCTCGACGGCCGCGACAAGGGCCAGAAGTTCATCTTCGTCAATCCCGACGGCAACAAAGTCCGTCACTTCCGGCTTGCCCTGGGTGAGCGTGCCGGTTTTGTCCATCACGACGGTGTCGATCTTCGCCGACGTCTCGAGCGCCGTGGCGGTCTTGAAGAGGACGCCACGCCCCGCGCCGAGTCCCGTGCCGACCATGATCGCCGTCGGTGTGGCCAGTCCCAGCGCATCCGGGCAGGTGATGACCACAACGGTGATCGCGAAGAGAATCGCAGTGGGAACGCTTGCGCCGACCAGCAGCCACACGATGAGGGTCAGGCCTCCGCCGATGAGGGCGACGAGAACGAGCCAGAACGCCGCACGGTCCGCCAGACGCTGACCGGGCGCCTTGGAGTTCTGGGCTTCCTGGACGAGAGCGACGATCTGGGCCAGGGCGGTGTCCGCGCCGATCTTGGTCGCGCGGACCCGGAGCGTCCCGGTCGTGTTGACCGTGGCCCCGATCACGGCGGAGCCGACCGACTTTGCCACGGGCAGGCTCTCCCCCGTGACCATGGATTCGTCGATGTCCGAGTCCCCGCTCTCCACGATGCCATCGGTCGCGATCTTCGACCCCGGTCGCACAAGCATCACGTCACCGGGAACGACCTCGTTGGTCGGGATTTCCACGGTTTCGCCGTCCCGGATCACGAAAGCCTGAGCCGGTGCCAACTCCAGCAGGGTGCGAATGGCATCATTCGCTCCTCCGCGCGCGCGCATCTCGAACCAATGGCCCAGGAGAACGAAGCTGGCCAGAACGGTCGCTGCCTCGTAGAACACGTCGCCACCGCCGGTGAGGGTGACGACAAGACTGTACAGCCAGCCGGCTCCGACTCCGACAGCGACGAGCACCATCATGTCGAGCGTTCTCGCACGCAGGGCCCGGTAGGCGCCGTCAAAGAAAATCCAGGCCGCGTAGAAGATCACCGGCAGGGACAGGATCAGGGCCAGGACGTCATCGCGCAGTCCAAACGGTGCCGGAACGGTGAATCCGATGACCTCCCGCCCGATGGGCGAGAAGAGCGTGATCGGAACGGACAGCACGGCGGCGACAATGAACCGGTTCCGCATGTCCCGGATCATGCCTGCCATCGACATCGCTCCGTGTGAGCCGCCGTGCCCCATCGCGTCCTGCATCGTCCGGGCGGCAGGCGCCCCGGTCGCCGATCCGCCGTGACCCATATTGTGTCCATGGTCCGGTGAGCTACCGGGCCTCATCGCGTCCTGCACCGTGCGGTCGGCAGGAGCGTCCGACCTGCCGCTGGATTCCATCGGGTCACAGACGTGGTCGGGCACCGAGCGGCCCGCGCAATGATAGCCACATTCCCGAACCCAATCCGTGAGGTCGGCAATGGACGTCTGCGCCGGGTCAAACGTGATCGTGGCCGTCTGAGAAACAGCGTTCGTGTCCACACTGAGCACGCCCGGTCGACGGGATAACATCGCGTCCGCGACGGATTTCGACGACGCCCAGCGAACGCCCTTCACTTCGAAAATCGTGGTTTCCATTGTCTGGCTCATAGGAACTCTCCCCTGTCCATCGGATGCCGCAGCGACACCGACACTTCCACTGTATACCCCCTCCGGGTATCTTCCCAGCGAATTGCGAGGGCCGCCATTTACACTCAGGATTCCAAGGTCGTGAAAGTCCGACTCGAGCGAGAGAGGGCCCTGATGACACCAACGACGTCCCACCTCCGCCCATCGACCCTGGCGCGGTTGGTCTTCGCGTCGCTGATATTCATCGTCGCAGTGAGCGGGTTGACGAGTGCCCATGCAGCGATGCTTGCTCCCTTCGGTGCTGCTCCCCATTCCGAGGTGACGGTCGTCACGATGGCGGTCCACCTGACGGATACCCCGGAGCCTTCCGAGTCGATTCCGTCAGCCGACAGCGCCGACGGACCGATTCATCCGAATTGCGGCGCCATCTGCCCCACAGGATGCGCTCTGGGAACAAGCTGCACCGTCGAGCCCGGCACCCTCTCTGGAACATCGACGGCGAACGCGACCCCCACACTCTCCACTCCACCCGTTGCCGCCCTGCTTGACGTTGACACAGCCGCACGAACTCCGCCTCCCGCCAGGCCACCATCGCTCACGGCTCTGTCCATCAGCCGAGTCTGATCACACGAACCGCGACGCGACACTGGTGCATTCACGCGCGCGCTGGCATTCCCCTTCCTGATCGCTCATCCCGTCGATCGCTCATCCCGCTCAGTTCCGCTTTCCACGTCAACCGAATGGATTTCTCTCATGTTTTCACTGCGCCTCCCCCTCGCCACTACCGGCGTCATCGCCGCCGCACTGGTTCTCTCCGCCTGCTCAACCGGCTCCACGACCGGGACACCGCCCACGGCATCCGCCCCGGCGGCGTCGACCGCAGTCTTCAATGACACCGACGTTTCCTTTGCCATGCCGATGGTCGACCACCACAAGCAGGCCATCACCATGGCCGAGACCATGCTCGCCAAAACCGGGGTCGACCCTCGGGTCACCAGCCTCGCCCAGAAGATCAAGGCCGCCCAGGCACCCGAAATCACCATGATGGACTCGTGGGTCGCCGCCTGGGGCGCGACGAAAGACAACATGTCGGGAATGGACATGAGCACGGGCTCGATGTCCGACGCTGATATGGCCGCACTCGACTCCGCGACCGGCCCGGCCGCCGACAAGCTCTTCCTGCAGCAGATGATCCAGCATCACCAGGGAGCCATTGCTATGGCCACCGTCGAGCTGAAGTCCGGCCAGAACCCCGACGCCCGAGATCTCGCCACCAAGATCAGTGCCGACCAGACCGCGCAGATCGCGGAAATGCAGGCCATCCTCGCCACCCTGTAGCGCTCACTGCCCATCGAGGGAGTGCAGCGGGCCAGCTGGACTGCACTCCCCGCTCGGTGGGGGCAGGAACGCCTCGTTTCACCTAATGGTCTTAGGTGACTAAGCTTGGGCGGTGACTGTTCCGCACCGCTACCTGACGGCGGCGCGCAGGCGACAGGATCGACTTCGCGAGGAGGGGATCGACCATGCCGAAGTTCGGTGATCTGGAAAGTGCGATTATGACGGAGGTCTGGCAGGCCGAAGGTCCCCTACTCGTGCGCGAGATTCTCGATCGCCTGGACCGTGGCCTGGCGTACAACACGGTCCAGACTGTGACCGAGATCCTCAGCCGCAAGGGCTGGCTTGAGAAAGAACGCGACGGGCGCGCCTTCCGCTACGCGGCCGCGGCAACACAGAGCAACTACGTGGCTGGCCTCATCCAAGAGGCACTCTCCTTCTCTGACGATCGTGCGGCTGCCCTCGTGGGATTTGTCGAGAGCATGCCGAGCGACGAAGCGAACGAACTCCACCAGCTGCTCGCCCAGGCGCGCGCGGAAGGCAACACTCCGTGACCATTGCTCTGATCCTTGCCGCGTACGCGCTCGCACTCTCGCTGGCCGTGCCGCCGCTGCTTGGCCGCGCCGCGTGGGTGGATCGGGCGCCCCGCCTCGCCATCGCGACATGGCAGGCCCTGAGCGTCGCGGTCGTCGGCTCCCTCGCCCTGGCCGGAGTGGCCTGGGCGCTCCCGATTGCCGGGCTCAAAGGCAAGGGGATCGGCGAACTGCTCGCCGCGTGTGCGATGGCACTCCGCCAGCAGTACTCCACGCCGATCGGAGCGGCGATCGGGTTTGGCGGCGCACTGATCGCGGTTCTCGTCGTGACACGGTGCCTCTGGTGCCTGGGCGCCACGGGCTCAAAGATGACTCGGGAAAGAAACGCGCACCGCCGGGTTCTCGACCTGATCGGTCGCCCCGATCCCGAACGAGGAATTGTCATTCTGGACTCGGCACGTGCCGCCGTGTACTGCATGCCCGGACTGCACCGGCGCACGGTCGTGACAACGGCCGCCCTGCACGCGTTGAGCGACGAGGAACTTGCCGCTGTCCTGGCTCACGAACGCGCTCACCTCACAGAACGCCACGACCTGGCCCTGGCCTTCTCTGTGGCCCTATGCGTCGCTTTTCTTGGGTTGCCCCCGTTCCGTACCGCAGCGGCAGAGACCGCACGCCTGGTCGAACTGCGCGCGGACGACGTCGCCGCCGCGCGCACCCACCGGTTGACCGTCGCGGCAGCGCTGCTCGCCGTCGTATCCGCAGGCCCGCGTACAGCGCCTGCTGCGTCCCTCGGCGCCGGCGGGGAGGGTGCCGCCGCTCGTGTTCGTCGGCTCCTGCCACCCGGCAAGCCGGTCGGACGGTTCTCGCTCATCGTCCTGTCGCTGGGCGTCGGCCTCCTTCTCGCCGCTCCCGCTGTGGTTCTCGGAGTGCCCGCCGCGACGACCGGCGATCATGCGCTCTGCTCTGCCGTTCCCGTCTCGGTAGGCGCGAGGTTCGGGGCTCAGAAACCCGTTCCGAGCAACCCGGAGAACCACGTCCCCTGTGCCGTCGACGGCATGGACGAGGCCCGCTTCACCAGCTGACTGCCAGCTTCGGCTCACTCATTGGACAAACACCTCCCTATCACCTAATCTCCTTAGGAGAATAGGTGAACGTGTCCGCGAGTCGCGGCCGAGGTGAAGGCGAAGCACAATGGAGAATCTTTTGTTCGGCGGCACCCTGCTCGCCGCGTTCCTCGGCGGGCTGGTCGCTTTGCTCGCGCCCTGCTGCGTGTCCGTGATGCTGCCCGCCTACCTCGCGTCGGGGATGCGCCGCAGGTCCGGCATCGTCGGCGCGACCCTCGTCTTCGCGGCCGGGGTCGCCACCATCATCGTGCCGATCGGATTGGGTGCGACCGCCCTGATCGGATTGATCTCCGGCCAGCACGCAATCGTCTTCACGATCGCCGCCACGGCAATGCTGACCGGTGGAGTTGCGATGCTGCTCGGTTGGAAGCTTCAACTGCCCATGCTCGCCCGGCGCGTCCCCGCTGGGCACGGCCTCGGGTCGGTCTACGGACTGGGCGTCTTCTCCGGAGCGGCGAGCTCGTGCTGCGCCCCCGTATTGATCGGGGTGGCGGTGCTCTCCGGGGCCACGGCCTCGTTCCCCGCGGCGCTGGCCGTGGGCCTCACCTACGTTGCCGGCATGGTCGCGCCTCTTGCGGTCCTGGCCCTGGTCTGGGACCGTAAGGATTGGGGCGCGAGCAAGTGGTTGCAGGGCCGTCAGGTCACGCTGCGGCTCGGCCGGCTCAGCCGCACCCTGGCCATCGGAAGCGCCGCGTCCGCCTTCCTGCTCATCGCGATGGCCATCCTCACCTACATTCAGGCCGCGGTCGGTCCCGGTATGACGTCAGGTGGATGGCTCGCGCAATTCGGCGCGGATCTGCAGCACAGTGTCTCGATCGCGACCAAGGCCCTGGCCTGGCTGCCCGGCTGGCCCGTGGCCATCCTCCTTCTGGCCGGCCTCGGATACTTCGTCTGGCGCGCCACCCGACATCGCGACTCCAACGCCAACGCCAACACCGACGCCGACGCCGACGCCGACCCGAACTGTTGTACCCCATCGTCGACCGAAACGACCGAACGCGCAGAAGAGGAAGCCACCACATGAATTCCGCACAGTCACAATCCCGACGACCGGGCTGGTTCGGCTGGATCACCGGTCTGGTGATCGCCGGAATCGTCCTGGCCGGCTTGTACAGCGTCTTCGCCACCGCCAACGCGCCGAAACCCGCCGCGGGGGATGCCACCCAACAGTCCTCCTACGACGTGGGAACACCGGGCATCGGGCAGCGTGCACCTGCCTTCACCCTCACCGACAACGCCGGCGGGAACGTCTCACTGACCGACTATTCCGGCAAGAACGTGCTGCTGTTCTTCCAGGAGGGCCTGGCCTGTGAGCCGTGCTGGACCCAGATCACGAGCCTGGAGACGGATGCCGCCAGGCTCCAGGCAGCGGGAATCGACGCTGTCGTCTCCATCACCACGGATCCGGCCGAGCAGATCGCGCGGAAAACCACCGACATGGGCCTTACGACCCGGGTCCTGTCCGATCCCGACCTGGCCACTTCGAAGAAGTATCAGGCCAATGAGTTCGGCATGATGGGCACCAGCACCGACGGACACAGCTTCATCCTGGTGGGCCCCGATGGCACCATCAAGTGGCGCGCCGACTACGGCGGTGCACCCGAATACACAATGTTCGTGCCGGTCGATCAGCTGCTCCTCGATCTGAAAACCGATACGAAGTCATGATCGCCCTCACCCTTCTGACTCAGGCCGATTGTCCCTCGTGCGTGGCGGGCAAGCGGGTCCTGACCGAGTTGGCCGCCGAGTTTCCCCTTCACGTCGAGGAGGTGGACCTGGGCAGTGAAAGCGGTCGCGCCCTTGCCCTGGCGCAACGTCTGGCGTTCACCCCCGGCCTCATCGCCAACGGCCAACTCATCGCCCACGGACGCTTGTCCAAACGCGCCCTCCGCCGCCAATTCACCAAGATCATCACCTCAACGGGTCCAGAAAGGTCCTAACATGCAACAGTTCCTCTATCTCATCCCGGCACTGATCTGCCCCCTCGGCATGGGCCTGATGATGTGGTTCATGATGCGCGGCCGCGGCCACAACACGGCAGACGACGGATCGGCCGAACTGGAGCTTGCGCGTCTGCGCGCCGAGGTCGCGGCGCTACGACCCGCGAACGCAGCATTCGACGAGCGCCATCCCGGCACGGGACCCTCGGCATGATCCCGATCCTGATAACCCTCGGGGGCACGGTGGCTGTCGGAACCCTTACCTGGCGATTCTGCATGCTCCCGATGTTGCGCAGCCGAACCACGACAGGCGGAGCCCGTTGCTGCGCGCCCCAGGCTCCAGACATTCAGGACGAACTTCGCCGCACCCACGCCGAATTGGCGGAACTTCGAACCGCCGCGCCCACCACCAGCGACGCCACACTCACCTAAGCTGGTTCGGTGTGCTCCGTTTGTGGGCGCACACCGTCCGCCCCGATAAAGCGTGCAGACCCCAATCCGAAGGACAACGAGAATGGCCCGAGAATCCAACGCCCCTGATCCCACCGTCAAAGAGCAGCGAACGGCCCGCCGAGCAGTCAAGGTCGCCGCGATGAAACGTGAACAATCCAGGGCCCGCCGAAACCGAACCATCGGAATCACGGCCGCGTGGTCTGGCGTCGCGGTTATTCTCCTGATCGTCATCCTCGTCGTGACCACCAACGGAACGTCCAAGAATACTGCGGCGCCCGCGGCCGTTGATGGGGTGCAGACCTTCCCGAATAATACCTCGCAGCACGTCACGGGCACCGTGAAATACTCGCAACTGCCACCGGTGAGCGGCGACCACTCGGCCGCCGTCCTGAACTGCGGTGTCTACTCCAAGGATGTCCCCAATGAGAATGCGGTGCATTCCCTCGAACACGGAGCAGTGTGGGTCACCTACGATGCTGCCGCCGTGACCGGAGACCAGCTTTCCGCCCTGAGGAAGGACATCCCGTCCACCTATGCGCTGCTGTCACCGTTCCCGGGACTACCGTCTCCGATCGTCGCATCCGCGTGGGGCGTCCAGCTCGACGTCAGCACTCCAGATGATCCTCGACTTGCCGCATTCCTGGCCAAGTACCGGGGTGCCTCCACCGCGCCGGAACCGGGCGCGCCCTGCACCGGAGGCATCGACGGACCCGGGAGGCTGAACTGACCTGTCGACCGGATTACTCGAGCCTCCCGCCAGGAGAACCAACCGACGCAGCCAGACATCCACGTCGGATCCACTGAATTCTCCATCCACCATAAGGAAACCGAAAATGGCAGCAATCAGTGCACGCACACAGAACAATCTGGATAAGCAAGGATTTGGAAATCTTGATGACGACGCCAAGTCTTGCTATGCGTGGCCCCTGCGATTCACGCCCGGAGTGGGAACCGTCCTCATCGTTGTCGGATTGACTCTGCAGTCGCCCACTTTTCTTGGAATTGGGGCAATCGTTCCACTCAGCGGGGCTCTGTTCCCCCGCGGGATGATTCTCGATCTGGTTTACAATTTGGGCATTCGACACCTGTTTCATGGGCCGGCGCTTCCGCCCACACCGACACCACGACGGTTTTCGTACCTACTGTCCACCGTGCTGATCACGGGCTCTGCCCTGTCGTTCTCTTACGGGCTGTCAGCGTTGGGAATCATCCTGGGAGGAGCGGTCGCGATAGGAGGCACAATCCTCACCACCACCCATTGGTGTCTCGGGTCGTGGATCTACAGACTATTTTTCCGTCATTCAGCGGCGAGGTGATGACTACAGAAGCACCAACGCGCCTGCGGGGCCGTCACGCTTCCTGTCGCGCGCATCAGACATGTCCTCGGCGGATCCGTGGATGCCGGCGCTTTAGCCCAGACCGATCCCCCCGCCGCCGACATCGGCCACGCCGATGCCGGCCCGGACCGGCGTGGTCCGCCGGGTGAGGGGCGTTTACTTGCCCTTCTCGCCCAGCACTGTCAACCGTTGGCGGTATTCATCAGCGTCCAACTCGCCTTTTGCAAAGCGTTCATCGAGAACCTGGCGCGCCGTGCTCGGTCCCGGCGGACGCGAATCGGCCATCGAATCATCGCGCCGACCGTCGCGGTTAGCCGCTCCGGCTCGGACAGCCCAGATCACCAACAGAACAATGCCGATGAGTAGGAGCAGACCGACCGGCCAACCCCATCCCCACCCCATGTTGTATCCATTTCCCCACATCATTGCTTTCTCCTTCTCTGTCCGATCGGGCGACGCCCGACCAAGCTGTATCAACGCTACTCCCATACCCCACGGGGTAATTAGATCTGGGCTGGTGCACCTGGTGGGACGCCGATGCCCTCGATCAAATATTTCGGTCCGCGCCTAGGAGACGGTCAGTTCGCTGTACATTCCTGCCGCGTAGTGGCCGGGAAGGTTACAGAGCACCTCGTATCGTCCGGGTGCCAGATCCATCGTCACCCAGCTGGATGCCCCGGGGGCGATGCCCTCACCGGTGCCCTTCCCGTTGGTAGTGGATGCTTCGCCGAGGCTGCCGGTCTCGTCGACCTTGTTATCGCCGCCGCCGGGTCGCGTGCCCACTGTCTGGGTATCGGACAGGGGCAGAACGACGAGTTCATGACTGATGCTGCCACGGTTGAGGGCCAGAAACGACACTGTCCCCTTTCCTGCAGTCGCACGGTCAAGGCGCAGGCCCATGGCTGCACCGGAGTTCGTCCCCGCGCCGCCGCCGCCCATCATCCCGTTGCCGCCGCCGCCCATCATCCCGTTGCCACCGCCGCCCATCATCCCGTTGCCGCCGCCGCCCATCATCCCGTTGCCGCCGCCGCCCATCATGTTTCCTCCCATGTCCATCAGGGCCACGTTCACCACCGTTCCGGGTAGCTGCGGCGAGTTGCTCGAAACGGCGGAACGAATTCCCCCACCCGTCGGGTCACTTGTCAGGGCGCTGACCGAGAGGCCGGTGAGACCGACGACGGCCACGACCCCGCTGACAATTGCGGTGGCGATGGTTGTTTTCCTGCGCATGGTGTGTTCCTCCCACGATTGATTGATGCTCCCCACTGTGTCGCTTCGGTGTGCAGGCTCTCTGCCGGGCGTGTGCAGTTCGTGTGAAGATCCCGAGCCGACGCCTCCTGCCCGGGCCGGCCGGAGCTAGGGTGAAGTATGCCCACGGTGTTGGTCGTCGAGGACGAGCGCGATATTCGAGACTTGTTGCGCCGGTATCTGGAACGGGCCGGCTTCTCCGTGCTGACCACCGCGTCGGGTATCGAGGCGCTCCGTTTGCTGTCCGCTAGCGACCTGGTGATCCTGGATCTCGGACTGCCCGACATCGACGGTGCGGATGTCCTACGCGAGATCCATGCGCTGGGAGCCCTTCCCGTCATCGTGCTGACCGCCCGCACGTCGACCGACGAGCGGATCCGCGGCCTCGAACTAGGGGCCGACGACTACGTGACCAAACCCTTCAGCCCCCACGAAGTCGTGCTGCGTGTCCAGGCGGTGCTTCACCGCTACGGCGACCTGCCGGCCGAGAGCGGCCCGGTCAGCTACGGCCAGGGCCGGCTGCGGATCGATGAGGGCGCGCACCAGGCCTGGCTCGATGACACCGTGCTCGATCTGACCCCCACCGAGTGGGGGCTCCTCGCCGCCGTCGCCGCATCGCCGGGGCGGGTGTACTCGCGTTACGAGCTCGTCAATCGAGTGCGCGGCTACGAATACGCGGGCTATGAGCGCACCATCGATTCCCACATCAGAAACCTTCGACGTAAGCTCGGCACGGGCGGCGCTGACGTCGTGGAAACCGTGCTCGGCGTCGGCTACCGGCTCGGGCTTCGCCAGGATGGCCCGCAGTGAACCGGCTCAGCCTCGGCCCGCTCGGGCGGCGCCTTCTACTCGCCTTCGTGCTGGTCGCCATCAGCTCGGTGCTCGTGCTCAGCGGGGCGGCACTGATCGGCGTGGATCGCGGCATGCAGGCGTCGCAGCAGGCCGAACGTGCGCAGATCGCGAGCGCCGCCGCGGCGGCGGCGGCGGACGCCTACCGCACGGCCGGCGGATGGCCGGCGGCCGACCTGGGTCGCACCTTGGCGATCGGGGACGCCGCGTCGGCCACGCTGACTGTTCTGGATGCCAACGGAACGACACTGAGCACCGGCGGCATGCGCATGGGAAATACAGACGAGCAAGGCATGGGCATGGGGTCCGGATCTGGCTCTGGCATGAGCCAGACCGTTGTCACCGCGTCGGTCGACGTCGACGGGAGCCGAGTCGGGACGATCAGGATGAAATTCTTCGCCATGACCGGCACCAGCGTGCGCGACGTCGCTTGGTTGTGGATTGCTGTTGCAGCCATCGTCGCGCTCATCGTAGCCATCGGCGCGAGCTGGCTCGTCACCCAGCTGCTCGTCCGGCCGATCCGTTCGATGACGGATGCCGCCCGCTCATTCACTAATGGTGACCGGCAGGCGCGCGCCACAGGGCGAGCGCCCGGCGAGCTCGGCGAACTGGCTGACGCCTTCAACGGAATGGCAGACGCAGTGGTTGGCTCTGACCGAGATCGACGCAACCTCACCGCCGACGTTGCGCATGAGCTGCGCACCCCCCTCGCCGCGCTCCAGGCCGGCCTGGAGGAGCTTCGCGACGGCCTCGAAGAACCGACACCGGAAGGCCTCGCCGCCCTGCATGACCAGTCCTTGAGACTCGGACGCATCGTAGCCGACCTGGCCGAACTGTCGGCGGTCGAGAGGACCGGACTATCCGTGCACCCGTCAACGGTCGATCTCGCACAGGTCGCCCGGGATGCTTTGTCGCAACGAGAACCCCAACTACGGGCCGCAGGACTGGACGTCACCGCGGCGCTTGCCGGCCCTGTGTTCGTGCGCGCCGACGCCGACCGTTTGCACCAGGCCGTTGGCAACCTGCTCGCCAACACGGCCCGATACTGTCGGCCAGGTGACACCGTCGCCCTGACCGTTTGCAGCGAGACCGGCAAAGCGATACTCCGCGTGGCTGATTCCGGTCCCGGCGTCCCGCCCGGCGAGCTCCCGCATATCTTTGACCGGCTCTGGCGCGGCCGCGCGGCCGCGCACGTCGCGGGGTCCGGCATCGGTCTTGCCGTGGTGCGCGAGATCGTCATCAGTCACGGCGGAACCGTTGAGGCCGAGTCACCCCCGGGGTCAGGCACGACGATCACCATGCGCCTGCCCCAGAGTCCTGTCACTGCGGGCGATCGCTAGGCGATCGTGGCGTGGTGGACGGACGGCCGGAATGTCGTCCGATTGGAGGCAGGCCCCCAACGAATCAGTGGCAGATTGAACGGTATCGAATGCACTGACGGGCGGACAGGATGACTGGACACGGATCGGACTTCGGGGCGACGACACCGGACGACGACCGGGCACTGCCCGCCTCGGGTGCGACGCAGCCGGTCGGCCTCAGCCTGGAGGACGTGCGAAATCGGGTCCTGGCCGGTCTGGACAATCCGCCTCCCGGCAAGTCGAGCCGAACCCTGGGACAAATCCTTCGCGGCAATCTCTTCACACTTTTCAATACGGTTGTCGGCGGATGCTTTCTCCTGCTGCTTGCACTCGGGCAGTGGAAGGACGCAGTGTTCGGTTTCGCCGTCATCGCGAACGTACTGATCGGCGTCGTGCAGGAATTCCGGGCGAAACGCGCCCTCGACAGGCTCACTGTCGTACACTCGCCCACGGCTCGGGTTCTGAGGTCGGGCTCCCCCGCTGACATTGCCGTGGCGAACGTTGTGATGGACGATATTCTCGTACTTCGCGCAGGGGATCAGATACCCGCCGATGCCACCATTCTGGAGGCCAGCAGACTCGAAATCGACGAGTCGCTGCTGACCGGCGAAGTCGAGGCTGTTGTGAAGCGGCCCGGAGACCAGACGTTGTCCGGGTCTGGCGTCGTCGCCGGGAGCGGCACGGCCCGAGTGATCCGGGTCGGCGCGAACTCATTCGCGCACCAGGTGACGTCGGAGGCACGGCGTTTCTCACTGGTGAACTCGGAACTGCGCAACGCTCTCAACCGCATCGTTCGGTGGATCACCTGGGCGCTGATTCCCCTGATGGCGCTCGTCCTCAATGGTCAGATGAAGGCCCTGGGCGGATGGACCACTGCCATCGAATCCGGATCCTGGCGACAGGGCATCGTCAGTGCGGTGGCGAGCACAGTCAGCATGATTCCCCAGGGGCTAGTGCTCATCACCAGTGTTGCCTTCGCACTTTCGGCGGTGAAGCTGGCCCGAAACCAGGTTCTCATCCAGGAACTCCCGGCGGTCGAGGGCCTTGCCCGAGTCGATGTGATCTGCCTGGACAAGACCGGCACCCTCACCGAGGGCGACATTGCATTCGATGCGACACACGAAACCGCGGCCGAGGATACCCCGGAGTGGCGTGAGGTCCTGGGCTGGTTCGGGGCGGACGCCGACGCCAATGCCACCGCCCGCTCCCTGCGCACGCAATTTGCGTCATCAGACCGGCTCCGACCGTTATCGATCGTGCCGTTCTCGTCGGCCAGAAAATGGAGCGCTGTCACCTTTGGCCCGGACGCGGCCTCAGGGTCCTGGGTTCTCGGCGCCCCGGAAATGGTCCTGGGCCACGGCAGCAGTGACGACGTCGAAACCCTCGCGCGTGCGTCGGAGCTGGCACGCTCCGGGCTCAGGACCGTCGTTCTCGCACACGCCGCGCACACGATGACTCCGGAACAAGCCGCCCAGGAACAACTGCCCACAGGCCTGCGCTCCGTCGTTCTGGTTACCTTTCGTGAACATATCCGTGCGGACGCGCTGCAGACCCTGACCTATTTCCGTGAGCAGGGGGTTGGGCTCCGCGTGATCTCGGGAGACAATCCAGACACGGTCGCAGCGGTCGCCCGCCAGGTGGGCTTCGACTTCGAGGGCGACGGGTATGACGCCCGAGACCTGCCCGCGAACATTGACCTGCTGGGAGCGATCCTGGAAGATCAGCACGTCTTTGGACGGGTGACTCCAACCCAGAAGAGGGACATGGTCCGTGCCCTGCAGCAGCGCGGCCACGTCGTTGCCATGACCGGCGACGGGGTCAATGACGCGCTGGCTCTCAAACAGGCCGACATCGGCGTTGCGATGGGATCCGGATCCGACGTCACCAAGGCGGTATCACGACTGGTTCTGCTCGACGGCAAATTCTCGCACCTGCCCGACGTCGTGGCCGAGGGTCGCCGCGTGATCGCCAATATCGAACTCGTGTCCAAGCTCTTCCTCACCAAGACGGCCTACGCCATCCTGCTGGCGCTGGCTTTCGGCGGACTGCTGTGGGAATTTCCTTTCCTTCCCCGCCAACTGTCCGCCGTTGACGGTCTCACGATCGGAATCCCTGCGTTCTTCCTCGCCCTGCTGCCCAATCAGCACCGGTACGTGCCCGGGTTCCTCCGGCGCGCACTCGGCTTCGCGGTCCCGGCCGGCGCAGTCATCGCCGTCGTGATCCTGGCGGTTGATGCATCCGCCCGCTTCAGTGTCGGCAACAACCAGGACGCCGCCCAGACTGCGACGGCACTCGCGGTCTCAATCGTGGGCCTGTGGGTGCTCCTTGTCCTCTGCCGACCGCTGAATGGAAAGCGTCGCCTGATCCTCACGGGAATGTACCTGGGGCTCCTCGGCTGCCTGATCGTGCCTCCCGTCCGGGACTTTTTTGACTTCGAACTTCCGAGCGCCGACCTCCTTCTGGTCTGCCTGGGCGCGGCGGTCCCTGGCTGCCTGGCGATCGAAATCATTGACCGGATTCGCCAGCGCCGAGATCCCCGCTAGCCTGGGCCGCGGCGGGTTCTCGCTCCTCTCCGCAGGCCGTCACAGGGCCAGGGGCCACTCGGCAGAAGCGTCGATGGCTCAGGTTGGTCTGAAAGTCCTCGCCGGCGATACCGAAATGGGCCGCAAACACCGTGTCGACGTGGTCTTCGGCAATCGCCCTCACGACTGAGCGAAATCGCACACGAACTCTGACGCTCAAGGCGCATCTGACGACATCCGCCCCGAAACGATCGCCGTTCTTTTGTGCGCTCTCCACGGAACGCCCAGAAATTGGCAATACCCTCAAACAAGTGACCTTACAGACCGCAGCCCTTCGACCGGCGTCAACACTGCCCGCGCCAATGCCCGCGCCGACGAAACGCCTGACCGCCCTGGACGGCCTGCGGGGCATCGCGGCCCTTGTCGTCATGTTCCACCACGTGTACCTGGTCGCGGTGCCGTCTCTCCGGCGCGGCGGCGGATCCGCGCCGGGAAGCCTCTACTGGTGGATGTCCGAGACACCCCTCAAGATCCTCACCGCAGGCTCAGAAGCCGTCCTCGTCTTCTTTGTGCTGAGCGGACTCGTGGTTGCCCTGCCCGCGCTGCGCACGTCCCGGTTTTCCTGGTCAGGGTTCCTGAGCGGCAGACTCGCCCGGATCTATCTGCCGGTGTGGGCCTCCCTGACGATCGGCACCGCGCTCATCTGGCTCCTCCCCCGCGACCTTGCCGCGGTGACACCCGGCTCCTGGGTTGCCAGCTCAAACGCAACGTCAACCACGGTGACAACGCTGCTCAACCAGGTGAGCCTCACAACCGCATCGTATGACATCAACAATGTGCTCTGGTCCCTGCGATGGGAACTGGCGTTCTCGGTTCTGCTTCCCCTGTTCGCGGCCGTGGCTGTCTTGGTTCGACGCCGCTGGCTGCTCAGCGTGGCCGCCGCGTTCGCCCTGAGCCTACTGGGGCTGCTCAGCAATATCGACGCACTCCGCTACCTTCCTGTGTTCTTCATCGGAACAGTCATGGCCGTCCGATTGGACTCCATCCAGGAGTGGACGAGGCGACGCATCCGGCGACCACACGCGCGTCGCTTTGGAATCGCCCTGGTCGTCGGCTCGCTCGTTTTACTGGTCTTGCACTGGTTGGCCAGGCCGATCGCGGCACCGGGAACCCTTCCCGGCAGCATTCTCACCCAGCTGGCCGTGCTCGGCGCCGCCGGCCTCGTCCTAGCCGCAATCGGCGTGCCTTTCCTGCGCCGGGCGTTGGACTCACGCCCCAGCCAGTGGCTCGGGCGAATGTCTTTCAGCCTCTACCTCATTCACGTCCCCATCTTGGCTACCCTGGCCTTTCTGCTAGGTGACGATAAATGGTGGCTGGTAGCTCTGCTCACGATCCCCCTGTCCCTCCTCGCCGCATGGGGATTCCACCAGGCGCTCGAGCGCCCCTCACACCGCCTGGCCCGGCGCACCGCCCACGTCGTGGCCACGTGGACCTCCAAAATCACCGCACAGATGACCAGGTGGTAGGTACGACAGGTCACGGAATCACATACGCCCGATCAGTCCCGATGACGGGGCGTGACCATGGCAGCCGACACCCCCGCCCGCATCCGCCTCGTTGCCCTGTCCCGACCGAGAATCCCGCGCGGGCGCGTGCTACGGCACACTCCCGGGCGCACCGAGAGTGACCCGCGCCGTCCGATGGGTGTCAACAGCGATCACCGTGCCGAGAATGACCAGTGAGAGCGCCATCGAGGCCAGGACGTCGCTGGCCCAGTGGTAGCCCAGATAGAGCCGGCTCAAAGCGGTGGCGACGATGAGCAGCGCCGCCACAACGTATGCTGCCACGGCCATGCGGGGGCTGCTCAGTCGGGAGAACACCACAAAGGTCAGAATGAGGAGGAAGTCGCAGGCGCCGAGAACATGACCGGACGGGAAGGAGAACGTCGTGTCCGGGCCATTCAACATCAGGTCCACTGGTGGTCGGCTTCGCCCGACGATGCGGGTGATGATCTGCACGACCACCACCCCGGTGAGAGTGCCGGCACCGAGGAGAAGCGGCCGCCAGGCATGCGTGCCGAAGATACCCCAGGCCAGCGTGACCACCAGCACG
Source organism: Cryobacterium algoritolerans (assembly GCF_004402785.1). Taxonomy (GTDB): domain Bacteria; phylum Actinomycetota; class Actinomycetes; order Actinomycetales; family Microbacteriaceae; genus Cryobacterium; species Cryobacterium algoritolerans. The sequence goes on from NZ_SOFP01000075.1 coordinate 109,961, forward strand.
ACGATGGGAAGGACCACTGGCCCGAAAAGAACCGTGAGGGCCACCATGATCGGAGTCAGGGTCTCCGTTCGGCTTCCATTGAGCCACGTCTGGATCGTGGTGTCCATCGTGGAGACGACGTCGAGGTGAAGAACCTCCCACAGGAGCACCAGGAGACTGGCAAGACCAAGAAGGATGAGGGACCCCGCGATCACGTACAGCCTCAACCTCGTCGCGGCCGGGACGATTCGATCCTCCACGAAGAGCCTCTCATACACCTTCGTTCTGGGGGTCTTGCTCGGCTCGGGCGCTGGGCCGCTCATGCTCCGACGACCCGTCTGAGTTCCTTTTTCAAACCGTAGTTGGGTCGTGGCCAGTCCAGTTTCACCTCGCGTAGTTTCATAAGGACGATCTGCTGCACCGCCAGTCGGGCATACCACTTGTGGTCGGCCGGGATGACATGCCGGGGCGCTTGCCCCTTCGCCGTGGGCGCTGTGAATCGGTGCACGATGATGCCCGAAGGACTCATTCCAGCGAGGACGTGGGTGACGATCTCTCCCTTACCGGAGGTGTCGATCCCCTGCAAGACGATCACCAAGGATCCGGTCCCCCCGACCGTGCTGTCGGCGAAAAGTTTGCCCTGCGACTCGTCGAGCATTCGACTCTGGTTTAGAAGGATGGCCGTGCCCGTGCCCTTCGAGGCGTCGATTCCGGGAATCGCCGCCGGGTCGACCACTTTCAGCTGGAAACCCGTATCCACCCGATGGATCTCACTGGGCGCTTCCGACCACACTGTCTTTGGCATAGGTGATGGTATCTCGTTAGGCGACTCGCATACACTCATGTCTCATGAATGATGCCTCAGTGACGGGCGCTGCCCGCAATGCGCAGGACAGTGCCCCGCTTCGGGGCCTGGCCCGGTTGGGCTTCGCCGTCAACGGCCTGGTGCATATCCTCATCGGCTCGTTGGCCATCGCTGTCGCGGCAGGCGGTGGGAGCGGCGCGGCGGACCAATCCGGCGCGTTCGGGCAACTGGCCTCCAACCCGGGCGGAGTGTTCCTCCTCTGGACGGTCGTCATCGGCATGTTCGCCCTCGGTTTGTGGTTGCTCATCTCCGCGTTCCTGATGCGGGGTACGGATCCCAAACGCAAGTGGACCCGCCGCGGCACAGAAGTCGCCAAGGCAGCGGCCTATTTCGCAATCGGAGCGACAGCGGTGACGTTTGCACTCGGCGGCACGGCGAGTTCGGCAAGCAGCACGAGCGATGCCAGCGCGACGTTGTTATCATCCCCCGGCGGTGTCTTCGTGCTGATTGTCGCCGGTGTCATTGTTCTCGCCATCGGCGCCTATTTCGTGCGCAAGGGCGTGGCCCAGAAATTCACCGACGATATCTCCCTGCCCGGCGAGCCGGCCCGGAAGTTCGTGCTCGCCCTCGGCGTTGCGGGGTACGTCTCAAAAGGGATAGCCATAAGTGTTGTGGGGATCCTCGTCGTTGCCGCCGCGCTCACCCACGACGCCAGCAAGTCCACCGGGCTCGATGGGGCATTGAGGACTCTGGCTGCTCTTCCCTTCGGTGTCGCCATCCTCACCGTGATCGGGATCGGCCTGATCGCCTACGGGCTATATTGTTTCGTCAGGGCCTGGCGCGCTCGACTGTGAACGTCGCCAACCTCGGCTAGTGAGCCCACCACGGATTCGGCGCTCACCGTCGAGTTTCGCGGCCAATGGCGCCCACACGACGATTGCGACGCCCACTCCGAGCAACAACGCGCCGAAAGTGTCGGTCAGCCAGTGGGCCCCCAAATAGGTGCGGCTGACCATCATCACCCCGGTATAGACAGCACCGGCAATCCACACCCACAACCGGGGAAACACAATGGACAGGATAAGGGCCATGGTCGCCGCATTGGCGACGTGTCCGGACGGAAAAGAACCGAAATCCACGGTGACCAGGATGGTCTCTGGCCGTGCGCGCCCGAACAGGTGTTTGAGAAGCTGCACGGCGCCACCGGTCACCACGGTGGCCACAACGAAGTACAGGGCAGCCCACGGGCGCTTCACCAGGAGCAATATGACGGTGCTGGCGACAGGCACGATGAAGGTGGCGATCACGCCCCCGCCCAGGTAGTTCATGACGAGCGCCAGGAACCCCCAGACCGGCGCCCGATTCTCGATCAGCTCCGTCATCCACTGGGTATCGATGGAGAGTGGCATCCCATGGTCGCGCACAACGATCAGGGCCCCCAACGCGATCACCAGGCCCAACGCGACAAAACCGCTTACCAGGGGCCAGACTCGACTGACGTGTTTCGCGTGTGGCGTGGCGGCAACTTCCGGATCCTGGTCGGACATGAAACAATGCTAGGACTCTTCGGCGGGATGGTGTGGGAAAAGTGAGGGGCCCCGTCTTATCCAACCTCTGGGGTCCTCCCACCGCCGCCTCGGGTTGCCGGCGCTGCATGCTGCGCGCGCCTGCGTCGGCGCCACACCGAAGTCGACGAGTTTCGCTCGCGATCGGAGACCGGGAACAGCTTCACACATCGTCTCTCGTCACAGAACACGCATCCGCTACCATCTACTCATGTCGAAGACAGCGTGGTCAGAGAAACCGAGCGATCTCAATCGGCTAAAGCCCGGATTCAAGCTGAAGGATGTCGACCCAGGGTCGACGCCCGGAATCAACGCCACCAAACGGTCGGGTACGGCTCTCCGGCTGAAGCAGGAAGGCACCTTGCGGGAGCTGCAGGGCAAGCTCTTCGCCGACAGCACGGTCGGCGGCAAGGGCTCGCTGTTGCTTGTCCTGCAGGGAATGGATACCTCCGGCAAGGGCGGGATTGTGACCCACTCGCTCGCCGGGATGAGCGCCTCCGGCGTGATGGTTCACGGCTTCAAGGCACCCTCCCCGGAGGAGAAGAAGCACGGGTTCCTCTGGCGGGTGCGCAAGAGGCTCCCCGAACCCGGCATGGTGGGCGTCTTTGATCGCTCCCACTATGAAGACGTGCTGGCCGCACGCGTGCGTCACCTTGCCGACCCGAAGACGCTCGACCGGCGATACCATCAGATTAACACCTTCGAGCAACAAGCGGCCGACAACGGAACCAAGATCATCAAGGTGATGCTTCTGATGAGTGAAGAGGAGCAGAGGCGGAGGCTGGTCGCCCGGCTTCGCCGCCCGTCAAAGCTGTGGAAGTACAACCCCAGCGACGTCGACGACCGCGAACTGTGGCGCCAGCATCAGGAGGCCTACCAGATCGCCCTCGAACGAACCTCGACCCACCACGCGCCGTGGTACGTCGTGCCCGCGGACCACAAGTGGTACTCGCGTCTGGCCGTGCAGCAAATCATCCTCGAGACGCTGCAGGAGTTGAACCTGGACTGGCCACGGCCCGACTACGATCTGGCGGACGAGCGGATGCGCGTGGCCGGCACATGAGCGGCCCGTTCAGCAAAGAGGAAAGGGCTGCGATGAGGGCGGCGGCCGCCGAAGCAAAGGCAGCAAAGGCGGGCGCTGATCTGGAGGAAGCCTGCCTCGCTGCGATTGCCGACATGACGGGAACCGACAGAGAGTTGGCCGAGACCGTGCATCGGCTGGTTACAACGCACACGACGTTGGGAGCAAAGACGTGGTACGGCATGCCTGCGTACGCCAACGCTGACGGGAAGGTTGTCGTATTCTTCCAATGCGCCGCCAAGTTCAAGGTCCGTTACGCCACTATCGGTTTCCAGCCGGACGCGAACCTTGACGACGGCGACCTCTGGCCGACCTCATATGCCGTGACCAAGCTCACCACCGCCGATCAAAAGCAGCTGGTCGCGCTGTTGACGAAGGCCACCAACTAGACGCCGACAGACGTTCTTGGTCCAAAACATCCTGAAACGCCAAGGCGATAGGGGCGCTTAGGCCGGTGCTCGTCGAATCGTGAACCGAGTCGTCGGCGCTCGATTCGTTGAGACTGGCTGGGTTAGCCGGCGGGGGTAACGGTGGCTTCGTAGGTGAGGATTTCCGTGCCGTTGCCTTCATCCCCGTTATCGGGGGCCACCTTCATGGTGAGGTGATTCCCGTCAGCAGTCATTTTGAACGGGTTGCGGGTGGCCACGTGTCCGGCGGTGGACCACTTCTGGAACGGAACATCCCGGATCAGGCTGTGGGATCGAAGATCGATCATCGCCACGCCGCCGAGTTCGTAGGTGGCACCGGTGCCACCGGCCACCAGGGTCTGCGGGAGGTTGGTGATCCCGGCGCAGAGCATCTTGGAGTTGGGCACGTACTGACAGTCCTGGTAGTCGGTGAAGAAATTCGGGTTGTCCCAACTGGAGAGTTCTTTGCCCTGCAGATCCCATTCCGCGAAGCGGCGCGATCCCCAGGTGTTTCCGACCAGATGGCCGGACCGTTTGTCCATCACAATGCCGCCGAAATGGTCCGTCACCTCAAACTGCTTGTGCACGTCGAGGGTGTTCGCGTCGACACGGTAGATGATGGCGCTGCTGTTGGGCCGGTACTGGGCCACGGGAACCCAGACGTTGACGCCGTCGAAATCAATGCCGCCCGGGTGGTACATGTCACCTTCGCCGAGGATGATGTCCTTCTGCAGGTTGCCGGACTCGTCCATCACGAAGAGGTGGCCGATGCCCCTGCCCGGCGTGCGGTCGAAGCCGTCCTGCGGCGTCGGGAACTTCCTGGTCGGTAACGTGATCTGAACGGCAGTGAGAAAGATGTGATCCGGGCTGTAGGCGATTCCCTCGGTGTGGTACGTGGGGAAGTTCAGCTTCAGCTTGCTGGTCTGCTGCCAATTCGTGTTCCGGTCCACGCCGTTGAAGGCGTCAGCGAGGGCCGTGCCCGTTTCGCTGTCGACGCCGAAATCGACGTTGCTCTCGTTCCGGCCAGTGTTGCCTGCTGCCTGGGCGGCCGCGGTGCCGCCGATTGCGGAGGCAGCCAGGGCGATTGCTGCGGCGACCGTGAGGATGCCTCGGGTGCGAGTCGTGCTCATTGGGGAGCCTCTCAAAGGTTGGATCTCTACACGAAGTGGCCACGCTACCTGCCGATAGCGAACGCCCCAAGACGAGTAGGTGAACAGCACGCCGCTGGGTGGGGGAAATCGGGGTCCGTGTTTTTAGCCGGGGCGCTTCACCGATCCGATCACGGTGTCCAGATAGGCCGCAAAGCCTGTCGGCCGTGCTCCCGCGTACAGCCTCGGCAGGTACGCTTTCCACGCCGCCGCCGCCGCCCACGGGCGCGCCATCAGGAAGCGCAGGAAGAGTCGAGAGAACGCCGTGCTGGATGGAGGCTGCCGGACGAACGGCCCGAGGAGGACGAGGCCATCGATGAGGTCGGGGTCTTCTGCCGCCACGATGACGGCAGCCCCGGCTCCCATTGAATTGCCGATGATGACGGCCGGTACGTCCAGCCTGCGGAGCAGCGTGGTGATGTCCACCCCGGGCCGACGCCGTCGGGACGGCAGTAAAGAATGGGCCACGATCCCCGATGGCCGTTCTCGGGTCAGGTCAATGCAGCGAGGCCTAGCGCGGTTCGTAGGTCTTCGGCACCCTCATTCCGCGGTCGGCCATGATCTGCCGCACCTGGTTCGGGTAGTCCGTGATGATGCCGTCCACACCAAGGTCCATGAGCGCCTTCACTGTGGCCGGGTCATCGCAGGTCCACGGGATGAGCTTGAGACCGCGGGCGTGGGCCTCAGACACCATCAGGTGATCGGGGTAGAACTGGAACCCAGGGTCGCCGACCCTGCCGTTCTGGGGGAACCCGTAGTTGGGCGATACTGCGGTCAGGCCCCCGGGAATCGCTGCGGCGGCCGTCTTGACGAGATCGCCGCCGAAGGTGTCTGCGTCGACGCCGCCCAGCCAGGGTGAGGAACCGGGCTGACCGACCTGCAGAAAGTCACGGTTGGTCAGCGCCACCAGAGGCCAGTTCGGCGCCAGGCTGTGCATCTCGTTCAGTGCCCCCCAGGCGAAGGACTGGATGGTGACCTGGTCCTCGATCCCGGAGGCGCGGATCTCCTCGAAGACCCGACGGACGAAGAGGCCTACTGGTGCAGTCTGCTCGGGGGCACCGGCCTCGACCTTGGTCTCGATGTTGAGGGTGATCTGCTTGGCCTGGTAGCTCTTGACCAGGTTCAATACATCCTTGAGTTCGACCATCCGGAAGCCCGTGATCTGCTCCTGGTCGGGGAAGCCGGGCAACTGCTGGTAGCCGCAGTCCATTGTCTTGATCTCGGCCAGGGTCAAGTCTTTGATGTACTTGCCTACGTACGGGTACATCGGATCGACGGGCGTGACCGGTGCCGTGTCGCGGCATTTTGACGCGCTGATCTGCCGGTCGTGGTTGACGACTACTTTTTCGTCCTTGGTAATCTGGGTGTCCAGCTCCAGTGTGCTGACACCAAGGCGCATTGCCTTGCCGAACCCCTCCAGCGATTCTTCAGTCGTCATGCCGATGCCACCCCGGTGGGCTTGCAGATCGAAGTGGGTCTGCTGGGGCAGCACGCCGGAATCGTCGGCTGCGGCGCCCTGCACCGCCAAAGGCGCCATCAACGCAGGCACAAGGGCCAAGGTGGCCAGGACGTGATGTAAGGACATCGGGTAGCTCCGCTCAATTCGAATTCGCTAACGTCACAAAGCGTAGGTTTCCAGTGAACCTCACTGGTGGCCGAAGGAGGCCCTTCTGGTGAACACGCGCGGAACGAACACCCAATGTGCCGTCGCCAGAGAGCGCAACACCGCCGATATCCGGGAGAAGAAACGGACCCTCTACCCAGTACGATGATCCCCATCGCTATCGCACCCGTCGGGCATTTCTGCGCCAGAGGAGGACTATGTTGAAGCTCTTTCGCCGAACCCATCCTGATCAGGCAGAGCAGCGAATGGCGTATCGGAACGCACGCCAGGGCCTCCGTTCGGCCGGCTCACGCCGGCCGCCCATCAGCTCGGACGCGCACTGCGGTGAAGGCTCCGGGCTGAATACGGGTCGGGCATCATGACCGACCATCGCTCGACGGACAACCTCAACCCGGACAAGATCGAGGTGGGCCCGCCGAAAACGTGGGCGGCCGGCATCCCGGGCGTCACCCACTCGATGGGGCCGGCGCTGGCCGAGATGGGCGTCATCCGCACCCTGAAGACGATGACCGCCATCAACCACAAGCACGGCTTCGACTGCATGAGTTGCGCGTGGCCGGATCCCGACCACCGCAAGGTCGCTGAATTCTGCGAGAACGGCGCCAAGGCCGTCACCTGGGAGGCCACGCCGGTCACGGTTCCGTCGAGCTTCTGGGCCGAGCACTCCATCGACGATCTGCTGACCAGGTCGGAGTACTGGCTGGGCACGCAGGGGCGCCTCATCGAGCCCGTCTACCGTGCCGCCGGCACCGACCGTTACGTGCCGATCAGCTGGGACGACGCCTTCGCGGTGATCGCCGCCAAACTCAATGGCCTCGACTCGCCCGACCAGGCGGCGTTCTACACGAGCGGCCGGACGTCGAACGAAACCGCATTCATCTACCAGCTGTTCGTGCGGGCGTTCGGCACCAACAACCTGCCCGACTGTTCGAACATGTGCCACGAATCGACCAGCTTGGCCATGGCCGAATCGATCGGCGTCGGCAAGAGCACGGTCAGCTATGACGACTATGCCAAAGCCGACCTGATCATCATCATGGGCCAGAATCCGGGCACCAATCATCCGAGGATGCTCACCGCGCTCGAAGAGGCCAAGGCGGCCGGCGCCAGGATCGTCGCCATCAACCCGCTGCCGGAGGCAGGACTCCTGCGCTACAAGAACCCGCAGCGCGTGAAGGGCGTCATCGGCGCCGGCACGAAGCTGGCCGACCAGTACCTGCAGATTCGTCTCGGCGGTGATATGGCCCTCCTGCAGGCCATCTCCAAACGAGTGCTCGACGCCGAGGACGCCAACCCGGGCACCGTGCTCGACCACGCCTTCCTCAACGAGCACTGCCAGGGCTTGACTGAACTGCGGGCACACCTCGCCGACCTCGACGAGGCAGCCGTGCTCGACGCGACGGGCCTCAGCCCCGCGGAAATCGACGAACTGGCCGCCCGCTACCTCGCCTCGGAACACGTCATCATCACCTGGGCGATGGGCATCACGCAGCACAAGAAGGCCGTCGCCACCATCCAGGAGATCATCAACCTGCTGCTCCTGCGCGGCAACATCGGCAGACCCGGCGCCGGAGCTTCCCCCATCCGCGGACACAGCAACGTGCAGGGCGACCGCACCATGGGAATCTGGGAGCAGATGCCGCCCGCATTCCTCGATGCGCTCCAGAACGAGTTCGGCTTCAACCCGCCGCGCGCGCACGGCGTCGACAGCGTCGACGCCGTGCGCGGAATGCGCGATGGCACCGTCAAGGTCTGGATCGCCATGGGAGGGAACCTTGTCGCGGCGATTTCCGATACCACCGTCGCCGAGGCCGCGATGCGGAGCACCGAGATGACCGTGCAGATCTCGACCAAACTGAACCGGTCACATGCTGTCATCGGNACCGAGATGACCGTGCAGATCTCGACCAAACTGAACCGGTCACATGCTGTCATCGGTGACGAAGCCCTGATCCTGCCGACCATGGGCCGCACCGAAATCGACCGGCAGACGACCGGGGTGCAGTTCGTGTCGGTCGAAGACACGGCCTGCGTCGTGCATGCCTCGACGGGCCGGATCGATCCGGTGTCGCCGAACCTCCTCTCCGAGGTTTCCATCGTCACGCGACTGGCGCGATCTGTACTCCGAGACAAGGTACTCGGGGACAACGTTGCGATTGACTGGTCCGGCTTCGAACAAAATTACGACCTGATCCGCGATCACATCGCGCACGTCGTCCCCGGTTTCGCCGACTACAACCTGCGCGTCCGCCAGGAGAGTGGTTTCGTCCTGGCCCATGGGCCGCGTGATTCCCGCACGTTCCCGACGAAGACCGGCAAGGCCATGTTTGCGGTCAACGAATTGGAACACATCGATCGACCCCCGGGCCGGCTCCTCCTGCAGACCATGCGCTCACACGACCAGTTCAACACGACGATCTACAGCAACAACGACCGCTATCGCGGCATCAAGAACGGTAGGCACGTCGTCTTCGTGAACCCGAAAGACCTCGCCGAACTGGGCTTGTTCGACGGTGACATCGTCGACGTGCACAGCGAGTACACCGACAAAGTGGATCGGGTACTGCGCGGCTACCGCATCGTCTCATACCCGAGCGCTCGGGGATGCGCCGCCGCTTACTTCCCAGAGGCCAATGCGCTCGTCCCCCTGGGCCTCACCGCAGAGGGCAGCAACACGCCGGTGTCGAAGTCGATCGTCATACGGCTGGAGCGTTCGTAGTTCGCACGGACGTGGCAATTCCAGAGCAACGCGCCCGATCCGGGATTCGGGTCATCGAAGGTCACTGACAAGGCCGTGGTGCTACGGAGAAATTGAATCGACGAGATGCCTTTCTTTTCGGTACCGATCGGTCTGTGGTGAGCACAATTTCCTCGACAACACGCGCATTCTCCGTTTTCAGCCGTCAATCTCCCCTTCCGGACCGGTGGATCGAGGCCTAGGTGTTGTTCCCACTGACGTTGTGAACGCGGTCGATGGGTGATTTGCCGCCGATGCCGGTATGGGGTCTGTGGTGATTGTAGCTGTGGATCCAGGCCTGGTAGGTG
>NZ_SOFP01000047.1 GCF_004402785.1 Cryobacterium algoritolerans
CATGATCCGCGGCAAACCGGAGGTCAAAGCCCCCGCCTGGGCCGGAACCACCACCACCACCTGGCACCCCGGAGCCACCCACCGCGCCCAACAACCCACCCACACCCACCGGTGATGGAGTAGGTCGAGGTCTCGACGAGCTCGACCCCCCGGTCGCGGCAGGGTCTGCACGGGTTCGACCCCCGGTCGCGGCAGGGTCTGCACGGGTTCGACCACCGCCGATTCGGAACCCGACGGGCTCGCCGTCCAGTCCGCCCTCGGCTCAGGTGAAGGAACCGGGGATGCTGGCCTCCCCCACGTTCCGTAGTCATGCCCGGGCCCGAGGCGGCGGACTAGTGTTTTTCGGCCGGCAGCGGTGCGTCGACCGAGGCGACTCTGGGGTGTCCCGAGACCGGCCGCGTCGCCGAGGCGGCGGCGGTGATCCGGTTGGCCATGCCGCTGAAGATGACGCCGTGGAACGGCAGGATGGAGAACCAGTAGAGTCGGCCGCCGAGCCCGCGGGGGAAGAACACGGCCCGCTGGCGGTAGATCGAGCCGCCGTCGGGTGCCGGTTTCACGGTCATTTCCAACCAGGCCCGTCCGGGGACGCGCATCTCCGCACGCAACCGCAGGAACCGTCCACGATCGATCTGCTCGACCCGCCAGAAGTCGAGCACGTCACCGGTGTTCAGGTGCTGCGCATCCCGGCGCCCACGCCGCAGGCCGACACCCCCGACGATCTTGTCCATCCAGCCGCGCACCGCCCAAGCCAGCGGGAACGAGTACCAGCCGTTGTCTCCGCCGATGCTTTCGATGATCTGCCAGAGGTCGTCCGTGTTCGCGGTCGTGTGCTTCTCCCGCAGGTCGGTGTAGACGAGGTGGCCGGCCCAGTCGGGGTCGCTAGGCAGGGGGTTGCTCGAGGCACCCTCGATCGACGCGTTACGCCAGCTCGTCTCGACGTCTCCGTCGCGCATCCGCCCGAGGGCGAGACGTACGGCCCTCCGATACCCGGTGAGACCTCCGGGCGGGCGCGGGATGTACTGGTCGATGTCGCGCTCGTGCACGACGCAGTCGTTCTGTAGCGAGGCGATGATCGGCACGGCGAGGCTGCGCGGGATCGGGGTCACGAGGTTCACCCACTGCGAGGCGAGCCACGGCGTGAACACCGGCAGTGAGGCGATCGGGCGCTGGCGAAGTCCGGCCTCGAGCGCGTAGCCGTTCATCATCTGGCCGTAGCGAAGCACGTCGGGGCCACCGATATCGAACGTACGGCTGACGTCGGCGGGAAGGTCGGCGGCGGCCACGAGGTAGTACAGTACGTCGCGCACCGCGATCGGCTGGATGCGGTTGCGTACCCATTTCGGCGCCGGCATGTAGGGCAGCACATCGGTGAGGTGCCGGATCATCTCGAAGGAGGTCGACCCGGAGCCGATCACGACCCCGGCCTGAAGCGCAGCCGTCGGCACTCCGGAGGCGAGGAGAATCCGTCCCACCTCGGCCCGGGACCGTAGGTGCTGGGACAGCTCGGCGGCGTCGGGATGCAGCCCGCCCAGGTACACGATCCGGGAGACTCTGCTCGCGGCGGCGGCATCGGCCACGTTTTGCGCGGCGACGCGCTCGGTGCGCTCGAAATCGCCGCTGGTGCCCATCGAATGCACCAGGTAGTAGACGATATCCATCCCGGCGAGCGCCGCCCGCACACCGGATGCGTCGCCGAGGTCGCCCTGAACGACCGTGACCCGGTCTTTCCAGGGCACATCGGTCAGCTTCTGGGTCGACCGCACGAGCACCGTCACCTCGTTCCCGGAATCCAGCAGCAGGGGAACAAGGCGCCCACCGATGTATCCGGTGGCGCCGGTCACGAGAACTCTTCTTGCCGTCATGTCGCCAGCCTAAAGGCGAAGACTGGGTTAGAGCCGAGGATCGGGCGGCTTTGGCCGTGGCCCGTGCCGGGACATCCGCATCCACCGGCTGACCCTGTGGATGAATCGCACGAGCGGGCGGCGACTCCGGCATCATCACCGGATGACCCTTCGACTCAATCCCCACTACCCTCTCGTCTGGCGCACCCCTGACACCATCCAGATCGGCATCGATCATCCCCTCGTCGTGATTCCCCGCGTCGGCGTCGGCCTGGAGCACGTCGTCGCCGCCCTGGTCTCCGGGGTGCCGCGCTCCGGCGCGATGATGCTCGGTCGGCGGGCCGGGACATCCGACGCCGCCACTCAGGCGCTTCTGGAGGCCCTGCGGCCCGCCCTCATCGTGACCGCCGAACGAGCGCCCTCGTCCACCGGTGCGGAGCCGGTCCCGCTCGCCCCGCCGCCGCGCTCCCCGGCCCTGGTCTGTGTCGACGGGGACGGCCCGACCGCACTGCGGATCGGAGCGCTGCTTCGCGACCTCGGCCTTCTGGTCGTCCGGTCCGCCGCCGACCCGGTCGAGCCGCACCGGGCGACCCCCACCCCGGCCACCCCGAACCCGCCCGCCCTGGCGGTCATCGTCGGCCACTACGCGCTCGAGCCGGCCCGGCACGGCCGCTGGCTGCGCGGGGACGTGCCGCACCTGCCGGTGGTCTTCAGCGACAGCGAGGTGCGCGTGGGTCCCCTCGTCGAGCCGGGGGTCGGCCCGTGTCTCTATTGCCTCGAGCTGGCCCACCTCGACTGCGACCCGGCCTGGGCCGCGATCGCCTGCCAGCTCCTCACCCGCACCGCCCCCACCGAAACCCGGCGGCTGGGTATCGAAGTCGCCGCGCGCGTCGCCGGCCTTGTGCAGGACAGGCTGGACACCGGTCGGTCGAGCCTGACCCGCACGTCACTCGTGCTCGATGTCACGTCAGGGTCCATCACGCGCCGCGAGCACCGGCCACACGAGCGGTGCGGATGCCGATCTCTGCCAGGAATCGCGACTGCTCTCGCGGGGAGCGCTGCTGGTGGCCCGCCGCCGACCAGCTCAACCCGAGCCGCCGACGTGCCCGGGTGATGCCCACGTAGAGCAGCCTCCGTTCCTCATCGATCTGGTCGAAGCCGTCGGCGTAGCTGATCGGCACCAGCCCCTCCGACAGACCGATCAGGAACACGGCATCCCATTCGAGGCCCTTGGCCGAGTGCAGCGTGGCCAGGGTCACCGCCGACACCGTCGGTTCGTGCTGCCCGGCCTGGCGTTCCATCAGCTCGTCCGTGAACTGGCGGAACGTCGTCCCGGCGGAGGCCTGGTCGACGAGGCCCATGATCGCGTTCAACGACTCCCACCGGTCGCGCACCGCCCCGGCGGCGTCAGGTGCGGTCTGGCTCCAGCCGAGGGAGCGCAGCACGTCGCTGACCGACTTGAACAGGGGTTCGCCGATGATCGAGACGGATGCCGCGCGCAGCTGCATCACCGCCTGCTTCACCTCGGCCAGGTCGAAGAACCGCCGCGACCCGCGGATCTGGTAGTTCACGCCGATGTCGCCGAGCGCGGTCTCGAGCGCCGCCGCCTGCACGTTCATCCGGTACAGCACGGCGATATTCTCTGGGCGGGTTCCCCCCTCGATGAGGTCGAGGATGCTCTGCGCCACTCCCCTGGCCTCCGCCATGTCGTTGGCGTACTCGCGCACGATCGGTACGACGCCCTCCTCGCTGGCGTGGGCGTGCAGCGTGAGGGCACCCGCCCGCCCGCGCATGAGCTGGTTCGCCGCGGCCACGATCGAGGCGGTCGACCGGTAGTTCTGCTCGAGCCGCACGACGGTCGCATCCTCCCACCGCTTCGGAAAGTTGAGCAGGTAGTCGCTGCGGGCCCCGGCGAAGGAGTAGATGGTCTGGCTGGCGTCGCCGACGACGCAGAGGTCCCTGCGCTCGCCCAGCCAGAGGGTGAGCAGGTCGTGCTGCAGGGGCGACACGTCCTGGTACTCGTCGACGATGAAGAAACGGTATTGTTCCCGCACCTGCAGGGCAACCGACGGTTCCGCCTCGATCATGCCGGCCATGGCGAGCAGCACGTCCTCGAAGTCGATCTGTTTGCGCTCGTCCTTGAGTCGTTCGTAGCTCGCCTGCATGGCCAGGACCTGGTCGACGTCGAGACGCCCGGGCAGGCTGCGCTTGGCGATGCCGGCGCCGTACTGCTCGATGCTCAGCCCGCTGGTCTTGCGCCACTCGATCTCGGCGGCGAGGTCGCGCAGGGTGGCCGTGTCCAGTTTCAACTTCAGGGTTTCCGCGGCGTGCCCCAGCAGGCGGCCCTTGCCGTCGAGGATGCGGGGCGCCTGCCCCCCGACGACGTGCGGCCAGAAGTAGTTCAGCTGGGACAGGGCCGCAGCGTGGAAGGTGCGCGCGGCAACGCCGCCGGCGCCGAGCTGGCGCAGCCGGCCGCGGAGCTCTGCGGCGGCGCGCGCCGTGAAGGTGAGGGCCATCACCCGGTCCGGAGCGTAGGCGCCGGTCAGCACGCCGTAGGCGATCCGGTGGGTGATCGCCCGGGTCTTCCCGGTTCCCGCGCCGGCGAGCATGCAGACGGGCCCGACGAGTGCCTCGGCGGCGACTCTCTGCTGGTCGTCGAGGCCGGCCAGGAGCTCGTCGCCGGTCAGCGCCATCCGTGCACCTGGTCCGGTCCGAAGTCGATCGGTTCGCCCAGCCAGACCTCGATGATCGCCCGGGCGATCGAAGACCGCCCGGGGAGGATGATGCTCGCCCCGGATGCGCGGAGTTCGTCACGGCTGAACCAGCGCAGGTCGAGGATCTCCTCGCCGTCAGGCAGCAGCGCGGTCGGCAACTGACCGTCGGCGAGCCTGGCGGTGAAGCCGAACATGATCGACGCCGGGAACGGCCAGGGCTGGGAACCCAGGTAGACCGGGTCGGTGACGCGGAGCCCGGATTCCTCGAACATCTCCCGGATGACGGCCGCCTCGAGCGACTCGCCCGGTTCGACGAACCCGGCGAGCAGCGAATACCGGTTGTTCTCCCAGAGCGCGTTCGAGCCGAGCAGGATGCGGTCGTCGGCGTCGGTGATCAGCACGATCACCGCCGGGTCGGTGCGCGGGAAGACCTGGCCGCCGTCCACCGGGCAGAGCCGGCTCCAGCCGGCGGATTCGACCGTGGTTGCGGCACCGCAGCGCGGGCAATGCGTGTGCGAGGCATGCCAGTTGGCCAGGCCGAGGGCCTCGGTGAAGAGTCCGGCGTCGCGGTCGGACAGCGTGGTTGCCAGGGCGCGCAGCGACAGCCAGGCCTCGGGGTCCGGTTCGAGGACGTGCGCGGCCTCGTCGGCGAGCACGGCGGCCACCAGCCGGGTGCCCACGGGTTCGACCGCGTCCTCGGCCAGCGATCGGCCGAGGTAGACCCGAACGGTCGACTCCGGCACCGTGGACGGCTCAAGCATCAGGATCCGCGGTGCGTGGGCAGGGCCGGCGCCGCCCGGTGCCAGCAGAACCGAGCCGCGCCAGAGCACGAGCACGCGGGTGCCGGCATCCGCCCACAGTTCGTCGAACAGGCCCGGTTGTGACCTGGTCTCGTGGTCGCGGTCCACCGCGTGACGGGACAGCGGCAACCGGGCCGTGAAAGAGAACGACATGGTGACCCCTTCGGGCTGGCGTGACGCCGAGTAGGTGTGGGGCGTGGCGGACAACCACGCCGAGGGGAAGTCGACCTAACCTAGTAGGCATGGCCAGATCCCATCTCACTCTAGCCGCGCTGGCCACCTCCGCCGTCCCGGGCCTCGACGTGGTCCAGGC
Source organism: Cryobacterium algoritolerans (assembly GCF_004402785.1). GTDB lineage: Bacteria > Actinomycetota > Actinomycetes > Actinomycetales > Microbacteriaceae > Cryobacterium > Cryobacterium algoritolerans. Next base: position 5,669 of record NZ_SOFP01000047.1, read on the forward strand.
CCGGCTGCACGGGTCCAGCGCGCTCACCCCCGGCGCCCACGGTGCCTTCGACTCTGCCCTGCTCGTGGACAGTGACGGCCGCAAGCTGATCATCCGCGTCCCGGCCAGCCAGGCCGCCGAGACCGAGCAGTCCGCCGATCTCGTGGCGCTGCGCGCGCTCACAACCGGCACCCGCAGCAGGCTGCCGTTCGACGTGCCCGAGTTCGTCGGCCAGGCGCCGCTCAGCGGCACCCGCGCGGTCGTCTATGAGCTGCTGCCCGGCGATTCCTTCGACGCGGACGCCTTGACCGGCCACGTGGGCGTTTCCGGCTCGATCGGTCGTGCCATTGCTGCGATCCACGGTCTGCCGACGGCGTTCGTCGGCAATGCCGGTCTCGCCCAGCAGAGCGCCGAGGAGTGCCGCACATCCACGATCGAACTTATTGACCGCGCCGCGGCGACCGGCTACCTTCCCGCGGCTCTGCTTCGCCGGTGGGAGCTGGCCACGGACGACGATTCGCTCTGGCAGTTCGCACCCTGCGTGGTGCACGGGGCGATGTCGGCCGATTCGTTCCTGATCAGTGAGGATGCCGTCTCCGGCGTTCTCGGCTGGTCGGCGCTCAGTGTGGGCGACCCGGCCCGCGACCTGAATTGGCTGCTGGCGTCCCGCGGCGCGGCCGGTGAAACGGCCGTTGCGTCGTACACCGCCGCACGCCAGGGCAACGACCCTCGAATCACCCAGCGCGCCATGCTCTACGCCGAGCTGGAGCTCGCCCGCTGGCTGCTGCACGGCACCGACACCCGCAACCAGATGATCGTCGACGACGCCGTGGCCATGCTCGACGGCCTGGTCGACAGCGTGCACACGCACACCATGCATCCGTTGTCGCCGAAGACCGGGCCCATCCTCGACGTCACCGACGTGGAGAACATGCTCGCGGCCACGCCGCGCGGCATTCCCCGTCGCGACCTGGCCTCGGCGATGCACACCGATGCCTACAACCTGTCTGAGTTCGGACCGAGCGAGTTCGACGATGACGCCGCCGGGTCGGACGAGGCGGCCGGGTCGGACACCGGCGGGGTCGGCCGCGACTCGGCCAGCCCGTTCGCGGAGGACGTGACGGGGCCGATCGGCATCGTTCCGGCGACCGACGACCACGCAGCCACCAGGTCGTCCTCCGAGTAGAGCCGGTCAGGAGCGACGACCGTGTCGTCGGCGACGAAGTAGAACACGGCGTCGACGATGGCCGGGTCGATGTCCTTCCAACGCGCGTAGGCGAGGCGGTACAGCGCGAGCTGGGTCTGCTTGAGTTCGAGGTCCGCGGCGTTCTTCGGGGCCCGGCCGGTCTTCCAGTCCACGACCTGGTAGCCCGTGTCGGTGCGGTACACGGCGTCGAGCTTGCAGACGAAGACCTGCCCGGCGAGCACGTGATGGATCTCGATCTCCACCTCCTCTGGCTTCAGGCTGCCCCACGGTGAGCGCTCAAAGGTGCGTTGCAACCGTTCGAGCTGCGCCTGTTCGAGCGGTTGATCCTGGTCGAGGTCCAGATCGAAGGCGTCGAGGTCGAGATCGCCGAGGTCCAGTTCGTTGAGGTCGGCGTCGATGACATCCCCGGCGCTGGCCCCGCCGGCCCGGCGTTCCACCCAGGAGTGGAACAGGGTGCCCAGCCGGGTTGCCCGGTAGGGTCGCTCGGGCATCGGCCGGCGCAGGCGGGAAAGGGCGTCGGCCGGGTCGTCGACGAAATCCTTGAACCGTGAGGCCGGGATGCGGGTGGGGATCGGCATCTGCCCGGAGCCGGCCAGGCGTTGCGCCCGCTCCTCGAGCAGGAGGGTGACGGGGTGCGACCACCGGGTCTCCGGGGCGGCGCCCGCCTCCGCTGCCTCGGCCGCCCGATTGACCCGCGAAGCCGCGGCTTCGACGACGGCCCGCCTCGTGCCGAGCGGATCGAACGGCCACCGTTCGGCCTGGTCGAGGCCGGGATCGGGCTTCTCCAATGCCTCGCTCACCGGCGGGACCGGGCCGATCAGGCCGGCGTCGGCGAGCTCCAGCAGGTACCGGCTCGGTTTGCGCATGGTGCGGCCACTCCCCCAGAACGACCCGGTGAGCAGCAGCTCGCGCTGGGCGCGGGTCGTGGCCACATAGATCAGCCGGCGCTCCTCATCGTCATGCCGGGCGGCGAGCTGTTCCTTGTAGGCCGTGAATTCGAGGTCGAAAGAGAGCTGGGTTTCGTGCCCGTGCCACTGGAGCTCGGGGAGCTCGGCCCGATCGCCGCGGAACGGGTAGGGCAGCTCACCGAAGCGCAGCCAGCCTGCCCCCTCCCGGGTCTGGGCCGGCAGGCTCTTCTCGGTGAGATTGGGGATGGCGACGTAATCCCATTCGAGCCCCTTGGCACCGTGCACGGTGAGCAGTTGCACGGTGCCCTTCTCCGACGGCTCGACCCGCGGGCCCATGTCGTCGGCGCGTTCGGCGCGGGCCAGCCAGCGCAGGAAGCCGGCCAGGCTGCCGACCTCGTCACTGGCGAGGAAGGCCGACACGGTGTCGTGGAAGGCGTAGAGGTTGGCCAGGCCCAGGCCGTTCGCCTCGTTGGCGACGAGTTCGACGTCGAGCAGGGTCTCCTGTTCGATCAGCCGCACGAAGTCGAGCAGCGGCAGGCCGGCCCGGGAGCGCAGCCAGGCGAGCTGCCGGCCGGCCGCCCGCAGGCGGGCCAGGCCCGGCTGGCTGAATCCCGCAAGCTGCCCGTGACGATCGGGTGCCGCCGCCACGAAATCGAGGGCGTCGACGAGGGAGGTGCCCTCGTCGACGGCGACGGACGCCCGCATCTTCGCCTTCAATTCGTCGGTGACCGCCTGCTGGGCCCAGTCATGGGCGGCAAGCCAGCGCGCCACCGCGGCCAGCTGCTGCAGGTCGCGGGGGCCCACCCGGTAGCGGCCGCCGCTGAGCAGTCGCACCAGTTCGCTGCCGGCCGCCGGGTCCGCCACGACCCGCAACACGCTGATCAGATCGGTGACCTCCGGCGTGGACAACAACCCGCCGAGGCCGAGCACGTGCGCGCGCACCCCGTTCTCCCGCAGTACTTCGGCGAAGAATTCCATTTCCCGGCGGGCTCGGAAGAGCATGGCCCCGGAGTGGTCCTCGCCCGTGCTGAGCCGTTCGGCGAACCAGCGGGCGACGGTACGGGCCTCCAGGGCGATGGTCTCGGCCATCACGGCCTCGACCCGGCCGGACTCCGTGCCGGATGGCACCTTGAGGGTGTCCACCTGGATGCCGTCCGGCCGGGACCGCAGCGCGTCGCTGAGCGGGGCCACGAGCGTGTTGGCGACGCCCAGCACCCTCACCGGGTTGCGCCAGGTGTAGGAGAGCGACATCGACGGCGCCTCGGCGTTGGAGAGGCCGGCGAAGCTCTGCGAGAAGCCGAGCAGGTTGGCGGAGCTGGCCCCGCGCCAGCCGTAGATGGACTGGTGCGGGTCTCCGACGGCCATCACCGGATGCCGGGCGAACAGAGTGTGCAGCAGCTCGGTCTGCAGTACCGAGGTGTCCTGGTATTCGTCGAGCAGCACCACCCGGTACTGGTCGCGGTAACGGGTGACGACCTTCTCCACCTTCTGGCTGACCTGCAACGCGAGCGCCACCTGGTCGGAGAATTCGATCAGGCCGAGCCGGCGTTTCTCGCTGCTGTAGCGTTCGGCCAGTTCGAACAGCACCGGCAGCGGCAGGACGGCGGCGAGCGACTCGTCGACCGAGGCGTAGGGGATCTTCTTGCGCGGGTTGCCGAAGGGCAGGTCACGGAGGTAGGCGAAACCGTCGGCCAGCCCGGCGAGGTCGTGGGTGGCGCGCGGCTGCCCCGGTGCGACCGGAGGCGGGTTCTCGGCGAGGGCGCGGCTGAACGCGAGCACGGCATCCGTCACCGCGTCGAGGCTCTTGCGGAAGGGGACGAGCCGCTGGTCGCCGTGTTCGACCACGACCCGCCGGGCGAGCAGCCACGCGCTGGTCTCGCTCAGCAGCACCGATTCGGGTTCCCGGCCGAGCAGCAGGGCGTTGTCGGTGAACAGGCGGCTGGCGAACGAGTTGTAGGTGGAGACGGTGGGGCTGTTGAACAGGTCGGTGGAGTCGACCGGCGGTGCGTCGGGTCCAGCCGATTCGCCCTGCGGCAGCAGCCCTTTCGCGTCGAGCTGGTCGATCCGCTTGCCGATTCGCTCGGCCAGTTCGCCGGCCGCCTTGCGGGTGAAGGTCAGCCCGAGGACCTGGTCGGGCCTGGCGTGGCCGTTGGCGAGCAGCCAGAGCACCCGGTTCGCCATCGTCTCGGTCTTGCCACTGCCGGCGCCGGCGACGACCAGGGTGGGTGCGAGCGGAGCCTCGATCACGGCCTGCTGCTCAGTCGTCGGTGGGAACATCTCCAGGGCCTCGGCGATTCGGAGGGCCGAGATCGGTGCGGTGGAACGGGGTGTATTCATGAGCTGACCTGCTTGATGACGTGGATTCGGCAGGACCCGTGCGAGCGCGGGTCGAGGCAGTGGGAACTGATTTCGGCGACGAACGTGGCGGCGCCCATCCCGGCGGCGTCCTCTCCCACCCGGCGGCGGAACGCGGCCAGCTCGTCGGCGGTGAAGGCAGGCTGGGTCGGGTTGCGGTAGTTCTGCTTGACGGTGCCGGAGGAGACGATCACCAGGCGGGCGCCGGCAAGCGGGGTGCCGGGCGGGATGCCTTCGATGGCACCCTCGGTGAAGGCCAGCTGGTAGGCGCCCAACTGCGGATGCTCCGCCACACCGGCGTCGCTGATCGGATCGCCGCGGCCGGTCTTCAGGTCGACGATCACGGCCCGCCCGTCACGGAGCCGTTCCACCCGGTCGACCGTGCCGGAGAGCACGGCGCCGTCCACGTCGAGGACGAAGGTACCCTCGGCGCTGAGCAGGGCCCCGCCGGTGTGTTCGAAGTCGAGCAGGTACGACGCGAGCCGGTCGGTGAGCACCCGCGCCTCCACCTTCTGCAGCCGGGATTGCCACTCGGCGTCGAAGTGCAGTTCGTCCCAGCGGGCGTCGACGGCCCGCCAGAGCGCGTCGGGGCTCCGGTCGGTCGATTCCTCCAGCACCGTGTGGATGATCGTGCCGAGGTTCGCGGCGGTGTTCGACGTGCCGCCGCCGACCTGACCGATCACCCAGTGCAACGGGCAGGTTTCGAACGCGGCCATCCGGGAGGGCGAGACCCGCACCGGCCCGTCGCCGGCGTCCTGGTCGTTGAGCGGGCGCACGGTGCTCGGATCGGTGAGGCCGTACCACTGGCCGGGGGCCGCACCGGCCACGCCCTCCCCGGCCAGCCGGGCGAGGGTGGCGGCGGCATCCGCGGCCCGGTTCGCAGTCCGCTCCGTGGCCTCGTCGCCGGGCCCGGCCGCCCCGCCGAAGCGGGTGAGGTCGCGGCGGAGTCGACCGACCAGACCTCTCAGCGACAGCGGATAGCGGCTGGCGTCGCCGGAGTCGAGGTCGCCGGTGGAGACGGCGTCCGGCAGTAGCCGCAGGAACACCGACGGCTCGTTGTCCTCGTTGTCGACGGCGGTGACGAGCAGTTCGGTGCGGGCGCGGCCGGCGGCCTGGGCGAACATTCGCAGTTCGTCGTGCAGCACGGCGGTGCGCTCGCCGCCCGGCTGCGACGCGTGGCCGGCGGCAAGCGAGGCCAGGTCGCCGGCGCCCAGCAGAGACCCGCGGATGCGCAGGTCGGGCCAGACGTTCGCCTGCACCCCGGCGATGACCACGAGGTCGAAGTCGCGGCCGATCAGGCCGCTCGGGGTGGAGACCACGACCGCGTCGCCGAGCGCGCGGGGAGCGAGCGTGTCCTCCGGCACGTCGGTGTCGACGAGGTGCTCGAGGAACAGGACTGGCGGGGCGGCCGGCGTTCGCTCGACGTAGCGCTGGGCGGCAGAGAAGAGCGCGACCACGGCGTCGAGGTTGTGGTTGGCCTCGTCGGCGACGATGCCGGTGCCGGCGGCCTGGTCGTGCCATTCCCTGGCCAGCCCGCTGCGCTGCCAGAGCCCCCAGAGCAGTTCCTCGATCGTCGCGCCGGCGTCGTATTCGGCGGCCGCGGCGCGCAGGCTTTCGCCACAACTCGCCGCCCGGCGGGCGGTGCGGTTGTCGATCCCGCCGAGCAGGTCCGGGTTGACCAGCGCGTCGACGAGCAGCGCGTCGGCACTGCGGTGGCCGTCACCGGTCAGCTCCTGTTGGCTCAGCTCCTGTTGGCTCAGCTCCTGTTGACGCAGTGCCGCGCGGAGGCGGCGCAGCGTGATCGGGTCCAGCCCGCCGAGCGGGCCGCGGAGCAGGTCGACCGCCGTGTCGCTGTCGAGAGCCTTGCGTCCCAGGGTGACTTCGAGGGCGAGGATGAACGCACGCACCGCGTATTCGTCGCGCAGCGCGGTCTGGGCGCTCGACACCTGGGTCGGCACCTCGAGGGCGGCCAGGCCGCGGGACAGCGACGGTACCAGGGAGCCGCTGCGCGCGACGACGGCCATCCGTCCCCAGGGGATGCCGCCGAGCACATGCCGTTCGCGCAGCCGCCGGGCGACGACCGCGAGCTGATCGGCGGGGCTGGCCGCGAGTATCGCCTGCACGGCGGGCGGACCGGCCGGCACGTTCGCCGCGGTCGCGGCCTTCACGTCCGGAGCGACCTGGGCGGCCGCGGCCCGCTGGGTGCCGGCACCGGCGGTACCGATCCGGTGGCTGATCCCGCGCACCACCTGGCGGATGGCGTCTCCGTGACGGTACACCGTGGGGAGAACCAGGGTGGCCACCGGGATACCGCCGAGGTAGGTCGACAGCCGGCCGAGGGCATCCGGGTGGGCGCCGTGGAATGAACCGGTGCTGATGTCGGGATCGCCGACAGCGACGATGGCCACCCCGCGGGCCGCAAACTGACGGATCAGGGTCAGGATGCCCTGGGTGAGCTCCTGGGCGTCGTCGAGCACGATCAGGCGCAGCCCGGCGAACGCCCCGATGGCGGATGCGCCGGCGGGTCCGGGCGGGGCGCCCGCCACCACGGCTGCGGCGAACTGCGCCAGCTCGGTCGAGTCGTACTGGCCGGGCCTGGACTGGTCTTTCACGTCTTCGTAACCGCGGATGAACTCGGCGGCGGCCACCCACTCCGGACGTTCGGTGCTGCGACCGAGGTCGGCCAGGGTGTCCGCTGTCACGCCGTACTCAACGGCGCGCATCATCAGGTCCCGCAGCTCCGTACGGAAACCGCGCAGGGCGCGCACGTCGGCTCCCAGGGTGGCCGGCCAGGCGGGGCCGGACCGGTCGAGCCGGTGGCCCTGCAGAAGCTCGGCGATGATCTGGTCCTGCTCGCCGCCGGTGAGCAGGGTCGGGGCCGGGCCGCCGGCGCGCTCCACGGCATCCCGCACGATTTGGAACGCCACCGAGTTGGCCGTGCGGGCCAGGGGGCCGTTGGTCGGCACGCCCAGTCGCAGGGCGAGACGGTCGCGCAAAGCGGTGGCGCCGGTGCGGGTGGGTACCAGCACCAGCACCTCGCTCGGCGAGTAGCCACGACCCAGCACCCGGTCGGCGACGAGCTCGACCAGGGCCGTCGTCTTCCCGCTGCCCGGCGCGCCGATCACGGCGGCCGACACCCCGTCGGCGAGGCCGAGCACGGCGCACTGCGCCTCGTCCAGGCCGACCGGGTGCGACGCGGATCCCCGGCCGCCTGGGCCGGAACCGGGCCGGTTCGCGGCTCCATCGGCGGCGGAATCGGTGTCGGCGCGCTGCGCGAATCCCAGGGTTGTCACGATTTCAAAGCTAGCGGGTTGCGCCGACAGTGAACGATGTCGGGCAGCAGGGTCGTTCTGTCGTAATCTGGGCGCTTAGGCAACGAAAGGCGTACCTGGTGGATATCCGCATTGGCATCTTCAACTCTCCCCGTGAGATTGGCTTCGAGACCTCGCAGCCCGCGAACGAGATCGAGGAGACGGTTGCTGCCGCCCTCGCCGGGCAGACCGGTTACCTCAAGCTTTCCGACAGCAAGGGTCGGGTCTACATCGTCCCCACGATCGGACTGGCCTACGTCGAACTGGGCGCCGAAACGTCCCGTCGCGTCGGTTTCGTGGCCTAACCAGGCATGGAACTCCTCTTCGTCGCCCTCGGCGGTGCGCTGCTGGGAATTGGGGCCCGGTACCTGCTGCCCGGTCGGCACAGCCACGGTTCCGTGCTGGTGCCGGCCGTCGGCACTGCCGTGGCGTCGATCGCCTGGGTGGCGCTGACCTGGTTCGGCTTGGCCTGGGACGGCGGCTGGATCTGGTGGGTGTCCCTCGGCCTCGCCGCGGTCACATCCGTCGCCGCCGACGTCCAGCTGGGCCGCTCGCGCACGCAGGGTGACCGGCGGATGCTGCACACGCTGATGAAGACCGGCCACCCCGGCCACGCCTGAGCGGGGCCCGACAGATCCGGACTCGTTCAGGCTCGTTCAGCCTCGTCGGGCCTCCTCCGACTTGCCTGACGACGGACTCGATGACGCCGACCAGGCGGCCAGGCGGTCAGGCGGCCAGGCGGTCAGGCGGTCAGGCCCAGCCCGTCCATCCGGCGCGTGTGCGCCGCGATCAGTTCGGTGAAGACGGGTTCGATCCGCTCCTCGCCATGGTCGGCAACCGACGCGGGATCGCCCGCCGTCGGGGCGACGGCCGGGATGGCCGATCGTGCCACGAGCAGGGTGTCGCCGACCAGGCGGCGCCCCCACAGTGCCAGGTGCGAGCCGAGGCCGGGGTTGCCGCCGATGGCGGCCTTCAGATGTTTCACGAGCACGTCGGTACCCGCACCCTGGCCGAGCAGGTGCGCCACCCGAGGGCCGACGTCGCCGGGCAAACCGTCGGACAGCCGGATGAAGAAGTCGTCGAGCAGGCCACCGGCAAGGTAGCAACTCAGCAGCAGCTCATACCAGTCCGCACCCATGGTCTTCGCTCGAAAATCGTCCAGGGCGGGCGCAAACGGCGCCATCACCTCGGAGGGTTCCCCGCCGCGCCGGCGGATCTCGGCGACGAGGCCCTGGTGTTTGGCGAGCGCCCGGCCTGCGGCCGCGCTCAGCCCCTCCTTGGAGTACAGGTCGGGAGCGATCCTGATCGTCTGGGCCAGGTTCTCGAACATTCCCAGTTCGAAATATGCGGCCTGGCCGAGGTAGGGCAGCAACTCGGGCGTCAGGTCTGCGATGTCCACCTTGGTGGTCGACAGACGTGCTTCCCTGGTCGACGGACGAGGGATCTCCACACGCTTCGCGCGCCGATCGAGCCACGAGATCACACAATTAGCATAGGACAGTGCGGATCCCCGCGGAGCGCCTGATCAAGTTCACAGGGGCCGCCCGGTAAGGTTGGACCACGCCATCGGCATGGATCGGTGGCCGGTGCCCGAGGCAGAAAACGGGCGCATTCCAGCATCCAGCTAATGACAGGCAAACTTTCGTGACTTTCTCCGAACTCAATATCGACCAGGACATGGTCCAGGCCCTCGCAGATAAAGGCATCCTCGAGCCCTTCCCCATCCAGGTCCAGACCATCCCCCTCGCCCTCAGCGGCCAAGACATCATCGGCCAGGCCAAGACGGGCACGGGCAAGACCTTCGGCTTCGGCCTCCCCCTGATCCAGCGCCTGGGCCTCGACCCCGAACCGGGAGTGCAGGCGCTGGTCGTCGTGCCGACCCGCGAACTGTGCGTGCAGGTCAGTGAGGACCTCGAACTCGCCGCCCGCAACCGCGCCACGAAGATCGTCTCCATCTACGGCGGCAAGGCCTACGAGGGCCAGATCGAGCAGCTCAAGGCCGGCGCCCAGATCGTCGTCGGCACTCCCGGCCGCCTGCTCGACCTTGCCAGCCAGCGCCTGCTCAGCCTTGCCAACGTGAGCGAGATGGTGCTGGACGAGGCGGACAAAATGCTCGACCTTGGCTTCCTCGCAGACATCGAGAAGCTGTTTTCGCAGACGCCGTCGACCCGGCACACCATGCTGTTCTCGGCGACGATGCCCGGCCCGATCGTGGCCCTCGCCCGCCGGTTCATGAACCGCCCGATCCACATCCGGGCGAGCGACCCCGACGAGGGTCTGATGCAGGCCAACATCGAGCACCTCGTCTACCGCGCGCACAACATGGACAAGGACGAGGTGATCGGCCGCATCCTGATGGCCGAGGGCCGCGGCAAGACCGTGATCTTCACCCGCACCAAGCGCGCCGCCGCCAAGCTCGTCGAGGAACTCGGCGATCGCGGCTTCAACGCCACCGCCGTGCACGGCGACCTCAACCAGGAACAGCGCGAACGCGCGATGGCCGCGTTCAAGGCCGGCAAGAAGGACATCCTGATCGCCACGGATGTCGCCGCCCGCGGCATCGACGTCGAAGACGTCACCCACGTGATCAACCACACGATCCCGGAGGACGAGAAGGCCTACCTGCACCGCGTCGGCCGCACCGGGCGCGCCGGCAAGAGCGGCATCGCCGTCACGTTCGTCGACTGGGACGACATGCACAAGTGGACGCTGATCAACAACGCGCTCGACTTCGGCACGCCCGTGCCGATGGAGACGTATTCGTCTTCGCCGCACCTCTTCAGCGACCTGAACATCCCGACCGGGTCGAAGGGCCGCCTGCGCGCGTCGCCGATCCGCGAGGCCTCGGCGGGCTCCGGCCGCTCCGACACGGGTCGGTCCGGCTCGGGTCGTTCCGGCTCCGGTCGCTCCGACACGGGCCGCTCCGACACGGGCCGCTCAGGCTCGGGCGGCTCAGGCTCGGGCCGCCCGGCATCCGTCGGCGCCGGCGTCAGTACCGGTGCAGGTGCGAGCACCGGCGACCAGGGCGGCGACCGCTCCGGTCGCGGGCGCAACCGCACCAGGGTCAGCCAGACCACGAACCCGGATGCCCCCGTCGCGACCCCCGCGGCCGGAACGCACGACGGCGGCGGCGCCGAGCACCGCGACGGCAACAGCGCCCCACGCCGTCGCAGCCGCACGCGCCGCAGCGCACCGCAGTCCGGAACCGCCAGCTAGCAGCAGGTCTCGACGGGCTCGACCACCGCGGCGCTTGAGACTGTCGAAATCTGGCATCCGTCGGCGGGTGAGCCTGTCAGCCGCGGTAGCTAGCCGTAGATCGGCTCCGAGCCGGTGCCCTGGCCGATCAATGCCTCCAGCACGTCCGGCGCCGTCGTGTTCTCCCCCAGGCGGTTGGGTTTGCCCTCGCCGTGGTAGTCGCTGGAGCCCGTGATGAACAGCCCGTATTTCGCGGCGAGTTCGTAGAGCCTGGTCTTCGCCGCCGGTTTGTTCTCCCTGTGCTCGAGTTCGAGCCCGAACAGCCCGGCGTCGACCAGCCTGGCCAGCCGGGACTCCGGAATCACGTCGTCGACGCCGCGGGTTGCCGGATGCGCGATGATCGGAACGCCTCCTGCCGCGCGCACCAGCTCGATGGCGCGCAGCGGTTCGGGAGCGTAATGCGGCTGGTAGTAGCCCGCATCCCAGTGCAGGATCCCCGCGAATGCCTCGCTCCGGGTCAGCGCGAAGCCCCGCGCCACCAGAGCGTCAGCGATGTGCGGACGGCCGACGGTCGCATCCGGGGTGGTCTGGGCGAGCACGTCCTCCCAGGTCAACGCATAGTCGGCCCCGATCCGTTCCACCATCTGTTCGGCGCGCACGAGTCGGGCCTGTCGCACCCGGGAGGTCTCGGCAACGATACCGGCGTCGAAGGGGTCGAAGAGGTAGGCGAGCAGGTGCACGCTGGCGAAGGAGACCCTGGTGCTGAATTCCATTCCGGGAATGAGGGTGATGCCGGCCGTGCGCGCCGCCGCCGCCGCCTCGAACCAGCCCGCGGTCGAATCGTGATCGGTCAGTGCCACAGTGCCGAGCCCCGCGTCGGCGGCGGCGCGCACGAGCTGGGCCGGGGTCTCGGTGCCGTCGGACACGCTCGAGTGGGTGTGCAGGTCGATGGGACCCGTGAATCGCCGTTCTCCTGCCATTCCCCCATGCTAGTTGGGCCAGCCCGTGCTGGTTGGGCCAGTCGGAGGCTTCACCCAGCCGGGTCGCCTAACGTGGTCACTCCATGTTGTCCAGAGTCCTCACCGCCCTCATCCTCGGCGGCTCCGCCCTCGCGCTGCTCGCCTTCGGCTGGCCGCAGTTGTTCGGCCTGCAGAACAGCTGGGTCTTCGCCCACGTCGTGTCCCTCCGCGGAGTGGGAGTTGCCGTCGCGGCTGCCGGTCTGGTCGTACTGGCCCTGCTCACCTCGATCCGGCCGCTACGGCGCCTGGCCGGATCTCTGGCCGTGCTGGTGCTCCTCTTCGCGTTCGGCAATGCCGCCGTGCTCGCGACCCGGGGCATCGGCGTGCCGTCTGCCGCCGCCGAGGGGAAGTCCATATCCGCCGCCGCGACCGACGATGTCACCGTACTCAGCTGGAACACGCTCGGTGACGAGCCCGGCTCAGCGGCGATCGCCCGTCTTGCCCTCGACCAGGGCGCGGACATCGTCACCCTGCCGGAGACGACGGAGGCCACCGGCGTGAAGATCGCCGAAGCCATGCGGGAGGCCGGACGGCCCATGTGGGTGCACACCATCGCGTTCGACCAGGTCTCCAAGGCCAGGTCGACGACCCTGCTGATCAGCCCGGACCTCGGCGAATACACCGTGAGCAGCGCCGGGGGTTCCGGCCCTCCCGGCAACACCAATGTGCTGCCGACCGTTGTCGCCACGCCGGTCAACGGGGCCGGGCCGACGATCATCGCGGTACACGCCGTCGCTCCGATCAACTGGGAGATGTCCAACTGGCGCTCGGACCTCGATTGGCTCGCAGGCCAATGCGCCGGCGGGAATGTGATCATGGCCGGGGACTTCAACTCCACCGTCGACCACATGTCCGGGCGGGAATCAGCGGCCTCCGCCGTTCTCGGCCGCTGCCGGGACGCGGCGCTGGCCACCGGCTCCGGCGCCGTCGGCACCTGGCCGACCTTCCTGCCGTCGCTGCTCGGCAGCCCGATAGACCACGTGCTCTCCACACCGAACTGGCAGGCCGACAGCATGAGCGTGATCGAGTCAGAGGATGCCGCGGGCAGCGACCACCGCCCGATCGTCGCGACCCTCTCCCCGCGCTGACCTGCCCGACACGGCATCCAGCCGGCATCCACCCGGTCAATGGGAGAATGACCTCATGGCCTCTCCCAGCGAATCCGCGATCACCCCTGCCCCCCGATCGAACGAGAACCGTTCCACGACGCCCGGGTCGGCGGGTTTCAAGGCGTACATCTCCGGCTCCTGGGCCGAGCGCACCGCCGAACTGCCGTCCGCGCGCGAGCAGGCCCCGTTCGCGGCGGCCCGTCGGGCCAGGATCTCCGCGATCTATCCGGGGACCCGGCTGATCATCCCGGCCGGCCGGCTCAAGCAACGCTCCAACGACACCGACTACGCTTTCCGCGCGCATTCCGCCTTCGCGCACCTGACCGGCTGGGGCAGCGACTCCGAGCCGGGGGCCGTGCTGGTCCTCGAGCCGACCGAGGCCGGCCACGACGCCACGCTCTACTTCCGGGAGCGCGCAGGCCGCGACTCTGACGAGTTCTACGCGAACCCCGACATCGGCGAGTTCTGGATCGGCCCGCGCCCGTCGATCGTCCAGGTCGGCGCCGACCTTGTGTTGCAGGTGCGCGGCATCGCCGAGCTGGCCGCCGTTCTCGAGGCCGTGGACAGCGAGACCGTCGTCGTGCGCGAAGCCGACCCGGTATTCACCGACGAGGTCGACGAGGCCCGGCTGCGTTTCGCCGCCGAGAAGGTACTCACCACCAACGCGTCAGACTCCCCGTTCAGCCTGGAGATCAACGCCGAGCACGAACCGGACGACCATTTCGCCCGCGACCTCTCGGAGCTGCGCCTCGTCAAGGACTCCTACGAGATCGGCCAGATGCGCCTCGCCGTTGCAGCCACCGCGCACGGCTTTGACGACGTCATCCGCGACCTGCCCCGGTCCAGCTCCCACCTGCGCGGCGAACGCCTGGTCGAGGGCGTGTTCAACACCCGTGCCCGCTCGGACGGCAACGCGGTGGGCTACGACACCATCGCGGCGTCCGGCGTCCATGCCTGCATCCTGCACTGGACCCGCAATGACGGGCCGGTCACGCCGGGCGACCTGATCCTGCTCGACGCCGGGGTCGAGGTCGACAGCTACTACACGGCCGACATCACCCGTACCCTTCCGGTAGACGGCACATTCACGCCGGTGCAGCGCCGGGTCTACGACGCCGTGCGCGAGGCCGCGGATGCCGCCTTCGCCGTCGCCCGCCCCGGCGCGGTGTTCCGCGATGTGCACGCCGCCGCCATGGCCGTGATCGCCCGTCGTACAGCGGAGTGGGGCATGCTGCCCGTCACCGCCGAGGAGGCGCTCCTGCCCGACAACGGTCACCACCGCCGCTACATGGTTCACGGCACCAGCCACCACCTCGGTCTCGACGTGCACGACTGCGCCCAGGCCCGCCGTGACATGTACATGGACGGAGTGATCGAGCCGGGCATGGTGTTCACGATCGAGCCCGGCCTGTACTTCCAGCCCGACGACCTCACCGTGCCGGCCGAGTTCCGCGGCATCGGCGTGCGGATCGAAGACGACATCTTGATCACCGTCGACGGCCCGGAGAACCTGTCCGCCGGCATCCCCCGCACCTCAGCCGATGTTGAGGCCTGGATCGCCGCCCTCACCGCCTGATCGCCGCCCCCTCAACCCTCTCGTGCCGTCCCTCTTCCCCACCCGCGAGAGTGCACTTTTGGCCCCCTCGCGCCACGCGAAGGGGCCAAAAGTGCACTCTCGCGGATACGTGGTGGCGCTGCGAGGCGAGCCCGGCGGGGGTCAGGCCTCGGGGGCCGGCGGGGCGGGCGGGGTGACCGGGTCGGCGCTGCGCGGGGGCTCCGACGGATGCGGCACGGCCGGCGCCACGGCCTCGGACTGGGCGTGCCCGGCGAGCAGGTTGCGCGCCCGATTGACCAGGGTCGCATCCACGATCACCTGGTAGTTGCTCGCGATGACCTGCATGGTCGAGGTGAAGTCGCGGCGGCGGCGGTTGAGCGCGTAGCTGACGACCCCGAACAACATGCCGAATCCGGCACCGATCAGCACCGCGGCGAGTACGAATGGCAGCCCCGCGCCCGCGGGCGAGAAGATGAAGAAGAGCAACCCGAAGAAGACACCGAGCCAGGCGCCGGATGCCGCCCCGGCGAGAGCGACCCGACCCCAGGTGAGTTTGCCGGTGACCCGTTCGACGCTCTTCAGGTCGTTGCCGACGATGGAAAGCTTCTTGACCGGGAAGTCCGCCTTCGCGAGAGTGTCCACCGCGGCCTGCGCCTCGAAGTAGGTTTCGTACGTCGCGAGCACCTCTCCCTTGGGCAGAACGGGGAAGAGTGCGGGGCCGCGGGCGCCGAAAGGGCTTTGGTTGCTCATGCCGCCATTCTCCCACAGCACCGTTATCCCCTGAAGGTGCCCTAGATTTGTACTGTGAGTGCCACCAGAGTCTTCGTTGCCCGTTTGGCCGGGTGTACCGTCTTCGACCCCGCGGGCGACCGCGTCGGCAAAGTACGCGACGTGTTGGTGGTCTACCGAAAAAACGACCCGCCCCTCGTGGTCGGCCTGATCGTGGAAATCCCGGGCAAACGACGCGTGTTCGTGTCGATGAGCCGGGTGACGAGCATCGGCTCCGGCCAGATCATCACCACCGGCCTGATCAACGTGCGCCGTTTCGAGCAGCGCGGCGGCGAGGTGCGGGTGATCGCCGAGATGCTCGGTCGCACCGTTGTCTTCAACGACGGCTCCGGCGAGGCCACCGTCGAGGATGTCTCGATTGAGGAATCCGCGCAGGGCGGCTGGGCGATCAGCCAACTCTTCGTGCGCCGCCCCAAAACGAGCCTGTCCCTGTTCGCGAAGGGAGCCACGGCGTTCGCCGCCTGGGCAGAGGTGCGGGAGCAGGCCACGGCCGGCCAGGCCCAGTCCGCCGAGCAGCTCATCGCCACCTACTCGGACCTCAAGCCCGCCGACCTCGCCAATACCCTGCTCGACCTGCCGCCGGAACGCATGTACGAGGTCGCCGGGGAGCTGCCGGACGGCCGCCTCGCCGACGTGCTCGAGGAGATGCCCGAGCGCGAGCAGGTGGGCATCCTGACCAGGCTCGGCGACGCCCGCGCCGCCGACGTGCTTGACCACATGCAGCCGGACGACGCCGCAGACCTGATCGCGCAGCTGCCCGAGGAACACGGCGAGCAGCTGCTCGACCTGATGGAACCGGAGGAGGCGGACGATGTGCGCTTCCTGCTCACCTACGCCCCCGACACCGCCGGCGGCCTGATGACCACGGAGCCGATCATCGTCTCCGCCGACGCCACGGTCGCCGAAGGTCTCGCCCTGATCCGCCGCCACGACCTCGCTCCCGCCCTCGGCGCGGCTATCTGCGTGACCCTGCCGCCCTACGAACCACCGACGGGCCGCTTCCTGGGCATGGTGCATTTCCAGCGGATGCTGCGCTACCCGCCACACGAGCGTCTGGGCACGCTGCTCGACCAGGGTCTCGACCCCGTCACCGCCGACACCTCGGCGGCGGAGGTCACCCGCATCCTCGCCAGCTACGACCTCGTCTCGGTTCCCGTCGTCGACGACAATCACCGGCTCGTCGGGGTGGTGACGATTGACGATGTCCTCGACTATCTGTTGCCGGACGACTGGCGAAGTCACGATGGGAACGACGATGTGCGCCGCCGGGCCGCAGCCCGCACCGACCTGACCACGGGAAGCATCCCCCTGCACCACGGAAGGAGGACCGGCAATGGCCCGAGCTAACCAATCGGATCTCCGTCTCGACTCGCCCAAGGGACTGCGCACGGCCGCACTCGGCCGCAAGCGGAACCGAGACCGCAACCGCCCGAGCAGCGACCGGTTCGGCCGGTTCACCGAGGCCATCGCCCGCGGCATGGGCACCCCGTGGTTCCTGCTCGGCCTGACCTTTTTCGCCGTCGGCTGGATTGCCTGGAACACGCTCGCGCCGCCGGCCTGGCGCTTCGACTCGGTGTCGCTGGGCTTCATTGCGCTGACCCTGGTCCTGTCCATGCAGGCCTCCTATGCGGCGCCGATGATCCTGCTGGCGCAGAACCGGCAGGATGACCGCGACCGGGTGCAGTTCGAGCAGGACCGCCAGCGCGCCGAACGGAACCTGGCCGATACCGAGTATCTCGCCCGCGAGGTCGTCGCGCTGCGCCTGGGCATGAAGGACCTGGCCTCCAGGGACTTCCTCCGCGCGGAGCTCCGGTCGCTGCTCGAAAACCTCGAGGAGCGCGAAGACCAGGACAAACGCGAACGCAAGCGCGCCCGCAAGGGTGAGCGCGACCACGAACACGACCCGGCGCCGGCACGCCCGCGTGAGGAGCGTCCCCGGAGTGAGTGACGACCAGCGCACCCGCGACGGGGTGCTCGCAGCCCTCGTGCGCGTGATCGACCCCGAGATCCGTCGCCCGATCACCGAACTCGACATGATCGCAGGGGTCGAGGTGGACGCCGACGGCCACACCACGGTCGGTCTCCGGCTGACCATCGCCGGCTGCCCGGCCGCGCGCCAGATCGAACGCGATGTGCGTGAGGCGGCCGAGTCCGTGGCCGGTACCGGCCGGGTGAGCGTGGACGTGACCGTGATGACCCGCGAGCAGCGCCGCGCCATGACCGAGAAGCTCCGCGGCGGCAAGGGCGCTCGCACCAGCCAATTCGGGCCGGACTCCCTGACCCGGGTCTACGCCATCACCAGCGGCAAGGGCGGCGTCGGCAAGTCCACGATCACGGCGAACCTCGCCGTCGCCCTCGCCGCCCGGGGGCTCCGGGTCGGCATCGTCGACGCGGATGTCTACGGCTTCTCCATCCCCGGCCTGCTCGGCCTCATCGGGCCGCCGGCTCCCGGCAGCGACAAGGGAACCGCGGTGAAGCCGACCCAGGTCGGCGACATGATCCTGCCGCCGATCGCCTTCGACGTGAAGGTCATCTCGATCGGCATGTTCGTCGACGACTCCTCCGTGGCCGTCGCCTGGCGCGGCCCGATGCTGCACCGCACCATCAACCAGTTCCTCACCGAGGTCTACTTCGGTGACCTCGACATCCTGCTGCTCGACCTGCCGCCGGGCACCGGTGACGTGGCCATCTCGGTCGGCCAGCTGCTCCCCCAGGCCGACGTCATTGTCGTCACCACGCCGCAGCCTGCCGCCGCCGACATCGCGGAGCGCAGCGGCGTGGTGGCCAGGCAGACCGGGCAGACGATCTACGGCGTGATCGAGAACATGGCCGGGATCGTGCAGGCCGACGGCAGCGTCCTCGACATCTTCGGCTCCGGCGGCGGCGCCGAGGTCGCCCGACGGCTCGGCCACGGCCAGGAGACCCCCGTGCCGTTGCTCGCCCAGGTTCCGCTGAGCGTACCGCTGCGCAGCGGCGGGGACTCGGGGCTGCCGGTCGTGCTGGGAGACCCCCTCGACCCGGCGGCCATCGCCATCCAGGCCGTCGCCGACCGGCTCGCCACCCGCGCCCGCGGGCTGTCCGGTCGCAGCCTGGGCATTTCGCCGAGGTAGCCCCCGTGCGTGCGCGCCGCCCGGACTGGTCCACCCGGCTGCCGGTGGCGCTGCTGCTCGCGGGCATCCTCGCCGGCACGACCGGCTGTGCGAGCACACCGGACCACCCCGGCATCCCTGCCACGAGCGGGACCCCGGTTGCCCCCACGGGCGCCGACGGCCTGCCGCACGGTGTGAGCGTCCGGATCTACCAGACCAGGTTCGACTATGCGGACCGGGTGCTCGAGCTCAGCGTCACCAACGCCGGCCCGGCGCCGGTGGACACGCTTACCCTCGCCTGGGCCGTGCCGGGCACCGACTCAGCCAACGTCCCGGCCACCGCGACGGTGCCGGCGCTGGACGACACCGGCGCCCTCGACCGGATCGAGGGAGAGGACTGCCTGGCCGGCGCACTGCGGCAGGTCCTCCGCATCGACGTGGCCCCGAAGCTTCGAGTCGACGGCGCCGGGCCGGTCTCCACCGCCTGGCTCGACCTCACGCTGACCCCGACCGGCGGGCCAGGCGTCGCCACCATCGACCAGGCGGGTTCGACGCCACTCCTCGCCTCGGCCACCGGGCTCGACTGGCCGGTCGGGCTGACCCTGGATGCGACCACGCCGCCGACCCGGATCTCGCTCGGCCTGCGCCCGGCCCGCTGCGACCCGCACGCCATCGCCGAGGACAAACGCGGAACCGTGTTCCCGCTCACGGTGCGCGTCACGGTGGGGCCGGGCTCCCCCGAACGCGCAGGCGACTGGGACCTGGCCGTCGACGACGCACTTCGCGCCCGGCTCTACACCTGGATTGCCGACCGCTGCGGCTACTGAAGCGGTCGGCCCAGACCGGCCGGATGCCGGCCTCCCCCGCTGTCCCCGTCGCTCATCGCCGCCGCCCACCGCCGTCGGGTGCTGCTCCTGGCCCGGGTTCTGACGGGCCTTCGGGGCGTTAGGCCTTCGGGGGTTTCGGCGGCGGGTTCAACTTTGGTTTCCCGTCGACGACGGCGAGCGCCGCCGCATAGTCGGGCACCGGACGGTTCAGTTCCCGCGGCGGCCGCTCATAGTCGGACCCGGTCGGTCGGTGCGGGATCTTCACGGCCGCCGGCTCGCTGTGCTCGTAGGGAACGATCGACAAGAGGTGGCTGATCATGTTCAGGCGCGCGGCGCGCTTGTCGTCGCTCTCGACCACCCACCACGGCGCCTCCGGGATATCGGTGTGCACGAACATCTCGTCCTTCGCCTTGGAGTAGTCGACCCACTTCGTGATCGACAGCAGGTCGGTCTCTGAGAGCTTCCAGCGACGCATCGGGTCGTTCTGCCTGGATCGGAACCGCGCCTCCTGTTCGTGATCTGACACCGAGAACCAGTACTTGACGAGGAGGATGCCGTCTTCGACCAGCATCCGCTCGAAGAGGGGAGCCTGGTGCAGGAATCGGCGGTACTCGTCAGGAGTGCAATATCCCATCACCCGCTCGACCCCCGCGCGGTTGTACCAGGAGCGGTCCATCAGCACGATCTCACCGGTGGACGGCAGGTGCTCCACGTAGCGCTGGAAGTACCATTGGCCGCGTTCCCGCTCGGTCGGCACCGGCAGGGCCACGATCCGGGCGCTGCGCGGGTTGAGGTACTCGGTGACCCGTTTGATGGCCGAGCCCTTGCCTGCCGCGTCCCGGCCCTCGAAGATCACGACGATGCGGGCCCCTGATTCCTTCACCCACTGCTGCATCGACACCAGGTCGGTCTGCAGCCGGCGAAGCTCGGCCTCGTAGAGCGCCTTGTTCATCCGTTTGACCTTGACGGGTTTGTTCGACATGAGCACCTTCCCTGGCATCAGCGTAGCGCCCCGGGATTTCGCCGCGCGGGAGGTTCGTGCCTGCGGCCGGGCGTCCCCGGCCCGGGGTTTCCTCCCACGCAACCCCTTTCCAGTTCTGAGCCGCCTGTCTATCCTGTTCCGAATAGTCACTCGTGCGGGAGCCAGATGTCACAGGATCGCCAGACCCTCATCTCCTCCGTGCAGCGCGCCCTGAAACTGGTGGACATCGTCGCCACGGCCGCCCGGCCGCTGCCGGTCAAGGCCATCGCTAACGCCGCGGGGCTGAGCCTGGGCACGGCCTACAACCTCACCCGCACCCTGGTGCACGAGGGGTACCTGGCCGCCGAGCCCGACGGGCTGGTGCTCGGTCATCGTTTCCCGAGCCTGCGCGGCAGCGAGCACGCCGGGGTCTTCCTCGCCATGGTGCGGCAGACCCTGCGGCGCGTCGCGGAGGAGCAGGAGGCGACGGCGTACCTGGCCCGGTTCAGCGGCGGCGACGTGCGGCTGATCGATATCGTCGACCAGGCCGGGGTTCCTCGCCCGGAACTCTGGTCCGGGCTGGCCGACGGCGCGCATGCCACCGCCCTTGGTAAGCAGATCCTGGCCCAGCTGAGCCGGGAGCAGCGGGCCGAGTACCTCACCCGGCATCCGCAGGTCCGGTTCACCCCGCGGATGACCACCAGCCGACGCGCCGTGCTCAACCATCTTCAGCGCGGGGCTGAATCCACCGTGGACCGGGAAGCCTACCGGCTCGGGCATTCCTGCGTCGCCGTTCCGGTGCGGGCGCCCGGCGTGATCGCGGCCCTGGCCGTCACCGTCCCCGGTGATCGCCTCGACTCCGGACTGGATGCGATCACCCACCGACTCAGGAAGGCCGCGAGCACCCTCGCGCACCAGCTCGGCGCCGAAACCCGGACCACGTTCACCATCTGAGACCCGCCCTCAGCCCGCGCCGGCCGCTGCCGGCCACCGGTCAGGTGGCTTCGGAGTCGAACGGGGGCGGCTCGGCCGCGGCGAGGGCCGCCTCGCGGGCGCGCTTGCGCTGCAGGTACGCGCCGTCGGGGTTCGGCACGGCCCGGGACACCGTCGCCGA
Organism: Cryobacterium algoritolerans; assembly: GCF_004402785.1. Classification (GTDB taxonomy): domain Bacteria; phylum Actinomycetota; class Actinomycetes; order Actinomycetales; family Microbacteriaceae; genus Cryobacterium; species Cryobacterium algoritolerans. The sequence continues at coordinate 27,087 of NZ_SOFP01000047.1, forward strand.
CTGCTCCTTCACCGCGCCGTCGTCGTCGATCAGCGCCTCACGGATGATGCGACGCGGGTCGTACTGGCGCGGGTCGAGTTTCTTCCAGTCGACGTCGTCGAACTCGGGCCCCATCTCGTCGCGCATGCGCTCCTTGGCCCCGTTCGCCATGTCGCGCAGTTGTTTCACCAGGCGCGCGAGCTGGGCGGCGTAGTGCGGCAGTTTTTCCGGTCCGAGCAGGAAGACGGCGACGATCCCGATCAGGAGGATCTTCTCGAACGTCAGACCAAACATTCCCTCAGAATAACCCCCGGCGAGGCTTCCCCCGACCAGAGCGGCCCCGCCCCTAGGCTGGACCCAATCACCCACTGGAGTTGCGCTTGTCTGACAAAGATCTGAACTGGAAGTTCTCCGACGATTCCGTCGTCGAGTCCGACGCCGTGGCCAGGGCCAGGCAGCAGTCCCTCGAACTGGGAATCGACGCGATCTCCCCCGCCGTCGGCGCGCAGTCGGCCGTGATCGCCGCCGCGACCGGGGCCCGCAGCATCCTCGAGGTCGGTACCGGGGCCGGCGTCTCCGGAATCTGGCTGCTCACCGGTGCGCCGGGCGCCACGCTCACTTCGATCGACACCGAGGTCGACCACCAGCAGCACGCGCGGGCCAGCTTCGCCGAGGCCGGCATCCGCTCGAACCGGGTGCGCCTGATCACGGGCAAGGCCGCCGAGGTGCTGCCCCGGATGAACGAGAATTCCTACGACATCGTCTTCGTCGACGCCGACCCTCACTCGGTGATCGAATACGTTGAGCACGGCCTGCGCCTGGCCCGCCCGGGCGGAACGGTGCTCGTCGCCCACGCCCTCTGGCGAGGGCGCGTGGCCAACCCTGCTCAGCGAGACGACGTGGCCACCGGCTTCCGCACCCTCCTGGCCGAGATCGCCGGTTCCACCGCGGTGATCAGCGCCCTCTCGCCCGTTGGCGACGGCCTGCTCCAGATCACCAAGATCCGCGCCTGACCTGCCCGGACGGGCACGTCCGGGCACAAAAAAATCGGCCGCGCAGCAGTGCTGCGCGGCCGATCGATAAAACTATACGGTCGGCTGGACTACGCCGGCGAGCGCATCGTGGAGCTCTTTGGCCTCGGCGTCGTTCACAGAGACGACAAGTCGGCCTCCACCCTCGAGCGGAACACGCACGATGATGAGGCGCCCCTCCTTTACAGCCTCCATTGGCCCGTCTCCGGTCCGTGGCTTCATGGCCGCCATGAACTCCCCTTCCATTCATTCGTCTGAACTTCCATTATCGACCATTACCGCCCCAGACAGTAATTAGGGGGGTGTCCAGTCCGCTCCGTCGACCCCCCAGCAGAGCAGGAGCCAGCCAATCTGGCCCGCGATGAAGAGCAGCACGACCGCCGCCCGGTAGATCGGGTTCTTCGGTATGGCGACGGCGCCGAGCAGGGGGAACAGCGGCATCAGCAACCGGAAGGTGCTCGACTGCGGGAAGAACACCGCGAGCAGGTACAGTCCGTAGGCGGCCAGCCAGAACCGCAGGTCGACGCCCAGCCGGCGCACCGGCGAGACGTACAACAGGGCCGCGAAGCCGAGGACCAGGGCGGAGACGATCACGATGCCCAGCGGCATCCCCAGCCACCACACGCCGCTCTGGAACCACGCGGTGAACGGCACCAGCTCCTGGTAGCCGATGTAGGCCGACCGCCAGGCCAGCTCGGTGTCGGTGTACGCCGTCATCGACCCCGTCGCCGCCCAGGCGATGAGGGGCCAGGCCAGGCCGCAGGCCGCGCTGAACCCTGCAACGGATGCCGCGACCACCCGCTCCCGGATCGGGAACGGGTCTCCTGCCCTGCTCAGCCAGCGCTGCAGCAGGTGCAAGCCCATGGCCAGTGCGAAGGCGAGCCCGCTCGGCCGGGTGAACGCCATCACGAGGATCACCGGGAAGAGCAGCACGTACCGCCGCTCGAGGAGCAGCAGCAGGGCGAGAGTGAGGAAGAACAGGTACATCGACTCGGCGTAGCCGAACTGCAGGATCGGGGACAGCGGCGCGACGCAGAACAGCACGGCGGCGAACAGGGCCGTCGGCTCGCCGAGCACCCGCAGCATCAGCCGGTAGAACAACAGGGCGCTGCCGAGGCTGAAGGCAAGCGAGACCAGTACCGCCATCGGCGCCCACGGCTGGTCGAGCACAATCATCAGCAGGCGCACCACGGCCGGGTAGCCCGGCATGAACGCCCACGCGTTCTCCGCGACGTGACCGTCGACGGTGACCGGGAGCACGGACGGGTAGCCGGCCACGGCGACGATGTTGTACCAGCGTCCGTCCCAGATGTTTGCGAAGTCGGCGTAGCCGGGGCTCGCGGCGGTCCAGGGGTTCGCACCCTGGGCCCGGGCGAGCAGCAGCACGAGCGTCGTGGTCACGATCCGGGAGGCCGCCCAGATCGCCGCTACCCCGGCCCACCAGGGCGCCGGACGGAACCGGGCCGTCAGGCGGCCTGGCCGGGCCGGGGCGCCGGGGTTCAGCCGGCGGATGCGGTCAGCCACGAACGGAGTCCGTCCTCACACTCCGTGATCTGGTGCAGGGCGACGCGTTCGTCGTCCGCGTGGGCTTTGAGCGGGTCGCCGGGGCCATAGTTCACGGCGGGGATTCCGAGCGCGGAGAAGCGCGCGACATCCGTCCAGCCGTACTTGGGGCGTGCCGTTCCGCCGACGGCGACGAGGAACTCCTGGGCCAGGACCGCGTCGAGGCCCGGGCGGGCGCCCTCGGCCAGGTCGACGACGGTGATCTCGTAGCCGCCGAACAGTTCGGTGAGGTGCGCGATGGCTTCGGGGCCCGACCGGCTGGGCGCGAACCGGTAGTTGACGTGCACCATGCACTCGTCGGGGATGATGTTGCCGGCGATGCCGCCGCTGATGCCGACGGCGTTCAACCCCTCGCGGTAGACCAGGCCCTCGACCTCCACCTCGCGCGCCTGGTAACCGGCCAGCAGGTCGAGGATCGGGGCCACCTTGTGGATGGCGTTGTCGCCCACCCAACTGCGCGCGGAGTGCGAGCGCAGACCGAAGGTGCGGATTTCGATCCGCACGTTGCCGTTACAGCCGCCTTCGACTTGGCTGTTGGTCGGTTCGCCGAGGATGGCGAAGTCGCCGACGAACAGGTCGGGGCGGTTGCGGGCGAGCCGGCCGAGGCCGTTGAGGTCGTCGGACACCTCCTCGTGGTCGTACCACATCCAGGTCACGTCGACGGCAGGGTCGGTCAGTTCGGCGGCCAGTTTGAGCTGAACCGCCACGCCGGCTTTCATGTCCACCGTGCCGCGGCCCCAGAGGTAGTCCACCCCGTCGAGGGTTTCGAACCGGGTCGGCAGGTTCCCGTTCAGCGGCACCGTGTCGATATGGCCGGCAATGACCACCCGCTGCGCCCGGCCGAGGTTCGTGCGGGCCACGACCGTGTCACCGTCGCGGATGATCTCGAGGTGGCCCTGCCCGGCGAGGGCGTGCTCGATGGCGTCGGCCAGCGCCGTCTCAGTGCCGGACACCGACTCGATGTCGCAGATCGCCCTGGTCAGATCGATCGAGGAGGCGGAGAGGTCCAGGGTCACGAGGTTGAGGGGCATCCTACTAATCTAGAGCCATGAGCACCGCAGTGTCCCCGCAGTCCACCGTCCCCGCCAACGCCTGGGGGTACGGCCTGGCCACGGTCGCCGGCGACGGCACGGTTTTGGACACCTGGTTCCCGGCCCCCCGACTCGGCACACTGCCGGCCGGCCGTGACCGCTGGATCGTGCCGTCCGAGCTGGAGGAGTTCGCCGGCGACGACCGCCGCCGGGCCGTCCGGGTCGAGGCCGTCACCGTCGAGATCGACCTGGCCGCGGCCCCGGCAGGCACCTCGGATGCCTACCTCCGGCTGCACCTGCTGTCCCACCTCCTCGTGCGCCCGAACAGCATCAACCTCGACGGCATCTTCGGCCACCTCCCCACCGTGGCCTGGACCAACGCCGGCCCGATGCTGCCCGCCGACTTTGCCAGGCTCCGTCCGGCGCTGCAGCGGGCCGGCATCCAGGCCACCGGGATCGATAAGTTCCCCCCGCTGCTGAATTACGTCACGCCCGACCGGGTGCGGATCGCGGATGCGTCCCGGGTGCGCCTGGGCGCCTACCTCTCCCCCGGCACCACGGTCATGCACGAGGGTTTCGTCAACTTCAACGCCGGCACGCTCGGCACGTCGATGGTCGAGGGCCGGATCTCCCAGGGCGTCGTCGTCGGCGACGGCGCTGATATCGGCGGCGGGGCCTCGATCATGGGCACGCTCTCCGGCGGCGGCACCGAGCGGGTATCGATCGGAGAACGCGCGCTGCTCGGCGCCAACTCCGGCGTCGGCATCTCGATCGGCGACGACACCGTGGTCGAAGCCGGACTGTATGTGACAGCCGGCACCAAGGTCACGCTGCCCGACCAGCCGCGCACCGCGGAGGGCCAGGCCCGCACGATGAAGGCCGTCGAACTGTCCGGGGTGCCGAACCTGCTCTTCCGCCGCAACTCGGTCTCCGGGGCGGTCGAGGTGTTGCAGCGCAGTGGAACGGGGATCCTGCTGAACGAGCAGCTGCACGCGTAGCGGCTTCCTGCCCGGGAGTACGCTGCCAGTCACAAAGGAGTGATGTGGGCACAGACGCACCGCGCAGCAGGCGCCACCGCAGGATCAGGTCCGCCCTCGCCGTGCTCGCGGTCGTGCTCAGCCTCGCCCTGGTCGCCGTCGGCCTGGGCGTCTGGACGGTCGCGCGCTCCTTCCCCGCCCTCTCCGGGCAGGCGACGCTGACGGGGTTGGGCGATGACGTGACGGTGTACCGGGATCGGGCCGGCATCCCGCAGATCCTGGCCCGAAGCGCGGGCGACCTGTTCAAGGCCGAGGGCTATGTGCACGCCCAGGACCGGTTCTGGGAGATGGACTTCCGTCGGCACGTGACGAGCGGGCGGCTCTCCGAACTGTTCGGCAGGAGCCAGGTCGGCACCGACACCTTCATCCGCACCCTCGGGTGGCGGGCCGTGGCGGAACAGGAGGTGGCGCTGCTCGACCTGGTCACCCTCGGCTACTACCAGGCATACGCTGACGGGGTGAACGCCTACCTGGCCGGGCACAGCGGCGCGGACCTCTCCCTCGAATACGCGGTACTCGCCCTGCAGAACCCGGGCTACACGCCCGAGCCGTGGACCCCGGCCGACTCCGTGGCCTGGCTCAAGGCGATGGCCTGGGACCTGCGCTCCAACCTCGACGACGAGATCGACCGAGCCATGCTGGCCGGCAGCCTGAACCCCGCGGAGGTCGCCCGCCTGCATCCGGACTACCCGTACGCCGCGCATCCGACCATCGTCGGGGGGATGCCCGCCACCGCGGGGGCCGTTGCGGCATCCGTGACGCAGCCCGTGACCCAAGCCGTGGCGCCGACGACCCTGGCGGCCGGCGCGGAGGCCGCAATGGCGTCGTCGCTGAACGGCCTGCACGACACTCTCGCGGCCGTGCCGGAGCTGCTCGGGCCAGCCGGCGGGGAGATCGGCTCTAACTCCTGGGTCGTGTCCGGATCTCATACCGCGACCGGCAGGCCGATCCTGGCCAACGACCCGCACCTGGGCGCCGTGATGCCGTCGGTCTGGTACCAGGTGGGCCTGCGCTGTAGGACCGTGACCGCGGACTGCCCCTTCGACCTGGCCGGCTACGGCTTCTCCGGGCTTCCCGGGATCATCATCGGCCACAACGCGCGGATCGCCTGGGGCTTCACCAACCTGGGCCCGGATGTCGCCGACCTCTACCTCGAGAAGGTCACCGGGGACAGCTACGAATACGACGGCGCGGCCAAGCCGATCCAGGTACGCCGCGAGAAGATCAGGGTCGCCGGCGGCCCACCGGTGCAGATCGAGATCCGGTCGACCGAACACGGCCCGATCGTGAGCGGGCTGGAGGGCAGCGCCTTCCCTGCCATCGCCGCCGACTACCCGGGCGCGGTCGATCTGCCGCCAGCCACCGTGGAGACCGGCTACCAGTTGTCGCTGCAGTGGACGGCCCTGACGCCAGGGCACACCGCGACCGCCATCTTCGCGCTCGGCGCGGCCACCGACTGGGCCGGCTTCCGGCAGGCGGCCTCCCTGTTCGACGTGCCGTCGCAGAATCTCGTCTACGCGGACGTCGACGGCAACATCGGCTACCAGGCGCCCGGCCTGATCCCGATCCGCCGGGCCGGCGACGGCACGGTCCCGGTGCCCGGCTGGACCAGCCAGTACGGCTGGGACGGGTACATCCCGTTCGACGCGTTGCCGCAGTCGCTGAACCCGCCCAACGGTTTCATCGTGACGGCCAACAACGCCCCGGTCGGACCCGACTACCCCTACCTGATCACCAGGGACTGGGACCTCGGCTACCGGGCGACGGAGATCACCGCCCGACTGCAGGCGCTGATCGACGCCGGCACGCCGATGACGCCGGCCATGATGAGCGAGATCCAGGCCGACACGTTCAGCCCGCTCGCCGCGCGGCTCGTGCCGATGCTGCAGGCGATCAAGCCGACGGAGCAGACCCGCGCCGCCCTGGCCCTGTTCGACGGTTGGGACTACCTACTGGAGAGCGACAGCGCCGCCGCCGCCTACTTCAACATCGTCTGGCGCAACCTCCTGGTCGACCTGTTCGACACGAAACTACCCAAGTCCACCTGGCTCACCGGCGGCGACCGGGCCTACGCGGTCGTGATCGCCCTGCTCGACGAGCCTGACTCGCCCTGGTGGAAGAGCGCCAGGGTCGGGTCGGCGGGCCGGGACAGCATGCTCCAGCGGGTTCTCAAGCAGGCCGCCGCCGAGAGCGAGCGGCTGATGGGGCCGGATGCCTCCACCTGGCGCTGGGGCAGCATCCACACCCTCGAGGTCACCAACGCCAGCTTCGGCAAGTCGGGCGTGGCCCCACTGGAGTGGCTGTTCAACCGCGGGCCGTACGAACTGGCCGGCGGGTCATCCGTGATCGACGCGGTCGGCTGGGACGCCACGGCCGGCTACACGGTCGACTGGGTGCCCTCGATGCGCGAAGTGGTCAGCCTGGCCGACTGGGACGAGTCGACCTGGCTGAACCTGACCGGCAGCTCAGGCCACGCCTTCCACCCGAACTACGCCGACCAGACGCCGCTGTGGCAGCATCACAAGACCAGACCCTGGCCGTTCTCCCTCGCCGCCGTTCGTGCGGCCGCGACCGATACCCTGCTGCTCCGGGCGGGCCGGTAACCCGCCCGCCCCGCCTCAGCGCTTCGGGAAGTTGCGCTCCGGCGAGCCGATGTACAACTGCTGGGGACGGCCGATCTTGGTCGTCGGGTCTTCGTTCATCTCACGCCAGTGCGCGACCCAGCCGGGCAAACGGCCGATGGCGAAGAGCACGGTGAACATGCTCGTCGGGAAACCCATCGCCTTGTAGATGACGCCGGTGTAGAAGTCCACGTTCGGGTACAACTTGCGTTCCCGGAAGTAGTCGTCGTTCAACGCGATGTGCTCGAGTTCCTTGGCGATGTCGAGCAGGTCGTCCTTGACGCCGAGCGCGGCGAGAACCTCGTCGGCGCTCTCCTTCACCAGGGTGGCCCGCGGGTCGTAGTTCTTGTAGACCCGGTGGCCGAAGCCCATCAGGCGCACGCCTTGTTCCTTGTTCTTGACCCGTTCGACGAACTTCTCCACACCCTCGCCCGAGGCCTTGATCTCGCCGAGCATCTTGAGCACGGCCTCGTTCGCGCCGCCGTGCAGAGGCCCGGAGAGGGCGTTGATCCCGGCGGACACCGACGCGAACAGGTTGGCCTCTGTCGACCCGACGAGGCGCACGGTCGACGTCGACGCATTCTGCTCGTGGTCCTCGTGCAGCATCAGGAGGCGCTCGAGCGCCTTGCTCACGACGGGGTTCACCTCGTATGGCTCGGCCAGGGTGCCGAAGATCAGCCGGAGGAAGTTGTCGACGTAGCCGAGCGAGTTGTCCGGGTACAGGAACGCCTGCCCGATGCTCTTCTTGTAGGCGTAGGCCGCCATCACCGGAAGCTTGGCCAGCAGGTGCACCGTGGCCAGTTCGACCTGGATCGGGTCGTTCGGGTCGAGCGCGTCCTGGTAGTACGCGGCCAGCGCCGAGGTTCCGGACGACAGCACCGACATCGGGTGCGCGTTGTAGGGCAGCACGTCGAAGAGGCGTCGAAGATCTTCGTGCAGCAGGGTGTGCCGGCGGATCCTCTGGTCGAAGGCGCCGAGCTCGCTCGCGCTGGGCAGGGCCCCGTAGATCAGCAGCCAGGCAGTCTCGAGGAAGTTGGAGTTCTGGGCGATCTGCTCGATCGGGTAGCCGCGATAGCGCAGGATGCCCTTATCGCCGTCGATGAAGGTGATCGCCGAACGAGTTGCCGCGGTGTTGACGAACCCGGAGTCGAGGGTGATCAGGCCCGTCTGGCGGGTGAGGCTCGAGATGTCCAGGCTGGACGCGCCGGCCGTGCCGCGCACGATCGGGAAGTCCGCCGACCCTCCGGGGAAGGTCAGTGTGGCCTTTTGCGGATCGATGGACGGTGTTCGCTGCGCGGTCTCGCTCACGGCGGCTCCCTGGGTATCACTGAGTGTCACTGAGTATCACTGCCTCTCGGCGCGCGGTCTTCTACACAGCACACCGGTGTGGCTGGAGACGTCAACGCTGATACAGCCTAATCGGCCCAACCGCCTACTGTTGCATCCGATAGGAATGCCCGGGTTTCGTTGGTGATCGTCCACAAGTCCCGATCGGCGGTCGGTCGGGCCGCGACGCCCGTACCTCGCGCCGGTCAGGCACCCCGGAGCCGCCCTGAGGCGGCGGCGATCCGCTCGTCGGTGGCGGTGAGGCTGAAGCGCACCTGCTCCGCGGAACCGGCGCCGTAGAACGGGCCGGGGCCGGCCAGGATGCCGAGGTCGGCAAGTCGCCCGATCGAATCCCAGGCGCCGCGCCCCTCGGTCGCCCAGAGGTACAGCCCGGCCTCACTGCGGCTGATCCGGAAGCCGGCCGCCTCGAGCGCGGGCAGCAGCAGCCGCCGCCTGGCCCGGTACCGCTCCTTCTGCTCGGCCACGTGGGCGTCGTCGCGGAGGGCGGCGACCATGGCGGCCTGGAGCGGAGCAGGCAGCATCAGGCCCGCATGCTTGCGCACGGTGAGCAGCCGGCCCAGCACCGTGGCGCAGCCGGCGGCGAACGCACCCCGGTAGCCGGCCATATTCGATTGCTTGCTCAGGGAGTAGATGGCGAGGATGTCGCGTCGATCGGTGCCGATCACGCGGGGGTCGAGGATGCTGGGGATCGGCTCACTCGCCCACTGACCGGCCCAGCCCAGTTCGGCGTAGCACTCGTCCGAGACGATCACCGCGCCGAGCGTCCTCGCCCGGTCGACCGCGAGGCGCAGTTCGGCGACCGTGAGCACACGCCCGTCGGGGTTGCCGGGGCTGTTCAGCCAGACCAGCTTCGTCGTGGCCGGCCAGTCGGCCGGGTCGTCGGAGGCCACGGCCTCCGCCCCGGCCATTGCCGCGCCGATCGCGTAGGTCGGGTAGGCGGCGACCGGGTGCACGACGGTGTCACCCTCGCCGAGGCCGAGCATGAACGGGAGCAGCGCCACCAGTTCCTTCGACCCGATGGTGGGCAGCACGTTGGCCTCGGTGAGGCCGGACACGCCGCGGCGGCGGGCATACCAGTCGATGATCGCCCGCTGAAGCTGCGGGGTGCCCGCAGTCTGCGGGTAGGCGTGCGCGTCGGTGGCGTCGGCCAGGGCCTGCCGGATGACCGCTGGCGTCGGGTCGACCGGCGAACCGATCGACAGGTCGACGATGCCGTCCGGGTGGGCTCGGGCACGCTGGGTGAAGGGGACCATCTGGTCCCATGGGTAGTCGGGCAGCGGCCTCAGCACGGGCGGGCTAAACCTGCGGGGGAAGGACGGCGATGATCGGGTGGTCCTTGTGGATCACGCCGACCTTGGCCGCTCCGCCGGGAGATCCGACATCGTCGAAGAATTCGACGTTCGCCTTGTAGTACTCGGCCCACTGCTCGGGGACGTCGTCTTCGTAGTAGATCGCTTCGACCGGGCAGACCGGTTCGCAGGCGCCGCAGTCGACGCATTCGTCGGGGTGGATGTAGAGCGAGCGGTCGCCCTCATAGATGCAGTCGACGGGGCATTCGTCCACGCAGGCGCGGTCCTTCACGTCGACGCACGGTAGGGCTATGACGTAGGTCACGGGTGACGAGCTCCCTTCACGAGCTGAACTATAATCCTATGTGGTCCCGCGGCGGCCCGGAATTCGCGGCCAGGCGAGCACGATTGTGGCGACCAGGGTCGGCCCGACCGTCCAGAGCGTGCCGGGCAGCCCCTCCGGCACGAGCACGGAGCCGCCCTCGCTGCGCAGCGACAGCAGGAAGATCGTGCCGAGCAGGCCGATCGCGGCGAGCAGCACCACCAGCCGGTCCCCCACGACCAGGCGCAGGCCGGCCAGGAGGGCGGTCACTCCGGCCAGCGCGAGGACCAGGCCGATCGGGATGGTGACGGGGCCGAGCACGATCGTCGCCTGGTGCGCGATCGTGCCGAGGACGCCGAATGCCGCCCCCACCATGAAGGCCAGGAGGCCGGCCAGCGCCCGGCCGCCCGGGACGGGAGGGACCTCCGCGGCGTGCTGCGCCGGGGGCGGAGGAAGGCGGACGAAGGTCTCCGTTCCACCCACGACCGTGCCGGTAGGGATGCCGCCGGGCGGCATCGCCGGGACAACGGTGTGGTCGGCCACGCTCCAGCGTCCGGAGTAGGCGGCGACGGCGGCGAGCTTCCGTTCCACCTGGTCGCTCACGTCGATCGCGATCAGGCGCTGGCCGATCGCCCCCGAGACGCGCTTGCTCTGGAAGACAGGGATGCCCGCCGCGTGGGCGGCGACGGTCGCCGCGGTCTGCAGCCGGGAGTCGTCGGTACCGAGCACGAGCGCGGTGGCGCCCACCTCGAGCAGCACATCGGCCACCTGGGCGGCCAGGGCGTGACGGTCGGTGGCGGCGTCGGCGGCCACGCCGGCGGCCGCGCCCGCAACGGGGGCGGGCAGCATCCGCCAGTCGCTCACACCCAGCCCGCTCATGGCGGCGCGCACGTCGACGCTATCGGCGGTGTCGTCGCCGGTGTCCCCGTGCGTCCTGGCCCCGAACAGCACCACGACGTCGGCGCCGTCGGCGCGGAGCCGGGCGATCGTGCCGCCGGTGAGCAGCGCCTCATCACCGGGCCGGTCGTGCACGAAGACGACGCTCTCTCCGCTGCCGGACATGACCATGGCTGGGCTCCACTTGGTAGGTGACGGGCAGACACCCATTGAAGAACAGTAGCTGGACAGGGCGGTCCCGGTGAAGTCAGAGTAACCCTAGTTAGGTAAGCCTTACCATTTCTCGCTCGCTACTCCTCGACCCCGACCAGGAAGTCCCGTGCTCGCAAACTACCTGATCGGCCTGCGCGAAGGCCTCGAAGCCGCACTCATCGTGACCATCCTCGTGGCCTACGTCGTCAAGATCGACCGGCGTGATGTGCTGCGCCGGATCTGGCTCGGTGTCGGCCTCGCGGTGCTCCTGGCCCTGGTGATCGGCGCTGCCCTCACCTTCGGAACCTATGGGCTCTCGTTCGCCGCGCAGGAGACCATCGGCGGCGTGCTGTCGATTGCCGCAACCGGCCTGGTCACCTGGATGGTCTTCTGGATGCTGCGCACGGCCCGCGACCTGTCCGGCCACCTCCGCGGCAGCATCGACCGTTCCCTGCTCGGCACCGGCCTGGGCCTGGTCGTGGTCGTGGTCGTGGTCGTCGCCGTCGGCCGGGAGGGCATCGAAACCGCCCTGTTCCTCTGGGCGGCCGTGCAGGCCACCGGGGCGACCACCCTGCCCCTGATCGGCGCCGCCCTCGGCATCCTGACCACGATCGGCCTGGGCTGGCTGGTCTACACCGGCATGCTGAGGATCAACCTGGCGAAGTTCTTCACCTGGACCGGCGGCATCCTGATCGTCGTGGCCGCCGGGGTGCTCTCCAACGGTGTGCACGACCTGCAGGAGGCCGGGGTTCTGCCCGGGCAGACCAGCCTCGCCTTCGACGTCAGCGCGGCGATCCCGCCGGACAGCTGGTACGGCACCCTGCTGAAGGGCACCCTCAACTTCTCCCCGACACCCCCCTCCCCTGCCGCGAGAGTGCACTTTTCGCCCCTTCACGACCGGTGAGGGGGAGAAAAGTGCACTCTCGCGAGACCCTGACGGGCTCGCGGGGGCGGGGGTGGGGGGTGGGTTAGGCGACCGGGGTGACCGTGTAGAGCAGGCCGTCGGTGTTGCCGACGACGACGACGGCGAAGTTCACGTTCTTCATTGCCACCACGCCGGCGGTGCCGACGGATGCCGACGGCGACTCGTCGAGCACAAACCCAGCATCCGTCAACGTCGTCTTCACCTCGGCCAGCGGATCGGCGGCGGCGGACTTGACCGTGACCACCCAGGTTCGCTTTCCGTTCTCGGTCTTCGTGGCACCGAAGAGCAGTTTCCCGTCGACAACCGGCACCTCGGCCGGCCAGCCGGACGGCAGCTGCCCGGCAAGGCTCACGTCCCCGCCTGTCGCCCCCTGCACCGCGCCGTTGACGGCGCCGCCGACGGCGTCGGCCGAGCATCCGGCCAGCAGTGGGCCGGTGAGCAGGGCGGCGGCCACCGCCGCGGCAATCCGGAGACGGGAGGTGATCGGTTTCAGTGCAGTGCTCATGCTGCGATGGTACGTCAGTTACCCCCGGGCCGCCCTACCCGGCCACGGCGCAAGACGCCGGTGGCGCCGCCCCGGACGAATCCAGGGCGACGCCACCGGCGGCGACACGCAGAAGGCGAAGGTTAGTTGGCGTCCTGCTTCTTCAGGCGCGAGGTCTGGCGCTGGCGGGCGGATGCCGCGAGCTCGACCTTGCGGATGCGCACCATGGCCGGGGTGACCTCGACGCACTCGTCTTCGCGGGCGAATTCGAGGCATTCCTCAAGCGTCATCTGCTTGGACGGGGTCATCGACTCGAAGGTGTCGGAGGTGGACTGACGCATATTGGTCAGTTTCTTCTCCTTGGTGATGTTGACGTCCATGTCGTCGGCGCGCGAGTTCTCGCCGATGACCATTCCTTCGTAGACCTCTTCGGTCGGGTTGACGAAGAACGACATCCGCTCCTGCAGGGCGATGATCGCGAACGGGGTGACCACGCCGGAACGGTCGGCGACGATCGAACCGTTGTTACGGGTGACGATGTTGCCGGCCCAGGCCTCGTAACCATGGAAGATCGCGTTGGCGATACCGGTGCCGCGGGTGTCGGTGAGGAACTGGGTACGGAAGCCGATCAGTCCTCGGGACGGAACGATGAATTCCATCCGGACCCAGCCAGTGCCGTGGTTCGCCATGTTCTCCATGCGGCCCTTGCGAGCGGCCAGCAGCTGGGTGATCGCGCCGAGGTATTCCTCGGGCGAGTCGATGGTGAGGTGCTCGTACGGCTCGTGGATCTTGCCGTCGACGCGGCGCACGACAACCTGCGGCTTGCCGACGGTGAGCTCGAAGCCCTCACGACGCATCTGCTCGACCAGGATGGCGAGCGCAAGTTCACCACGGCCCTGGACCTCCCAGGCGTCGGGGCGTCCGATGTCGACCACCTTGAGCGAGACGTTACCGATGAGCTCGCGGTCCAGGCGGTCCTTGACCATGCGGGCCGTGAGCTTGTGGCCCTTGACCTTGCCCATGATGGGCGAGGTGTTGGTGCCGATCGTCATCGAGATGGCGGGCTCGTCGACCGTGATGGTCGGCAACGCGCGGGGGTCGTCGGGGTCGGCGAGGGTTTCACCGATGGTGATGTCTTCGAAACCGGCGACGGCGACGATGTCGCCGGGGCCGGCGCTCTCGGTCGGGTAGCGGTCGAGCGCCTTGGTGATCAGCAACTCGGTGACGCGCACGTTGTGCACGGAACCGTCGTACTTGATCCAGGCCACGGTCTGGCCCTTGCGGATGGTGCCGTGGAAGATGCGGAGCAGGGCGAGGCGGCCGAGGAACGGCGAGGCGTCCAGGTTGGTCACGTGCGCCTGCAGCGGGTGCTCGTCGTCGTAGACCGGGGCCGGGATGTGTTCGAGGATCGCTTCGAAGAGCGGCTCGAGGTCGTCGTTGTCGGGCAGCTGGCCGTTCTCGGGCTGGTTGCGGCTCGCGGCGCCGTTACGGCCGGACGCGTAGACGACGGGAACGTCGAGGATCGCGTCGAGGTCGAGGTCGGGGTAGTCGTCGGCCATGTCGCTGGCCAGGCCGATCAGGAGATCCTGGCTTTCCTCGACGACCTCGACGATACGAGCGTCCGGGCGGTCGGTCTTGTTGACCAGCAGGATGACCGGCAGGTGGGCCTCAAGTGCCTTGCGGAGCACGAAGCGGGTCTGCGGCAGCGGGCCCTCACTGGCGTCGACGAGCAGCACGACACCGTCGACCATGGACAGGCCGCGCTCGACCTCGCCACCGAAGTCGGCGTGGCCGGGGGTGTCGATCACGTTGATCGTGATCGGACCGTCGGTGGCGTGGATGCCCTTGTACGAGACCGCCGTGTTCTTGGCAAGGATCGTGATGCCCTTTTCGCGCTCGAGCTCGTTGGAGTCCATGGCACGCTCTTCCACATGAGAGTGGTCGGCGAACGAGTTGGTCTGCTGGAGCATCGCGTCTACCAGCGTGGTCTTGCCGTGGTCGACGTGGGCGACGATTGCGACATTTCGGAGGTTATTGCGCGTGGCAATCGCCATGAAGTAAATCCTTACGAAGAATGATGTCGCAGAGTACCGCGTGCGACGAAGAATGGATGTGTGTGGGCAAAGTCCGACCCAACGGACAATCCTACCGCACTCTCCCTGCCCGGCACCTGAAAGCGCCGGTTCCGGCCGTCAACGCACGAGCGGGGCGGAAACCGAAGTCCCCGCCCCGCCGTCATGCTTTGGTGCTTCGGTGCCTACTTCTTCCAGCCGACGACGGTCCAGTCGACGGACTGGAACTGGGCCGCCCCGTAGTTGACGAGCCCCTTCTTCACCGCGTACACATTGGGCAGCGGTGCGAGCGGGATGATCGGAACGTAGGCGGCGAGCACCTTGTCGATCTTGTCGGCGATCACCAGGCGCTTGTCGGCGTCGAGTTCCTTGTTCGCCTCCTTGTAGAGCGCGGCCAGCTTCTTGTCGGTGATCCCGGTGAAGTTGGACTCGCTCTTCACTGGCGAGAACAGCGCCTCGCTCGAGGAGATCGGGAAGGCGGTGCCCTGCCAGGAGAAGCTGGTCATCTCGAAGTCGCCCGGGATGATGTAGTCGGAGAAGTACTTCGCCGACGGGACCTCGTTGAGCTCGACGGTGACGCCGACCTCCTTGAGGTCCGCCTGCACCTGCACGGCGCGCTGCTTGTTTGTGGGCGTCTCGGCCGGAACGGTGATCGAGAGCTTGAGCGCCTTGCCGTCCTTCTCCCGCAACCCGTTGCTGCCGGCCTTGTAGCCTGCCTCATCGAGGAGTTTCTTGGCGGTCTCGACGTTGAAGCCGATCGCGTCGCCCACGTTGTCGACGTAGCCCTTCTGACCCGGCATGAAGATGTAGGAACCCTGGGTGGTGGCGTCGACGCCGACCGGGGTGTTGGCCGACTCCGAGATCAGCTGGCGGTTGATCGCGTGGCCGATGGCGCGCCGCAGCTTGACGTCGGCGAGCGGCCCCTTCGCGCCGTTCATGGTCACGTGCGTCCAGGTGAGGCCACCGGATGCCTGGATCTTGGCATCCGCCCGTTTCTTCGCCGTCTGGTACGCGTCGGCGTTCGAGGAGATGGAGAGCACATCCGTCTCGGAGTTGCCGAATGCGGTTCCCTGCGACGCGCCGCTGACGACCTTGACGATGACCGTCTCGAGCTTGGGGGTCTCACCCCACCACTTCGGGTTGCGGGTCAGGGTGACGACCTGGCCGGTGGTGTCGATGTTGGAGATGGTGAACGGGCCGGAGGAGGGCAGCGCCTTCGACACATAACCCGTGTTGAAGACCCCGGGGTCGGAGGCCACGGCGGCGGGCAGCACACCCTGGCTGCCGACGAAGATCGACGCCCAGTCGGCGTTGACCTCGCTGAAGGTGACCTTCATGTCGAAGTCGCTGCCGGCGGACTCGATCGACTTGATCTGGTCGAAGATGGCCGTCGACGCGGGCGAGTAGGCCTCGTTGGTGCCGTTCATCGCCTTCCAGGTGGCTTCGTAGTCCCTGTAGGTGATCGGGGTGCCGTCTTCCCAGACTGCCTTGGGGTTGAGCTTGATCTCGACGACCTGCGGGTCGGTGCTTGTGACCTCGACACTGGTGGCGTAGTTCGGGTCGACGGCGGTGGTGCCGTCCTCCTTGATCCGGATCGGGCCTCCCGTGGTGAGGGCCACGGTGTTGACCGTGTCGACCTCGTTGCCGTCGACCTCGTAGGTGTTCCAGTTGGAGGGCATCGCGTTGATAGCGAGGTTGAGGGTTCCACCGTCCTGCACATCGGCGGCCGCGGCGCTCTCCCAGGCTGTGGAAGGGAGGGCCTTGCTGCTCGATTTTGCGGGGCTGTCCTGGGCTGTGTTTCCGGGAGCGCATGCCGTGAGGAACAGGGCAGACGCACTCAGAACGGCCACTGTTGCGAAAACAGTAGTTTTCCGTCTCATTGTGATTCTCCTTCTCTTGGTGGGTACTTTTCCTGGTGCGGAAGATGAGTCTGGTGGGGCCGAGGGCTCACGGAGCGAGCTCGTCCTCGCGACCGGCGAGGGAGGCCGAGATGGCCAGGTCGTTCCGCTCCACGTGATGGCAGGCGGTCTCCACCTGACCGTGCGCCCGGAGCACCGGGTCCACGGTTGCGCAGAGCGCCTGGTCCGAGTCGGCGAGCAGGGTGTAGAGCGGGCAGCGGCTGCGGAAGTTGCAGCCGTCGATCTGCTCGGTTGGGCTCGGCAGGTCGCCCTCGAGCAGTACCCGCTTGCGACTGCGCTCGATCACCGGGTCGGGGATGGGCGCCGCGGAGATCAGGGCCTGGGTGTACGGATGCCGCGGGCGGGCGAAGACCTCGGCCACCGGCCCGTACTCGACGATTCTGCCGAGGTACATGACGGCGACCGTGTCGGCGATCTGGCGCACGATCGCGAGGTCGTGCGCCACGAACAGGTAGGAGAGGTTGAGTTTCTCCTTGAGGTCCTCGAGCAGGTTGATCACCCCGGCCTGGATCGACACATCCAGGGCCGAGACGGGTTCGTCGAGCACGACGAGCCTCGGATTGGTGGCCAGGGCGCGGGCGATCCCGATCCGCTGTCGTTGGCCGCCGGAGAACTCGTGCGGGTAACGGTCGGCCATCTGCGGGTCAAGTCCGACCAGGTCCAGCAGCTCGGCGACGCGGCCGCGCCGCGCATCCGGCTTCACCCCGTGCACGGTCAGCGGCTCGCCGATGATGTCGCCGATCGGCAACCGCGGGTCGAGGGCCGCCATCGGGTCCTGGAAGACGATCTGCACGTCTTTGCGCAGCCGGAGCAACTCCGCCCGGCCGAGGCCGGCCACGTCCTTGCCGTCGATCAGGATCCGGCCGGCCTGGGGCCTGGTCATTTCCAGGATCTCGAGGATGGTCGTGGACTTGCCGCAGCCGGATTCGCCGACCAGCCCGAGCGTCTGCCCGGCCTGGATCGAGAAGGAGACCCCGTCGACGGCGCGGACCGTGCCGATCTGGCGGGAGAACACCCCGCCCTTGGTGAGCGGGAAGTGACGCACGAGGCCGGTGACGCTGAGCACGGGCTCGGCCGCGGCGAGGGCCTCGCTGTGCCGCACGGCGAGCGGGGCCGGCCGGGGGAAGACGTCGGCGCGGGTGAGCAGTCCGCTCGCGATCTCGTCCGAGCGGTGGCAGGCGGCCACGTGTTCGACCTCGAGCAGGTCTGCCAGCGTCGGACCGGCGAGCGCCGGGTCCACCCGGGCCGGGCCGGGCAACTGCAGCGCCAGCTCGTTCGGGACGGCCACCCCGTGGACGAGCAGCCCCGGTTCGGTCTCCCGGCAGACATCGATCGCGATCGGGCAGCGGGCGGCGAAGGGGCAGCCGCGGGGCAGCGCGGTCAGCGACGGCGGCCGGCCCTCGAGCGGCACCAGCCGTTCGGTCCCGGCGCTCTGCATATTCGGGACCGAACGGAGCAGGCCGATCGTGTACGGCATGTGCGGCTCCGCGAAGACCTCGGTGGTGGTGCCGTTCTCCACCAGCTTGCCCGCGTACATCACGGCGATCCGGTCGGCGTGACCGGCGACGACGCCGAGGTCGTGGGTGATCAGAACCACGGCCGCACCGGTCAGGTCCTTGGCCTTTTCGAGCACCTCGAGGATCTGCGCCTGGATCGTCACGTCGAGCGCGGTCGTCGGCTCGTCGGCGATGATCAGTTGCGGATCGTTGGCGATCGCCATGGCGATCATGGCGCGCTGTCGCATCCCGCCGGAGAACTCGTGCGGGAAGGCCTTCGCCCGGCGTTCCGGCGCGGGGATGCCGACGACCTTGAGCAGTTCGACCGCCCTGGCCTGCGCCGCCCGTTTGCCCAGCGCGAAGTCGTGCAGCAGCAGTGCCTCCGCGATCTGGTCGCCGACCGTATAGACCGGGGTGAGGGCAGAGAGCGGGTCCTGGAAAATCATCGAGATCTCCCGGCCGCGGATGCCGGAGAGCTGACGGTCGTTCAGGTCGAGCAGCGAGCGGCCGCCGAAACGGATGCTGCCGGTGACCCGGGCGGAGCTCGGCAGCAGGCCCATCAGCGCCAGCGACGACACCGACTTGCCGGAGCCGGACTCGCCGACGATGCCGAGGAACTCGCCCTTGTGCACCCGGTAGCTGATGCCGCGCACCGCGTTCACGTCGGGTCCGCCGCGCTGGGGGAAGGTGACCGACAGGTCGGTGACCTCCAGCAGCGGGTCCCCGGCGCGGGTCGGCGCGGACGGGTCCGGGACGCTCACAAGATTAGTCACGGTTGACTCCCGAGGTCGGGTCGACGGCGTCGCGCAGGGCGTCTCCGATGAGGCTGACGGCGAAGAGGGTGAGGATGAGCACCCCGGCCGGGAACACGAACAGCCACGGCCGGGTGACGGCGGCACTGGTGCCCTCGGCCAGCAGGGTGCCGAGGGAGACATCCGGTGCGCGGATGCCGAAGCCGAAGTAGCTGAGGCCGGTCTCGGCGAGGATCGAGGCCACCACCCCGAGGGTCGCGTCGATGATCAGCAGGGACGCGACGTTGGGGATGATGTGCCGGCCGAGGATGGTGGGTATCGGCACCCCCATGTAGCGGGCGGCCTTGACAAAGTCGCGGTCGCGCAATGACCTGGTCTGGGACCTGACCACCTGGGCCATGATCATCCAGCTGAACCCGGCGATGAAAATGGTCAGGAACACCCAGGACAGCCCCCTGAACAGCGGGCTGAGGATGACGAGCAGGATGAACGACGGCAGCACGAGCAGCAGGTTGATGCACCAGACCAGCACCCGGTCGACGACGCCGCCCATGTAGCCGGCAACCGAGCCGACGACGGCCGCGATCAGCGTGCCGAGCGGGCCGGCGATCAGCCCGATGACGATCGACTTCTGCAGCCCGACCAGGGTCTGCGCGTACAGGTCCTGGCCGATGTTGTTGGTGCCGAACCAGTGCAGCTGGGTCGGCCCGAGGCCCATGTTCAGCGGGTCCCGGCCGGTCGCGTTGTAGGGGTAGAGCAGCGGGCCCAGGATCGCCCAGAGCAGGATGGCCGCGATGGCGATCGCCCCCACCCAGAACCGTGACGCCCCGCTGAGGCGGCGCCAGATCAGGCGGCCGCGGGAGAGCGGTGTGCGCCCGCTGATGACATCCGGCACGGCGGGGCCGGGCGCCGGAGTGACGACGGGGGTGCCACCGGCCGTGTTCGTTTCTTCCAGCAGGGACATGTCAGTTCCTCACCCTCGGGTCGAGTGCGGCGTAGAGGACCTCGGACAGGGTCGAGGAGAACAGCACGAGCACCGCCAGGAAGAGGGTCGACCCGGCCACCGCGTTGATGTCGCTTTGGGTGATCGCGTTGAGGGTGAACTCGCCCATCCCGTGGAAGGAGAACACGATCTCCAGCATGATCGACCCGGAGACGAGGGTGCCGAAGCTGTAGGCGAAGAAGGTGGACATCGGGATCAGGGCGACCCGCACGCCGTGGCGCACGAGAGCTTGGTTCCGGGAGCGCCCCTTGGCCCTCGCAGTGCGGATGTAGTCGGCCGAGAGCACGTCGAGCATCACGCTGCGCTGGTAACGCGAGTAGCCGGCCGCGCCGATCAGCACGAGTGCAAGAGTCGGGAGCAGGAGGTGCACCGCACGATCGGCGGTGAGATCCCACCACGAGCCGCTGAGCCCGGCCGAATACTCCCCGGTGAAGTTGATCAGCTGCATCCCCGCCGCTCCGTTCAGAGCGGTCGCGCCGATCATCAGGAGCACGCCGATCACGAAGGTGGGGGTGGCGAAGATGAGGTAGGAACCGTAGGTGACGACCTGGTCGCTGAACTTGTACTGGCGCACGGCACCCCAGACGCCCAGGGTCACGCCGACGACGGCGCCGATCACGGAACCGATCAGGAGCAGCCGCAGGCTCACTCCGGACCGGGAGACGATCTGGTCGACGACCGAGGTCCCGCCGACGGTGTTGCCGAGGGAGCCATGCACGACGAGGTTGACGATCCAGTTCCACAGCCGTTCGAGCACCGGCACGTCGGGGTTCACGCCCAGGCCGTTGAGGATGTTCGTGATCGTCTGCCTCGACGGCTGCGGGTTACGCCCGTAGTACTTGGAAGCCGGGTCGAGCGCGAGACTGGCCACGACGTAGGCCAGGCAGGTCGCGATCGCGGAGAGAATGAAGTAGTTGACGAAACGTCTGAAGATGTAGAAGGCCATGCCGGCTGCCTACGAGGCCACTGGTCCCGACCGAGGGCACGGATGCCGCGCAATGCACCGGAAGGCAATCCTCAAACGGGTTGAAACCACGATTTTCTCCTTCGATCTTCTTCGTGGGAAGAACACAGGCGCAGGGCCGACGCAACGTTGCGTACACGAGAGCCTATGCCCCAGCGACGGAACTGCGTCCCGACACCCAGTATGCCGCAGGATTCTCGGAAAATTAATAATTTCTCGCATTTTCTGCAGAAAAATCGCGGGCAGGCCGCCACCGGTCAGAGAATACGCGATCCGGCCGTCGCGAGTTGGGCCGCCACGACCAGCGCGAGGGCGATGCCGACCCCGATCGGCACGGTGTCCCAACGCCGGCGAACGACGCCCGGGGGTCCGGCCGGCCGTCCGGCCGTCCGGCGGGAGTCGACGAGGGCCTGCACCGGCGAGCCGTGCAACCGGCCATCCGGCGCCAGGGAGCGGGCGGCGGTTCGGCCCGGTCGTGCCGAACGCGCCGTGACCGGCGCACCCCAGCAGCGCAGCCGCGCGCCGGAAACCAGGGTCACGACGACCTGGAATCGGGTGGTCACCTCGTCGACCTGGTCCCAGGGCGCCACGGTCGTGCGGAGGATGTTCACCACGGTGAGGCCGTCCTCGCCCACCCGCAGGCAGGGCCGAAGGAACACCAGCCACGCCGCCCAGAGCGCGAGGGCGGCCGCTGGCAGGGCAGCAGTGAGGACATCAAAGCGCAGCCGCACGGCGGCGTCGCCGAGCAGCACGGCGCAGGCTGCCACGACCGCGGCGAAGACCAGGCCGGACGAGTTCGCTCGGAAGGTGACGACGGAAGAGCCTGTCGTCATCCGTCCGCCCCCGACCGTCAGCCGGAGGCCGGAGCGACCGGCCTCCCGCAGCGCATGTTGTCTTAGACCCCGAGCTTCAGGTTCGCACCGGGGATGGCGTTGAGCAGTTCCCTGGTGTAGTCCTGCTGCGGGTTGTCGAAGACCTTGTCGACGGTCGAGGACTCCACGATCTTGCCGCGCTGCATGACGCAGACATGGTCGGCGATGACGCGGACGACCGCGAGGTCGTGCGTGATGAACAGGTAGGTCAGCCCGAGTTCGGCCTGCAGGTCGGCGAGCAACCGCAGGATCTGGGCCTGCACCAGCACGTCGAGGGCCGACACGGCCTCGTCCAGGATGACGATCTCCGGCTTGAGCGCGAGTGCCCTGGCGATCGCGACGCGCTGGCGCTGACCGCCGGACAGCTCGTTCGGGTACCGGGTTGCAAGAGCGGAGGGCAGCGCAACCTGGTCCAGCAGTTCGTCCACCCTGGCCCGGCGTGACGCCCGGTCACCGACCCGGTGCACCTGCAGCGGTTCCGCGATTGTGTTGCCGATGTTGCGCAGCGGGTCGAGGGAGCCATACGGGTCCTGGAAGACCGGCTGCATCGTGCGCCGCAGGTCCAGGAGGGCGCGACCACGGAGCGTGGCGGTGTCCCTTCCACCGATCGTGATCGTGCCCTCGGACGCATCCTCGAGACGGAGCAGGAGCTTCGCCACGGTGGACTTGCCCGATCCGGACTCGCCCACGAGCGCCATGGTGGTGCCGCGCTCGACCGTGAAGGAGACATCGTCGACCGCCTTGAAGTCGCGCGCGTCCCGCTTCGCACCGCGAATCCGGTAGACCTTGGTCAGGCCGTCGACCTTGATCGCGGGTCCACCGGCGACCGGGGTTGCTGCCTGCTTGCCGGCGCGGGCTGCGGCGGCCTCGACCAGGTCGAGCCCCTCGGCCGCGCGCGGGGCGCTGTAGCCGAGGTCGGTCAGGTTCTTTTGTGAGGACTGGATCCGACGGGAGGCGAGGCTCGGCGCCGCGGCCACAAGGCGCTGCGTGTACGGGTGCATCGGATTCTCGAGGATCTCCCGCGACGGCCCTGACTCGACGACCTTGCCCTTGTACATCACGACGAGCTGCTCAGCGCGTTCGGCGGCGAGGCCCAGGTCGTGGGTGATGAAGAGCACGGCGGTGCCGATTTCCCGGGTCAGCGTGGCAAGGTGGTCGAGGATGACCCGCTGCACCGTGACGTCGAGGGCGGAGGTCGGCTCGTCGGCGATCAGCAGCTTGGGCCGGGAGGAGAGACCCATCCCGATCAGGACGCGCTGGCGCATGCCGCCGGAGAACTGGTGCGGGAACTGGCGCAGCCGCTTGTCGGCATCCGCCAGCCCGGCCTCCTTGAGCACCCGGATGGCGTGCTGTTTAACCTCCTTGCCGGTGGCGATGCCGTTGGCCCGGATGGCCTCTTCGACCTGGAAGCCGATGCTCCAGACCGGGTTCAGGTTGGCCATCGGGTCCTGGGGCACGAACCCGATCATGCGCCCGCGCACCTCTTCGAGCTGCTTCTCGTTGAGCTGGGTGAGGTCGCGGCCTTCAAAGAGCACCTCGCCGCCGGTGATCCGGCCGGAACCGGGGAGGAGGTTGATGATCGCGTGCGCGGTCGTGGACTTGCCTGAACCGCTCTCACCGACGATGGCGAGGGTCTGGCCCGGCATCAGGGTGATGTCGATGCCGTTGACGGCGGGGACGAGACCGTTCTGGGTCTGGAAGCCGACCTGGAGGTTCTTGATCTCGAGGAGCGGCTTCACCGCTGCGGACGTGGAGAGTGGCACGCTCATCGAAGCGCCCTCGCCTTCGGGTCGAGTGCGTCGCGAACGACCTCGCCGAGCGAGATGAAAGCGAACACGGTAACGGAGAGAGCGATGGACGGGAGGATCAGGGTCTGCGGGGCGCTGCGCAGGTCGTTCTGAGCCTGGTTGATGTCGTTGCCCCAGCTCATGATGTTGCTGCCCAGGCCGACGCCCAGGAATGACAGGCTGGCCTCGGCGACGATGGCGCCGGCCAGGGAGATGGTCGTGATCACGATCACGGGGGCGATCGAGTTCGGCAGCACATGCTTGAGCAGGATCTTGAACCGGGACAGGCCCAGGGCGGTCGACGCCATGACGAAGTCCGCGTTCTTCACCCTGAGGATCTCGGACCGCAGCACCCTGGCCGTCGACGGCCAGGCGAAGACACCGATCGCGAGCGAGATGCTCCAGACGCTCCGGTACTGAGACAATACCGACATGATGACGACCGCGGCGAGGATGTACGGGATAGAGAAGAAGATGTCGCCCAGGCGGGACAGCACGGCGTCCACCCAGCCGCCGTAGAAACCGGCGAAGGCACCGAACAGGATGCCGAGGGTCGTCGTCAGCACGATCACGATGAATCCGACCGACAGCGACGTCGACGTCCCGTGCACGATCCGCGAGTAGATGTCGCAACCCTGCTTGGTGAAGCCGAGCGGGTGGCCGTCGGCGGGCCCGCCGTTGCTGTTGCCGAGGATGCAGTTGTTGTTCGGCGGCGTCTGGGTGAAGATCCCGGGGAACAGCGCCACGAGGGCGACGAGGAGGATCAGTGCCGCGGAGATCCAGAACATCGGCCGACGGCGCACATCCTGCCAGGCGTCGATCCAAAGGTTGCTGCGCTTCTCGGCGACCTTGACGGCGTCGACGCCGACCAGCGGCGTCTCGTCCAGAGGAGCCACATAGTGGGTGCCGGAGCGTCCGCCGACGGTTGTGACATCGGTCGGCGGGCCAGTGAAATTACTTGACATAGCGAATCCTTGGGTCGAGCAGACCGTAGAACAGGTCCACCAGGATGTTGACGACGAGGTAGATCAGGACCATCACGGTGACGAAGGACACCACGGTGGGTCCCTCGCCACGGATGATGGCCTGGTACAGGGTGTTGCCGACGCCGGGGACGTTGAAGATGCCCTCCGTGATCGTGGCGCCGACGAGGAGTACGCCGAAGTCCGTTGCGAGGTAGGTGACCACCGGGATCAGCGAGTTGCGCAGAATGTGCACGGGGATGACCCTGCGGCTGCTGAGCCCCTTGCTGTACGCGGTGCGCACGAAGTCGAGTCCGGAGGTTTCGATCACCGATGCGCGGGTGAGCCGCACGATCTGGGCGAAGCTGACGCTCGCGAGCACCAGGGCCGGCAGGATCAGGTCCTGCAGGGGGGCGCCGCTGCCCACCGTGGTGCGCGCCCAGCCAAGCCAGACGCCGAAGACGTACTGGCCGACGAACGCGATCACAAAGATCGGCAGGGAGATCAGGACCAGGCTCACGGCGAGCGAGCTGGCGTCGAACAGCTTGCCCTTGCGGAGACCGGAGATGAGGCCGACGAGGATGCCGAAGAACGTCTCGAACAGCAGGGCCAGGATGGCGAGCCGGGCGGTGACCGGGAACGTGCGGGCAAGGATCGCCGTGACGGGTTCACCGGAGAAGGAGAGGCCGAAGTCCCCGCGGAAGATCCCGCCGAGGTAGATCAGGTACTGCACGATGAACGGCTGGTCCAGGTGGTACTGGGCCCGCAGCTGGGCCACAACCGCCGGATTTGGGGTCTTGTCGCCGAAGAGGGCGACGATCGGGTCACCCGGCATGGCAAAGACCATGAAGTAGATCAGGAACGTCGTGCCCATGAACACGGGGATCGCCTGGAGGATTCGTCTGAAGATGTATCCGGTCACGAGGCGCCTATGCCTTGCGGATCAATGTGATTGGTCATACGGGATGAGGAACCTAACTGTGATCGAGCGACCTGAGTTTCTACAGATTACCTGTAAGGCGACGCGCGCCGAGCCGAGCCCGGGTGCATCGTCTATTCGTGTCGGTCATGGCGCGGGGGCAATGACCTCGGTCATCGCCCCCGCGCGCGTTTAGATCAGACTAGCCCTTGGTGATCTCGTTGAAGAGCGGAACCGAGTCCCAACCGAAAACGACGCCGTGCACATCGAGCCCGACACCGCCCGTGACATTGGCATACCAGAGCGGGATGGCGGGCAGGTCCTGGAGCAGGATCTCCTGGGCCTTCTGGAAATCGCCGTTCGCCGCGGTCAGGTCGCTCTCGGCCGATCCCTTGGCCAACAGGGCGTCGAATTCTGGGTTCGAGTACTCCCCGTCGTTGGATCCGGCCTTGGTCGCGTAGGACGGCTGCAGGAAATTGTAGAGGCTCGGGTAGTCGGCCTGCCAGCCCGACCGGAACGCGGTCTGGATGCTGCGGTCGGCGATCGCGGTGCGGGCCTGGGCGAACGTCGGTGTCGGGGCGCCGGAGGCGTCGATCCCGAGCGTGTTCTTGATGCTGTTAGACGCGGCGTCGACCCAGCCCTGGTGGCCGCCGTCGGCGTTGTAGGCGATCTGGAAGGTACCGGTCCACGGCGAGATCGCGTCGGCCTGTGCCCAGAGCTTCTTCGCGGCCTTCGCGTTGAACTCCAGCACATCCGCGCCCTTGAGGGTGTCGGACCAGCCGTCGACCACGGGCGACGTGAAGTCGGAGGCCGGGGTGCGGGTTCCGGAGAAGATGACCTTGGTGATCTCCTCACGGTTGATCGCCATCGACAGTGCCCGGCGGCGCAGGGTGCCCTCCTCGCCGGAGAAGTGCGGTAGCCGTTCCGGGATCGTCACGGCCTGGAAGATCGCGGCGGGCTGGTTGACGACCCGGTCGCCCAGGTCGCTCTGGTAGGTGCCATAGGCGCTGTCCGGGATGGAGTCGAGCACATCGAGGTTGTTGGCGAGCAGGTCGGAGTACGCCGCGCCCTCATTGGCGTAGAACCTGATCGACAAACCGCCGTTCTTCGGCTTCCGTCCGCCGTCGTAGGCGGGATTGACGACAAGGTCGATCTTCTCGTTGTGCTTCCAGGCTTTGGCCCCGTCGAGCATGTACGGACCGTTGCCGATCGGGCTCTCCCCGAACGAGGCCATGTCGGCGAACGCGGACGCCGGGAGCGGGTAGAACGCGGCGTAGCCCAGGCGCTCTGGGAAATCGGCCAGGGGTGCGGTCAGGGCGACCGTGAAGGTGGTGTCATCGACGACCGTGAGCCCCGTCAGCGGGCTGTCCTTCTCCACGCTGTAGCCGGCGATGTCCGAGAAGAAGGAGCTCCCCAGCTGGGCGTTGCTGAGCAGCGCCCCGTACTGCCAGGCGTCGACGAAGCTGCTCGACGTGAGCGACTGGCCGTCGCTGAAGGTGAGGCCCGGCTTGATCTTAATGGTGTAGGTCGTGTTGTCGTCGGTCGTGATCGCGTCGGCGACGTCGTTCACGGTCGCTCCCTTGGCGTCGTAGTAGACCAGCCCGGCGAAGATCGAGTTGACGATCTTCCCGCCGCCGGTCTCGGTCGTGGTTGTCGGGATCAACGGATTCTGCGGTTCGGACCCGTTCGTCGAGATGATCGCGCCCGGGTTCGGCGTCGACGCCGGTGCGGCACCCCCACCGGCGCAGCCGGAGAGCGTGAGCGCCCCGATGGCAGCCAGCGTAACGGCGGTGATGCCTAATTTGGTGATGTTCACTTTTTCCTCCTGTGCCGGGCAACGCACGCTGCGCGCCGGGCATGAAGAAAGGGCGATGACAGTGCGTCATCGCCCTTTCCTCGTGCTCAGTTCAGACTAGCCCTTGGTGATCTCGTTGTAGATCGGCACCGAGTTCCAGCCGAATTTCACGTTCTGCACGCTCGTGCCGAAGCCACCGGTCACGTTGGAGTACCAGAGCGGGATCGCCGGGAGGTCCTGGAGCAGGAGCTCCTGTGCGGCCTGGAAGTCCTTGTTCGCGGCTGCCAGGTCACCCTCGGAGGAGCCCTTCTTCAGCAGCGCGTCGAACTTGGGGTTCGCGTAGTCACCGTCGTTCGAGCCGGCCTTGGTCGCGTAGATCGGGCCGAGGAAGTTGAACAGGCCCGGGTAGTCTGCCTGCCATCCGGTGCGGAACGCGGTCTGGATGGTGCGGTTCGTGATCAGCGTGCGGGCTTCCTTGAACGTCGGGTACGGCGCGCCGGACGCGTCGATGCCGAGGGTGTTCTTGATGCTGTTCATCGATGCGTCCACCCAGCCCTGGTGTCCGCCGTCCGCGTTGTACGCGATCTGGAAGGCGCCCGTCCACGGGGAGATCTTGTCGGCTTCGGCCCACAGCTTCTTCGCCTTCTTGGCGTCGAACTTGAGGACATCCGCGCCCTTGAGCTTGTCGGACCAGCCATCGATAACGGGTGAGGTGAAGTCGGAGGCCGGGGTGCGCGTTCCGGAGAAGATGATCTTCGTGATCTCGTCACGGTTGATCGCCATCGAGAGGGCCGCACGACGCAGCTTGCCCTCTTCGCCGTCGAAGTGTGGCAGGCGGGCTGGGATCGTGAAGGACTGGAAGATCGCGGCGGGCTGGTTCACTGCCCGGTCGCCGAGATCCTTCTTGTAGGTGCCGTATGCGCTGTCCGGGAGGGCGTCGAGAACGTCGAGGTTGTTCGCGAGCAGGTCGGAGTATGCGGCGCCCTGGTTGGCGTAGAAGACGACAGTGAGGCCGCCGTTCTTCGGCTTCCGTCCGCCGTCGTAGGCCGGGTTGACGACGAGGTCGATCTTCTCGTTGTGCTTCCAGGCCTTGCCGCCGGCCAGCATGTACGGGCCGTTTCCGATCGGGTTCTCACCGAAGGCGGCCATGTCCTTGAACGCGGCGGCCGGCAACGGGCTGAATGCCGAGTAGCCGAGGCGCAGCGGGAAGTCGGACAGCGCAGACTTCAAGGTGACCGTGAAGGTGGTGTCGTCGACGACCTTGAGGCCGGTGAGGGGGCTGTCCGCGTCGTAGCTGAAGCCCTCGATGTCCTCGAAGAAGTAGCTCGAGAGCTGGGCGTTGCTGAGCAGCGCGCCGTACTGCCAGGCGTCGACGAAGCTCGACGACGTGACGGGCTCGTCGTTGGTGAACTTCAGGCCGGGCTTGATCTTGATCGTGTATTTCTTGTTGTCGTCCGACTTGATCGAGTCGGCGACGTCGTTGACCGGTGCGCCCTTCTCGTCGTAGTAGACGAGAGCCGCGAAGATCGCGTCGATGATCTTGCCGCCACCCACCTCGTTGGTGTTGGTCGGGATCAACGGGTTCTGCGGCTCGGAGCCGTTCGTCGTGATGATCGCTTTTGCGTTGCTCGAGGCCGTCGGAGTGGCAGCTCCGCCGCCGGCGCAGCCGGACAGCGTGAGGGCCCCCACCGCGGCCAGGGCGATGGCTGCGATACCCAGTCTGTTGATCTTCAATTTTCCTCCTGTGCAATTTGAGCGCGCGGCTGATTGTGGCCAGGCTGACGCGCCAGATAAATTCGACCTTAGGTACCCGTCACGCGCTCCACCTAACAAAACGCAATAACGTTACCGAGGCGAAACACAACGCGCACGATTGTTTCGTCAACCGGCGCTTTCGCGGCGGATTCTGCGCGTGCGCGGGGAATCCGCGACAACTCCGTGCGATGGGATGATTGGTCCATGGACAGTCACTCCCCCGCACGGCCTCCGCTGCTCATCTTCGATGGCGACTGCGCGTTCTGCACCACCTCGGTGGGCTGGCTGCGACGCATCCTCCCGGCCATGCCAGCCGCGGCGCCGTACCAGTGGACAGACCTGGCCGCCTTCGCGCTGACCACCGCGGATGCCCGGTCACAGGTCTGGCTCGTCGACGGCAGTCGGCAGTTCGGCGGAGCCGCGGCGGTCGCCGCGCTGCTTCGGCACCAGCCCTCACCCGGCTGGCGGATGCTCGGCTGGCTCGGCACGGTTCCGCCGTGGTCCTGGGCGGCCTCGGCCGGCTACCGGCTGGTGGCCCGGTTCCGCCACCGGCTGCCCGGCGGCACGCCCGCGTGCCGGATGAGGCCCGCCGAGTGAACCTCGGCCGCCTGGGCCGCATTGGACGGTATTGGGAAGTAGCCATCGTCCTCGGGCTCTCACTCGGGGCATCCGCCGTCTATTCGATCGTGGCGATCATCGCCCGGCTGACCGACACGACCCCGCTGTCCAAGCAGTCGGCCACCATCAACGGGTCGCAGTCGCCGCGGGAATGGCTCGACTTCACCTACCAGTTCCTCGGACTGTTCTTCGAGCTGTTCGGCGTCGCCCTCGTGCTCTTCCTGCTCTGGCAGCCCGGGCGCAGCGCCTTCCGTCGGCTCGGCTTCGACCTCACCGAGAAACGGCGGGACCTGCTTCGCGGTGTCGGCCTCGTGCTCGCCATCGGCATCCCCGGCCTGGCACTGTACCTGGCCGGACGAATGCTGGGGATCACCGTCGCGGTCGTGCCGAGGCCGATCGACGCATTCTGGTGGACGATTCCCATCCTGGTCTTCTCGGCCCTGCGCGCCGCGCTCACCGAGGAGGTCATCGTCGTGGGCTACCTCTTCACCCGGCTACGGGAGCTCGGCTGGTCAACCTGGACGATCATCGGGTCGACGGCGCTGCTCCGCGGTAGCTACCACCTCTACCAGGGCATCGGCCCGTTCGTCGGCAACGCGGTGATGGGCGTCGTGTTCGGCTGGTGCTACACCCGCTGGGGGCGCACGCTGCCGCTGGTGATCGCGCACGCGATCCTCGACATCCTCTCGTTCGTCGGCTACCCGCTCGCCCTGGCCTGGTGGCCGACCCTCCTCGCGCCCGCCGCCTGATCCCCCCTTCCCCTCTCCCTTCCCCCTCTCCTTTCCCCCTCTCCCTTCCCCCTCTCCCTTCCCCCTCTCCCCGCCATGGTTCTCCGCGAGAGTGCAATTTTGGCCCCTTCCGCGGTGATGAAGGGGCCAAAACTGCACTCTCGCGGTCCGAGAAACGCTCGCGGGGGGATGCCGCTAGTCGGCGAAGGCCTCCGGCGGCGGGCAGGCGCAGACGAGGTTGCGGTCGCCGTAGGCGTTGTCGATCCGGCGCACCGGCGGCCAGTACTTGCCACGGATCAGGCTGCGCACCGGGTAGACGGCTCTCTCCCGGTCGTAGGGGTGGGTCCAGTCCCCCTCGATCACGGACTGCGCGGTGTGCGGTGCGTTGTGCAACGGGTTGTCGTCGGCCGGCCAACTCCCGGTGGCAACGGCATCCGCTTCGGCCTTGATCGCGATCATGGCTTCGACGAACCGGTCGATCTCGCCGAGGTCCTCGCTCTCGGTCGGTTCGATCATCAACGTGCCGGAGACCGGGAAGCTCATGGTCGGCGCGTGGAAGCCGTAGTCGACGAGTCGCTTGGCCACGTCGTCGACGCTGACCCCGGTCGCCTCGGTGAGCGGCCGAAGGTCGAGGATGCACTCGTGTGCGACCAGGCCGTTGTCGCCGGCGTAGAGCACCGGGTAGTGCGCCTCGAGCCGCTTGGCGACGTAGTTGGCGGCCAGCACCGCGGCGCCGGTGGCCTCGCGGAGGCCGTCGGCGCCCATCATCCGCACGTAGGCCCACGAGATCGGCAGGATGCTCGGGCTCCCGTATGGCGCGGCCGAGACCGGGCCGCCGCGGTGCACCACGGTGTCGGTGAGCGCGCCGTGCAGATAGTGCTCGTCGCTCTGGGCCAGCGGGTGCCCGGGCAGGAACGGGGCCAGGTGTGCCTTCGCCCCGACCGGGCCGACACCGGGTCCGCCGCCGCCGTGCGGGATGCAGAAGGTCTTGTGCAGGTTGAGGTGGGAGACGTCGCCGCCGAAGTCGCCGTAGCGGGCGAAGCCGAGCAGGGCGTTGAGGTTGGCACCGTCGACGTAGACCTGCCCGCCGGCGTCGTGCACGGCCCGGCAGATGGTGCCGACCTCGTGCTCGTAGACGCCGTGGGTGGACGGGTAGGTGATCATCAGCGCGGCGAGGCTCTCGGCGTGCTCGGCGATCTTCGCCCGGAGGTCGACGAGGTCGACGTTGCCGAGGTCGTCACAGGCGACGACGACGACCCGCATCCCGGCGAGCACCGCGGAGGCGGCGTTCGTGCCGTGGGCGCTGGACGGAATCAGGCAGACCGTGCGGTCCGCATCGCCGTTGGCGTGGTGGTATCCGCGGATCGCGAGCAGGCCGGCGAGTTCCCCCTGGCTGCCCGCGTTGGGCTGCAGCGACACGGTGTCGTAACCGGTGACGTCGGTCAGCCAGGTTTCGAGCTGGCGGATGAGTTCGAGGTAGCCCCGGACGTCATCGCGTGGCGCGAACGGGTGCAGCCCGCCGAATTCGGGCCAGCTGACCGCCTCCATCTCGGTGGCCGCGTTCAGCTTCATCGTGCAGGAGCCGAGCGGGATCATGCCCCGGTCGAGCGCGTAGTCGAAGTCGGCGAGGCGCTTGAGGTAGCGCATCATGCTCGTCTCGGAGCGGTGCGTGTTGAAGACGGGGTGGCCCAGGTAGGTGCTGGTGCGCGCGAGCTCCCCGGGCAACCCAGCCTCCGGGGCGCCGAAATCGACGTTGCCGAAGGCGTCCAGGCCGCCGAACGCGCCGAGCACCGCGGTGAGGTCGCGGATGGTGGTGGTCTCGTCGACCGCAATGCCGACCAGGTCGGCGTCGACCTGGTGCAGGTTGACGCCGGCACCGGCCGCGCGGGCGACGATCTCGGCGGCCCGCGACGGGACCGACACCCGGATGGTGTCGAAGAAGGTGTCGCCGACGAGGTCGACGCCGATGGCGCGCAGGGCGGCGACGAGCCGGCCCGCGGTCTCGTGTACCTCGGTCGCGATCTTCTTCAGGCCGTCCGGCCCGTGGTAGACCGCGTACATGCCCGCCATGACCGCGAGCAGCACCTGGGCAGTGCAGATGTTCGAGGTGGCCTTGTCCCGGCGGATGTGTTGCTCGCGCACCTGGAGTGACAGCCGGTACGCCGGGTGGCCGGCCGCGTCGACGCTGACGCCGACGAGACGGCCGGGGAGCTGGCGTTCGAGGCCCTTGCGCACCGCCATGTAGCCGGCGTGCGGTCCGCCGAAGCCCATCGGAACGCCGAACCGCTGGCTGGTGCCCACGGCGACGTCCGCGCCGAGCTCGCCGGGCGAGGAGAGGAGGGTGAGCGCGAGCAGGTCGGCGGCGACGACGGCGAGCGCGCCCTGCGACTGCGCGGCGGCGATCACGCCGGCGGGGTTCCAGACCCGGCCGGATGCGGCGGGGTACTGCACGAAGATGCCGAAGTGATCCCCGAGCTCGGCGGCCGTGGTGTCGGCCTGCAGGTCGATGACCGCGAGCTCGATGCCGAGCGCCGCGGCGCGACTGGACAGCAGCGCCTGGGTCTGCGGCAGGGCATCCGCGTCGACGATGAACCGGTGGGATGCGGACTTCGACGCCCGGCGGGTGAGGAGCATGCCTTCGACCACTGCGGTGGCCTCGTCGAGCATGGACGCGTTCGCCGTGGCCAGGCCGGTGAGATCGGCGACCATGGTCTGGAAGTTGATCAGGGCTTCGAGCCGGCCCTGCGAGATCTCCGGCTGGTAGGGCGTGTAGGCCGTGTACCAGCTCGGGTTCTCGAAGACGTTGCGCTTGATCACGGCGGGCGTGATCGTGTCGTAGTAGCCGAGGCCGATCATCGAGCGCTTCACCGTGTTCAGGGCGGCGAGGGCGCGCAGTTCCTCGATCGCCTCCCGCTCGGTCGCCGCGGGCGGCAGGGTGCTGTCGCCCGCGGTGCGGAACCGGTCGACGTGGATGGTCTCGGGGACCGCCGCGTTGACGAGGTCCCCGACCGAGTCGTAGCCGAGGGTGGCGAGCATGCGGGACTGCGCGTCGGCATCCGTGCCGATGTGACGCTGGGTGAAGGGCTGTGACATGTGCTGGGTGACCTGGCTTCGCTTGGGACTACTCGCCGACGAGGGCGGAGTATTCGGAGTAACTGAGGAGGGTGGGCAGCTCGGTGAATGTCACCTTGAGCAGCCAGCCGGCGCCGAACGGGTCGCTGTTGACCAGCTCGGGGCTGGCGACGACGGAGTCGTTGGTTTCGAGGACCGTGCCGTTGACCGGGGCGAAGAGCTCGCCGACCGACTTGGTCGACTCGATCTCGCCGACGACTGTGCCCGCTGCGACGCTGCTGCCGACCGCCGGGAGTTCCACGAAGACGACGTCGCCGAGCTTGTCTGCCGCGTAGGCGGTGATGCCGACGAGGGCGGTGTCGCCATCGACCAGCACCCACTCGTGTTCGGCGGTGTACAGGAGTTCAGTCTTGTCTGCCATGGGGTTTCCTCTCGGGGGGTGGACTATTTCTGACGCTTATAGAAGGGGAGCTGGGTGACCGTGGCCGGGATGCGGGTTCCCCGCACATCAACGAAGACCTCCGTGCCCTGGCGGGCGAGGGACGGCGCGACGTAGGCCATGGCAATCGGATGTCCCAGCGTCGGTGACAGGGCACCGCTCGTGATGACGCCCTCGGCGACGGGGGCATCACTGCTGCGGAAGACCAGGTAGTCGGCGCGGCCGGCGCGTTTGCCCGCGGCAGCGAGGCCGACCAGCACGCGCGCGTCGGCGCTCGGGCCCTCTTCGCTGGCCGAGCGGCCGATGAAATCGGTCTCCTTGGCCAGGTTGACGACGCGGCCGAGACCGGCCTGGGCCGGGTAGGTGGATAGGGAAAGCTCGTGGCCGTAGAGCGGCATCCCGGCCTCGAGGCGCAGCGTGTCGCGACTGGCGAGGCCGGCCGGCACGAGGTCGAAGGGCTCACCCGCGGCGCAGAGCGCGTCCCAGAGGGCGGCGGCGGCGGGCACGTCGATGTACAGTTCGAAGCCGTCTTCACCGGTGTAGCCGGTGCGGGCGATGAGCACGTCCCCGCCCCGGAATGTGCCGCCGAGGGCGCGGTAGTACTTCAGCTCGGACAGCTCGCCGTCGACGGTGAGACCGGCGGTGGCCTCGAGGATGGCACGGGAGGCCGGCCCCTGCACGGCGATCAGGGCGACGTCGTCGCTCTGGTCGGTGACTTCGACATCGAATCGGACGGCCCGGGCGGACAACGCCTGGACGGCCTGGACCCGGTTGCCGGCGTTGGCGACGACGAGGTAGTCCTTCTCATTGGTGCGATAGACGACGATGTCGTCGATGATGCCGCCGGCGGGGTTCAGGATGAGGCTGTATTTGGCCTGAAGCAGGTCGATCGTGGAGAGCTTGCCGGCGA
The DNA here is from genome assembly GCF_004402785.1 of Cryobacterium algoritolerans. Taxonomy (GTDB): domain Bacteria; phylum Actinomycetota; class Actinomycetes; order Actinomycetales; family Microbacteriaceae; genus Cryobacterium; species Cryobacterium algoritolerans. Next base: position 61,868 of record NZ_SOFP01000047.1, read on the forward strand.
GGGCGTAGTCGAGGAACGCCCCGGCATCCGGACCGGACACCGTGATTTCGGCCATGTGCGAGAGGTCGAAGATGCCTGCGCTGGTGCGCACGGCGTGGTGCTCGGCGAGGTCGCTCGAGTACCGCACGGGCATCTGCCAGCCGGCGAAGTCGGTGAAGCTGGCGCCGGCATCCACGTGCGCCTGGTGCAGCGGTGAGAACCGCTCGTCGGTAGCCGGAGCGGCGTTCGACGGAGCGGCGTTCGACGTGACGGCGTTCGGCAGGGAGTCCGAGGAGGGGTGGGCGGCGGTGTCCGGGGTCATGAGTTCTCCAGGTTGTCGTCGGCCGGGGCCGAGCGAGAATCTCCGGGGCGCGATCGAGCCCCTGGGAACTCCCCCTCTGTCGTCAGGCCTGAGAGCTTCGCGGCACCGGTCGTGGCTGCGGCTTTCACCATGGGCGAGCCGCGCTGGTGCCGCGACTACTTTTCAGAGTGGCCAGTTCGATGCGGTACGAGTACCTGAGAGATTGTCGGGGAGGATTGCTCCTTCGGTGTTCGCATGCCTGTCGGCATCGAACTCTCCCGCATCGACCGTGATGGCCCAATATTTGATTTTCGATATCAGCCTAGCGCGCCGCAACCTGCGGCCGGCACCGGAAGAGCCCGAGCACGACTCACTCATCCGGCCACGGGGAGCGGAACGACTCCACTGCCGCGGCCGTGTATACGAGCACGGCGGAGAGCAGCCCCTCCATGGTCGTCGCCCGCAGCAGGGCGATCTGGTCGAGGGGGCCGACCGGCGTGATGCCGGCCAGCTGCCAGGCGGCCGCCGTGGGATCCTCAGAGAGTTCGATATCCGGCGACCAGGCCTGGTCGGTGAACTCGCTGGCCAGGGCGAGTGCGCGCCGCACGGCCAGTTCGGCCTCCTCCCGGAGCGGGAACAGGTTGTCGTCCCAGTCCAGCTCCGGGATGTCACGGACGACGGCTTCCGGGTACGGGTCTTCCTCGAGCCAGTCGAGCACCTCGACCCGGCGCTCACCCTGGGCGAGTACACCGACGAACCCGTCGGATGCCGCCAGCTGCGTGATCTGGGCGACGGTGCCGTAGCCGAACCGGTGCTCTCCGCCGCCGACCTCCTGCCCGCGTTCGATCAGCACGACGCCGAATTCGGCCGGCTCGTCGGCGAGGATCCGGGACAGCATGATCAGGTACCGCTCCTCGAACACCCGCAGTTGCAGCGGGAGGTAGGGGAAGAGCACGGACCCGAGCGGAAACATCGGCAGGTTGGGCATACCCCCCAGCGAACCACGCCGAGGCCCATCCGCCAAGAGCCGATCAGTACAGCAATGCGGCCAGGTCGACGCCGACCTCGGCGAGTGCCGCGAACAGTATCCCGTAGCCGACGTAGAGGGTGACCGGGATCAGCAGCGCCCATTCCCGGAGGGATCCGGCGTTGCCGAGAATGGGGACGGCCAGGTGGCCGCCGGAGGTCCAGATCCGGTTGAGGACCGGCACCTTCCGCCAGGCGCGGGGCGGTTTGGGCACCCAGGGCCAGAGGAGCGGCAGCCCGCCGGTGGTCAGCAGGTCGCCGAGGAGGTGGACGCCGTAACCGAGGGTGATGCAGACGATGAACCAGTCGGGTCGCTCCGGCGCGAAGACCGTGATTCCGCCGGCTCCGACCAGCCCGATCGACCATGCCATCGGCCAGGATCCCGGGGCCAGGCCCAGCGCGTATGCGGCGAATGCGATCGCGGCGGCGCTCGCGGCGGCAATCCCGACGTCGACGGGCCGTTCGGACCAGGGCGACTGCCACGACAATCGGTCGAGGCCGGTGGCCAGCAGCCAGGCGCAGAGGATGGCGAGCAGCCCGTGCAGCCCGTGGCGATGGCCGCCCGACGCCCGGGAGATCCCGCCGGTCACGAGTCGGCCGAGCACGGGCACGGAGCGCGAGATGGTGGCGGAGCCATGGTCGGCGTCGGCGAGCAGGGCGGCGCCGGCGCAGAGCAGCGCGCCGGTGACGGTTCCGGCCGGAGAGACCGGGAAGAAGCCGAGGCCATGCCCGGCGGTCGCCGTGACGGCGATCCACGCTGCCGCGCCGGTCATGGCGTGGTGAGCACCCATCATCCCAGGGTGACCTGCCCGGCGTCGACGCTCCAGTGCCGGTCGGTCGTCACATTTTCGAGCATCCGCCGGTCGTGGGTGACCAGCAGGAGGGTGCCCTGGTAGGACTCAAGTGCCCGTTCGAGCTGTTCGATGGCGGCGAGGTCGAGGTGGTTCGTCGGCTCGTCGAGCACCAGCAGGTTGACCCCGGTCGCCTGGAGCAGGGCCAGGCCGGCCCTGGTGCGTTCACCCGGGGAGAGTTCGTCGACGGGCCGGCCGACATGGTCGGCTTTCAACCCGAACTTGGCGAGCAGCGTGCGTACCTCGGCCACGGGCAAGTCGGGGAGGAGTTCCGCGAAGCTGATGGAGAGCGGACGGTCCCCGGCGAGGAGCGCGCGCGCCTGGTCGATCTCGCCGATCCGAACACTGGCCCCGAACGCGGCCGTGCCCTCATCCGGGTTCTGCCTGCCCAGCAGCGCCCGGAGCAGCGTGGTCTTGCCGGCCCCGTTGGGGCCGGTGATGCCGATCCGCTCGCCCGCATTGACCTGCAGCGACACCGGGCCGAGGGTGAAATCACCCTGGCGGTACACGGCCGAGCTGAGCGTGGCGACCACGGCGCTCGACCGCGGCGCTGCGCCGATGGTCAACTCGAGTTGCCATTCCTTGCGCGGCTCCTCGACCTCCTCGAGGCGGTTGATCCGGCTTTCCATCTGCCGCACCTTCTGCGCCTGCTTCTCACTGGACTCGGCGGAGGCCTTACGCCGGATCTTGTCGTTGTCCGGCGCCTTCTTTATGGCGTTCCGCACGCCCTGGCTCGACCATTCGCGCTGGGTGCGGGCACGGCCGACCAGGTCGGCCTTCTTCGCGGCAAACTCGTCGAAGTCCTCGCGCTTGTGTCGCCGTGCCGTTTCGCGTTCCTCGAGGTAGGAGTCGTAACCGCCGCCGAACACCCGGTTGGCGTTCTGGGCCAGGTCGAGTTCCAGCACCCGGGTGACGCAGCGGGCGAGGAACTCCCGGTCGTGGCTGACCAGTACGACGCCGCCGCGCAGCCCGCGCACGAACGTCTCCAGCCGCTCCAGCCCGTCGAGGTCGAGGTCGTTGGTCGGCTCGTCGAGCAGGACGATGTCGAACCGGGACAGCAGCAGGGCGGCGAGGCCGACCTTGGCCGCCTGGCCGCCGGAGAGCGCCGTCATCGGCGTGTCCTCGGCCAGGTCGGCGCCGAGCCGCAGGCCCAGCTCGGCGAGCACGATCGGCAACCGGTCGTCGAGGTCGGCGGCCCCGCTCGCGAGCCACCGGTCGAGGGCCCTCGAGTACACGTCGGCCGGGTCCAGGCCATCCGGACGGGGCTCAGGATCGGCGAGGGCGGATGCCGCGGCATCCATCTCGCGGGTCGCCTCCGCACAGCCGGTGCGACGGGCGAGGTAGCCCGAGATCGTCTCGCCCGGCACACGTTCGTGTTCCTGGGGCAGCCAGCCGACGAAGGCATCGGTCGGGGCCAGGCTGACCGTGCCCGCCTGCGGGGCGAGGATGCCGGCGAGCAGCCGGAGCAGGGTGGACTTGCCTGCCCCGTTCGCGCCGACGACACCGATGACGTCGCCGGGGGCGACGGTGAGGTCGAGTGAGTCGAACAGGGTGCGGTGCGCGTACCCTCCGGCGAGGCCCCTGGCCACGAGCGTTGCGGTCATTACTCCATGTTCTCATTGCAGCGCGTACCCTGTTACTGCCCCGTGACCGGCACGGCGGCAGTTCGAAGGGCTTTCTTGTGGATACCACCCTGCTCGGGCGTTTCGTCACGACCGCCGAAGCCACCAACTGGGGTGCCGCGGCGAAGACCCTCAACCTGACCCGCGCCACCCTCCTCATCTCCATCCGCACGCTCGAGGACGAGGTCGGCGGCGAACTGTTCGTCACCGTCGACGACGTGCCCACGCTGACGAGCGCCGGACTCGAACTGCTCGAGGTCGCACGACCTCTGGTGCGGAAGCCCGCGGCATCCGCGGCAGCCGCCGCACCGAAGGCTCCGGCGAAGGCCGGCGGCAAGGCAAAGGCCTCCAAGGGCCAGGGGCGTGCCCCCGCGGTCAAGGGTGCGCCGAAGCCCAAGGGGCGCCAGTCGCGCTGAGCCGTGCGGGGGTGCGGCCGTGCGGCCTGAGACTCTCAGACCCGAGGTTCCGGTCGTCAGCGGGCTGATCGCAGCCCGGTCGCTGCTTCGCGCTCGAGGGGCGTGACGGCGGCCAGGGGCACGTTCAGGAAGTCGACGATGGGGGCGATCGCCCGGAATCGTTCGATCACGAGGTCGATGAACCCGCCGCCCAGCGCCGCCGCGCCCGGCAGGTTCGAGAAGAGCGCCCATCGCCGGTTCAGCAGCAGGTCGGCCGCGGGATGGTCAGCCGGGAACCCCTTCGGGGAGCGGATCAGCGGATGGCCGTCCAGCGGCTCGGTCAGCCGGACCAGGGACTCCTCGGCCAGAAGCGCCCGCAACCGGGCGTGGTGCTCGAGCAGGTGCCGGCGGATGGCGAGGAGCTGCGGCGGACCCGGGCGGTAGGAGCCCCCGGCGACCATGACCCCGTGCACGCCGACCTGAAGGAAGAACCCGGCGCCCCCGGTCTTCTCCAGGCCCTGACGCGGCCAGGATGCGGCCAGGTGGGTCTTGTAGGGCGTCTTGTCGTTCGAGAAGCGCACGTCGCGGTAGATCCGCAGCATGGCCTTGCTCGACGGCCGGATGTGGTCGGGGGCGAAATCGGCCAGCCTGGCGTTGACCGCGTCGATGACCTCCAGCATCCGTGCCTTCAGCTCACGCTCGTAGCTCGGCTTGTGCTCTTCGAACCAGTCACGGTTGTTGCGGTGTTCCAGCTCCTCGAGGAAGTCGAAGGCCTGCTCGCTGAAATGGGGACCCACCGCTGCCCTAGGCCTTCTTCGCGGCGGCCTTCGCCGCACGTTTGGTCTCGCGGACCAGGGCCAGCGACTCGGCGTCCACGATGTCGGCGACGGAGCGGTGCGAGCCGTCCTCGCCATAGGGGGCGGATGCCTCCCGCCACCCCTCGTTCGGCACCCGCAGTCTCTTGCCGAGCAGGGCGAGGAAGATCCGCGCCTTCTGGTCGCCGAACCCCGGCAGCGTCTTCAGCCGGCGCAGGATCTCGGCGCCGTCCGGGGAACCGGAGGTCCACAGGGAGGCGGCGTCGCCGTTCCAGTCGCGGGCGATGATGCCGGCCACCTCCTGCACGCGCGTCGCCATCGAGCCGGGGAAGCGGTGCACGGCCGGGCTGGTGCGGAAGACCTCGGCGAACGCGTCGGGGTCGAAGCCGGCGATGGTCGCCGGGTTGAGGGTGCCGATCCGGTCGCGGATCTTGGCTGGCCCGGCGAACGCCGTCTCCATCGCGATCTGCTGGTCGAGGAGCATTCCGAGGAGCAGGGCGAACGGATCCTCGGTGAGCAGGGTGTCCGCCGCTGGGTCGCCGGTGAGGTGCAGTGTCATGCCGCCATTGTGCCACCGGCAGGGGTGGTCCCGGCGGAGCTGCCCCGCCGCGCGAGGCGGTTTCCGACCGCGCCACAGGGAACGGCCGAACTGGACAATCACCACATTGATCACCACGCTTCGTGATGCCGCGTCACCAGGTGCCTCCGTAGATTCAGGTCTCGTGGAGTTCCCCGCTGAGGACCTCGCTTTGCGCTGAGCGCCACCACCTCCACGCCCGACTCCCTGAAAGGATCCCATGTCATTCCCCGCAGCAATCCAGATCGTCGTCCGCAAGTATGCGGATTTCACCGGCACAGCCGGCCGACCCGAGTTCTGGTGGTGGATTCTCTTCACCACACTCGTCACCGCCGTACTCGGCTCGCTCTCGGATCTGACGATGAACTCGGCGACCAGCTTCGGCGGGGCATGGAACCTCGTCGTCCTCCTGCCCACACTGGCCGTCCAGATCCGACGGCTTCGCGATGCCGGTTACCGCTGGGGGAACATCTTCTGGCTCGCGCTCCCGGGGGCAGGACTCATCGTCCTCGCGGTGTTGCTCGCCCAGCCGTCCCGACCCGCCGCAGCACCCCGGATCCTCGACTCGAATGCTCCGGAACCGGCACGGGCCTGATTCGAGGCGCCCGCACAATCACCACATCGATCACCACACCGGGTGATGCCCGGTCACCACGTGCCTCCGTAGATTCAGGTTGTCGTCAGGCATCCGCCCGGGCATTTCAGAACATCCATTCCAGAACATCCATTCCAGAGCATCGGAGAATCACCATGAGCATCACCTCGTCCACCCTTACCCGTGGGGCCGGCATCGCCGTCGCACTGTCAGGACTGATCTACATCGTCATCCAGTTCATCCACCCGGCCGACGAGGTCTCCTCCCTCACCACGCAGGCCTGGGTGACGGTGCACAGTCTCAGCTTCGGCATGGCCGTGCTCGGGATGGTGGGCCTCACCGGCGTCTACCTTCGCCAGGTTCGGCAATTCGGGTTGCTCGGCCTGATCGGATACGCGATGTTCGGACTCTTCTTCGTCCTGCAGTCGGCCTTCGTCTTCGCCGAGGCGTACATCGCGCCGTTGGTCGTGGCGGACGCGCCGCAATTCGCCGAGGACTTCGTCGGGCTCTTCGGTCGGCACCCGGCCGTGACCGACCTCGGTCCTCTCGCCGCACTCCCCCTGGTCGGAAGCGCGCTCTACATCGTCGGCGCCCTGCTGTTCGGCATCGCCATCCTCCGCGCCCGGGTGCTCTCCCGCGGAGCCGGCATCCTGCTGATCGCCGCCGCCGCCGTGACGCCCGTCGCCGGCGCGCTTCTCCCGCACGCCCTCGAACGGATGGCCGCCATCCCCATGGGCCTGGCCCTGATCTGGCTCGGCTACTCCCTGCGGTCGGACCAGCGCAAATCCGCGGGCCGGAGCCTGTCCGGCGAAAGCGGCTCCCGCCTCGACCGCGCGACCACGGCCTGAACCCCGCCCCGGGGCCCTTGCGAAGCGAAAGGAAGTGCGCGATGCATGAGGAGCACACGATGCCGGTCGGGCACGATCAGCTCGACCGGTACGAGATCCGCCTCCAGGGGCAGCTGGATGGTTGCTGGAGCGACTGGTTCGAGGGCTTCACACTGACAAACGATCGCGATGGAACGACCACCCTCACGGGATCGGTCCTCGATCAGGCTGCCCTGCACGGGCTGTTGCGGCGGGTCAGCAACCTGGGCGTCAGATTGGTCTCGGTCAACGTGCTGAGGAGCGGACAATCATGACGAAAGTCGTCGCAACTGCCGCGATCCCCCGCGGCAATACCAGGAAGGCCCCTCGAGCAGGGTGGTTCGCGCCCACCGGGTTGATCCTCCTCAGCCTCATCCCGATCCTGGCCGGGGCGGCGCGACTCGGCGAGTTGACCGGCGGGGCCGTCGCCACACCGCAGAACGCCCGGTTCCTCGACTCGCCCGTGCCCGTCGTGACGCACATTGTGAGCGTGACCGTGTTCAGCCTGCTGGGCGCGTTCCAATTCGTTCCCGCACTCCGTCGCCGCGGCTGGCATCGCATCGCCAGCGGGATACTCATCCCCGCCGGGCTGATCGCCGCCCTGTCCGACATGTGGATGACCGTCTTCTACCCGCACCCGCCCGGCGACGGCGTGCTCCTCTCGGTCCTCCGGCTGGTCTTCGGCGCCGCGATGGCGGCGAGTGTCGGCCTCGGCATCCGCGGAATCGTGCGCCGAGATTTCCTCCGGCACGGCGCGTGGATGACCCGGGCCTACGCGATCGGCGTGGGCGCGGGCACCCAGGCGCTGCTGCTGATCCCCGAGTCGATCTTTTTCGGCCCGGCCGCCGAACTCCCCCGAGCCGTGGCGATGGGTGCAGCCTGGGCGGTCAATCTCGCGGTGGCCGAGTACGTCATCCGTCGTCGGGCCACGCCAGCCCGAGGCCGACCTCGTCCGTCGAGCCGGCCCGGAAAAACGAGGGCGTTCACGTCACAAACACGCACACCTCAACTCAAGGAGTCGCTATGAATCCGCAACGAGAAACTCGCATTCACGCACAGGATGTCCGGATGAGCGCCGCCGTCTATCGCCGGTTCGGGTCCCCAGAGGTGGTGCGCATCGAGGATGCGCCCAAGCCTTCGCCGGGCCACGACGAGGTGCTCGTCAGAGTTCGGGCGAGCACCGTGAGCGCTGCCGACCACCGGGCTCGGGGGCGCACCATCCCCAACGTCGTTGCGGGTCGCGGGCTGACGGTCCGTCCCCTGTGCCCGGTCGAGGGGTAGACGCTGACGGCACGGCAAAGCGGAAATGCCGGGTGACGACGCCCGGACGCCTGGCTATTCTGGGTGCATGTGCCGGAACATCCACACTTTGCATAATTTCGAGCCCGCCGCCACCGACGACGAGGTCCACGCGGCCGCCCTGCAGTTCGTGCGCAAGATCAGCGGCTCCACGAAGCCGTCGCACGCCAACGCCGAAGCGTTCACCCGCGCTGTCGAGGAGATCGCCCACATCTCAAGGCATTTGCTCGAGGACCTGGTGAGCGCGGCTCCCCGGAAGAACCGGGAGGTCGAGTCTGAGAAGGCGAAGGCTCGCTCAGCGAAACGGTTCGCCGCGGCCTAGCCACGCCTCCGACACCTCGTCTCAGCCCGTGTCCACCCCCGAGATCAGTGCGACTGTCGCCGGAACGGACAACTGCGTCCGGCACACCAGCCACACTTGTCCGAAACGGTCACAGTTGCGCCCGACAGAGCGAGCTAGACGTTGAAGCGGAACTCCACCGAATTTCGTCACCGATCAACGTGAGGGCCTACCCGGCCTTCGCCCCCACCGACCCCCCGGGGGGTGCTAGGCGTTCAGCCAAGCGCAGTCCGGTCCGTCCCCTACTCCCGCCTACTCCCGGCCGTCCTCAAGCGGGATGAGCATGGTTCGGAACGGACCGGCAACGGCGTGGAGGCCCCAGATGCGATCGGCGACGCCGTCGATGCCATTGGCGAGCTGAAGCTGCGGAATGCCACCCGGGATAACAAGTTGACTGACCCGGATGCCCTCACCCTCGAGGGCGTCGTGGAGCATCTCACCGTAACCGCTCTCGGCCGGAAAGGCGACCGAAGTGCCGGCGAAGTCAGCACGGGCCTTTACCGAGGTTCCACCGTTGATCAAGACGATGCTGCCACGACCGGCCTGCCGCATCGCGGGGAGCACCGCACGCACCGCGTGAATGAGCCCGAGGGCCGAGAACCGCAGTGCCTCCAGCGCCAGCTCGGGTGTCATCTCAAGCACCGGCTTCAGGTAGTCACGCGATGGGAGCGGGCTGTACTGAAGTGCGGTGATGGGCCCGAGCTCTGCTGCGGCACGCGCAAGGGCACCTTCGAGCGATGCCGGCGTGAGGACATCCGCAGCGTAACCACTCGCGGTGAAACCGGCAGCCGTGAGCTCCGCCGCCATAGCGTCAAGTTTCGACTGGTTCCTGGAGATCAGCGCCACAGAGAAGCCTTCGCGACCGAACCTTCGCGCAACGGCTGCTCCAAGTCCCGGTCCAGCTCCGACGATGGCGATGACAGGCACGATGGTCTCCTTCGTTAATGATGCTGCGGCGGCTATCATACGGCGGGCTCGGGCTGCCTCCGACATGCTTGGCCCCGGAGCGCGAGGCTAGACGCTAAATCTGAACTCAACGACGTTCAACAGCCGATCAACCTCCTAACATTACAGCGTCCGGCCGTCCCCGGAAGGTCGGATCGATGACGGCAGCAAGGCCCGATGTCCGTCTAAGTCTCGGTGAAATCCGTCGCCAGCTGCAACGCCAGGCTCCGCAGCGTGATCGTGGCACTCCCTCCGAACGACGGAGTCGCCGAAAATGCGCACTCGGCCGTGCTGAATCGTCACCGCTTGATGCGGCGGCGGTCGCGCGCCTGGTCGTCGAGGCGGTGAGCAGCTTCATCGACGAGGTCGTCTGATGCGCGCTATGCTCCCCAGTTCATGGCCGGGGCAATGATGCGAGAGACAACGTCGTTGTGCTCAGAATCGATGACGAGCACAGAAAGGGCGGGCACGATCTCGATACCGTATCCCTCGGGAAACTTCGGAAGCTCTGTCCATTCGAGCTGCAAGGGCCCGTCTGCGTAGCTCTGGACGTCGTCCGGGTGCGCCGCAGCTACATCTGAAAATGAATCACCGACTGACACGCCATCGCTGGTCGAGAGAGTGAGTCCGCCCACCGTCTCGGCGGTCAGTAAGACATAGAACTCCGAATAGTACGGGGCCTCAGTCGTCCACTCGCCGTCCTGAACGGCAAACCCGCCCCAGTCATATGAAGTGCCTGGCGGATTATCCGCATGCCCGTCATAGTGGCTGACGGTCGGTTCGGTACCGAAAGCGTCAGTGAGCACGGCAACCACGTCCGCGGTCGGCTTAAAATAGTCGTGCTCGCTCAGCACGGCGCCGGAGTTGTCAACGATCTGGATCGACGCCACCGAGAACACGATCGACGCCGCAGCGGCGGGCACCGGACTCTCCGTCCCTGTCGGTGGCTGAGCGGTCGGCGAGTTAGCCTGACTGGATTGACCACTGGGCTCGGCGAACGGTGAGCACCCGGCCAGTATGAGCACTGCAATCCCCAGCGCAGCGATTACACATGTCGGTCGCGTTGTCTTCCCCATGCGCACAGCGTAGGGGTGCCGGGCGTCGTCCAAGGCCGAAACTGCCCCGTCTGCCGAAGCAGAAGGGTCCCTTCAGGAGCGCGACTGGCTAGACGTTAAACCGGAACTCCACCGCATTCCGTAGCAGATTAACGTCAAGTGCGGCGACATCAACGATCACTAATACCGAACGACAAAACGCCAGCGAACGATACTTAGAGCCATCGCTGCCCAAGTCAGACCGTGACGAGCCTCGCTAGCGCACACTTGCACTGACCTGATCGACTTTCACCGGCAGCACCCGCGGCAAGGCGCGCACCGGCACGATCCGGCGCAAACTGATTCAGATTCCGGCCCGCATCTCGACCTCGGCCCGGAAACACGTCCTGCACCTCCCGGCCAGCTGGCCCTGGGAAACCGGCTGAACAGCCCTGTTCGCGGCGGCCTGCGGCCCGCCACAAACGGCCACCATCCGACCACCCAGTCCAACGGCGCAACCAGACTAGGAACACCACCGACAGCAAGGCCGACCGCACCGCCATGCCCACCACCAGAAACCTCAGATCAAACGCCGGTGACCCGGCTCAGCCACGCTGACCGGTGGATCGAGGCTTAGACCAATACCGTTCAGTTAGTCCAATTCGCCGTAGATCAACACCCGAGAATCCACGACAATCACGGACGCGTGGATAGCGAAGTTCGTCCTAACTGAACGGCATTGAGGCTTAGACGGCGAACGGCACCGCGTGGATCTCATCGGCGGGGTGACCAGCGCGCTCATGAATGCGCTGAACCGCCTCTTGAGACGGCGCCTCCGATAAACAGTAGACAACTCCAGCTTCCGGATCAGCCCACGCTTGCTTGAAGATCACATTCTCATCACCCTGTATCGCCAGGTCAGCGTCGTGCGCCGCCTTCAAACCTTCCTCGGTCAACCCCGCCATGTTGTGGTGAACATCCATGAACTGCGGCATAGTGACGACCCCTTTCATTTGGGAATTCTGCGGCTTAGGATACGCGTGAAAGAATCCGCCGTCAACGAACCCTTGGAGTCGGACAAGACCTTCGCAGTGGGTGGTGTTGGGGATCCGACCGAGCGTGCCTCAGCAGAAGCCGTTCCAGCTTCGGCCCACCCTCGACGATGTCGTCGCGCAGAACCGGCGAATAGAGCATTGTGGAATAGACCGAGTTTGGAAATTCCGGCCGCACGGTGTTCCAAATATGCGAGGGGGAAACCACATGCGTTATCGCACTCTTGGAAACAGTGAAGCCGTCATTTCGACGTTGGCTCTCGGAACGATGACCCTCGGCGACGAGGCGACATTCGGTAGAAACCGCCCAGTAACGCGCCGCAGGGACCGCGAAGGCCACTCCAACTACAAAGCGAATTGGCCGCTCAAGATATTCCCCGGTTCCCCCGACGGCGCAGAACTCTCAAGACCCTCGCAAACCTAGCCGCAAGGCTCCGTCTCACCCGTCAAACTAGTGCAAGCCCGGACCATCCGTCGCGCCGGAAATGGGTCAACTATGGGATCAGGGTCGCGAATTTCCACTTACCCCATAGTCCCGAGCACATCCAAGGGAAAACCGCCCGTCCGCACATCGAAAACAGCACGAAAAACAACGAATGGCCTCCAAAATCTCGGAGGCCATTCGTTTTGGGCGGAGTTCTTGGAACAGATTCATCCAGTTCCAAGAACATCAGGAGTGCGGGTAGTTCACGAAATTCGATTTGCCCAGTCCTGGCGCGGGACATCGGTGCCCAGCCAAATCACTTGTCCATCACATCGCCGGTTTAATTCCGAGGGCAGCGAGTAGCCCGGCGTGTACGCGCGCGGCGCTGCAGAGGTTAGTTTGAGAAGCGGAACTCCACCCGATTGCGTTACGGAAATACATCACAGGAACCGGGTCGCTCAGTCGGCCAGGCCGAGAAATGCCATCACGAGCGGCTCGAGGTCGACGAGTTGCGTCGAGGAGAGCTGGCCGATCCGCTGCGAGACGCGCGCACGACGCGCGGCGAGGTCAGGACGGCCCGGACCAGCTGGCATGAAGAATCCCAAGATTTCGAAGGATCCTGCTCACACATGCTCAGGGGTTTCATATGGCCGAGGGACCCCCATCCAGTCTCCCCTCTCCGGGATACGCGCCTCGCGAGGGCGGGGTCAAAGTTAGCGCCTATCGAGACGGTATCCGCCTTGGACCGCCGTACGCGACTTCCGTCGACGCCAGTTCAATTCAGCGGCTCAGGGATCAGCCACAGGCCGCCGCCTCCACGGAGCGATCGCCAGAGTTCCCAGATCACGCCAGGGACTCCGCACAAGCGCGGTCAAACCATCCAGCCGCATCAACCAAGGTATCGAGAACTCTTCGACCTGCTACATATTGCTCATAGCGCGGCCGAAAAGTGGATTGCTGGTCGAAATCCGGAAGGTCCGCAACTGGAAGCCACGCACCAAAAGTCTCGATCTTGTAGGGAATGACGTAAGGAATGCTCACCCCTCCGGCCGTCTGAACTGCGAAGAATCGATGATGACCAAGTGCGCTGCGTGCATAGCGGAGGCCGTTGACAACATTGCCTTGCGGGTCAGTGTTTCGCCGCGACCTGTAGCTCTCCACCACCTCCAGTTCCTCATCGATGCAGATCGCCCACCATACGGACTCGGCAAGCGGCCCGTACATCGCTCTGGCCACCGAAGCCGGGGCCGCTGAGACGCGTTCGATAGCGGCGCCAAATGCCTCGCGTGCTAGGCCGAGCATCTCAGTGTCGACGGCTCGCCCCTTGCCGCTCAAGGAGAACTACTTCTGATCGCCAGAGGCAGGTTGGAAACGGAACTCCACAGGACCACCGCACGGAAAGCCATGACAAGCACCCGGCTATTCAGCCGGCCAGTGCGAGCAATACCAGCGAGCCGATCGCCCGCAGCCGAGTGATAGACCAGTCATTTTTCGGTCACTTTCGCTTGCCGCGCGCGCAGATATCCGCGCACAAATTGCCACTCCATGATTAGGCCGAGACCTGTCACGACAAATGCGGCGGCGGACTGAGTCATCCCCATCACAACCGAAACCACGACGATGGCCGCACAGATCAACATGTTCCACCACGCCGCTACCATCCGACCGTTTGGTGAGGTGAGCCGACCGAGTCCGTTGTGATCACTCACCGTATCTGCCCCATGAGCGCCCCGATCGATACGCAGATACCAAGAACCACAAAGAGTGCGCCGCCCACCACCATTAGTGCTGGTGATTGAGTTCGGCGTGTCATGCGGATGCCCTGCTGGCGTCGTTGGAGTCTCGCGAGCTCTGATATCCGAGCGCGCTTCACCATGAAGATCACCCCGAATGCAATCGCGAACGGCCCCCACAGGAGCGCAAAGACCTGGCCCGAGCTCATGCTGTGAATCCTACGGCCTAAAGATAGTTTGACCGGCTTTATCGCGCTCGGAGCCTCATGAGCGACACCTATCGGCCGGCTTCAGATGGTAACAACACCGTGGTGACTGCTGCCGTTACGGACTGGAAGGGCGACCCACCATTCGACTTTGCTAACGCCGGAATCCCATAAGCGCCCACCGCATGACAGTCTTGCACCGCGACAGCTGGAAAGCAGAACGCGATGGGGCAGCTCCACCGCTAATTCGCCGCGTTAGCCTCGTATTGGTCCCACACGCGCTGGTAGTCGGCGGCCTTGTACATCAAAGACATTCGCAGGATGGCAGACCAAGGGAAGAACTCGGGCTTGTCTCCCCCGATCTTTTCGAAGTTGCCTCTTTTGATAGGAACGATGCCCTCGTCCAGCTCGGCACCACCCCCGGTCAGGCCGAGTGCGCTTAGCTCGTGGACCTCCAACCGCACCGTGTGCCGCAGCTCCTCGCCGCCGTGCCCGTCGCTGTATATGAGGGGGCTGACGAGAGTAACGTGAATGATGTCGCCGCGTTCGAGCCCGAGAGGTATTGAGTCCATGGCCCATATCCTGCCCTAAGAAGGTTCCGCCGAGATAGACCAAGCTTGAGGCCCCGCGCACCGACAAGGCTCGAAAGAAGGAGCGTGTGGGGCCGGCCTGACGAGCGGAGCCGGGGTTGTCGATGTAGAACTTGTCCACGATCGCTGCCGGGGTGACTTCGACTGAAAACCTAGAATCGTCACCATGACCGTTTCGAACGTAAGCGACGCGTATGGCAGGCGATCGGCGGCGTACGTCGAGTTGTTCGGTCGGATCGATGCCGCCGCCGAAGCGGATCGGGAAGCGGTGCTTGCCTGGGCGCGTGGGCTCACTGGACCGGTCATTGATGTTGGCTGTGGCCCAGGGCAATGGACGCATTTTCTGTTCGAGCACGGTCTCGAGATCGAGGGCATCGATCCGACTCCGGAGTTCATCGACGCAGCAGAGCAGCAATACCCTGAAGTCCGTTTCCGGATCGGACAGGCCGAGCACCTCGACGTCGATAATGGGAGCCTTGGTGGAGTCCTGTCGTGGTATTCCCTGATCCACATTGATCCACTATGCATTGACACCGCCCTAGCCGAGTTCGCGCGTTGCCTACGTCCTGGCGGCAGCCTCGCTCTCGGCTTTTTCGAGGGGCCTGAAGTCAGAGCATTCAGCCATGCCGTGGCGACGGCGTACTACTGGCCGCTGGATACCTTGTCCGCACGCGTCGAGGCGTGCGGATTCACAATCACCGAGGCAGGCAAACGCACCGATCCCGGGGTGCGTGCCCACGGATTCATAACCTCAACACGAAATTCGTCGTAGCACCGGGCGCCAGATCGGAACTCGACGTCGATCCACATCGGAAAAAGAAGCTATAACTGCAGGTCAGAGGCATTTTTCAAACATTGAACCGGAATTCAACCACGTCGCCGTCCTGCATGACGTACTCCTTGCCCTCGATCCGGGCCTTGCCCTTCGAGCGGGCCTCGGCGATGGAACCGGCGGCGACCAGGTCGTCGAAGGAGAAGACCTCGGCCTTGATGAAGCCCTTCTGGAAGTCGGTGTGGATGACGCCGGCGGCCTGCGGGGCGGTCCAGCCCTTGTGGATCGTCCAGGCGCGGGTTTCCTTCGGGCCGGCGGTCAGGTAGGTCTGCAGGCCGAGGGTGTCGAAGCCGATCCGGGCGAGCTGGTCGAGGCCGCTCTCGGCCTGGCCGGTCGACGCCAGCATCTCGGCGGCGTCCTCGGCGTCGAGCTCGCTGAGCTCCGATTCGAGCTTCGCGTCGAGGAACACGGCGTTGGCCGGGGCGACGAGCGCGGCCAGCACGGCCAGCTTGTCGGCATCCTGCAACACGTCTTCGTCGACGTTGAACACGTAGATGAACGGCTTGGCGGTGAGCAGCCCAAGTTCCCTGATCGGTTCGATATCGAGGGTCGCGGAGGACAGCGGCTGGCCGGCGTCGAGCACGGCCTGCGCCTTGAGCGCGGTCTCGAGCACGATCGGGGGCATCTTGCGACCCTTGACCTCCTTCTCAAAGCGCGTGATGGCTTTATCGAGGGTCTGCAGGTCGGCGAGGATGAGCTCGGTGTTGATGGTCTCCATGTCGCCGGCCGGGTTGACCGCGCCATCGACGTGCACCACGTCGGGGTCGGCGAAACCGCGGATGACCTGCGCGATGGCGTCCGCCTCACGGATGTTGGCGAGGAACTTGTTGCCGAGGCCCTCACCCTCGCTCGCGCCGCGCACGATCCCGGCGATGTCGACGAACGACACGGGAGCCGGCAGCAGCCGTTCGCTGCCGAAGATCGAGGCGAGCGCCGCCAGCCGGGAGTCCGGCAGGTTGACGATGCCCACGTTCGGCTCGATCGTGGCGAACGGGTAGTTCGCCGCCAGCACGTTGTTCTTGGTCAACGCGTTGAAGAGGGTGGACTTGCCGACATTGGGCAGTCCGACGATTGCAATAGTAAGAGCCACGAGAGTCCATCGTACCGGCTGGGCCCGGTGCCGCGCTCTGACGCCGAGGGAAGACGTGTCGGCGGTCCGTGAGAGCATGAAGGGGTGCCAGTCAATTTCACAGCCATCGACTTCGAGACCGCAAACTCTTCGGGTGCTTCGGCCTGTTCGGTCGGACTGGTGAAGGTTCGGGACGGGATCGTGGTCGACCGGGTCGGCTGGTTCATCCGGCCCGCTCCCGGGCACGACGCGTTCCTCGAGTGGAATATCAAGATCCACGGCATCCGTCCGTCGGATGTCGTCGATGCGGCAACCTGGGCCGAGCAGCTTCCCGACCTGGTCGCGTTCGCCGACGGCGACCATCTCGTCGCCCACAACGCCGGCTTCGACCTCGGCGTCATCAAGACGTCGTCCACGGTCGCCGGCCTTGCCGTTCCTGACTTCACCTACGTCTGCAGCCTCCAAGTTGCCCGGCGCACGTACCAACTCGATTCCTACCGGCTGCCCGTGGCCGCGATGGCGGCCGGGTTCGAGGGGTTCGCTCACCACGACGCCCTCGCCGACGCCGAAGCGTGCGCGGCGATCATGATCCACGCGGCTGGGCGGCACGATGCCGACACCCTCGAAGAGCTGGCCCGCATCTCCGGGGTCGGGATCGGGGCCATCGGCCCGATCGCCACCAAGGAGAAGGCGGCCACGCACGGCCCGATGGCCCTCAACCAGCCGTAGCGCGTCGAAACGCGCCGGCCTGTACTGAAGAAGTGAGTGCAGGCTGCAGAGTGCGTGCTCGACGCGCGGCGGGCGGCGCTGGCCGGCGATGTCGGTGGTCGCTGGCAGAGTAGGGGTATGGATCCCTGGCTCACACTCCTTCTCGGCATTGCCCTCGGGGCGCTGCTCGGTGCCCTCTGCGCGGTGGCCCTCCTGCAGCGGCGCGGAACGGCCGCGAGCAACGGCGCCCCGGTAGAGGACCCCGCCGTTCTCGAGGCGCGGCACCAGGTGGCGCTTGCCCAGTTGCGCTCCTCCGAAGCCGCCGTGTCGGCCATCCTGCGGGAGGAACTCGCGTCGGTGCAGGCCACGACGGATGCCCTCCGCGAGCAACTCGGCGAAGCCCAGCACCGGGCGCGGGAGGTTGACGACCGCCAGCGCGAAGAGACCGCCGCGCGCACCGAACGCGAGCAGCGCGAAAGTACCGTGCTGCAGGCCCTCGCGCCGGTGCGGGAGAGCCTGCACGACATGCAGAAAAAGGTCTCCGAACTGGAAGCGCAGCGCAGCGTGCAGCACGGCGAGCTCAGCCAGCAGCTTCGCAGCGCCACCGAGTCCGAAGAACGCCTGCGCAGCACCGCCGAGTCCCTGGCGTCCGCCCTGCGCGCCAATAACACCCGCGGGGTGTGGGGCGAGACCCAGCTGCGCAGCGTGGTCGAGGCCGCCGGCCTGATCGAACGCGTCGACTTCGACGTGCAGTCGAGCATCACCTCAGATGCCGGGGCCGGTCGCCCCGACATGGTCGTGCACCTGCCCGGCGGGAAGAACATCGCGGTCGACGCCAAGGTGCCTTTCACCGCGTTCCTGGAGGCGAGTCAGATTCCGGCGACCGCGACCGGTGCGGAGGGCGCCCGGCGCACGACACTCCTGGCGGCCCACGTGAAGGCCGTTCGCGACCACATCACCACCCTCGGCGGCAAGGCGTACTGGCAGGGCCTCGAGGCATCCCCCGAAATCGTCATCGCGTTCATTCCCAGCGAGTCCCTGGTGTCGAGCGCCCTCGAGGCCGACCCGTCCATCATGGAGTTCGCCTTCTCCAAGCGGGTCGCCCTGGCTTCGCCGGTCACACTCTGGTCGGTGCTGAAGACGGTCGCGTTCACCTGGCAACAAGACGTGCTCACTCACGACGCGAAGGTGCTCTTCGACCTCAGCCGGGAACTCTATGGCCGGCTGTCGACCACGGCGACGCATATCGAGAAGCTGGGCCGGTCGATCGAGCGCACAGTGAAGGACTACAACGGCTTCGTCGGCTCGATGGAACGCCAGGTGCTGCCGACCGCTCGCAAACTAAACGCCCTCGACGAGTCGAAGGTGTTGGCTCCGCTGGCCGCCATCGAGGAGAGCACCCGGGAGCTGGCCGCCTGGGAGTTCGTGGCCGAACTGGAAGCCGTGGAACGGGACGCTGCCGAACTCGAAACGGCCCGCACCGACAACGTCCGCTGACGACCAGGACGGTCACGGCCGGTCACGGCCCGCGACGTCTGTTACGACGAGAGTCGCCGTTCGCACGGCGACTCTCGTTGTTCACGGTGACACCCGGCAGGCAGGCCGCCGGGGACTGGAGCCTAGAGCCACTTCGAAGCGAGATGCTCCGCGATCACCCGGCGGGTGGTGCCGGACTTCGACCGCATCACGATGCTCTCGGTGCGGATGATCGGCCCCATGCGGCGCACGCCGTCAACGAGTCCGCCATCGGTCACGCCGGTCGCTACGAAGAACGTGTTGTCGCCGCTGACCATGTCCTCCAGCTCGAGCAGTTTGTCAATGTCGAGTCCGGCCGCGATTCCGCCCGCCCGCTCCGCGTCGTCCTTCGGGGCGAGGCGGCCCTGCATATAGCCGCCGATGGCCTTCAGCGCGCACGCGGTGGTGATGCCCTCTGGGCTGCCGCCGATGCCGACGCACATATCGATGCGCGTTTCCCAGCGGGCCGCGTTGATCCCGCCGGCGACGTCGCCGTCGCTCATCAACCGGGTGCCGGCGCCGGCGCTGCGGATCTCGTCGATCAGGCCGGCGTGGCGGGGCCGGTCGAGCACGGCGAGGACCATCTCGCCGACCGGCTTGCCGGTCTTCTGGGACAGGGAACGGATGTTGTCCCCGATCGACTGATCGAGGCTGACGACCCCGCGGCCGGCGCCTCCGGTGACGATCTTGTCCATGTAGAACACGGATGACGCGTCGAGCATGGTCCCGCGGGACGAGACCGCGATGACGGAGAGTGCGTTCTGGCGTCCGGCTGCGGTGAGGCTCGTGCCGTCGATCGGGTCGACGGCGATGTCGCAGGCCGGGCCGCGGCCGTTGCCGACCCGTTCACCGTTGAAGAGCATCGGGGCTTCGTCTTTTTCGCCCTCGCCGATGACGATGAGGCCATCGAAGTTGACGGTGCCGAGGAAGACACGCATGGCGTCGACGGCCGCCTTGTCTGCGGCGTTCTTGTCGCCGCGGCCGATGAACGGAACCGCGCGAATCGCGGCCGCCTCGGTCGCGCGCACCAGCTCCATGGCCAGGTTTCGGTCGGGATGGGTGAAATTGGGGGCGATTTCGGGGCTGTTCACAGATGGTCCTTCCCGGACGAAGAGTGCGGCAGTGGCGTGACCCATCTTTGGGCCGGCGCTGGTCGACCAGCGCTGCCGCCTTCAGCCTAGCGCCCGGTGATCCCGATCCAGCCTCAGGGTCTCGTACGCCCGGCGACCCTCCCTCGGTAGTATTGAAGGACCGAAACGGTTCAACCGAGGAGACACAACAATGCCCATCGCAACCCCCGACCAGTATGCAGAGATGCTCAACAAGGCCAAGACGAATGGGTTCGCGTACCCCGCGTTCAACGTTTCGTCCTCACAGAGCATTAACGCCGTACTACAGGGCCTGACCGAGGCCGGCTCAGACGGCATCATCCAGGTCACCACCGGTGGCGCAGATTACTTCGCCGGCCACACGGTCAAGAACCGCGCATCCGGTGCGCTCGCGATGGCGCACTTCGTACAGTCCGTCGCCGACAATTATCCCGTTACCGTTGCCCTGCACACGGACCATTGCCCCAAGGGCGCCCTCGAGGACTTCGTCCTGCCGCTGATCACCGCCTCTGAAGAAGAGGTCAAGGCCGGCCGCAACCCGATCTTCCAGTCCCACATGTGGGACGGCTCCGCCATTGCGCTCGGCGAGAACCTGGAAATCGCCAAGGACATCCTCAAGCGCACCAAGGCGATCAACGCGATCCTCGAGGTTGAAATCGGCGCCGTCGGCGGCGAAGAGGACGGCGTTGAGGGCGACGTCAACGAGAACCTGTACACGACCCTGGGCGACGCGCTGTCCATGATCGACTCCCTCGGGATGGGCGAGAACGGCCGCTACATGGCCGCGCTCACCTTCGGCAACGTGCACGGTGTCTACAAGCCCGGCAACGTGAAGCTGCGCCCGGAGCTGCTCAAGGAGATCCAGGATGGCGTCGCCGCCAAGCTGGGCACCGGCCCGAAGCCGCTCGACCTGGTCTTCCACGGTGGGTCGGGCTCGACCGACGCCGAGATCGCCGAGGCCGTTGCCAACGGCGTCGTGAAGATGAACATCGACACCGACACCCAGTACGCGTTCACGCGCGCCGTCGCCGGCTACATGCTCAGCAACTACGACAGCGTGCTCAAGGTTGACGGCGAAGTCGGCAACAAGAAGGTCTACGACCCGCGCGCCTGGGGCAAGGTTGCCGAGACGGCCATGGCCGCCCGCGTCACCGAGGCTACCCGTCAGCTCGGCTCCGCCGGCCACTCGAACAGCTAGCACCCGGGATGACGATGGCCGAGAATCCTCTGTCCACACCAGCGGGGACCCCGCCCGAGGATTCCCGGCCACGCCCGCAATACGGCGAACTGGCACCGGAGGGCTGGAGCTGGACTCCCTCCCCCGACGCGGCCTCACCGGCGGTTCCGCCGGCCACGCCGGCCACGCCCGGCCCGAACCAGGCGGCCCAACCCCGCGGCGGCGTTCCCGCTTGGGACCGACCGTTGACCCTTGCCCTGCTTGTCTTCGGGCTCCTGGCCACCTTCTTCGCGGTCGGAGTGCTCGGCGCCCTCCCTCAAGCCGTGCAAATGCTGTACACGCAGCAGGACCTCGGGGATTACACCCCCGCCCCCTCGGTGGCCGGGCTGATCACCGCCGGCAGCATCACCGAGGCCGTGGTCTGGCTGGCCGCCGCAGCCGGCGCGATCCTGTTACTCGTCCGTGGCAAGCGGGCGTTCTACCTGCCGCTGATCGGAGCCGTCGTCGCCTTCGTCGTCATCTTCGTGTTCATGTCGGTCATCCTGGCCACCGACCCGACGTTGCTCAACTTCTACAGCCAGCCGTAACCCAGCCACCCTGACCGAGCCGGCCCCGTCCGGCCGGTGTGAGTCGGCCGCCGTCGCCTACTCGTCGGAAGTCATCCGTCCGCCGAGCCCACGGGCGTCCGTGTTGCCGGCAAGATCCTTGCGCAGTTCCTTCGGCAGCGAGAACAACAGGTCTTCCTCGGCCGTCTTGATCTCCTCGACGTTGCCGTAGCCGGCATCCTCAAGCGCCGCGAGCAATTCGTGCACCAATTCCTCCGGCACGGATGCCCCACTCGTCACACCGACGGTGACCACACCGTCGAGCCACTCCTGCCTGACCTCGCTGGCGTAGTCCACCCGGTAGGCGGCCCGGGCGCCATATTCCAGCGCCACCTCGACCAGACGCACCGAGTTGGACGAATTCGCCGAACCGACCACGATCACAAGGTCGGAGTCCTCGGCGATCTTCTTGATCGCCACCTGCCGGTTCTGGGTGGCGTAGCAGATGTCGTCGCTCGGCGGGTCCTGCAGCAGAGGGAAGCGCGCCCGCAGGCGGCGCACGGTTTCCATGGTCTCGTCCACGCTGAGCGTGGTCTGCGAGAGCCAGACGACTTTCTCCGGGTTGCGCACCTGGATCGTGTCGGCTTCGTCGGGGCTGCCGACGAGGGTGGTGTGCTCCGGGGCCTCACCAGCGGTGCCTTCGACCTCCTCATGGCCCTCGTGGCCGATCAGGAGGATCTCGAAGTCGTCCCTGGCGAAGCGCACGGCCTCGCGGTGCACCTTGGTCACCAGCGGGCAGGTCGCGTCGATCGCGAGCAGGCCCCGGTCGGCGGCGGCGCCCACGACAGCCGGCGAGACGCCGTGGGCGCTGAAAACAATGTGGGAGCCGGTGGGGACCTCGTCGACCTCCTCGACGAAGATGGCGCCCTTCGTCTCCAGTTCGGAGACGACGTGCACGTTGTGCACGATCTGCTTGCGCACGTACACGGGCGCGCCGTACAGCTCGAGGGCCTTCTCCACCGCGATCACGGCGCGATCCACGCCGGCGCAATAGCCGCGCGGGGCGGCCAGCAGCACCCGCTTCACTCCGTTGACGGGGGTATCCTTGAGCCTGTTGCGTGCGCTCGGGATACGTGGCATGCCCAGGCCGATTACGGGCGAATCCGTACTAATCATCACGCTGCCAGTCTAAGCGTGCCGCGCTGGAGCTCTCTGGGAGGAACGATTGAAGCAGGATGCACCCCCCACCGCCCTGACCCCGTGGCCGGTCGCGCTGCTGGCGAACAAGATCCGCGGGTATATCGAACGGCTCGGCACCGCCTGGGTTGAGGGCGAGATCACCCAGTGGGGCGTCAGCGGCGGGAACGTCTACGGCAAACTCAAGGACCTGACCGAGGACGCCACCGTCGGCTTCACCGTGTGGTCCTCCGTGAAGGCCAGGCTCACCGACGAATTCACACAGGGTGACCGGGTGATCGCCCTGGTCAAACCGAACTACTGGATCAAGGGTGGCACGCTCACCATGCAGGTGTTCGAGCTGCGCCAGGTGGGCCTTGGCGACATGCTCGAGCGGCTTGAGCGGCTGCGCAAGCAGCTCGCCGGCGAGGGCCTGTTCGACGCCTCCCACAAGGTGCCGCTCCCCTTCCTTCCACACTGCATCGGCCTGGTCACCGGCAAGGACTCCGACGCGGAGAAGGACGTCATCCGGAACGCCCAGCTGCGCTGGCCGGCCGTGAACTTCACCATCGCCTACGCCGCGATGCAGGGCGACCGGATGGTGAACGAGGTGACCGCAGCCATCCAGGCCCTTGACGCCGACCCCGAGGTCGATGTGATCATTGTGGCGCGCGGCGGCGGCGACTTCCAGAACCTGCTCGGCTTCAGCGACGAGAAGGTGGTTCGCGCGGCCGCGGCCTGTGCAACGCCGCTGGTCAGCGCGATCGGCCACGAGGCCGACCGGCCGCTGCTCGACGAGGTCGCCGACCTGCGCGCGTCGACGCCGACGGATGCCGCCAAGCGCGTGGTGCCCGACGTCTCTGACGAGCTCAACCGGGTGCAGCAGGCGCGCGCCCGGATCAGCACCCGCCTGACCGGAATCATCGCCACCGAAATCGACCGGATCGACCAGCTCCGCTCCCGCCCCGTACTCAGTTCCCGGGATTGGATCATCGACTCCCGCGCCGAGGACCTCACCCGCTACGTTGCCCGAGGCACCGAGCTGGTGGACCGGGTCGTTGAGCGGGCAGGCGCCGCGATCGGAGACCTGCGCTCCCAGCTGCGCGCCCTGTCGCCCCAGGGCACGCTCGACCGCGGCTACGCCATCGTGCAGCTCCCCGACGGCCACGTCCTGCGCCGCCCCGACCAGGCCCCGGCCGCCACGAAACTCCTGATCACCGTCGCCGACGGCACAGTGTCGGCCACCGCCGACGACACCGCCGACCTGATCGCGTCGAATTAGAATGGATGCCATGACCTCGCCCGCAGACGACCTTTCCGCGCTGAGCTACGAACAGGCCAGGGACGAACTCGTGCGCGTGGTGAACGCCCTCGAGCAGGGATCCTCGACGCTGGAGGAGTCGCTCGCGCTCTGGGAGCGCGGTGAAGCACTGGCCCGTCGCTGTGAGGAGTGGCTGATTGGAGCGAAGGCGAGGCTGGACTCCGCGCGCGCCGGCCAGGCCGACACCGCCGCATCCGCAGGATGAGCGCCGCCAAACGCGCACCACGCGTCGTCGCTGAACTCGGTCGCCCGGAGACCCCGGAGGAGACCCGGAATCGGCTGGCCGAGAACTCCCGCGTTTATCGGGCACGGAAGACCGTGAACAACCTGGTGCTGTCGTTGCTGGTGACCGTCGGCGCCGTGATCGTGCTGGTGCTGCTCGTGCCGCGCAGCGAGGCCCCGCTGGACCGTCCGGTCGACTTCGCCACGGTGGCCGGGCAGGTGCAGACCGGGATCGACGAACCGCTTCTGGTACCGGATCTCCCCGCCGGCTGGCGGGCCAACGCCGCCCAGTGGCGCCTGGGCGGCTCCGACAAGATCCCATCTTGGTACATCGGCCTGCTCACCCCGGGAAACGAGTTCATCGGACTCACCCAGGGTCTCGGCGCGAACCCGTCCTGGGTCTCGGCGCAGTTGAAGAACGCTCCGCCCACCGGCACCGTCTTCATCGACGGCGTCACCTGGGACGTCTACCGCAACAGGGCCCCGGAGAAGGACCGCGGCAACTTCGACTATGCCCTCGTCACGACGGCCGGAACGAGCTCCTACCTGCTCGTCGGAACGGCCTCAAAGGCCGAATTCGCCGAGCTCGCGGCCGTACTGGCCGCCCAGATCAACGCCAACGCCCATACCAACGGAGCACGGTGATGATCGGGAGCGACGGACACGAATCCACGCCGGCCAGGGTCTGGAACGAACTCCAGCGCGGCAACGAGCGCTTCGTCAACGGCGAGCCGCGACATCCGCGACAGGACGTGGACCGACGGGCCGAGATCGCCTTCGTGCAGACCCCTGACGCGGCCCTATTCGGCTGCAGCGACTCGCGCCTGGCCGCGGAGATCATCTTCGACAAGGGCCTGGGCGACCTGTTCGTCGTGCGCAACGCCGGCCAGGTCATTTCGGATTCGGTTCTCGGCTCGCTCGAGTACGCCGTGGCGGTGCTGCGAGTGCCGCTCATCCTCGTGCTCGGCCATGACGGGTGCGGCGCCGTGCGTGCCGCCATCGACTCGCAGGCGCCCGACGCCCGGCCGTTGCCCGTGCACATCGCGAAGATCATCGAGAAGATCGTGCCGGCGGTGCGCCGGGTGAGCGGGGTAACGGATGCGGCGCCGATCGACCCGCATACCGTCGACGCCCTCGCCGTCGGCCGGGAACACCTGCGTGACACGGTCGCCGAGCTCCTCCAGCGTTCGGAGATGATCAGCACCGCCGTCGCAGAAGGTACATTGGCTATCGTCGGGGCGAACTACCGGTTACTCGAGGGCCGGGCCGTGCCCGACATCGTTGTCGGCGTGGTCTGATCCGCGCGGTCCGCCGCGCGTGGCCCCGTCGTGACCTGATGTTTTCCCCGCTCCCCGTTTCACAATCGAAAGGTAATACACACCGTGGTGGACAAGACCGCTGAAGCCGGCTTCCGGATCGAACGCGACACGATGGGCGAGGTGCGGGTCCCCGCAACCGCGCTCTACGGCGCCCAGACCCAGCGCGCCGTCGAGAACTTCCCGATCTCCGGCTCCGTGCTGGAGCCCGCGCAGATTGCCGCCCTCGCCAGAATCAAGAAGTCCGCTGCCCTGGCCAACGCGCGCCTCGGCGTGCTCGACGGAGACATCGCCAACGCGATCGCCGCCGCTGCCGACGAGGTCATCACCGGCCGGTACGATGGCGAATTCCCGATCGACGTGTACCAGACCGGCAGCGGCACGTCCTCGAACATGAACATGAACGAGGTGCTCGCCACCCTCGCCACTCGCAGCCTGGGCCGCCCGGTGCACCCCAACGACCACGTGAACGCGTCCCAGTCCTCCAACGATGTCTTCCCCACCTCGGTGCACATCGCCGTGACCAGCGCGCTGATCGACGACCTGATCCCGTCGCTCGACCACCTTGCCGTCGCCCTCGAGGCGAAGTCCGTGCTCTGGGCCGGCGCCGTGAAGGCCGGCCGCACCCACCTGATGGACGCCACCCCCGTCACCCTCGGCCAGGAATTCGGCGGCTACGCCCGCCAGATGCGCCTCGGCATCGAGCGTGTGCGCACCGCGCTTCCCCGCGTCGCCGAGGTTCCGCTCGGCGGCACCGCCGTGGGTACCGGCATCAACACGCCGGCCGGGTTCCCGCAGCTCGTGATCGAGCTGCTCGTCGAGGAGACCGAGCTGCCCGTGACCGAGGCCCGCGACCACTTCGAGGCCCAGGCGAACCGCGACGGCCTGGTCGACGCATCCGGCGCACTCCGCACCATCGCGGTCAGCCTCACCAAGGTCTGCAACGATCTGCGTTGGATGGGCTCCGGCCCGAACACGGGCTTCGGCGAACTGCACATCCCCGACCTGCAGCCCGGTTCTTCGATCATGCCGGGCAAGGTGAATCCGGTCATCCCCGAGGCCGTGCTCATGGTCTGCTCGCGGGTCATCGGCAACGATGCCACCATCGCGTGGTCCGGCGCATCCGGCTCGTTCGAACTGAACGTGGCCATCCCTGTGATGGGCACCGCGCTGCTCGAGTCGATCCGCCTGCTCTCCAACGCGACGCGCGTGCTCGCCGACAAGACCATCGACGGCCTCACCGCGAACCTCGAGCGCGCGCGCGCGCTGGCCGAGTCTTCACCCGCGATCGTCACCCCGCTCAACCGGGTGATCGGCTATGAGGCCGCTGCGAAGGTCGCCAAGCACTCGGTGGCGCAGGGGATCACGGTGCGCGAGTCGGTCATCGACCTCGGCTTCGTCGACCGCGGCGAGGTCACTCTCGAGCAGCTCGACACCGCGCTCGACGTGCTCAGCATGACCCGCCCGCCGCAGGCCAGGTAGTCCCTCCTGCTGTCAAATTCGACGGAGATTTTGACCGAACGTCCCGGTTTCCGCTCCAGGAACGCCTGTTTCGGCAAAATCTCCGTCGAATTCGACGGGCGCGGCCGTTAGGCGGGTTCGTTCCCCTCGAGCATCTCGGTGACGAGCGCGGCGATCGCGCTGCGCTCCGAACGGGTGAGCGTCATGTGGGCGAAGAGCGGATGCCCCTTCAACGTTTCGATCACCGAGGCCACCCCGTCGAAGCGGCCGACCCGGAGGTTGTCCCGCTGGGCGACGTCGTGGGTGAGTACGACGCGGGAGTTCTGCCCGATCCGACTGAGCACCGTCAGCAACACGTTCCGCTCGAGGGACTGAGCCTCGTCCACGATCACGAAGGCGTCGTGCAGCGAGCGGCCGCGGATGTGCGTGAGCGGCAGCACCTCGAGGATGCCACGGTCGACGACCTCCTCGAGCACATTCTCGGAGACGATGGCCCCGAGCGTGTCGAACACCGCCTGCGCCCACGGGCTCATCTTCTCGTTCGCGTCACCGGGAAGGTAACCCAGCTCCTGCCCGCCGACCGCGTAGAGGGGCCGGAAGACCATGATCTTACGGTGCTGCTGGCGCTCCAGCACGGCCTCGAGACCGGCACACAGGGCGAGCGCCGACTTCCCCGTCCCGGCTCGTCCCCCGAGCGACAGGATCCCGATCGCCGGGTCGAGCAGCAGGTCGATGGCCAGGCGCTGCTCGGCCGAACGGCCCTTCAGCCCGAAGACATCCCGGTCGCCGCGGACAAGCTTCATCTCGCCCTTGCCAGTGACCCGGCCCAGGGCAGAGCCACGGTCGGAGTGGATGACCAGGCCCGTGTTGACGGGCATGTCCTGCACGAGACGGGTGTGGATGACCTCGTTCTCGTACAGCTCGCTGATCTGGTTGGACCCAAGGGTGATCTCATCCATGCCCGTCCAACCGGAGTCGACCGCGAGTTCGTGCCGGTACTCGTCGGCGAGGAGGCCGATCGACGCCGCCTTGACCCGCAGCGGGAGGTCCTTGGAGACGACGGTCACGTTGAGTCCGTCGTTGGCGAGGTTCATCGCCACGGCCAGGATGCGTGAGTCGTTGTCGCCGAGCTGCAACCCGGAAGGGAGCACAGACATGTTGGAGTGGTTCAGTTCGACCCGCAGGCTGCCGCCCTCACCGACCGGGATCGGGAAGTCGAGCCGTTCGTGCTTGACCCGCAGCTCGTCGAGGAGCCGCAGGGCCTGGCGGGCGAAGTACCCGATCTCCGGGTCGTTGCGCTTGGACTCGAGTTCCGCGATCACGACGACGGGAAGCACGACCGCGTGCTCCGCGAAGCGGAAGATCGCCTTGGGATCGGACAGGAGGACGGAGGTGTCAAGCACATACGTGCACTCGGCTTGGTCTGCCCCGTTGACGCTTCGGTGCGAACCTTTTTGGTCGATCTGATTAGCGGTCACAACCACTCCCACCCCGGCCTCGAAAGGCGCGGATTGTGTTTGCGAGCTGGCCACTAAGGTCTCGAGCCGTACTTATGTGGCCGTCTCGACCAGGCGCTATACCTGATGGATGTGACGCTACTTTCCCAAGGGTTCCAGGGGAAGTCCGACACGCCCATTGATATCAGACGTTAATCAATCCGCGACCGGGTCGGCGCTGCTCGGCCGGGCCGCACCGGCTCAGTAGATTGCCGCGGTGGCATACGACGTGAACGCGCCCCGGAGCATGTCGACCGTGTCGACCGAGAGCACGGCGTGGGCGCAGAGCCGAACCGTGCCGTCCCGCGTTGTGGCCGTGACCCCATGGTTGTGCAGGGCCGCGGTCAGCATGGTCAGCTGGGCGCTGGGCGGTTCGAGGACGACGATGCCCGCTCGTTCGCTCTCGTCGCGTGAGGACACAACCGGTATGGCGAACTCGTCGGCGAGGTCGATCAGCTCCGACACGTTCACGGCGACGGCCGCCTCGATGCTGCCGATTCCGACCCTGGCAATGTCGTCGAGGGCAGCTGCGAACCGCGCCTGGGCGATCGCGTCACCATTGCTCACCCGGAATGCGTTGGCGCTCCGACTCGGCGGCAGCACCTCGTCCCATGGCTCGGCGGTGTCGGTGCCGGCAAAACCGGAGAAGACGGGCACAAGGCGCTCCACGGCCCGGTCGCTCAGGGCCAGGAACCCGGTGCCCCAGCCTGCCCTGGTCCATTTCTGACCTCCGGAGGCGACGACATCCGCCACCTCGTATGGAGCATCGACGACCCCGAAGCCCTGAATGGCGTCAACGATGAGCAGACGGTCTCCGATGACCTGACGGATGCCGTCGAGGTCGGCCCGGTGACCCGTCCGGGAGTCGACGAGGCAGACCGCGACCGCCACAGTGGCGGGGGTGAGCTGTTCCCTGATTTCGCCGGGCGTGACCCTGCCGTGCTCGGTCGCCAGCCAGACCGGCAGGGCCACGTGCAGGGCCTCGGCCGCCCGGACGGCCGCGAAGGGAACGGTCGGGAAGTCGTTCGGCGACAGGAGCACCGCCCCGGTCAGGCCGAACATGGCCTGCATGATCCCGGTGGTGGTGTTCGGCTCGCAGACCACCTGGTCGGCGCGGAAGCCCGTGGCGTGGGCGACCGCGATGCGCAGCCGTTCGTCCTGCGCGTGCAGGTGGTCGAGACTGCCGTAACGGGCATGGGAGAGCACCTCGGTCTGGCCGAGGGTTTCGGCGACAACAGCGGCAGACATGGGCCCGACCCGGGCGTAGTCGAGGTACCCGGGCTCCTCGAGGAAGCCCTCCGCGAACCGGTCTATGGCGTCCATCCGTCTCCTACCCGCCGAATCGGCGCTGGCGTTTGGCGAAGTCGCGGAGGGCTCGAAGAAAGTCCACCTGACGGAGGTCCGGCCCGAGGGCCTCGACGAAGTAGAACTCGCTGTGCGCGCTCTGCCAGAGCATGAAGTCGCTGATCCGCTGTTCCCCGGAGGTTCGGATGACGAGGTCGGGGTCTGGCTGGCCGCCGGTGTAGAGGTGCGCGCCGATCAGGTCGGGCGTGAGCGTCTCCGCGAGGTCGGCGAGCGTGCCGCCGTTCTCGAGGTGCGCACCCACGATGCTGCGCATGGCGTCTGTGATCTCCGTGCGTCCGCCGTAGCCGACTGCGAGGTTGATGTGCAGGCCCTTCTTCCGTGCGGTGCGCGCCTCGGCGGCGTCGAGCGCCGCAACGAGGGCGTCGGGCAGCCCGGCCTTGGAACCAACCTGCTGCACCCGCCAGTCCCGGTAGCGGGACAGCTCCTCGGCGAGTTTGGCAATGATCTTCGTCAGTTCGGAGAGTTCTTCACTCCCCCGGTTGGTCAGGTTGTCCGAGGACAGCAGGTACAGGGTGACCACCGAGATGCCCAGGTCGTCGCACCACTTGAGGAACTCGCGCATCTTGGCGGCCCCTGCCCGGTGCCCATGGGCGGCCGAATCGAAGCCGAGCTGCCTGGCCCAGCGCCGGTTCCCGTCGATGATCATGGCCACGTGGTCCGGCAGCACATCCTGCGTTAGTCCGCGACGAAGACGACGCTGGTACACCCCGTAAAGGATGCCGCGCGCCCAAGGAACCTGCCGCTTCTGCACACATTCACGGTAGCCCACATTGGTACCCGCGTGCCGCGCCGGGCATGCGCCCTGTCGTATTCTGGCTGTATGGCCAACGTGGACGACATCCCCAACCTGCCGCTGATGGAGAATGACACTCCCCATACGGATGACGCCAAGCCCACCTGGCGAGGCTGGATCCACGCCGGCACGTTCCCGGTCACGATCGTGGCCGGAATCATCCTGCTCGTGCTCGCGGACGGGGATGCGGCGAAGTGGAGTTCGTTCGTCTTCGTGCTGAGTTCCATGCTCCTCTTCGGCAACTCGGCGCTGTACCACCGGTTCAACTGGAAGCCGATGACCCGGCTCGTGCTCAAGCGCATCGACCACGCCAACATCTTCCTGCTGATCGCCGGCTCGTACACTCCGATCGCGGTGCTCGCCCTGCCGCCGGCCAAGTCGATCCTGCTTCTGTCCCTGGTCTGGGGCGGCGCGATCCTGGGGATCGCGTTCCGCGTGTTCTGGATCCACGCGCCGCGCTGGCTCTACGTTCCCCTCTACCTGGCCCTCGGTTGGGGGGCACTCATGTTCATCGTCGATTTCTTCCAGGCGAACGCACCCATGATGACGCTGATCATGATCGGCGGCCTCTGCTACTCGGTCGGTGCCGTGGTCTACGGGCTGAAGAAGCCCAACCCGGTACCGGGCGTGTTTGGTTTCCACGAGATCTTCCACAGCCTGACCGTGGTGGCGTTCCTCTGCCACTGGGTCGCGATCCTGATCATCGCGACCCACCCGCTCTACCCCTGACGGGCCGGCGTCTACTGACCGGTCTGCTGGCCCGGCGTCTGCTGGCCCGGCGTCTGCTGGCCCGGCGACGCCGGGTCGTCGGCATCGCCAGCCGCGTTCGCGGCGATCTCGGCCGCGAGGCGTTCCTTGATCTGGGCCCGGTACGTGTTGCGGCGGATGCGGCGGTTCAGGTCAAAACCCAGCAGCACCACCATCGCGGCGATGAAAAAAATCGCCACGAAGCCAGCCGGCCCCGGGGTCACCGTGTCCGGGTTGAATTCGGGCGGCGGGGTGTTCGCAAGGATGAAACTCGCGACCGGTCCCGCGAGCAGGAACGCGGTCACGAGTTGTCCCGCACGCCGGCGAAGAGATCGGATTCGGGCATTTCGGTGTCAACTTTCGATTGGACGAGCTGGAAGTCCTCGTACGGCCAGGCCTGGCGGATGAGGTCGTTGGGCCAGAAGAAGAAGCTGCTGCCCGGCGACACCTGGCTCGCGTGCGATCGCAGGGCGGCATCCCTGGCCTCGAGGAAGTCGCCGACGGGCACGTGGGTCGTCGCCAGCTTCGGGTAGTTCTTCATCCATTCGCGTGCCTCGCCGAGCGGCTCCAGCAGCGGGGACTCCGGCTCGGTGACGCTTAGTTCGAGGAACATCGCGTCGACCCGTTCCAAATTGAAGATCCGGTCGAAATAGAGCTTGTCGATCTGCCAGGCGGCACCGGCATCCGGGTACCTGGCCGGGTCGGCCGCGGCCCGGTAGGCCTCCATCGACACATCGTGGCAACGGATGTGGTCGGGGTGCGGGTAACCGCCGTTCTCGTCATAGGTGATGAGCACGTGCGGCCGGAACTCGCGGATGACCCGAACCACAGGTTCGGCCGAGACATCGAGGGGGACGGCGGCGAAGGAGTTGGCCGGGACCTGGCCGTCGTCGTTCATGCCCGAGTCTTCGTAGCCCAGCCATCGGTGCTGCACGCCCAGGTGGCGCTGCGCAGCCTGCATCTCGCGTCTGCGGAGCCCGGCGAGGTCGCGTTCGGCCATGGCGTGCCCGGCCATGGCTTCGTTCAGGATGCTGCCACGCTCGCCCCCGGTGCAGCTGAGCACCATTACGTCGGCGCCGAGGCTGCGATAGTAGGCGTAGGTTGCCGCGCCCTTGCTCGACTCATCGTCGGGATGGGCGTGCACGGCCAAGAGTCGCAGTGTCATCAAACTCCTCAGAAATGCCAGATAACCTTGAGCTAAGACTAATCGTTGAACAGTGAGTGTGGAGCCCCAGTGGCCGTGAGCAGCAACCTCGACACCCGGTACGGGCGTGCCCCGAATCGGAGCCTTCGTGAGCGTCGATTGCTCTGGATCGGCGCCGGCACCCTGCTCGCCGTGCTCGTTGGATGGGTGGTCTGGATCGGGCTGGGCGGGTCGCAGCCTCTGCTCGAGACCCGGGACATCGGGCATAGCGTCATCGACGCTCACGGCGTCAGCGTCACTTTCGAGGCGTCGATCCCGGTCGGTCGAGCGGCGAGTTGCGCGGTCGAGGCGCTGAACGAAGGCTTCACTGTCGTCGGCTGGAAGGTGATCGACCTGCCGCCGAGCGAGCGGTATTCGCGGGCCTTTACCGAGGTCGTCCGCACGACAGAGCAGAGCAACACCGGATTGATTTACCGGTGCTGGCTGACCTAGACTGATGGCTTCGCCCTGACGTAATACGTCGGGGCGTCCGTTGTATTGCTGCAGGCATACCCTGCGCGTCACACTCACGCACCACGCGCACGAGGAGGAGAACCCATGACTACCCCAACAACGGTCACCTGGCTGACCCAGGAGGCCCATGACCGCCTGGCCGCCGAGCTTGAGTCGCTGAGTACCGTCGGACGGGTCGAGATCGCCAAGAAGATCGAGTCCGCGCGCGAAGAGGGCGACCTCAAGGAGAACTCCGGCTACCACGCGGCCAAGGACGAACAGGGCAAGATGGAGGCGCGCATCCGCACTCTGGTCGTGCTGCTGCGCAACGCCGAGGTCGGCCACGCGCCGGAAAGCCAGGGCGTCGTGGAGCCCGGCACTGTCATTACGGCGGCGATCGCGGGCGATGAGACGCGGTTCCTGATCGGCAGCCGCGAGATCGCCGGAGGCAGCGACCTCGATGTGTTCAGCGAACAGAGCCCCCTCGGCTCCGCGATCCTCGGCCTCAAGGTCGGCGCGAGGACGTCGTACACCACGCCCGGTGGCAAGGACATCGCGGTCGAGATCCTTCTCGTCGAGACCTGGGCCGGCAACTAGCCAGTCACGCGGCCGGGGTCTCGACAGAGTCGACCACCGGGACAGGCTCGACCACCTCGGGTCTCGACCCCCGGTGGTCGAGCTTGTCGGGACCGGGACTAGTCGAAATGCGGGTCGTAGCCGGCCGAGCGGAGCACGTCCACGACGTGCTGGCGGTGGTCGGGTCCCCGGGTTTCGACACTGACGTTCAGCTCGACCTCGCTGATCTGCAGTCCGACGCCGTGCCGGGTGTGCAGCACCTCGATCACATTGGCGTGCGCCTCCGCGAGCAGTTCCGAGATGCGGGCCAGCTGGCCGGGGCGGTCGGGCAGCATGATCCGCAGGGTGAGATAGCGACCGGATGCCGAGAGGCCGTGGCTGATCACGCGCTGCATCAGCAGCGGGTCGATGTTACCGCCGCTGAGGATCGCGACGGTGGGCCCCGACGCGGTGATCTTTCCGGCGAGGATCGCCGCCACGGCGACCGCACCGGCCGGTTCGACCACGAGCTTGGCGCGCTCGAGTAGCACCAGAAGAGCGCGGGCGGTGTCGTCCTCGGTGACCGTGACGACCTCGTCGACCACGTCGCGCACGATCTGGAAGTTGAGCAGCCCTGGCTTGGCCACCGCGATGCCATCGGACATCGTCGGCGACATCACGATCTCGGTTGCCACCCCCGCGGCCAGGGACGGCGGGTAGGCCGCCGCGTTCTCGGCCTGCACGCCGATCACCCGGATCGTGCGCCCCTCGCGGGCGGCGCGTTGTTTGAGCGCGCTCGCGACACCGGAGATCAGCCCCCCGCCGCCGATGGGCACGAGAACGGTGTCGAGGCCCTGAACCTGATCGAGGATTTCCAGGCCCAGCGTGCCCTGGCCGGTGACGACATCCGGGTGGTCGAACGGCGGAATCAGAATCGCGCCGGTCTCGATCGCGTAGGCCGCGGCAGCCAGGAGGGGCTCGGCGACCGTGTTCCCACGCAGGATGACGTGCGCCCCGTAGTCGCGGGTGGCCTGAAGCTTGGGCAACGCAACACCGACCGGCATGAAGATGGTGGCCTTGATGCCCAGTTCACGGGCGGCGAACGCGACCCCCTGGGCATGGTTGCCGGCCGAGGCTGCGACGACCCCGTGGCTCTTCTCCTCGTCGGTCAACTGGGAGAGCCGGTTGTACGCCCCGCGGATCTTGTACGATCCGGTGCGTTGCAGGTTCTCGCACTTGAGGTGAACGGGCGAGCCGAGCAGTTCGCTGAGGTACCGTGAGCTCTCCATCGGGGTGACCCGGGCGACGGTCGCGACGACGGCGCGAGCCGCCTCGAAGTCGGCCAGGGTGGGGCCGACGAGGGAAACGTTAGTCATGGGCGGCACTCTCGTTCGGGTGGAAGCCGGGGCGGCGTTGCGGCACGGTCTGCCAGAGCGGTGAGCTGATGGCGATCGCCGTGCCCGTGTGGACGGCACGCCAGGTGCCGCGGTGGATGAAGTTGACCATGACGTTCAGCACCGCCGCGATCGGCACGGCGAAAAGCGCACCCGGGATGCCGGCGAGCAACGACCCCGCCGCGACAACGAGCACCACGCCGAGCGGGTGCACCTTGACGGCCGTGCCCATGATCAGCGGCTGGAGCACGTGGCCTTCGATCTGTTGAACGAGCAGCACGACGCCGAGCATGGCCAGCGCGATCGGCCAGGAGTTGAAGAGCAACGCGATGACCACGGCCACCGCGCCGGTCGCGACGGCGCCAACGATGGGGATGAACGAGCCCAGGAAGACGAGCACACCGATCGGCACGGCGAGCGGCACCCCGAGCAGCGCGGCCCCGACGCCGATTCCGACGGCGTCGATCGAGGCAACCAGGATCTGCACCTTGGCGAAGTTGCCCAGGGTCTCCCAGCCGGCCGCCCCTGCCCCGGCGACGGCGGCGCGGGCGCGCCGCGGAAAGATCCGCACGATCCAGGCCCAGATTCCGGCCCCGTCGATGAGGATGAACAGGAGGCTGAACAGGGTGAGCAGCAGCCCGGTCAGCAGGTGCCCGAGCGAGGATCCCACCGACAGCGCCCCGCTGACGAAGACCTGGCTGTCAGCCTGGATCGCCGTCCAGGCCTGCTGCAGGTACTCGTTGATCTGCGGTTCGGTCAGGTGCAGCGGCGAGGCGAGCAGGAGGTCTTTCAGCCCGGCGTAGGAGGCCGCGAGCCGGGTGCTCAGGCCGATCGTGCCATCCGCGATCTGGGTGGCGGCCAGCGTGATCAGGCCGCCGAGCACGGCGAGGGTGCCGAGCAGGGAGAGCGCGACGGCGATACCCTTCGGCCACTTGTGCCGAACGAGGAATTTGACCAGCGGAACGAGGAGGGAGGAGACGAGCACGGCGACGAGCAGCGGGATGACGATGAGCCTAAGCTGCACCACGAGGAAGAGGAAGACGGCGATCGCCGCAGCGATGGCCACGAGCCGCCACGACCACGCTCCGGCCAGGCGGATGCCGGTGGGGATGTTCTCGTCGACCCCGTTCGGAATCGGGGTCTCGGCGCGTCGCTTTCGCCCGTTCAGCAGTGCGCCCCAGCCTGGCTTTCCCGTGGATTCAGTCACCGAATCATTCTAGGCAATACCGCATTCGCCCCGTGCATGCACCGCTACGGGGAAACCATGACCGCTTCGACCGAGACCGGGGCGCCGCAGAAGCGCAGCCGCACACTGTCACCGGTGGCGGGCTGCACACGCACGACGTGTTGCACCGACACCACGGCGCCGTCGGTGAGTCGTACCCGGGTGCGGCGGAGCGAGCCGTGGAAGCTGGATGCGACGACGACACCGGCCATCCCGTCGCC
Organism: Cryobacterium algoritolerans; assembly: GCF_004402785.1. Lineage (GTDB taxonomy): Bacteria > Actinomycetota > Actinomycetes > Actinomycetales > Microbacteriaceae > Cryobacterium > Cryobacterium algoritolerans. The sequence goes on from NZ_SOFP01000047.1 coordinate 98,401, forward strand.
GGAGAATTCGAGGTCTTCGGGCCGCACCAGGACCAGGACGTCTCCGTCGGCCTGCGACGGGTCGACGAGTGGCAGCTTCGTGCCGTACACCTGCGCGAAGCCGTGGCGCACGACCCCGGCCAGCTGGTTGCTCAGGCCGACGAAATCGGCAATGAACGGTGACGCCGGCCGGGAGTACAGATCTTCCGGCGTGCCGACCTGTTCGATCCCGCCGTCGCGCATCACGGCCACCCGGTCGGCGACGGCGAGGGCCTCGTCCTGGTCGTGCGTCACGAACAGGGTGGTGATGCCCAGCTCGGTCTGGATGCGCCGGATCTCCTCGCGCAGCGCCACCCGAACCTTGGCGTCGAGGGCGGACAGCGGCTCGTCGAGCAGGAGAACGCGCGGTTCGGTGACCAGGGCGCGGGCCAGCGCGACCCGTTGCTGCTGGCCGCCGGAGAGCTGGTGCGCGAAACGGTCGTAGTGGTCCGCCAGCCCGACGAGGGCGAGGGCGTCCCTGGCCCGGTTGCGGCGCAACGTGGCGGCGACCCCGCGCATCCGGAGGCCGAATTCGACGTTCTCCCCCGCGCTGAGGTGCGGGAACAGGGAGTACGCCTGGAACACCATACCCATGTCGCGTCGGCTCGTCGGCAGCGTGGACACGTCGACACCGTCGATCAGGATGGTGCCGGCATCCGCCGTTTCGAGGCCGGCGAGTGCCCGCAGTGCTGTCGTCTTCCCGCTGCCGCTCGGACCGAGCAGGGCCACGAACTCGCCCGCGTGCAGGGTGAGGTCGAATCCGTCCAGTGCCCGATGGGCACCGAAGTGCTTGGTGACCCCGGAGAATTCGACCACGGCTCCGTGTCTCCCGGCCGCCGCGGCCGGGGTGCCTCCGCCGCGGCCGGGTGCGGTAGTCGTGGTCTTCGTGGCGGTGATGGTCTTTGCTGTGTTCATGGTGTTCCGAGTCATGGCCGGCCTCCGATGGGGCGTCGTCGTCGCGGGCGGGTGCGTTCGGCGCCGAGACGCCCGATGAGGAGCAGCAGCAGGAACGCGAAGGTCAGGGCGAGCAGGGAGAAGATCACGGCCGTGTACGGGTCTGCCTTGCTGACCACGACGAGCGCGGTCTGCAGGTTCACCCGGCTCAGCAGCGACGCGATGGTGAATTCACCGAGCACCACGGCGACCGCGATGAACGCACCGGCGAGGATACCGCGGCGGAGGTTGGGCACGAGCACGCGGAACAGCACGCTCCGCCAACCGGCACCGAGGGTGCGGGCCGCCTCACTGAGGGTGCGCACGTCGACGCCGTCGAGGTCGGCCTGGATGGCCCGGTAGGCGTAGGGCAGCACGGTGATGCCGTACGCGAGAGCGAGAGTCCAGACGCCGCTGCCGGCGAGCCGGGAGAGCAGCGAGTAGACCGGGGCCAGGCCGACCACGAGCACGATGGCCGGGATGCTGATCGGCAGGATGCAGACGAATTCCAGCACCCGTCGCAGCCAGGGAAAACGGATGTGCACCAGCAGCAGGGTGGGCACGAGCAGCAGGAGCACGATCAGCACGGTTCCCACGGCCAGGCCGACCGAATTGGCCAGGGCCACGAGCACCTGCCGGTACTGGCCGGTCAGGCCACCCTGGGCCAGGGCGATCCAGCGGGAGGCGTCGTGCCCGCCGCCGAGCCCCTTGCGCAGGGTGAACTCGACCATGGCCACAACGGGTACGAGAAAGAACACGCCGATCACGCCCAGGATCACGGCCCGCGCGGTGCGCGACGGAGCGTGGGCGACGCCGCCCCGCGCGACCGGGCCGGGCCGGGTGCGGCGTCGGCTGCCGCCCTCTGTCCTGCGGACGGCGGTCATCGCTGCCACCTGGCGGCCCGACCCTGTAGGGCGGAGTAGCCGGCCGTCACCACCACCATCACCACGATCATCCCGAGCGCGAGCGCCCCGGCCAGGTTCTCCCGGCCGAGCAGGGTCTCACTGGTCAGCGCGGAGCGGATCTGCAGCGGCACGATCTGGGAACCCTGGCTGGTCAGCGCTGCGGCGGTGGCGTAGGAGGAGAACGCGTTCGCGAAGAGCAGCAGCAGGCTGCCGAGGAAGGAAGGGGCGAGGACTGGACCCGCAATGCGCAGCCAGTAGGTGGCACGGCTGCCGCCGAGGGTCGCGTTGGCCTCGGCCCAGGTCGGTTTGAGCGCCTGGAGGGCCGGCATGAAGGTGATGATCATCAGCGGCACCTGGAAGTAGAGGTAGGGCAGCACCAGCCCGGGGAGCTCGTAAAGCCAGACGCCGTCCGCGAAGATGTCCACGCCGAACGTGTCGCGCAGGATGAGCGTGACCATTCCCTGGATGCCGATGGTGGCCACGAACGCGAAGGCGAGCATGACCCCACCGAATTGGGCGAGCACACCGCTGAGCGAATCGACCACGGCGCGGAGGGCACCGTCCGGTCGCGCACCGAGCAACCCGTAGCAGGCGGCCGCGCCGACGAGGGCGCCGAGCACGGAGGTCAGGGCGGAGAGAGCGAACGAGTTGGCGAAGGCATCCAGCACGACCGGATTGCCGAGGGCTGCGACGGTGTCGAGCGTGAACGCGCCGGACTTGTCGAAGAATCCGGTGCCGACGGCGATCAGGGTCGGCACGACGAGAAAGAGGAGCAGATAGACCGCGAACGGCAGCAGCCCTAAGGCCGCTGCCGTTCTGCGGAGGCTACCGGACAGCGGCGGCCCATTTCGTTCCGAGTAGGGCGGCTCCGGCGGCGCTCTGCTCCTTGGTCGGCACCACGGTCTGCGCCGGCGCCTCGGGCAGGGCGCCGAGCAGTTTCGCGTCGATGGTGCCCGCGGCCGTCATGGCCTCGGCGCGGACGGGGCGTGCCCCGCCGGCCAGCCACAGGTTCTGACCCTCGTCGCTGTAGAGGAACTCCTGCCACAGCCGGGCAGCGGCCGGGTGCGGGGCATCCTTGCTCACCGCCTGGTTGTAGTAGCCGGCGTAACCGACACCACGGAAGACGACGACCTTCCAGTTGCGCTGACCGTCGAGCTTCTTGCCGTAGCCGACGTTGAGGTAGTCCCAGTCGAGCACGACGGGGGTTTCGCCCGAGGCGATCGTGGCCGGGGTCGGGTCGATTTTGACGAAGTTGCCGGCCGCATTCAGCTTGGTGAAGAAGTCGATACCGGGCTGGAAGTCGTCGACCGTGCCGCCGTTCTGCACCGTCGCCATGCCGACGGCGGCGAAGGCGGCCCCGGCCTGGGTCGGATCGCCGTTGATGGCGACCTTGCCCTTGTACTGGGCATCGAGCAGGTCGCTCAGCTTCTTCGGCGCGGGGACGGCGTCGGGGTCGTAGCCGACGGCCAGGTATCCGCCGTAGTCACCGGTGAAGCGCCCACTGGCCTCCTTGAGGGCGTCGGGGATCTCGGCCCAGGTGGCCACCTGGTACGGCGCGAACCGGTCGGTGCTGGAGAGGGCGACGGCCAGGCCCAGGTCGAAGACGTCGGGCGCGGTGTCCTGGCTCTTGAGGGTGTCCGCGGCCTGGATTTCCTCGGCGCTCGAGCCGTCCGGCGAGGCCTCGTTAATAGTGATCTCGGGGTACTTCCGGGTGAACGCGTCGAGCACGCCGCCGTAGTTTGCCCAGTCGCGCGGGAGGGCGATGACGTTGAGGCTGCCCTCCGCCTTGGCGGCGGCCTCGAGGGCCGGCAGGTCGCCGAACGCGCTCAGGCTGGTGGCTGTTGCGGCGTCGGTCGTGGCGGTCGTTCCTGCCGCGGAGCCTGAACACCCGGTCAAAGCGATGGCGAGGGTGGCCGTGGCGGCCAACGAGGCGACCAGGGTGCGTGTGGTGATCAAGTTGTCCTCCGTCGGACCAGCGACAGGCCGCACGCGCAACGGCGCGCACAGTTGGTTGCCGGGTTACTGGTCATCGCGAGATTAGGAGGCGCTGTCGACCGGCGTGCGGCACCTGCCTGAACGGAGCATGAATGCTGGGCGACGGATGCCGCGGGCCAGGCCGACTGAACTCGACGGGAGGGCGGGTGCATTCGGTGGCGAATGACGGAGGCGGGCAGTAGGGTCGAGCTGATGGTCCAGTCAGTCTCTGCCGCGCTCGCGCGCCGCATCGCGCTGGCCGCCCAGGGCTTCGGCCGCCGGTCAGCAGCGACGCCCGGCATCCGCCAACTGGATGCCCTCGTGAACCGGGTCGAGCTGCTGCAAATCGACTCGGTGAACGTCTTCGAGCGCAGCCACTACATGCCCGCATTCAGCCGTCTCGGCCCGTACGACAAGGCGCAGCTCGATCGGCTGACCGGCGGCCGCGAGGCCCGCTTCACCGAGTACTGGGCGCACGAGGCGTCGTTCCTTCCACTGGACACCTGGCCGCTGTTCGGCTGGCGGATGCAGCACTATCGTGACGAGGCCGCCGGGACATCCGATAACTGGGCCGCCGGCAACCGGCCGATGCTGGACTGGCTGCTCGCCGAACTCGCCGAGAAGGGCCCGCTGCCGGCCAGCGCCATCGAGCACGACGCGAACAAGCGCAGCGGCCCTTGGTGGGGCTGGTCCGATGTGAAGACCGGGCTGGAGGTTCTCTTCCGCTGGGGCGACGTGGTGAGCGCCGGCCGCCGGCGGTTCGAGCGGGTCTACGGGCTGCCGGAGCAGGTGTTCCCCGCTGAACTGCTCGACCGGCGGGTCGACCGGGCCGACGCCCACCGGGAGCTGATCAGCCGGTCGGCGCGTGCGCACGGCATCGGCACGGCGAAGGATTTCGCGGACTACTTCCGGTTGAAGTCGGTGCCGGCGCTGGCGGCCGTCCGTGAACTCGAGGAGGCTGGGGAACTGATCCCGGTCGAGGTTGGCGGCTGGGGCGGGCCGGGCGCGGCCGGGGCGGCGTGGCTGCACCGGGATGCCAGGCTCCCCCGGACTTTGGACGCCGCCGCCGTGCTTTCCCCGTTCGACCCCGTCGTCTGGGAGCGGGCCAGGGCCCTACGGTTGTTCGACTTCCACGACCGAATCGAGATCTACACTCCGCAGCCCAAGCGCGTGTTCGGCTACTACGTGCTGCCCGTGCTGCTCGGCGACACGATCGTCGGCCGGGTAGATCTGAAGAACGACCGCCAGTCCGGGGTACTGCGGGTGCAAGCCGCGTGGGCCGAGCCGGATGCCCCGGCCGACACGGCCGAGCGCCTCACCGCCGTGCTACGGGAGACCGCCGCCTGGCAGGGGCTGGACGAGATCGCGGTGGTCGGGCGTGGAAACCTCGCCGCCGCCCTGGCCTCCGAGCTCGTCTAAGGGTCTCCTCGGAAAGTGCGGTGAGGTTACGGCTGCGGTGGGTGTGCGTTCCACCTCGTAGCCGGGGCGTGTCGTCGGCGTAGCGCGTCGGCGGTCGGGCCGGTCAAGACCTGCGAACCGCCGGTGGTCGAGCCCGCCGAGACCCGCGGAAGATCGGGGCGACGCGGTGGTCGAGAGTGGCGAGACCTGGGGGTCGTGGTTTCGACGGGCTCGACCCATGACACGCTCGACCACCGGGGCACGCTCGACCACCGACGGACTTCGGCAGCGACAGGCTCGGCTGGCGGCGGTGATCGAGACTGTCGAGATCAGAGCGACCCCGCCGGGGTCAGAACTTACGGCCCATGGTGTGCAGACGTTCGATCCGCTCGTCGATGGGCGGGTGGGTGCTGAACAGCTTCGCCATCATGCCGGGCTTCAGAGGGTTGGCGATCCACAGGTGCGCCATCGAGGAGTTCTGCTTCCGCATCGGGCGCCCGTAGGTCTCCAGCTTGGCCAGGGCGCTCGCGAGGGCGTCGGGGTGCCGGGTGGTCAGCGCGCTCGTCGCATCCGCGAGGTATTCGCGCTGCCGGGACACGGCCAACTGCACCATGCTCGCCACGAGCGGCGCCACGATGATCGCGACCAGGCCGAACACCATGACGATCGGGTTGCCGTTGTTGTTGTTATTGTTGCGGCCGAAGAAGGCCATCCGTAGGAACATGTCCGAGATGAAGCCGACGGCAACGACGAGCCCGAAGACCACCATCGACAGCCGGATGTCGTAGTTGCGCACGTGGCCGAGTTCGTGCGCCATCACGCCCTCGAGTTCCGAGTCGTCCATGATCTCGAGCAGGCCGGTCGTCGCTGCGACGATCGCATGCTGCGGGTCGCGGCCGGTCGCGAACGCGTTCGGCGCCGGGTCGTTGATCACGTAGATCTCGGGCATCGGGGTGCCCGTCGTGATCGACAGGTTCTCGACGATGTTCCAGAGCCGCGGCTGCTCCGTCTTGCTGTTGATGCGGATGCCGCCGCTCATCGCGACGGCTTGGCGCCCCGCCATGAAGTACTGCACGAGCGCGTAGCCGCTGGCCACCACGACGGTGAGGATCAGGATGCCGTACCCGCCGCGACCGTATACGGCGTTGGCGATCCAGCCGAGCCCGGCGATGAGGGCCAGGAAGAGAATGATGATGAAGACCGTGTTGCGCTTATTCCGCGCGATGGCACTATACATCGAAGCCTGCCGTTAGAACTGCACGCGGGGCGGCTCCGCGATGGCGGCGGAGTCGGACACCTCGAAGAAGTCGCGCTGCGTGAAACCGAGGTTACGGGCGATGAGGTTGTTCGGGAAGACCTGGATCTTCGTGTTGAGCTCCCGCACCCCGCCGTTGTAGAACCGGCGGGACGCCTGGACCTTGTCCTCGGTGTCGACCAGCTCGGCCTGGAGCTGCAGGTAGTTCTGGCTCGCCTGCAACTGCGGGTAGGCCTCGGCGACGGCGAAGATGCTCTTCAACGCGGTCTGCATGTGGTTCTCGGCGGCGGCGGCATCGGCCGGGCCCTGGGCGCTCAGCGTCTCGGCGCGGGCCTTCGTGACGTTCTCGAAGACGGCTTTCTCGTGCGCGGCGTAGCCCTTGACCGTTTCGATCAGGTTGGGGATCAGGTCAGCCCGGCGCTTCAGCTGCACGGTGATGTCGCTCCACGCCTCATCCACGCGCACCTTGAGGGTGACGAGGGAGTTGTAGGTGGCCCAGAGGTAAATCCCGATGATGGCGACGAGTGAAACAATGATGAGGACCGGGATGAGCCATTCCATGGCAGCGTCTCCTTGTGATTGGGCAGGGCGAGCCGAGGCCCGGGGCATCGTGACTTGCGATGCAGATCTATCATAACTACGCGCCCTGAGGCTCCCATGTACTTCCCATGACACTCCAAGAATCACCGTCCACGGATGGTGACTTCCGCGGCTGATCGGCGAATAATGACAACCATGGTGCACAAATCTGCTCCCGCCGCCGTCGTGCGCGACCTGCATGCCCGCCGGGGGAAGCATCCGGTGCTGCACGGCCTGAGCCTGAGCGTGCCCCGCGGCCTGGTCGTCGGTCTGATCGGGCCGAGCGGCTGCGGCAAGACCACACTCATGCGCTCGATCGTCGGGGTGCAGATCGTGCAGTCCGGGGAGGTCACCGTGCTGGGCCGGGCGGCAGGCACCGCCTCGCTGCGCGGCCGGGTCGGCTACGTCACCCAGGACGCGAGCGTGTACGACGACCTCACCGTGCGTCAGAACCTGGCGTATTTCGCCGCCGTCCTCGGCGCGTCCCGTGACGATATCGACCGAGTGATCGACGCCACAGACCTGGCCGCGAACACCGGCCAGCTGGTTGGGTCGCTCTCGGGCGGGCAGCGCAGCCGGGTGTCGCTGGCCGGGGCCCTGCTCGGCTCGCCAGAGCTCCTGTTGCTCGACGAACCGACCGTCGGCCTCGACCCCGTGCTGCGGGCGGAGCTGTGGGCGCTGTTTCACCGGCTGGCCGCCACCGGGACGAGCCTGCTCGTGTCCAGCCACGTGATGGACGAGGCGAGCCGCTGCGACCGGCTGCTCCTGATGAGGCACGGCGAGGTCCTCGCCGACGACACCCCAGCCGGGCTGCTCTCCTCGACCGGCACCCACGACGTGGAGGCGGCGTTCCTGGCCCTGATTGCGTCGCGTCCCTCATCCGATCCGGCCGCCCGGGAAGCCCGCGACTCGTGAACCCGCGCCGCACCCTCGCTACCGCCGGGCGCGTGCTCAGCCAGATCCGCCACGACCCGCGCACGATTGTGCTCCTGCTCGTGGTGCCCAGCCTGCTGATCGGCCTGCTCGCCTGGATCTTCTCCGACACCCCCGTGTTCGACACCGTCGGCCCGGCGATGATCGCGCTGTTCCCGTTCATCGTCATGTTCCTGGTCACGAGCATCACCACCCTCCGGGAACGGCGCACGGGAACACTCGAGCGGCTGCTGTCGATGCCGCTCGGCAAGGCCGACTTCATCATCGGTTACACTCTGGCCTTCGGCCTGCTCGCGGTGCTACAGTCCACGGTGGCGGTCGGCTACTCGGTCTGGGTCTGCGGCCTGTCGATCAAGGGCTCGGTCTGGTTACTGCTCGCGGTCGCGGTCGCCGACGCGGTGCTGGGCACGTCCCTCGGGCTGCTGGCCAGTGCGTTCGCCCGCACCGAGTTCCAGGTCGTACAGTTCATGCCGGCGCTGGTCTTCCCGCAGGTCCTGCTCGGCGGCATCTTCCTCCCACGGGACCAACTGCCCGATGCCCTCCGCGCCATCAGCGACTGGCTCCCGCTCTCACACGCGATCGACGCGCTGCAGGCCGTCGCCAGTGATTCGCAGGATGCCGGGTACGTCGGTGGCGAGCTGCTGATCATCGGCGCGTGGATCGTCGGCGCGGTCGTGCTCGGCTCGATCACCCTGCGCCGCAAAACCCCCTAGCCTGCCGCTAGCCTCCCCCCACCGGCCTCCCTCCACCGGCCTCCCCCTCTCGCCGCCGAAACCTGGTCGAACTGTGAGTTGAGCACCGTTTCGGGGCCGAAAACCGTACCGAAGTCACCGTTCGGCGAGGATGAGGGCGGGGAACTAGCGGTCGGCAAGCACCTGCTGGAGCCAGCGGTAGGAGGACTTGGGTGTGCGCTTGCGGTTTCCATCGAGGAAGTCGACGTGGACCAGGCCGTAGCGCTGGGTGTAGCCGGCCGTCCACTCGAAGCCGTCGAGCAGGGACCGCACCACGTAGCCGCGAAGGTCGACGCCGTCGGCGACGCCCCCCGGCGCGACGGCGTCGAGGGCTGCGATGAGGTGCTCGGCGAGGTAGTCGATCCTGGCCGGGTCGTCGACGGCGCCGTCCCGATCCGCCGCGTCGGCGAAGCCTGCGCCGCTCGCGGTGATGTACACCGGTGGAAGCCGGTCACCATAGCGGGTGTGCAGTTCGCCGAGGGCCACGCCCAGGTACTCGGGGGCGATCGCCGCCCCGGCCCCGGTGACCGGGAACTCGCGGAACGGGATGACGTGGAACGGGAACGACACGGTCGTCTCCGTCTTCCCCGGGTACCGCGGCGGGCCGGCCGGGGTCTTCGGCGCGGCCGGGCCGGCCTTGATCCGGGACGGCTGCAGGTAGTTCAGCCCGTAGAAGTCGAGCGGCTGGTGGATGGTGCGCAGGTCATCCGGGTCGGTTTCGAGGAGCATTCGCAGGTCCAGCGCATACGGCTCGGGCGGCTCGGGGTAGCGGCCGAGCAGTACCGCGTCGGCGAAGAGGCGGTTGTGCAGCACGTCGAACAGGACGGCGGCGACCTCGTCGGCCTCCCTGCCGCTATCGGCCTGCACGGGCGTGTGCAGGTTGGCGATGCCGATCCGCCCGCCAACGTCGGCCGCCCGAAGTCCCTGCACGGCGAGGCCGTGGCCGAGAAGCTGGTGGTGCGCGGCCGGCAGGGCGGCGAAGCGGCGGGTCTCCCCCGGTGCATCCGTGCCGAGTGCATACCCGTTCAGGAAGACGGTGGCCGGGTCGTTCAGGGTGATCCAGGAGTCGATCCGGTCGCCGAAGACCTCGCCGAGCATGTGCGCATAGTCGCCGAAGCGCAGCGCGGTGTCGCGGCCGAGCCAGCCGCCGCGCAGCCGTAGCGGCGTGTCCCAGTGGAACAGCGTAGCCATCGGGCTGATCCCGGCGGCGAGCAGCCCGTCGAGCAGCCGGTCGTAGAAGGCCAGGCCGGTTCGGTTGAGCGCGCCACGGCCGTCGGGTTGCACCCGCGACCAGGCGAACGAGAACCGGTAGGCGTCGGCGCCCAGTTCGCGGAGCAGGGTCACGTCCTCGTCGAGCCGGTGGAAGTGGTCGGCGGCGACGGATGCGTTCGACCCGTCCATTATCCGGCCCGCCGTGGCGGTGAACGGGTCCCAGCTCGACTCGCCCCGACCGCCGTCCCTGGCACCACCCTCGATCTGGAAAGCGGACGTTCCCGTGCCGATCACAAAACCGGCGGGCAGCCGGTCACCGAGTTCGCGGGCTCGGTGGGGCCACGCCCTCGCCGCGGGGGTGTTGCTGCGTGCCGGTTTGGTGCTCATCGACCCAGGACTCTTTCCAGATAGCTGTTGCTGAAGCGGCGCTCCGGGTCGAGCCTGTCACGCACCCGGAGGAAATCCGCAAACCGGGGGTAGGCCGGGCGGAGCGTCTCCGAGTCGCGGTAGTGCATTTTGCCCCAGTGCGGGCGCCCGTCGTGCGCGCGCATGATCGCCTCGACGGCGTGGAAATACTCGGCAGGGTCTTCCCGGTGGTACCGGTGCACGGCGATGTAGCCCGTCTCCCGGCCCTGCGCGGTGGAAAGCCACAGGTCGTCCGCGGCGGCCGCGCGGACCTCGAGCGGGAACGAGATGCGCCAGCCGCGGGCGTCGATCAGTGTCCGCACCTCGCGAAGGGCTGCGGGAACCAGGTGCCGGGGCAGCGCGTATTCCATCTCGTGGAAGCGCACGGTGCGGTTGGAGATGAAGACGCGGTGGGAGGCATCCGTGTATTCGCGGCGGCCGGCGAGCCGTTCGGCGAGCCGGTTGAAACCGGGGACCGCGCCCGGCAGCGCCGTGCCGATGGCGCAGATCCCGCGGTAGACGCCGTTGGCGAGCAGTTCGTCGTCGACCCAGCCGGAGAGCCGGCCGACCGGTGCCCCGGACGCGTCTCCGGGCAGCCGGGTGTTGGTCTTGGTCAGGGCGCTGCCGGTGTGCGGGAACCAGTAGAACTCGAAGTGGTCGGCCGTTCGGGATCGTTCAAGGTAGCAGTCGAGCACCTCCTCGAGCGGCTCGGCGGTCTCGACCGCGTGCAGCAGGAAGCGGGGCACGCACTGCAGGGTGACGTCGACGAGGATGCCGAGGGCGCCCAGTCCGAGCCGGGCCGCCGGCAACAACTCGGCGTTCTCGGTGGCGCTGACGCGGAGCAGGCCGCCGTCGGCGGTGACCAGGGTCACCGCCGCAACCTGGGTGGCCAGCCCGCCGAAAGCGCCGCCGGTGCCGTGGGTGCCGGTGGAGGTGGCCCCGGCGATGGTCTGACGATCGATGTCGCCCAGGTTGGCCAGGGCGAGGTTGTGGGGCGCGAGCAGGGCAGGCAGCTGGTGCAGCCGGGTGCCGGCGGCCAGGGTGACCTGGCCCAGAGACTCGTCCACGGCGACCAGGCCGGAGAGGTCGTTCAGGTCAAGCTGCACCCCGGGGGCCACGGCGATGCCGGAGAAGCTGTGGCCGGAGCCGACGGCCTTGATCCGGAGGCCGGCTGCCGCGGCGGCAACCACTGCCCGCTGCACGGCGCCGACGCTCGTGGGGCGTTCCACCCGTACCGGCCGGACCGTCTCGCTGCCGGCCCAATTGCTCCATCTGGCACCGCTCGCGCTCACAGGAACGCCTTCCCTTCGCCGCGATAGGTGGGCAGCAGGTCCACCACACGTCCGTCGTCGACCACTGCGAACTCATTCACGTGCTCGCTCGGCTCGCCGGATTTGGAGTGCCGCAGCCACACCCGGTCACCGACCCGGAGCCGCACGGCAGCAGCGCCGGTGACCGGCGACTGCACCTCGCCCGCCGCCTCCCTGGGAACGAAGGCGAGGCCCTCCGGCCAGGCCAGCCGCGGGGTGCGGTCGGGGCCGGCCGGCCCGGAGGCGATCCAGCCGCCGCCGAGCAGGGTCGCGGTTGCGGCGGTCGGCTTGCGCACGACGGAGAGGGCGAATGCGGCCGCCGGCGCCGGCCGGAAGGTCGAGTAGTGGTCGAAGAGGTGCCCGCCGAAGAACCCGCTGCCGGCGGCGATGTCGGTCACCGAGGCGTCGTCGTGGGTGCTTTCCAGCGAACCGGTGCCGCCGCCGTTGACGAACTCGAGGTTCGCGATCTCCCGCACCGCGGTGACGGCGGCGGCCCGGCGCGCGCACAGTTCCTCGCTCGAACGCCGCCGCATCCAGCGGATGCTGAGGCCTTCCAGCGGCTTGCCGGCCGGCCGGTCTCCGACGCCGGCAACCTGCGCCTCGTAGCCCATCAGACCGACGAGGATGAAGCCGGGCCGGGCGGCGATGCCGGCGGCGAGCGCACGCGCCTCCCCCACCGTGTGCACCGGCGAGCGCCGGACGCCGACATGGCCGAGCACGGGAGCGTTCCAGCCGGCGTCCAGTTCGAGGCAGAGCCGGATGCTCTCCCGCCGTCCGGGTGGCAGCACCGCGTCGATGAAGTCGAGGTGTTCGAGCGAATCGACCATCAGGGTGACCTGCCCAGCCAGCTCCGCCGACCGGCCGAGGGAGCGGATCGCCCCACGGTCGGCTGTCGGGTAGCCGACGACGATGTCGGTCATCGTTCTGGCCAGCCACAACGCCTCGGCCAGCGTGTAGGCGAGCAGCCCCCGGTAGCCAGGCACTGCGAGGATCGCCTCGATCACGCCGCGCACCCGGATCGACTTGGTGGCGACCCGGATCGGGCTGCCGGCCGCGCGGGAGAGCAGGTCGACGGTGTTGTGGCGGAGGGCGCCGAGGTGTAAAGCTGCGACGGGCGTATCGAGGCCGGAGGTGGCCTCGGTGAGGGCAGGCCAGTAGCGGTCGGGGCTGAGCCAGGGCGTGGCATCCGCCCTGACCGACAGGTCGATGGCCATCAGCGCACCGCCTTCACCTTCTCCACGGCGATCGCCCCGGCGAAGGCGCACAGACCGGCCAGCACGAAGAGTCCCTGGAAGCCGCCGACCGCGGCCACTACGCCCGCGCCGAGCAGCGGCGCGACGGCCTGCGGCACGGCGGTGGCGATGTTCATGATGCCGAGGTCCTTGCCGCGCGTTGCCGGGTCAGGCAGCACCTGGGTGGCCAGGGCCTGGTCGACCGACAGGAAGGCCCCATAGCCGAGGCCGAGGATCCCCGCGGCCACCATCGCCGCAGACAGCTCGGGGATGAACGCGAGCATGACCGCGGCGACCCCCTGCAACCCGGCCGCGACGAAGACGAAGAGCTTGCGCCGGTTCAGGACGTCGCTCAGACGTCCGAACACGATCGATGCCACGATCACGAAGACCATGTAGACCAGCGTCAGCAGGATCAGGTCGTCCGCGGCGCTGGCATCGCCGAGCCCGAACATCAGGAAGTACAACAGCAAGGTGGTGCCGAGGGCGTTCCCGAAACTGACCAGCACCCGGCTGAGCAGGGTCCAGCCGAAATCCGGATGCTCGCGCGGGCTGATCCACAGGCCCTCGACGACCCCGCGGACGGTCACCCGTTCCCGCCGGGCGGGCAGCACCGCGTCGGGCAGCAGCAGGAACGGGATCGTGAGCAGGAGCAGCAGCACGGCCACGACCGCGTACCCGGCGAACTGGCCGGTGAACAGCATGGTGACGAGCAGCAGCCCCAGGATGGTGCCGACGGCCTGCGGTGCGGACAGCCAGCCGGATACGAATCCGCGCTGGCGCACCGGGACCTGGTCGGAAATCGTCGCGGTCAGCGCGGCCGTGAGCACGCAGAAGCCGGTGAGCGCCAGCGCCCAGCAGACGCCGATGCCGACGAGGGTCTCCTGCAGGCCGAGCAGCAGCAGCGCCGCCGCGAAGAGCACCGCACCGCCGGCGATCCAGGGCCGTCGGCGGCCGAACCTGCTCTCGGTGCGATCGGAGAGCGCCCCGGCCAGCGGATAGGCCACGATGGCGCAGGCGCCGGCGATCCCGGAGATGACACCGAACGCCACGACGCTGTCGATCCAGTGCTCCGGGTGCAGGCGGCGGTCGATCTGCGCGGGCAGCAACAGCTGGATCGGGGTGAGCTGCGCCATCCAGATGCCGAGCCAGGCCGTGGCGAAGGCGGCGATCCACCGGCCCGGCACCCGCCGGGTCGGTTCTACGAGCACGGCGACGACCGTGGCGCCGGTGGCGCCATTCATCCGGCGGCCGGACGGCCGGGACGGGGCGGCCGGTGCAGCGCGATCGAGCGGGCCTGGACCATGAGACACCTCACTCTTCACCGAAAAGAAGCGGGACGTTCGACCCTGTCGCCAGTATGCACCATGCCCGGGGATAACGAATGTGTCGCGTCGGAGATACCCGGGGTCACTGACATTGACTTTTGCGGCCATGACCCCTGGAATGGTTACAGGGGGAATTCATGCTTCGGTCTCACTTTGGCGTATCGCGCCCCGCAGGCGCGCGACAGGGCCATCGACCGAACCCGGGCCGGGCCGTCGCTCCCGTTCTCGGCCTGATGTTCGTGCTTGTGTTCGGGGTCTGCGCGGCCGCCGCCGCACCGGCCGCGGCCCACGCCCAGTCCGGCCAGCCCCGGGCCGTGCAATCCGTCCCTGCCGACCCGGCGCCCACGCCCACCCCCTCGCCAACCCCTTCCCCGCAAAGCGCCCCGGCGACGGCACCAACCATCGACAGCCCGCCGGCCGGCAGTTTCGTGGGCAGCGGAAGTACTACGGTGTCCGGCACCCGGCAGGCCGGCCAGGAGATCCAGCTGTTGTCCCCGACCGGCGGCGATCCGCTCTGCATCGTGGCCGCGGGCCAGTCCACCGTCTGGACCTGCACCCGCGTCCCGCTGCCGAGCGGGCCTTCCGTGCCGCTGCGCATCGTCGTCACCGGTGAACCCGCCCTCGCGGCCGAGCAGGCCATCGCGGTGCTTGCGGCCCCGGTTGTCAGCGGCGGGCCCACCGGCGGCGGCGCCTCCAATGGCGTCGTGCGCGGGAGCGGCTACCCGAACGCATCCGTCATCACCGAATTGAGCAGCGGCCAGCGGTGCACCTCCACCGCCGACGGGGCCGGCGCCTGGTCGTGCACCTTCGGCGGCAGCCTGGCCAGCGGCCCGGTCGACGTGACCGCCGTGCAACAGACCTCGTTCAGCCTGCCGTCCTCGTCGAACTCGAGCGCCCCCCTCACGCTCCGGTTCGACGTCGACGCTCCCGCCGCCCCCGGGCTGGCCTCCCCCTCCGACTCGGCGCGGTTACCGCTGAGCGGAGCGACATATCAGGGTGCGGGTGAGGACGGCGCGACCGTCACGGTCTTCGCCGGGCCGTATTCGGTGTGCACGGTCGTGGTCTCCGGCGGCGCCTGGCGCTGCGCGGCCGGCGGAGTCGCCGCCGGCACCTACCAGGTGCGCGTCGTGCAGCAGGATCCGGCCGGCAACATGAGCGGTGGCAGCCCGGCGATCACCGTGTTCTATGGCGACGCGCCGCCGCCGACGCCCAGTGCCGGGGGTGCGTCCGCCGCTCCCGTCGCACCGCCGTCCGGCGACGGGACGACCGAGGCCCCGGCTCCGGCGTTGCCAGCCCCGCCGCCGGACGCGGCGCTTCCGGCCCCGCCGGCGCTCCCTCCGGCGCACGGCCGGGATGCCACCGTGCCGCCGACCGGTCTCGCCGGCGGCTGGAACGACCCCACCCAGTTCGCGACGGCGGTGCTCCCGCCCGGCTCCGCCTTCTCCTGGCTGCAGGCCGCGCTCCTCGCGTTCGGGTGCCTGCTGCTCCTGGCGATCCCGGCCCGCCTGCTCAGCGGCACCATCGCTCGCGCTCGCGCGGGACGCCCGCTCTGGCCCCTGGCCCCGATCGCCGGCCGCAACCGCCCCCGAGACGACTTCGAGACCGCGCCGACCGTGCTCGTGAACCGCTGGCTCGTGGCCGGGGCGGCCCTGGTGTCCGCCGCGACCCTGGTGATGCTGTCGGGGCCGGTCGGCAGCCGGCCGGCCTACCTGAGGCTGCTGGTCGCCGTCATGATCGCCCTGCTCGTGGTCAACGGGGTCGGCGCTCTCGTGCCCCGATGGTGGGGTCGGCAGGTGCTCGGGCTGAACGTTTCCGTCACCTTCCTGCCGCGCTACCTGCTCCTCGTCGGGGTGTACGCTCTCACCTCGCGGGTTTTCGAGATCCACCCGGCGCTGCTGTTCGGGCTGCTCGGCAGCGTCACGATCGCGGCCGACTCCCGGCCGGAACGCCGCGGACAGCTCGCGGCGGTGCGCGCCGGGAGCCTGATCCTGCTCGCCGTGGCGGGGTGGCTGGCGCTCGGGGTGTTGCCGCAGGCCATCGGTCTCACCGGCGCCTTCGGCGCTGAGGTCGCCAACAGCATCGTTCTCGCGGCGATCGGGTCCGCCGCCATCGTGCTGGTGCCGATCGGCAGCACGAGCGGGCGCAGCATCCTCGCCTGGTCGCCGCCGGTCTGGGCCGGCCTGACCGTGCTCGCCTTCACGATCATGTTCGCGGTGCTGTCGCCGACGATGACCCCGTGGCACGGCAATGGAACCATCACCTTGCTCTGGGTGGCGGCCGGCGCGTTTGCGGCGCTCAGCACCGGGGCCTGGGCGTGGCAGCGGTTCGTTGCCCCCGCGGTCGACTGACCCAGGCAAGCCAGGGACGCACCCGAACCGGCGCCTGAGCGCGGGCGCGGTGCCGCGCCCTGCCCACGAGGCGCTATCGTCGGAGCGTGCGCCTCGGAGTCCTTGACGTCGGTTCGAATACCGTCCACCTGCTGGTCGTCGACGCGCACGCGGGCGCGCAACCGGTGCCGATGGCATCCGACAAGGCCGTACTGCGGCTGATGCGCTACCTCACCCCGGCGGGCGAGATCACCGAGGAAGGCTGCACGGCCGTTCTCGAGGCCGTGCGCAACGCAGCGGGAATCGCCCGACGCCACAGTGTCGACGACCTGCTCCCCTTCGCCACCTCGGCGCTCCGCGACGCGACGAACGGGGCAGACCTGCTGGCCAGGGTTGAACGGGAGACCGGCGTGGCCCTGCAGGTGCTCTCCGGTGAGGACGAGGCCCGACTCACCTTCCTCGCCGTGCGCCGCTGGTACGGCTGGTCGGCCAGGGACATCCTGCTCTTCGACATCGGCGGCGGCTCGCTCGAGATCGCCGGCGGCGGAAACGAGATCCCGACCGTCGCCGTGTCGCTCCCGCTCGGCGCCGGGCGTTCCACGATCGGCTTCCTGCACAACGACCCTCCGCTGCCCGATCAGGTCACTGCGCTTCGGAAGCACGCGGCCGCCGTGCTCGCGGATGCAGTCAACGCCTTCGCGGGGCTCCCCACGCCCCACCACGTGGTCGGCTCCTCGAAGACGATCCGGTCCCTGGCCAGGCTGGCCGGCTCCACCTCGGAGGGTTTCGGCTCCGGAGAACGGATGCTGCTCGGCCGTTCCCAGCTCGCGGACTGGGTGCCGCGCCTGGCCCGCATCCCCGCCGAAGCCCGCCCGGCCCTGCCGGGAATCACCGCCGACCGCACATTTCAGATCGTCGCCGGTGGGATCGTGCTCGGCGCGGCAATGGCCGCCTTCGACGTGGCCGAGCTCGAGGTGTCGCCGTGGGCGCTCCGCGAGGGCATCATCCTGCGCTACCTAGACCACCTGGGCTAGCGCCGGTCGGGAGTGTCCGCCCGGGCCGCACACGTTTGGGGCATCCACTACACCGTCGCCGCCTAGACTCGGCGGATGTCTCGCCTCGTCGTCGTCCTCCCGCTCACGCCGCTCCGCACCGGTGACAGCTTCCCGGTGCCCGACTGGCCGCCGCACATCACTGTGCTACCGCCGTTCCTCACTAATGCCCCAGCCGCCGACATCGCCCACGCGATCGCGGCGGCCACCGCCGGCCAGGTCGTGCTGACCATGACGGCCGGCCGCGACGAGTTGTTCGGGCGCCGGGAGAACATCCCTGTGACCGTCATGATCGAGAACGAGGCCCTCACCATTCTGCACCGGAGGCTCACCGAGGCCGTTCGGCCGTTCGCGGCCTCCCCGGACGAGCCGGCCTTCACCGGCCCCGGCTTCCGAGCACACGTGACGGCCAAGCGCTCGGGGCGGGTGCACACCGGCGACGTGGTCTCCCTCACCCAGATCGCGCTGGTCGACATGGCTCCGCGGGCCGCCGTAGGCGGCCGGACCGTGCTCGCGACACTCCCCCTGGCACTCCCCGGCTCGGCGGCGCCGACTCGCGGCTAGGCGTGCGACTCGGTCTTCAGCAGCTGCCTGGCCAGGTCCTCCGGCGCGAGATTGGCGTCGCGGAAGGCATCCGTCAACGGCAGCTGCAGCCGCAGGTCCGTGCCGAGGCAGAGCGCCGCGCGACCGGTGCGCAACTTGAAGTCGAGCACGTGCCCGCCCGCCGTCCGGTCGCCGGTGATGAAGTGCGCATGGCAGCCGGGCACGCCGATGCCCTGCTCGTAGAGCGGCGTACGGAAGCCGACGACGACGCCGGTGACGTCGTTCAGCTCGACGATCGCGTCTTCATCCGTCGCCTCGACCATCGGGCGATACGGTTTCTGCTGCTTGACCACCGTGCGCATCCTGATCCATTCGAAGTCGCCATCAATGCGCAGCGCGTACATATAGTTCTCGGATGCCGTCATCCGGTCGATGACCTCGGAAGCCTCGGTCCGCAGCACGCCGGGCGGCAGCTCGCTCTCGATGTGCGGCACGAAATTCGTGACGACCGCGTAGGGCGTGTGTGCGCCGAGGTCGGCCTTCGACACCCCGCCGTCCGCACGCAGCTGGTAACACGTGCCGTCGACGATGAGCATCTCGCCGTCGAGCCCGTTGAAGGTGCCGATGCCGAAACTGCCGTGGCCGAGCAGGTCGCGCACGGTCATCTCGCCCTCGTACACGCCGTCGAGCAGCGCGCTCATCAGGCTCGTCTGGAAGATCTCGTGGCGGGAAACGGTCATCTCGCTCATTGCAGTACATCGCTTTCCAGGTCGGCCATCAGTTCGTCTCTATTGTTGCGGTAGTCGACCCGCACGTCGATGATGCTCGGGCCCGGCTCCGCCAGGGCCGTCGCCAGCACGTCTGCGAAGTCCGCGAGGCTGGTCACCCGGTAGCCGTGCGCGCCGAATGATTCGGCGTAGCCGACCACGTCGTAGTCGCCCAGTTGCACGCCTGAAGTGCGACCGTACTTGCCCTGCTGCTGGAATGCCACCATGTCGTAGCTTCCGTCGTTGAAGATCACGTGCGTGAAGGTCGAACCGAGCCGCACGGCCGTCTCGAGCTCCATCGCGGAGTAGAGGAAGCCGCCGTCGCCCGACACCGACACCACCGGGGTTCCCGGCCGCACGAGCGTCGCCGCGATCGCCCACGGCAGGGCAACGCCCAGGGTCTGCTGCCCGTTCGAGAACAGCAGGGTGCGCGGGTGGTAGGTGCGGAAATGCCTGGCCATGTAGATGTAGTGCGAACCGACGTCGCAGAGCACCGTGGTGTCGTCAGGCAGCAGCTCGCGCATCATCAGGGTGAGTTCGGCCGGATGCACGCCCTCGGTTTCGTCATGCCCGGTCGGCTGGTCGGCCTCCGCGAGGCGAGCCCGCTGCTCGGCGACCACCTCGGCCGCGGCCGGCGGAAGGGTGAGACCGTCGATCTGCCTCGCGAGCGCATCGAGGGTCTCGGCGACGTCACCGCGCAGCTCGACGGTGGGGCGGTAGTAGTCGTCGAGGTCGGCCGTGAGCTCATCGAGGTGGATGATCACGCGCAAGTGGTCCCTGTTCCATTTCGACGGCTCGTATTCGACGAAGTCGTAGCCGACGGCCAGGATCACGTCGGCCTTGTGCAGCAGGATGTCTCCCGGCTGGTTCCTGAACAGGCCCACCCGGCCCAGGTAGTGCTCTTCGAGCTCGTGCGAGATGACCCCGGCGGCCTGGAAGGTCTCGACCACGGGGAGGCCGGCGACGCCGAGCAAGTTGCGCAGCGCCGCGGTGGAGCGGTCCGAGCCCGAGCGGGCGCCGGCGAGGATGACGGGGAACGTCGCGTTCGTGAGCAGGGCTGCGGCGCGCTGCACGCTCTCGGCCGGGGCGGCACCCAGCTGCGGCACCCAGTGCGGGTTCTTCATCGTCACCGTGGTGGAGTCGACGAGCACATCGTAGGGGAGCACGACGGCGGCGGCGCCCTTGGGCTCCTGCGTCGCCTGCCGGAACGCGTTGGCGATGGCCTCCGGCACGTTGTCCGCGACGCTGACCTCGCCGGCCGACTTGGTCACGGCCGAGAGCATGCCGACGGCGTCCATGGTCTGGTGGGTGCGCTTGAGGCGGTCGGCGCGGGGGACTGCGCCGCAGAGGGCGACCATCGGGTCACCCTCGGTCGTCGCGGTGAGGAGGCCGGTCGCCAGGTTGGAGGTGCCCGGGCCGCTCGTGACAAGCACGACGCCGGGCCGACCGCTCAGGCGCCCGACGGCGGCGGCCATGAAGGCGGCGTTCTGCTCGTGCCGACAGACGATCAGTTCAGGGCCGTCGTCGACGAGGGCGTCGTAGACCGGGTCGATCTTGGCGCCGGGAACCCCGAACACCCACTTGACCCCGTACGCCTTGAGGCACTCGACGACCCGGTCGGCGGAGCGGCGCGACAGGGCTTCGGTGCCGGCGCCGAACGACGTGACCGGGCCTGCCGGAGCGGCCGCGGCATCCGTCGGCTCGTCGTTCTGTACTGATGGGTTCTTCGTCATGCTGGCCTCCCGGCTCGCCGAGGGTCCGGCGCCTTCATCAATCGTCCCTCGACGACAGATAAGAAACAACGCCGATGACGGATACGAACAATCTGGAATAGAGATAATAGGGGGATGGACCTCCGCCAGCTCGAATTCTTCAGCGCCGTCGCCGGCGAACTGAGCTTCACCCGCGCCGCCGATCGACTCACCATTGCCCAGTCCGCCGTCTCGGCCGGGGTGAG
Organism: Cryobacterium algoritolerans; assembly: GCF_004402785.1. Lineage (GTDB taxonomy): Bacteria > Actinomycetota > Actinomycetes > Actinomycetales > Microbacteriaceae > Cryobacterium > Cryobacterium algoritolerans. The sequence goes on from NZ_SOFP01000047.1 coordinate 119,260, forward strand.
GTCGCTCGAGGGCGAACTCGGCGTGGAGCTGTTCGACCGCAGCCGCCGGCAGATCCGGCTGACCGGGGCGGGTGACCTGCTCCTGCCGAAGGTGCGGGAGGCGCTGGACGCCGTGAACGAGGTGCGCGACGCCGCCCAGGAGACCGCGCACGCCATCACCGGGTCGATCGTCATCGGGCTGATGACCTCGGTCACCCTCGTCGACGTCCCCGGGCTGCTCGGCCTGTTCCGCACCGGGCACCCCGGGGTGGGCGTGCGCCTGCGTGCGGCCAGGCGCGGGTCGGCCGGCCTGGTCGACGACCTTGCCACCGGCGAGCTCGACCTGGCCTTTCTCGCCCTGAGCGGGCCGGTGCCGGCGTCGCTGATCGCGCGGCCGATCACGTCGTCGCCGATGGTGCTGGTGGTGCCGGACGGCCACCGGCTGGCCACCGCGCGCACGGTCGGACTCGCCGATCTTGCGGCGGAGGAGTTCATCGACCTGCCGCCCGGCTATGCCAGCCGCCAGATCGTGGACGACGCGTTCACCATGGCCGGGCTCGACCGTCGGGTGATGATCGAGGTCTCCGATATCGGCACGGCCGCCGAGTACGTCACCAACGGCCTCGGGGTGGCCCTGCTGCCCGAATTCGCCGCCCGCGAGGTTCGCGAGGTTCGGAGGATCCCGGTCGACACCGTGCCCGACTTCACCGTCTACCTGGCGGCATCCCGCACGCGGCGGGTGTCTGCGGCCGTGCGCGCGTTCGTCGACCTCGCCCTGCCGGGCGGGAACTCCGCGCCCTGACGCATACCGCGTGCCCCTGGACATTGACCGGGCGTGTGCGGTCATCTCGATTGCAGCGGATGCGGCGCAGCCCGTTTCCGCCACTGGCGTCGTCAATCGGCAACGACCACCCTCACCGGAGCCGACCGGTAGACCGCGGCTTAGACGCGCTGGGGAAAAGACTCCACCTTGCCGGGGTCGCGCTCCACAACATCGCCCAGGGCGTCGTCGATCAGCTCCAGGACTTCGGGCTCGAGGGTCAGGTCGACGGCTTTGACCGTGTCTTCAAGCTGTTCGGGCCTGCTGGCACCGACAATCGCCGCGGAGACGTTTGGGTTGGCCAGAACCCACGCTACGGCCAGGGTGGCCAGCGGCACGCCGAGATCCGCGGCGATCGGCTTGAGCTTCTCAACTCGTTCGATGACTGCCGGCTGCATGAATTTATGCTCGGTCTTCAGTCGGCCGTCCTCGGAGCTGAAACGGCTGCCGGTCGGAACGGTCGAAGTACCATACTTGCCGCTCAGCACGCCCTGGGCCAGCGGCGACCAGCACAGCTGGGTGATCCCGAGCTCCTCGCAGGCCGGCACGACTTCGGCCTCGATGACCCGCCACAGCATGTTGTATTGCGGCTGGCTGGAGACGAGCTGAATGCCCTGCTCAGCAGCGAGAGCGGCTCCCGCGCGGATCTCCTCCACAGTCCATTCGGATACGCCGATGTAGTGGGCTTTACCTGCCCGGACGATGTCGGCGAAGGCGCCCATGGTTTCTTCGAGCGTGGTTTCATAGTCGTAGCGGTGCGCCTGGTAGACGTCCACGTAGTCCGTCTGTAAACGGCGCAGCGAACCGTCGATGGACTCCATCACGTGCTTGCGGGACAGGCCGCGGTCATTCTTGCCCGGGCCAGTGGGAAAGAACACCTTGGTCATTACCTCGATGCCCTCGCGACGGACGCCCTTGAGGGCCACGCCGAGCATTGTTTCGGCTTTGGTACCTGCGTAGGCATCGGCCGTGTCGTAGGCGGTGACCCCAAGATCCAGCGCCTTCCGAACGCAGGCCGTGGCGACATCCTGCTCCAGGGTTTCGCCGTGCGTTGCCCAGTTGCCCAGCGCGATCGAGCTGACGTACATGCCGCTGCTGCCGAGTTTGCGGTATTGCATGAGGTTTCCTTTCAGAGGTCGCCGAAATGTTCGGCGGAATGCGGGGAGTCTGGGCCGGTCGGTATTGTGCGCAGTGCCCGAGGTGGGCCGGTCGTCTCGCGAACGACAAGGCGAGCCGAACGTGAAAGTACCGCTGGGTGCCCCCCATGCAGGATGTCCAGAAGGAGCCGGGCGACATCCTGCCCTTGTTCGGCCACCTCGTGGTCCATGGTTGTCAGGCCAACGACGTCGCAGAGCTCGTGGTTGTCGAAACCGAGCACGGAGAAGTCCCGGGGAACAGCCAGGCCGGTCTGGCGGAGGACTTTCAGGACACCGAAGGCCATCTCGTCGGAGGCAACAAAAGCGGCGGTCGGGGGTTGTTTCAGGACAAGCAGCCGGGAGATGGCCGCCGCGCCCCCGGCCACACTGTTCTCATCGAACTGTTCAAGGACGTCTTCCTGAGCGAGCGCGGCTTCAGCCATGGCCTCCCGGTAGCCCCTGAGGCGCTGCAGTGGCGGTACTCCCCCCAGGTTGCTGCCCTCCTCATCACGGATGCCGACGAACGCTATTCGCTTGTGGCCGAGGTTCAACAGGTGCCTCACGGCAGCCAGCCCGGCCGCGACGTTGTCCACGGACACCGATCCGGCAGCCGACGATTCGGCACCGAGCAATGCCACGGCCTGCCCTTGGGAGGCGAGCGATTCGAGTTCCTCCCGGCTCGGCTGCAAGGCGATGATGATGACCCCGTCCGTGCGGCCATACAGCTGGACAGTTGCGAAAAACCTCTGTCGCTGCCCCGGTGTGGCGAGCTCGTACAGGAGCACATCGAAGCCGGCCTCTCGGAGCGCATGTGTGGCTTCGCCGACGACTTTTCCGAAGTACCATTTGGCCAGCACGGGCACCACGATGCCCACGGTCATGGTCCGGCCAGTCGCAAGGCGCGATGCAGCCGGGGAAGCCGCATAACCCAGCTCATCAGCAACCGCTTGCACGCGCTTGCGGGTTTCCATCGAAACGCCGGGAACCGAACGCAAGGCACGAGATACGGTCGATACTGAGACGCCCGCTCGCTCCGCTACCGATTCGACACTAACCACCATGTAGCCAATGGTAGGCGATCTTGTCGAATTAACGCAAGCGCTTGCGGGCACTATTGAAAAAGCAGGCCAGCGGATGCACGGCCATGCCTTCGCGGCGAAGACTCTCGACCGACACTGTGCCCCCGCTGGGACTCGAACCCAGACTGTGACGATTTTAAGTCGTCTGCCTCTGCCATTGGGCTACGGGGGCGCGCCCGGCCAAGGCCGAACGCTTCAAGAGTAGGTGCTGCCGATGCCGCCGGTGTTACTTGGCAGCGGAAACGCTGTTCTCGGCGTCGACGGTCTCCGCCGCCGCAGCGGGCGTGGCAACCGGCTTCGCGGCGGTCTTCCGCGGCGCCCGGGGCGCATGGGCCGCCGGGGCGCCCTTGTCGGCCAGAGCAGCGGTTTTGACGGCAGCAGCGGCGGTCTTGGCCGGGGCAGCGGCGGTCTTGGCCGGAGCAGCCTTGGCTGCTTTCGAGGCTTCCGCTGCGGGCTTGGGACGCGACGCGAACTCCTCGAACACGGCTCGTGGGTTCTCCACTGCCTCGAGAGAGACGATGTCGCGGCCCAGGAAGAAGTTGTTCACCCAGCCCCAGACCACGCGCAGTTTGCGTTCCCAGCTCGGCATCGCGAGGCCGTGGTAGCCGCGGTGCGCGATCCAGGCGGGCAGGCCGGTGATCGCGATCTTGCCCGACTGGAAGACGCCCTGGCCGACGCCCAGGCCCGCGACGGCGCCGAGGTTCTTGTGCAGGTATTCCTTGGGGGCTTCACCGCGGAGCACGGCGACGATGTTCCTCGCGAGGAGCTTGCCCTGGCGCACCGCGTGCTGGGCGTTGGGCACGCAGAAGCCGCCCACTCCCCCGCCGCTGAGGTCCGGCACGGCGCTGACATCGCCGGCACCCCAGGCGTCCGCGATGATCAGGTCTTCGTTGCCGACGCGCAGGTCGGCGCGTACCTGGAGCCGCCCGCGTTCCTCAATCGGCAGGTCGGTGTGGCGAACGATCTCCGGGTTGGCCATGACGCCGGCTGTCCAGACGATGAGGTCGGTCTCGAAGCTCTCACCCGTGGACAACTCGATCTTGCCGTCGACCGCGCTGGTCAGCTGGGTGTTGAGGTGGATCTGCGCTCCGCGCTGGTCGAGGTTCTTGATCACCCAGAGGCTGGTTGGGATGGACACCTCGGGCATGATCCGCCCCATCGCCTCGACGAGGTGGAAGTGGGTGTCGTCGAAGCCGATCTCCGGGTAGGACTTCAGCAGCGAGGTGGCGAACGAGCGCAGCTCGGCGAAGACCTCGATGCCGGCGAAGCCGCCGCCGATGACCACGAACGTCAGCAGACGGTCGCGCTCGGGGCCGGCGGGCAGTTGGGCTGCCTTATCGAAGTTGGTGAGGACGCGGTCGCGGATGGCGACGGCCTCCTCGATGGTCTTCAGGCCGAAGGCCTGGTCGGCGACGCCGGGGATCGGGAACGTGCGCGAGACGGCGCCTCCGGTGACCACGACTATGTCATAGACGAATTCCCACGGTTCGCCGATCGGCGGCGTGATGGTCGCGGTCTTCGTTGCGTGGTCGATGTGCGTGACCTTGGCGGTGAGCACGTTGGTCTTGGAGAGGTGGCGCCGGTGAGCGACGACGGCGTGGCGGGCCTCGATGGAACCGGCCGCGACCTCGGGCAAGAACGGCTGGTACGTCATGTACGGAAGCGGGTCAACCAAGGTGACCTCGGCTTCGCCGGTTCGCAGCCATTTCTCCAGCTTCCAAGCGGTGTAGAAACCCGCGTAGCCGCCGCCGACAATGAGAATTTTGGGCACGATTAGAGGTCCTCCTACAAATTGGATGCGCGAAAACTTAGCGTTTTGATCGTAATCGCTTGAAGTGCCGAGTGGCCCCTACGCCGAACAGCGTTACTAGGATACCAAACCCGAGAAGAACCATGAGCGGCACCGTCACATACGCCAGGCTGAGCGGACTCGGCAGCCACGCCGCCGCCAGGTTGTGCGCGGGGAGGGCCGGATCCTTTTTCGGGGGGACCGTCGCGATCGCCGTGGTCTCGGGGGCAGGGGTCGGGGCGGTGTCGGCCCGACGGTGCACCCGGATCCACTCTTCGAGCAACTGCGTCGGCGTGGGCGAGGTGGAGGCCGGCACGGCTGCCGTCACGGCCGCCGTCGCGTCGATGAGCCCGTTCCCATAGATCGGACTGGGCACCTTGTGGCCGTTCGGGTTGGCAGTGGCGATCACCCGGTTCATCACTTCGGCCGCGTCGAGTTTCGGGAAGGCGGAGCGCACGAGCGCGACGAGGCCGGAGACGATCGGCGCTGCTGCGCTGGTACCGTCCCACTGCACGTAGCCGCCGCCCGGCACCACACCGACGAGCTGCTCGCTCGGTGCTGCGACCGAGATGGTGATGCCCTGGGAGGAGGCGTCGAAGCTGGCAGCCTTGTTCCGGTCGACGCCGCCGACCGTGAGCACGCCGGGGATGGTGGCCGGCGCGCCAACCTCGGTGGTGCCGCTGCCCCGGTTGCCGGCGGCCGCGACGACGACGACATCGTGCTCGAACGCGTAGAGGAACGCGTCATCCCAACTCGTGGGCCATTCCAGGGTGTTGCGGGTCAGCGACATGTTGATCACGTCTGCCCCGTTGTCGACCGCCCACCGGATGCCGGCGGCGATCTGGTCGTCGTTGCTGAGGGTGGCGCCGTTGGTGCCGAACGCGACGGACACGGCCAGGATCGACGCGGCCGGCGCCACGCCGATGATTCCGGTGCCTTCGCCGGTACCACGCCCGGCCATCAGCGAGGAGACGAGGGTGCCGTGTTCGCTGCGGTCGCCGACGGGGGTCTGGCCGTTGGCGGAGCCGAGACCGGAGACATCCGTGCCGCCGACGACGGCACCGGCCAGTTCGGTGATGTTGGGGGCCACCCCGGTGTCGATCACGGCCACTTTCACGCCGGCGCCCCGGGTGGTCGCCCAGGCCTGGGTGAAGCCGTAATCAGTGAGCCAGTACTCGAGGTCGCGCACCTGGTCGGCGTGCGCCGGCGGTGCGTCGATGACCACGGATGCCCCGCCCAGCGCCACGGCCAGGCTCAGGCCGAGGCCCGTCCCAATCAGTCGCCAGAATGAGGTCACGCGTCCGCCGAGGTGTAGTCGAGGCACTCGCAGACCGCGGGTGACCAGGCGGCCCTGGCCAGGGCGAGGTCTCCGATCGGGTTGACTCCCGGCCCGGCGGCGAGGGTATGCGCCGCGAGGGCGTGCAGGCATTTCACCCGCTCCGGCATTCCGCCGGACGAGATCCCGGCGATCTCCGGGACGACGCCGATAGCTTCCCGATCGAAGAGGAATCCCTGGTGCGCACTAAGGTAGCGGGCCCGGATCTCTTCGTCGTCCTGCAGCAGCCGGTTGTACTCGTTCATCACCTGGGTGGCTTCGAGGAAAGAAAGCGCGGCGGTCGCGGCCGGGTGGGTGAGGTAGTAGAAGGTGGGGAACGGTGTTCCGTCGCTGAGCCGCGGTGCGGTGACCACCACGGTCGGGGCGCCGCAGACGCAACGCGCGGCGATGCCGACGACGTCCCGGGCCGGCCGGCCGAGCTGGGCGGACACCGTGGCGATATCGGCCTGGCTGACCGGGGCGAAGGGTGGCCGTGTCATTGTGCGGCCTCCGGGGCAAGGCCGGCTGTCATGACGGAGGCGAACATGGAGGAGAGCCAATCGACGTTGGTGTTCTGAATGGCGGAGCTCGCCGGCGGCGGCTCCGTGCCGCCCGCGACGGGCAGGGCGAGGTCGTTGATCACGAGGAAGCTGACGTCGCCAGGGAGAACGTAGGAGAGCCGGTCGCGGGCCTGGGTCGTGACGAACGTGCGGTCATTCCAGCGCTCGCGTTCTGACTTGAGCTCGTCGACGCTTCCCTGCTGGGCGGTGACAGCCTTGGTCAGCCGATCGATCTGTTGCTGCTGCTCCGCATAGGTACGGATGCCGGGGGCCAGCACGATCACGGCGAGGATCAGGATTCCCATCATCATGAAGGAGAATCCCGACAGCCGGAGCCCGCGCAGCCAATTGCCGGTGGCGGTCTCCGTGGTTTTGAGGGCGACCGGGTGTCGTTCTGCGCGTTTCCTACCCATGGCACACCCCTCTCGTGCTCGTCGGGTTCGGGAGGCTACTCGAACCCTAACCGAATCCGGACAAAAAAATGGAGCTCTCGAGGCCCGGATGACCCGGGCCTCGAGAGCTCCGGACCAGCTAGGCCTTGAACCGCGGGAAAGCGGAACGGCCCGCGTAAACCGCGGCCTCGCCCAACTCTTCTTCAATCCTCAGCAGCTGATTGTACTTTGCGACGCGCTCGCTGCGGGCAGGCGCTCCGGTCTTGATCTGGCCGGCGTCGACGGCGACCGCAAGGTCGGCGATGAACGTGTCCTCGGTCTCACCGGAGCGGTGGGAGATGACCGTGGTGTAGCCGGCGCGCTGGGCGAGGGCAACCGCGTCCAGCGTCTCGGTGAGGGTGCCGATCTGGTTGACCTTGACGAGAATGGAGTTGGCCGTGCCGAGCTCCAGGCCCTTGGCCAGGCGAACCGGGTTGGTCACGAACAGGTCGTCGCCGACGATCTGGACCTTGTCGCCGAGTTCGGCGGTAAGGTGCACGTAGCCTTCCCAGTCGTCCTCTTCGAGCGGGTCTTCGATCGAGACGAGCGGGTAGGCAGCGACGAGTTCGACGTAGTACGCGGACAGCTCCTGGGCGGTGAGTTCCTTGCCCTCGAAGTGGTAAACGCCGTCCTTGTAGAACTCGGATGCGGCGCAGTCGAGCGCGAGGCCGATGTCCTTGCCGGGCGTGTAGCCGGCGTTGGTGATGGCTTCGACGATCAGGTCGAGGGCCGCTCGGTTGCTGGGCAGGTTAGGAGCGAAGCCACCCTCGTCGCCGAGGCCGGTGGACAGACCCTTGGACTTGAGGAGCGCCTTGAGCGCATGGTAGGTCTCGGTGCCCCAGCGGAGGCCCTCGGCGAAGGACTCGGCGCCGAGCGGGACGACCATGAATTCCTGGATGTCCACGTCGTTGTCGGCGTGCGAACCACCGTTGATGATGTTCATCATCGGCACCGGCAGGGTGTGCGCATTCGGTCCGCCAAGGTAACGGAACAGGGGCAGGCCGGCCGAGGTAGCGGCGGCCTTCGCAACGGCGAGGCTGACGCCGAGGATGGCGTTGGCGCCGACGCGGTGCTTGTTGTCGGTGCCATCGGTCTCGATGAGGACGGCGTCTACGATGCGCTGGTCGGTGGCGTCCAGGTCTTCGACTGCCGGGCCGAGCTCGTCGATGACAGCGTCAACGGCCTTGAGCACGCCCTTGCCCAGGTAACGCGACTTGTCGCCGTCGTGCAGTTCATAAGCCTCGAACGCACCGGTCGATGCGCCGGATGGAACCGCCGCGCGGCTAACCGAACCGTCGTCAAGCAATACCTCGACCTCGACGGTCGGGTTGCCTCTGGAGTCAAGAATCTCGCGCGCTACTACTGCCTCAATGAGAGCCACAGCTATCTCCTGTTTCCTATATTTTCTTTAATTGGGGGGTGGGGACCTGAGGGAATCTAGGAAGACCTCGCTGTGTTCCAATCCCATAACAGTCTAGTGATGGTGGGCTGATTCGCCCAGCGGACGGAACTGGAGCGAGCCGGGCGGGCCCGTTTCGGGCGTGACGAACGCGTACCGTCCGTAGCCGGCGGCGGCGGCCCGGTCCAGCAGTGCCTTGAGGTTCTTGGTGCGGCGTTCGAGTCGCACCCGCAGCCCGCTGGCCACGAGCTCCGCCTTGAGCGCCACCAGACGGGCCGGGTCGGCATCCTTCTCGTGCACCAGCACGACCGCGTCGGTGTCGACCGTCCCGGTGGCGCCGAGCAGGTCCACGATCCGCTCGAATCCGATCGAGAATCCGCAGGCGGGAACCTCGGTGCCAAGAAACCGACCGATCATCCCGTCATAGCGGCCGCCGCCACCGAGGGAGTAGCCCAGTTCCGGGTGGGCGATCTCGAAGATCGTGCCCGTGTAGTAGCCCATCCCGCGCACGAGGGTGGGATCGAAGACCAGCTTGCTTGCCGGCAGGGCGTCGCGTAGTGCCTTCAGGTCGGCGTAGGCTGAGTGGTCGAGCCAGGCTGGAGCGGCGGCATCCCAGCCGAGGCCGGGCATCACCTCGAGGGTGTCCGCAATACCGTCAATATCGACGCCGAGGCCGTCCAGCTCGGTGACTACGCCGGACACGCCGATCTTATCGAGCTTGTCGATGGTGATCAGCGCCCGCTCGGCCAGCTCAGGCGCCACCTTCCAGTGCGCGAGCAGCGAGGCGAGAATGCGCCGGTCGTTGATGCGCACGGAGCAGCCGTCGAGCCCGAGGGCGTCGAGGGCCGCGGTCGTCGCGGAGATGAGCTCGATCTCGGCGAGCGGTCCGGCCTCGCCGATGATGTCGATGTCGCACTGGACGAACTGGCGGTAGCGTCCCTTCTGCGGGCGCTCCGCCCGCCAGACCGGCGCGATCTGGATCGACCGGAAGACGGCGGGCAATTCGGCACGGTGGCTGGCATAGAACCGGGCCAGCGGCACGGTGAGGTCGAAGCGGAGGCCCAGGTCGGCCAGCGAGAGGATATCGCCGGACTCGGCGGCGGCCGCGACATCCGCCGGGGAGAGTCCACGTCTGAGCACGGCGAAACCGAGCTTTTCGTTGTCGCCGCCGAGGCCGGAGTGCAGGCGGGCCGAATCCTCCATCACTGGGGTTTCGATCTCGTCGAAGCCGTGTGCGGCGAAGATGCGCCTGATCGTGCCCAGCGCGTGCTCCCGGATCGCTTTCTCGTTGGGGAGGAAGTCGCGCATTCCGCGCGGCGGGGTCACAGGTGCTGCCATGCCTCCAATTGTGTCAGGTCCCACCCAGCCCCTCCCCCACCTTCGAGCCTGTCGAGACCCGGTGGTCGAGCCCGTCGACACCCGGTGAATAAACTTTCGAATAGTTATCCACAGGACGTGATATTCACTCACATTTATGTTCGCATGTCGGTATTCTCGTGGTATGGATTCACCGGCAGATCAGCTCAGGCAAGCAGCGGAGACCGTTGCGCGTCTGGGCTGTTCCAGCGCCGATCTGGAGGCCCTGCCTGATGCTGCGGTGCTGACGGGTCAAGGTCAGATCGCCGTCGCCCGCCGTCTGATCGAACAGTATGCGGCGTGGATGGCCGCGACGATCGCCCACCGGTCCCGGCCGGAGCTGGGCCATTCGGGTCTGGCCGCCCGGCAGGGGTTCCTCTCGCCGGAGGCGATGATCCAGAAGGTCACCGGTTCCAGCAAGAATGACGCGTTCAAGCTCGTGGCCGTGGCCGTGGCCGTGGCCGTGGCCGTGGCCGTGGGCACGATGCTCGCCCGCGCCGAGGCCGCCGACCGGCAGGCCGCGGAAGCGTTCGGGTCGCCCAGTGCCGGTGGGACCGGCGACACCGGTGGTGCCGACGGGCCCGACAGTCCCGACCGTCCTGCGGGTTTCCCGCCCGGTCACCTGCCTGGTCTCCTGCCTGGTCTCCTGCCCGGTTCAGGCGCTCCCGGGTCGTGGTAGGGCCCGATCGCGCGCGCCGTGGCCGCCGGCACGCTCTCCGTCGATGCCGCGGAGTCGATCCGGAAGGGCCTGGGAGACATCGACACCGCTGTCACCGCGGACAAACTCTTTACCGACCTCGACGAGGCCGGCATCGCCGCGAGGGAGAAACAGGCCTACGACGACCGATACCTGAAGATCTACCGCCTCGCCGACGGGAAGGTGCGCCTGCACGGGCTCTTCGCCCCGGAAGACGGCGAGTTCGTGCTCTCCACCTACGACGCCATCACCGGGCCCCGGCGCGGCGGTGTGCGCTTCGTCGACAAGAAACGCGCCTTGTGGGCCAAACACATCCAGGACGACCCCCGCAGCACCCAACAGATCGCCGCGGACTCCTTCGTGCAACTACTCAAAATCGCCGGCGAAGTCGAACCCGGAAAAATGCTCGGCGGCCGCCGCCCTGCCGTGCGCGTCATCGTCACCCACAAAGACCTCACCAACGCCAACACCCGCGCCAGTGCTGCCAGTGCCAGTGCCAGTGCCAGTGCCAGCAACAGTCCCAGTCCCAGTCCCAGTGCCAGTCCCAGTGCCAGTGCCAGTGCCGGTGCCAGTGCCGGTGCCAGTGCCGGTGCCGGTGCCCGTGCCAGTGCCCGTGCCCGTGCCGGCAACGCAGCCGACTCCCCGGCCGGCACTTCTCCCTCAACTCCCGCAGAAACCGCTGCATCCTCTCCACCGGTCGGCCACGGCTACCTTGAGGGCAGTCCCGCCCCGATCTCCCTCGCCACCATCGAACGACAACTCCGCGACACCGCGCGCGGGATCCTCTCCAACGACACCGGACAAGCACTCGACGTCGGACGAGAACAACGATTCTTCACCGAAAAACAACGCACCACCATGGGCGCACGTGACGGCGGCTGCCTCTGGCCCGACTGCGACCGACTGCGACCGACTGCGACCGACTGCGACCGACCACCATCCTGGACCAAAGCCCACCACCTCAAAACATGGCTACTCGAACACGGACTCACCGACCTCACCGACCTCACCGACCTCGCCGACGGAATCTGCCTCTGCCACCCCCACCACCTACTCCTCCACAACACACACTGGGAAATCCTCCGCAACGCCAACACCTACCGCCTCAAACCACCCACGACACTCGACCCGGAACAAACCCTCATCCCACTCCCCAGCAAGACCCACCTCAAGCTCCGCCAGAACAAGGCGGCCATAAAGCGCGGGGCGAGTCAGCAACCACCCGACTGAGCCAGGTCTCCACTGGCTCGACCACCGCGGGCGAGCCAGGTCGCGATCCGGGACGTGACCTGTTTCTCCTGAGCCAGGGCGAGCGCGATCGGCTCGACGGGGAGAATGAAGTTGTTCAGCACGGCGGGGATACCCGGTATCTCGACGCCGAAGTCCAGGTCGAGACGGTACTGCACCAGCATCATGGCCTGGTTGCGCCCTTCCACCGACTGGGCGCAGAAGTTCGCGGTGAGCCGGGGTGGGGCCTGGTTGTCAAACCAGACGGCGATGGCGATGTGGTGCTGGGAGGCGGCAAACTCGTTGCCGATCTGGATGCACAGGAGTTCGTTGCAAGAACTGTCGCTCGTCGTTCGACGGTACCGGGCATCGGCATCCCGCTCCCCCGCGCGCCATCCCCCTAGAATTCGATCATCACGCCGAAGGGGGCAACGATGGGGTCAAGCGCAGCACAGGGAATCACAGCCACGGGGGTCAGCCGTTCGTTCGGCAGCGTGCACGCGGTGCGGTACGCCACGCTCGCGGTGCCACCGGGCTCGGTGACGGCCCTGATCGGTCCGAACGGCGCCGGCAAGACGACGCTGCTCCTCATGCTCGCAAGCCTGCTCGCCCCCGACACCGGCACCATCACCATCGCCGGCCACGACCCGGTGGCGGACCCGCAGGCGGTGCGCGCCGCGATGGGCTGGATGCCCGACACGCTCGGCTCCTGGCCGAGCCTGAGCGTTCGTGCCGCGCTGGAAGTGACCGGACGGATGTACGGGATGACCCGCCCCGCCGCCAACGCTCGCGCGAACGAACTGATCGGCTTGACCGGCCTGGAGGCCCTCGCCGACCGCCCGTCCCGCGTGCTCAGCCGCGGGCAGAAGCAGCGGCTGAGCCTGGCGCGGGCCCTCGTGCACTCCCCCGCCGCGCTCCTGCTCGACGAACCGGCATCCGGCCTCGACCCGACAGCCCGGGTGGCGCTTCGCGTACTCCTCCGCCGCCTCGCGGGAGAGGGAACGGCGATCCTCGTGTCCAGCCACGTCCTGTCCGAACTCGACGAGATGGCCGATGCCGCCGTGTACCTCGCCGACGGAGCCACGGCGAGCGCCGAACGCGTCGCCCTGGCCGGCGCCAGTGCCAGGTCGTGGCGGATCCGCTCACTCGACCTGGCTGCCCTGGAAGGCAGCCTCCGGGCATCCGGTGTCTCCGGCACACAGACCGACCACCTCGGTACGCTCGTGCAGGTCGACAACGAGGAGGCGGCCGCCGACCTGCTGGCCCGGCTGATCGGATCCGGCGTTCGGGTGTGCGCCTTCGGCCCGGCCGTCGGCGATCTTGAACACACCTTCCTCGACCTGTCCCTGCCCGAATTCAACGGAGGGGCAGCAGCATGAGCAACACCCTGGACACGACTTCCCGCCCCGGCCCGACCCCCGACCGCACACCCCCTAGGGACTTCCTCACCGGGCTCTGGCTCATCGTCACCCTTGAGCTGCGCCAACGCGTGCGCGGGGTCGCCTGGTACGTTCTGCTGGGCATCTTCGTGATGCTCGTCGCGGCGGTCACGGTGCTGCTCTGGCTCTCGACCACGGCCTGGGAGACAGGCGGCGGCGCGGTCTTTTCTGCCGTCATCTTCTTCGTGCTCCTGCTCGGCACCTTCGTCTCGCCCGCGCTCAGCGGCAACGCCATCAACGGCGACCGCGACATCGGCACACTCGCGACGACCCAGGTCACCCTGATCAGCACGGGCCAGCTCGTGCTCGGCAAGTTCGGCGCGGCCTGGATCACGGCCCTCGCATTCCTGGCTGCCGCGGTCCCGTTCCTGCTCTTCGCGGTCACCCTCGGCCAGGTCTCGCACGCCACGGTCGCAGTCTCCGTGCTCGTGCTCGCCGCCGAGCTCGGGGTCATCGCCGCGGTCGGCGTCGGGCTGTCCGGCGTGGTCACCCGCCCCCTCTTCTCGATCGTCGTCACCTACCTCATCGTCGCGGCGCTGAGCGTCGGCACGCCCATCGCGTTCGCCCTGCTCGGCACCGCCACAAAGTCGCAACAGACCCTCACGTCGCCGGCCGGCTGCCGCGACCCCGCGACCACGGTGGACGTTCCCCGTTTCGACCGGTACTGGTGGGTACTCGCCGCGAATCCGTACGTCGTCGTGGCGGATGCCTCCCCAGGCGTCTTCGACGCCTTCGGCAACCCGCAGGACCTGTTCGGCTGGATCGCGGTCGGGGTACGGCAGGCACAGGTTGCGCCTGACCTGCAGGGCGAGTCCCCATACTGTAATTCGACCGGCCAATACTTCGGCGGCGACGAGAAGCAGCCGACGCCACGGGAGCTCTACGACAACGCGGTGCCGTCCTGGTTCGTCGGGCTCGGCATCCACCTGGTCCTCGGAGCCGGGGCGCTGCTCTGGGCCTGGCGCCGCACGATCACCCCGGCCCGCCGCCTCCCCGCGGGCCACCGCGTCGCCTGATCGCGCGGCCGGGCCGCTCACCCGGGTAAACGCTGGTCCGCGCGGCCAGCGCGGGCCAGGGCGGCTCAGCGCGGCTCAACGCGGCTCAGTCACGTCAGCCCGGCAGGCCAACGATGCCGGCGTCGAAGATGTCCGTCCCGTCCGCGGCGGCACTGTCCGCCTCGGCGGCGCGGATCTCGTCCTGCAGCCCGCGGAGGGCAGTGCGGAGCGCGCGCTCCGCGTCCAACCCTTGGGCCTTGGCGGTGGAAACGATGGCCAGCAGCAACGGGCCGAGTTCGCCTTCACTCCCGATCGGGAGCGGGAAGGCCGACTCCGCACTGAGCAGGCCGATCTTCTGCGCCCGGCCGAGCACCTTGTCGGCGAGGGCGAGGGCCGGCATTCCCTGCGGGATCCCGTCGAGCACGCTGGTTCGGTGCGGCTTCTCCGCGGCTTTGAAGCCGTCCCAGGCCGCGACGACGTCGTCGGCGGTCTCAAGCGACAGCTCGCCGAAGACGTGAGGATGCCGTCCCACCATCTTCGCGGTCATCTGCGCGGCGACATCCTGGATGTCGAAGTCCTCGCCGCGGGTGTGCGCGGCGAGATCGGCGTGGAAGAGCACCTGGTACAGCACGTCGCCGAGTTCCTCGATCAGGTCCTCGCGACCGCCCGCCTCGATCGCGTCGATCAGTTCGTGGCTTTCCTCGATCAGGTACTGCACGAGGGATTCGTGGGTCTGATCGGCGTCCCACGGGCAGCCGCCGGGCGCACGGAGCCGGGCGACGGTTTCGATCAGGATGTCGAGCTGGCTGGGCTGGGTCATGCGGGCCTCCTGGGTTCGTTCTCATCGTAAGCGGCGGGCCGGGGCGTCACGCGGGACTCGCGGCGACCGTGCCCCGCACGGGACAGCCCGGCGGAGGCCTTCAACCCGCCGGATGGGATCGTCACACGGACGTCGGCGAGACGGCGTCGACCGGCCGGGGGAAGAGCGCGTCGAGCAGTGAGCCGGCCCAGGCAATCAGGGCGGCGTCGCCGAGCGGCTCGCCGTTGATCCGGGGCATGGGCACGGTCATCGACCCATTCTGGGTGAAGTAGCGCGAGCCCGGGTACATCCGTTGCAGGCGCACCTGCATCGAATCGGCCAGGTTGGCCGGGGAGACGCGCAGGTTCGAGCCCATTGCGACGACCTCGCCGAGCCCGGCCTGCTGCGCCAGCCAGCGCAGCCGGGAGACCAGGATGAGGTTCTGCACCGGCTGGGGAGGATCACCGTACCGATCGGTGAGTTCATCGAGAACCAGGTCGATCTGGTCCTTAGCGGCCGTAGGCGAGCTGGCGGCGGACAGCTTCTGGTAGGCCTCGAGGCGCAACCGCTCGCTGTCGACGTAGTCTTCGGGAATGTGAGCGTCGACGGGCAGTTCGAGCCGCAGCTCGGTCTGGCCTTCCGCGACGTCGCCGCGGAAGGTGCTCACGGCCTCGCCGATCATGCGTAGGTAGAGGTCGAAGCCGACGCCGGCGATGTGACCGGCCTGCTCGCCGCCCAGCAGGTTACCGGCGCCGCGGATCTCGAGGTCTTTCAGGGCCACCTGCATGCCCGCGCCCAGCTCGTTGTTCGCGGCGATGGTCGACAGCCGGTCGTGAGCGACCTCGGTGAGCGGCTTGTTCTCGTCATAGAGGAAGTAGGCGTAGGCGCGCTCCCGGCCGCGGCCGACCCTCCCCCGCAACTGGTGCAGTTGGCTGAGCCCGAACTTGTCCGCGCGGTCGATGATAATGGTGTTCGCGTTCGCGATGTCCAGGCCGGTCTCGATGATCGTCGTCGAGACGAGCACGTCGAACCTGCGCTCCCAGAAGTCCACGACGACCTGTTCCAGCTGGGCCTCCGGCAGCTGCCCGTGCGCCACGGCGATCCGCGCCTCCGGCACCAGCTCGGCCAGCTTCGCGGCGACCCGGTTGATGCTCGACACCCGGTTGTGCACGACGAAGATCTGGCCCTCCCGCAGCAGCTCGCGTCGGATCGCCGCCGCCACCTGCCGCTCGGAGTACGGGCCGACAAAGGTGAGGATCGGGTGCCGATCCTCCGGCGGGGTGGCCAGAGTGGACATCTCGCGGATGCCGGTGACCGCCATCTCCAGCGTGCGCGGGATCGGTGTGGCACTCATCGCGAGGATGTCCACGTTGGTCTTCAGCTTCTTCAGCGCGTCCTTGTGCTCCACCCCGAATCGCTGCTCCTCGTCGATGATGACGAGGCCGAGGTCCTTGAACACGATCGACTCGGAGAGTAGCCGGTGGGTTCCGATCACGAGGTCGACGGTGCCGTCCAGCATCCCGGCGATGGTTTCGCGGGACTCCTTCTCGGTCTGAAACCGGCTGAGCGCTCGCAGGTGCACCGGGAATCCGGCGAAGCGTTCCTGGAAGGTCTCCATGTGCTGGCGAACGAGCAGGGTCGTCGGTACGAGCATGACGACCTGCTTGCCATCCTGGATCGCCTTGAACGCGGCGCGCACTGCCACCTCGGTCTTGCCGAAACCGACGTCGCCCGAAAGCAGCCGGTCCATCGGGATCGGCCGTTCCATATCGGCTTTGACCTCGTCGATGGTGGTGAGCTGGTCGGGCGTCTCCGCGAACGGGAACGCCTCCTCCAGCTCGCGCTGCCACGGGGTGTCCGGACCGAACGCGTGGCCCTTGCTGGCCATCCGAGCCGAGTACAGCTTGACCAGTTCGACGGCGATGTCACGCACGGCCTTGCGGGCCTTGGTCTTCGCGGCCGACCAGTCGCTGCCGCCCATCTTGCTCAGCGTCGGGGCCTCCCCACCGACGTAACGGCTGACCAGGTCGAGCTGGTCGGTCGGCACGTAGAGCTTGTCGCCCGGGTGGCCGCGCTTGGACGGCGCGTACTCGAGCACGAGATACTCGCGCTTGGTCTTGACCGGGTTGCGACCCCCGCTGGAGACCTCGCGTTGGGTCAGTTCGACGAACCGGCCGATGCCGTGGGTCTGGTGCACGACGTGGTCGCCGGCCTTGAGCTGCAGCGGGTCGACGACGTTCTTACGTCGGCTGGCCAGTTTCTTGACCTGGCGGGCATCGTAGCCGACGACCCGGCCGTAGAATTCGGACTCGCTGACCAGCGTGAGTTTCGTCTCCGGCAGCTCGAAGCCGTGGTCGACGGATGCCTTGAGCAGGTAGGCGATGCCCGGTTCCGGTTCGCTGGGCCATGCGGTGACGATCCGGGCCGGGAGTTCGCGCTCGGCGAGCACGTCTGCGGCGCGTTCGACCAGCCCCGCGCCCTGGGCCACGATCCCGACGGTCCAGCCGCCTTTCAGCCGGGCGGCAAGGTGCCCGACGGCACCTTCGACGCTGCCCTGGAAGCTCGGCACGGCGTCGCCGTCGACGCGCACGGTGAGCAGCTCGTCGAGCTCGCGGTGTTCGGGGAGCACCGGGGCATCCGTCGGCGCCGCCTGGAACGAGCTGAACGTCCACCAGGCGTGGGCGGAGGCCCGGGCGCCGGGTGATCGAGCCTGTCTAGATTTGACCGAGTCGCGCAGCCGGCTGAGGGTGAGGAAGTCCCCTGATTCGAGGTCGATCGGGGCCTCCGCGCCGGCGGTCGCCGCGCTCCACGCGGCGCCGAGGAATTCGCGGTTCGTCTCCGCGAGGCTGATCGCCCGGGAGGCAACCCTTTCGGGTGAGATCACGGCCACGGCCGCCTCGAGGGGCAGGTAGTGGGTGATCGGCACCAGCCGGTCGACGAGCGCCGGCGCCAGGCTCTCCATCCCCTCGACCGGGATTCCCTCGGCGATCTTGGCGAGCAGGCCGGCCAGGCTCGGGAACTCGTGCTGCATCTCCCTGGCCCGCTGTCGCACGGCCGGGCTGAGCAGCAGTTCCCGGCTCGGCGGCAGGGACACCCGCCCGATCGGGTCGGGCAGGGAACGCTGGTCGGCGACCGAGAACGCGCGGATCTGCTCGACCTCGTCACCGAAGAATTCCACCCGGAACGGGTGCGGCGCCACGGGCGGGAACACGTCGAGGATGCCGCCGCGCACGGCGAACTCACCCCGTCGGGTGACCATGTCGACGCGAGTGTAGGCGAGGCCGACGAGTTCCCTATTGATGGCGCCGAGGTCGTGGCCATGGGCGCCGACGGCAAGCTCGATCGGTTCGTAGTCGGTGAGGTTGTCGGCCACCGGCTGGAGGGCGGCCCGCACCGAGGCGATGACGATGAGCGGCCGCCGGGCAGTAGGGTCCGATTCCTCCCAGTCACGCATCCGCCGGAGCGCGTAGAGGCGTTTGCCGACGATCTCGGCGCCGGGGCTCAGCCGTTCGTGCGGGAGGGTCTCCCAGGCCGGGAAGTCGACGATCTCGGCGCCATCGGTGAAACAGGCCAGATTCTCGTGCAACGACTCCGACTCGCGCCCCGTCGCGGTGATGACGAGCAGGGCCTGGGCCTTGTCCAGCCGGCCACGCTGCTCGAGCAAGGCCGCGATCAGCGGCGCCCGCAGGCCCTCGGTGAGCGAGAAATCGGCGTCCCGGTTCGCGAACGTGATGGCATTGTCGAAGGTGGAGGCGCGCGAAAGTGTGGCAATTAAGCCCTGAAGAGTCACCCACTAAGTGTACGCAGCACCGCCGACACCCTCTTTGCCGGCCGGCGGGGGGAGGGATCGGGGCCGGCCGGCGGCATCCGCCACCCGAATTCTTAGATTTTGCCCACTCGATAGTTCTTGTTCATCTCGGTAGGCGCTTGTCCATGTCGGATTGGCATTGTTCAGTGCGGACCCCTTCGCCGGTCATTGAAGTGCCCGATAGCGGAGGACGCCTGTCGAGGAGAAATTGTGACCGAAGCACGAGCCACCCGCCGCGGAGGCGCCTGGATCACGATCATTGTCGGACTCGGCATGAGCGCACTCGTGGTGACCGGGTGTTCGGCCGAAGCAGCGGCCACCAGTGTTCCGACGGCGTTTTCCTTTCTCTCGATCACCGAGACGCCCGTTGCCAAGTCCACCCTCATTGCCTTGAGCGCAGGCGCATGCAGGGACCAGAACGCAGCATTGCCGCTCACAGTGGTCGACGAGCCGCAGGCCAGTTACGACCACAGGCTTCAGCAACTCGCAGACCAGAACTCCCTCCCGTCCGTCTTCGCCCTGGGCACCACGCCGACGCTTGCCCAGGACCTCACAGCGAGCGGCCGGCTCCTCAACGTCGGCACGGCACTGGGCGATCTCGGCCTTACGAACGAGATCCTGCCCGCAGCCGGACAGGCCATCACGAACGTCTACGGCAGCGTGATCGGGCTGCCGTCCGAGCTCACCGTCGAGGGCTTCTGTTACAACAAGAAGATCCTCGCGGACAATGGGGTCACCCCGCCCGCCACCTGGGACGAACTCCTCAGTACCGCCGCAACAGTCAAGTCCGCGGGCCTGACGTCGTTCGCAGCGGCCGGCACGGACGGACGGCCGCTGGCGCGCCTCGTCGGCGCATTCATTTCCCGCACGGTCGGGCCGGATGCGTTCGCGGCCGTTGCTGCGGGGAAAGCCACGCTCACCGACCCCGAGTATGTTGCGGGCGCACAGGCAATCGCAGACCTCGGTGACCGGGGTTACTTCAGTCCTGGTCTCCGCGCGATCGACTCCGCTGCCGCCGAAAACACGTTCCTGACCGGGAAGGCGGCCTTCTTCTATGGGGACAGCCAGTCCCTCGCCGATTTCACGGACGCCGCCAAGGCGGCCATCGGCTCCGAGAACGTCGGTTTCCTCCCGTTCCCGGGTATCCCGGGCGGAGCCGGCTCGAGAACCCAGATCGGGGCCGCCGTCGGCGTGCCCCTGGGGATGTCCGCGGCGACGTACGACTCGAAGACTGCGGACTGGCTCAGTTGCATCGCGCAGAACTACGGCAACGGAGCACTCAGCAGCCACGGCGTCCTCACCGGGCTCACGGTGCACGGCAACGCGCCCGTCACCACCCTCACCGCGCAAGTCGAGGGCACAATCGCCGCTTCGAAGACCAGCGTTCTGCCGTTCGACACACTTTTCAGCGCCCAGGCGACGAGCACAAGCAAGACCAATGCCGCGAGACTCGTGACGGGGGCGATCTCGCCGGCTGAGTTCATGAAGCGCGTCCAGGCCGACCTCGGCTAGGCTGCGGCGGCGTAACGCTTACGGCGAGTGAAACTTCTGCTGGGCGACGGTGACGCCCTCGGCCGCGATCAGTTCGATCGCGTCGGCGGCATCCGTCAGCAGGTTGGGCAGGATCGCCCGCTCGTCCTTGCCGAAATCGTGCAGCACGAAGTCGGCCGCGTCCTGGCGCCCGGGCGGGCGCCCGATGCCGAGCCGGATCCGAACGAACTCCTTCGTGCCGTTCGCGGCGATGATGTCGCGAAGGCCGTTGTGGCCGCCATGGCCGCCGCCGACCTTGATCTTGAGCGTGTCGAAGGGGAGGTCGAGATCGTCGTGGATGACGATCAACCGGTCGGGCTCGAGCGAGTAGAAGCGCAGGAGTGCGGCGACGGGGCCGCCGGACACGTTCATGTAGGTGCTCGGCTTGGCGAGCACCAGCTTGGGTCCGCCGGGGAAGCTGCGCCCCTCGGCGACCGCCGAATTGGTTTTGTGGTTCTTGAAGTTCGCAGACAGACGGTCGGCGAGCACGGCCGCGACCATGTGGCCGACGTTGTGGCGGTTGCCGGCGTAGCCGGGCCCGGGGTTACCGAGCCCGACTACGAGCCAGAGATTCTCGTCCAGGGAATTCCTCCGCGGTCGACGAAGCCAGATGGGGAAGACTACTCGGCTACAGGAGCCTCGGCGGCCTCGTCTTCGACCGGCTCTTCCTCTTCCTCGGCGGCGGGCAGGTGCACGTAGACCACGACGGCCTCGGGGTCGGAGATGAGCGTCGCGCCCTCGGGGAGGACGACGTCCTTCGCGTGGATCTGGGCTCCGTCATCGAGCCCGTCGATGGAGACGACGATGTTCTGCGGGATGTTCGTGGCCTCGACCTCGAGCATGAGGAACTTCGAGTCCAGGTCGGCGATGGTGCCGGAAACGGCCTCGCCGGTCAGGTGCACGGAAACCTCGACCTGGACCTTCTCACCCTTGCGGATGACGATGAGGTCGAGGTGCTCGATGATCTGCAGGAACGGGTCCTTCTGCACATCCTTCACCAGGGTGAGGTGGGTGGTGCCTTCGACGTCCAGTTCGAGCACGGCGTTGGCGCGGCGCAGCAGCAGTCCGATCTGGTGGGCCGGGAGGGCTACGTGCACCGGGTCGGTGCCATGGCCGTAGATGACGGCGGGGATCTTGCCCAGCACGCGCAGCTTGCGGGCAGCGCCCTTGCCGAACTTCACGCGCAGGTCGGCGGAAATCTTGTTGTCTGCGACAACCTTCTTCTTGGCCTCAGCCATGATATTTCTCCTTGCGGGCCTGGACGGCCCAGTCTGGTTTCGCGGACCTGGGTCCGGGAATCGTGGGTACTGGTTCAACTCGAACGCGTGTGCGCGTGAGGAAAGGCCGTGAAGCATCCCGCCGCGTCGATAACGGATGCCGATGGACGCAATCCGCCGCCGACAGCCCTCGCCGAAGTTCAACTAGTGAGCCTAGCGGAGCGGGGCGGCCGGGGCGAACCGGTGGGCCGTCATCCGTCGCCCCGGAGGCCGACCGACTGGCCACGCCACCGTTCAGGCCGACGCAGTAACGTTGGAGAAGGTTTGAGTTCAATCACCTGAAGGAGCAAACGTGGCCGAAACCGGCGCAGCACAGGCAAACATTGGCGTAGTGGGATTGGCGGTGATGGGGTCGAATCTGGCCCGCAACCTCGCCAGCCGCACGGGGAACACGGTGGCGGTCTACAATCGCTCTCCCGGACGCACCCGCCTCCTCACCGGCGAGCACCCGGAGGCGAACTTCGTCGCCTCCGAGACGATCGAGGAGTTCGCCGCGTCCCTCCAGAAGCCGCGCACCGCGATCATCATGGTTCAGGCCGGCACGGGCACGGATGCCGTGATCAGCCAGCTGACCGCCCTGTTCGAGCCGGGCGACATCATCGTCGATGGCGGCAACGCCGACTTCCAGGACACCATCCGCAGGGAGAAGGACGTTCGCGAGACCGGCGTGAACTTCGTCGGCGCCGGCATCTCCGGCGGCGAGGAGGGTGCCCTCAAAGGCCCCAGCATCATGCCGGGTGGCTCCATCGAGGCGTACGAGACCCTCGGCCCGATCCTCGAGTCGATCGCCGCCGTCGTCGACGGCGTGCCCTGCGTCACACACGTGGGCACTGATGGCGCGGGCCACTTCGTCAAGATGATTCACAACGGCATCGAATACGCCGACATGCAGCTCATCGCCGAGGCCTACGATCTACTCCGCAGGGTCGGCGGGCACTCTCCCGCCGCCATCGCGGACGTGTTCACCGACTGGAACGCCGGCGAGCTCGAGAGCTACCTGATCGAGATCACCGCCGAGGTGCTCCGCCAGGTCGACGCGAAGACCGGCCTGCCCTTCGTCGACGTCGTGCTCGACGAGGCCGGCTCGAAGGGCACCGGGGTCTGGACCGTTCAGAACGCCCTCGACCTGGGCGTGCCCGTCGGCGGCATCGCCGAGGCTGTCTTCGCCCGCGCCGTGTCCAGCCACCCGGAACAGCGCGTGCCGCTCCGGGCGGCCCAGGGCGCCCGACCGGAGATCGCGGTGGTCGGCCACACCTTCCAAGACGACGTACGCCAGGCGCTCTACGCCTCCAAGGTCGTGGCGTATGCCCAGGGCTTCGACGCGATCATCGCCGGCGCCGAGAAGTACGGCTGGAAGATCGACAAGGGCGCCATCGCCACGATCTGGCGTGGCGGCTGCATCATCCGCGCGCAGTTCCTCAACCGGATCGTCGACGCCTACGCGAACGATCCGTCGATCCCGACCCTGCTCGTCGACCCGTACTTCGCCAAGGCCGTCGCCGACAGCGAGTCGGCCTGGCGCCGGGTCGTGTCGACCGCGGCGCTCTCCGGCATCCCGGTTCCCGGGTTCGCGTCAGCGCTGAGCTACTTCGACTCGCTCGCGAGCGAGCGGCTGCCCGCCGCGCTCGTGCAGGGCCAGCGGGACTTCTTCGGGGCGCACACCTACAAGCGCGTCGACCTGCCCGGCACCTTCCACACCCTGTGGTCGGGCGACCGCAGCGAGGTCGAGACCGAGGGTTCCTCGCACTAGCCGCCCACCTCCGGTGGGCAACTGTTGCCGGAGCGGACGAGTGTTGCCGGCATCCCGGCAACAGTTGTCCGCTCCGGCAACAGTCCTTGCTTCCAATCGCCCGGTCAGCGAAGGACCGGGAGCCCCGCGGTCGTGAGGATGCGCAGCAGCGACTGGCGCCGGCGCAAATCGGACGGACCCCAGCGCGCCACGCGATTGCCTTCCGCGCGGAGGTCGTCTTCGCGAACCTTCTCACGATGGACCGCTTCCCCGGGGGTCAGTCCCCGCAGGTACTCGTCCTTCACGTACTTGCCCTTCCCGTCGAACTCCCCGATCAGGCGATAGGCCGGCCATTCGAAGTCGGTGAAGTAGAAGCCGCCGCGAGGGTTGGGATGGCACGTCTGAAGCAGTGGATCAGGGAAACCCAGTTCGAAGATCGCCACGCGACTCATCGATTCACCGGGGTTGTCCGCATTGGGCCGACCGAAGCCGATGGCCCGGTCCGCCCTCACGGCTCCCCGGGCCGAGGCCGACTCGTGGAGTTTCTCGCTGAGCACCTCCGCGGTCAAGAAGACCTCCGGCGATGCGTTCCGCGGATTAAGGGCATGGTCGATCGCAACGACGGCGGTGGTGAAACTCACCGTACGCGCCAGGTCGATGAGGGTCCGGGCGGGACTGGTCACGAGCATCCCGTCGAATTCGACGACGTCCCGGTCGGGGATGTCGCTGCGGTGGACCGTGACACCGTTCTTGCTCCGCGCCCTGGAGTTCGGTGGGGCCAGCACGTGCACGGTGCTCGGCCAGGCGTCGGCCAGGGGAATCCCCCACACGACCGCCGCCGATTGGTGACTGATCAGCGGGTCCCGCGTTCGAGTCGCGACGACGGCCCGGACCTCCGCGAGGTGCCTCTGCCTCGGTGGGAGCCCCGCCCAATACTCGATAGTGGTGAAGACGCCGCGGCGCAACCGAAGGGCGCTCCTCCCGGCCTGCGACTCCCGCCGAAACTGCCGCCCGGCTGACTCAGTGGCGGCTGCACCGCCCGAGAGGTACAGCCCAGTGTGCTCGTCGATGCTCTCGTCAGCCATCCGCTAAGGTTCACAGCCTGCGTCAGGCCGGCGCCGCTCCGCCCGAATTCCGTGGGGCCTGCGCGGGCCCGCGCGCCTGGGGAGGGATAGCACCTGCCGGGACAATCGTTGCCGAAGCGGACAACTGTCGCCGGCGTGCGGGCAACAGTCGTCCGCTTCGGCAACATCTCGGGTCGTCCGGGGACTGCCAGCGCACAGGCGCCGGGTTTGGGATACTGGGACGGACATGAGCGACGAACACCCCGAACTCTCCGGCTACGAACCGCAGGACGCCGACCGGCCCCTGCGCAGTCGGCGCGCCCTCACGCTCATGCGCGTCGTCGTCGTGCTGGGGCTCGTGGCGCTGATCGTGCCCGGCATCCTGACCACGCTGCAGGTCGCGACGACGACCGCCGCGAACACCTGCCGGGTGGCAACCCAGCACTTCTACCCGGACTCGGTCGGGTCGGACGCCCACTTCGAGCTGACCGGGCCGGGCGGGCTCGGCTGGCAGTGCTACGCGGTCGACCGCAACGAACGGGAGACCTACGTCCTCCCCCTCGGCATCATCCCCTCCGCGCCGCGGGCCGCGGAGGCCGGCATCCACGCGTAGGCCCGGTCGGCGCAGAACGCGGGCTCCGACTCCCCGCGCGATCGAACCCGCGACCGAACCCGCGACCGAGCCCGCGACCGAGCCCGGACAGACCGATGGCCGGCCACCGACATCCGTCGACGACCGGCCGGAAGCCGTTCGGTGCCCTTACGCGGCGCCCTCGAACATCGACGTGACGGAACCCTCGTCGAACACCTCATGGATCGCGCGCGCCAGCAGCGGGGCGATCGGCAGCACGGTGAGCGTGGGGAAGCGCTTCTCCATCGGGATCGGCAGGGTGTCGGTGACGACGACCTCGGAGATCGCCGGGTTCTGCAGCAGTTCGAGCGCCGGGTGGCTGAACACGGCGTGGGTAGCGGCGACGACGACGCCGATCGCACCGGCCTTGCGCAGCGCCTCGGCGGCAAGCACGATCGTGCGACCGGTGTCGATCATATCGTCGACGATCAGGCAGACCCGGCCCTCGACCTGGCCGACGATCTCGTGCACGGAGACCCGGTTGGGCACCAGGGGGTCGCGACGTTTGTGGATAATGGCCAGCGGGGCGCCGAGCTTGTCACTCCAGATGTCGGCGACGCGCACGCGGCCCATGTCCGGCGAGACGACGGTGAGGGTGGCCGGGTCGAGCTTCTCCTTGAAATGCTCCAGCAGCACCGGCATGGCGAAGAGGTGGTCAACGGGCCCGTCGAAGAAGCCCTGGATCTGAGCGGCGTGCAGATCGACCGCCATGATCCGGTCTGCGCCGGCGACCTTGAACAGGTCGGCGACGAGGCGGGCCGAGATCGGCTCGCGGCCGCGGCCCTTCTTGTCCTGGCGGGCGTAAGGGTAGAACGGCGCGACCACGGTGATCCGCTTGGCGGAGGCCCGCTTGAGCGCGTCGACCATGATGAGCTGTTCCATCAGCCATTCGTTGATCGGGTTGGTGTGCGACTGGATGACAAAGGTGTCGCTTCCACGCACGCTCTCGTCGAAGCGGGCGTAAATCTCCCCGTTCGCGAAGGTGCGGGCGTCAGTGTGGACGAGTTCGGTACCAAGCTCCGTGGCGATGTCCAGGGCCAGTTGCGGGTGAGCTCGCCCCGAAACCAATACAAGTCGCTTTTCGCCGCTGGTCTTGATTCCAGACACCTAGTCTCCGCTCTTTGCCGCGGCCACCGCCGCGTCGGTTCCTGGGCGGTGGGTCTCAACCCAGCCGTCCATATTGCGTTGAGGAGCAACGCTCAGGGACAACGCCCCGGCCGGCACGTCCTTGCGGACGATTGTGCCGGCTCCCGTGTACGCTCCGTCCCCAATCCTAATCGGCGCGACGAACACGTTGTGCGACCCGGTGCGCACATGCGACCCGATTTCGCTCCGGTGCTTGTTCACGCCGTCGTAGTTGGCGAAGATCGTGCCTGCCCCGATATTGGACTGTTCGCCCACTGTGGCGTCTCCGACGTAACTCAGGTGCGGCACCTTGCTGCCGACGCCGATGGTGGCGTTCTTGGTCTCGACGAATGCCCCGATCTTGCCGTCCGCGCCCAGGATGGTGCCGGGTCGCAGGTAGGAGAACGGGCCGACCGATGCCCCGGCGCCGATCACCGCGAGCGTCGCGTCGGTGCGCTTGACCACCGCGTTCTCGCCGACCTCGCAGTCCACGAGGGTGGTGTCCGGGCCGATCACGGCGCCGGTCTCGATCACCGTCGCCCCGAGGATCTGGGTGCCGGGCAGGATCGTCACATCCGGCGCAATCTGCGCCTTGAGGTCGATCCAGGTGGTGGCCGGGTCCTGAACGGTGACGCCGGCCAGCTGCCAGCCGTGCACGATGAAACCGTTGAGCTGGCGCGCGGTCTCGCTGAGCTGGGCGCGGTCGTTGATCCCGGCGACGAGCCAGGCATCCGCCACCGGCACGGCGCGCACCGCCGAGCCGGCGTCGCGGAGGAGCCCGATCACGTCGGTCAGGTACTTCTCGCCCTGAACATTCTCGGTGGTGAGGTGCCCGAGCTGCTCACGCAGTTCGGCGACGCTGAAGGCGTAGACGCCGGCGTTGGTCTCGGCGATCCCACGTTCCTCGGCCGACGCATCCTTCTGCTCCACAATGCGGTCGAAGCCGCCCGACTCGGAGCGCACGATGCGGCCATAGCCGGTGGAGTCCTCCGGAAAGGACGAGAGCACCGTGGCGGAGACCTCCCGCTCGCGGTGCGCGGCGACGAAGCTGGCCAGGGTGGCGGAGTTCAGCAGCGGCACATCACCTGAGACCACGAGGACGTCCCCCTCGAAGTCGGCGGGGAGTGCCGCGACGGCCAGCTCCACCGCCCGGCCGGTGCCGGGGATCTCGTCCTGGTCGACGATCAGGCTCTCGGGCAGGTCCTCGGCCACCAGGGCGGCGACCAGGTCGCGTTCGTGGCGCACGACGGTGACGACGTGGGCGGCTCCCAGCGCGCGCGAGGTGGCGAGGACGTGGCTGAGGATGGGGAGCCCGGCGAGCGGGTGCAGTAGCTTCGGGGTGCTGGATTTCATTCGGGTGCCCTGGCCTGCGGCCAGCACGACGATAGCGAGACGGGAATCGGTCACGTGGTTTCCTCTTTGCTTTTCGTGTTGCCGGCCGGGAAGACCGGAGGAGCGCCACTGGCAGGCAACCAGTGCTCCGCCGCCAGGACTCGAACCTGGACCTAACAGCTCCAAAGGCTGTCGTGCTGCCATTACACCACGGCGGAATTCGCCGGCCCGGGGCCGACCAACGCTGACAAGTCTGCCAGAAGTATCGTGCGCGGCGCGCAAGCGAACAACGAGGGCCACCCCGAGGCCGGATAATGGGACGATGCCCGCCCATGATGAAGTCGACCGGATCGTAGTCGCCTGGTTGCGCGAACGCCCCGACCTTGACTTCGCTCCGCTGCAGGTCCTGTCCCGGGTGGGCCGACTCTCCAAACATCTGGATCGGGCCAGGCGCACCGCGTTTTCCCGCTCTGAACTGGAGTCCTGGGAGTTCGACGTGCTTTCGGCACTGCGCCGGGCCGGCGCACCCTACGAGCTGAGCCCGAAGGCCCTGCTGCAGCAGACCCTGGTCTCCAGCGGCACGATGACCAACCGGATCGACCGCCTGGTCGAGCGCGGCCTGGTTACCCGCCGCACCGACCCCAACGACGGGCGCGGCATCTTCGTGGGGATGAATCCGGCCGGTCTGACCCGCGTGGACGCCGCGATCACCCGCCTGGTTGACGCCGAGGCCGAGTTGCTCTCGACCCTGTCGACCAGCGAACAGGACCGGCTGTCCGGACTGCTGCGCAAGCTCAGCCTCGACTTCGACTGAGCACCTCGACTGAACCGGCAGGCCGACGCGGCGGTGCGCCCCTACTTCTTGATCGAGGCGGAGGGGAAGTCCTTCCAGGCCGTGAAGAATCGGGCCTCGGTGCCGGCCGCGCCGGCCTCCTCGACCGCGTGCATCCGCCCATAGGTAAATGCGTTCTCGTTGAACAGGAACGCCTTCATGCCGAGGCCGAGCAGTTCGCCCCGCGCGACGACGCTGTCCTGGTGGTCGCCGAGGATCTCCTGAACCTGTCGGGCCGCGGCGACGAGCCTTGAAGCCCGCTTGCTCCGGAGCGGTGCGGCCGTCTCCGCCGCGTAGCGCAGCTGCTTGGCGCGTTTGCGCACCTCGTGCAGTGCCGCGTCGCGTTCGCTGCCTGCCGCGGTTCGGCGCGCCGCACGGACCGCCGCGCGGAGATGCTTCCAGTCGGCGCGGATCAGGCCGGGAACGAGCTTCCGTGCCGGTTTGTCGGCCGTGCGGTACAGCGGCGGAGACTCCAGCAACTCGTCGAGGGTGTCGAGAAGCCGGAAGTAGCGGTCGGAGTCGAGGGCGGAACGGGTGTCCGCATCGCTGATCCGTACGACGGTGGAGAAGTGCTCGTCGATCCGCGGGGCGACCGGTCCGGCGGTCAGTTCGGTCGGCTCCAGGTCCAGCCGGTGGGCGAGGCGCCGGCGCATCACCTGGGCGTCCCTGGCGCCGCCGAGCACGCCCGCGATCCAGCGCAGCTCGACACGAAGCGGGTCGGCGACCCCCGCGTCGACGAGCGGACCGTAGGTGGACAGGGCCGAGCGTAGCCGCCTGGTGGCGACGCGCATCCGATGCAATGCATCCCCGGCTCCTTCCCGCACGGACGGGTCTTCGGTCGTGACCATCTCGACCTGCGCCCGCAGGTAGGCCAGCAGCACGTCCCCGGTCGAGCTGCCGGGACCCGGCCGTTCCGGCACGACGGGCGCGAGGGCAGGCGCGCGGTCACCCAGGGCACGGGCGAGCTTGGACGGGCTCGCGGCCGGGTCCACTCCCACGGTCGACAGCCTCTCCTGGGCCGCGTCGAGTAGGGCCCGGGACCCGTCGACGAGTTCGATCTCCCATTCACGCCACGCCTGGTTCAGCGGTTCGGATCCGAACCGTTCGGCCTGCACGGAGTCGTCGCAGACTTCGGCGAGCACGGCGTCGTCCCGGCCGACGAGGTGGTGCACGACTCTTGAGGTGCGGAGCCGAACGATCGGCATCAGCGACCGGCCGCGCAGGTACACCCGCACGAGGCGCAGTATGGCTTCCGGGATCTCGTCGGGGTCCACCCCGACCGGTTCTCGAATCTCGCGGCGTTCGTCGACGGCGACGGGGGTTTTGAGGTGCCAGCCGGCGTCGTCGCCTCCGTCGCGCCGGCGCAGCGTGATCCGCCGGCTTGCAAGCGTGAGGTCGCCGGTGTCGAAGTAGAGGGCGTCCAGGTGGTGCTCGACCGGCGGGGCGACGTGGGTGACGCCGGGCAGGTCGTGCAGGGGCGGTAACGGCGTCGCCGGATTCACGTCGAATTTGCGCTCGATCTCAGCAAAACCCTCGGAAGTCATGGTCCAGTCTACTTCGGCCCGCCGGGCCGTTCCAGCGGCGCACGACTGGTTGTCCCTAGCGCCGGAACGCCTTCCGGGCCAGCCGGTTGCCGAGGAATTGCACGAGTTGCACGAGCACGATGATCAGCAGCACGGCCGCCCAGGTGACCACCGGGTTGAACTGGCGGTAGCCGTAGAGCAGGGCGAAGTTTCCGAGGCCACCGCCGCCGACGTACCCGGCGACCGCGGACATGTCCACGAGTGCCACAAAGATGAAGGTGTAGCCGAGGATGAGCGGGCCGAGCGCCTCCGGCAGCAGCACCGTGAAGATGATCCGGAGCGGTCCGGCCCCCACGCTGCGGGCAGCCTCGATCACCCCGGGCGTCACCGTGAGCAGGTTCTGTTCGACGATCCGCCCCATCGCGAAGGAGGCCGCGAGCGAGATGGTGAAGATGATCGCGTTGTTGCCGATTCCGGTGCCGACGACCATCCGGGCCAGGGGCTGGGCCGCGGCGAGGAAGATGATGAACGGGATCGGGCGCACGATGTTCACGAGCAGGTTGAGCACCACGAAGACGGGCTTGTTGGCAAGGATGCTGCCGGCCCGGGTCAGGTAGAGGCCCAGGCCGACGATCAGGCCGCCGAGGCCGCCGAAGAAGAGGGTGAAGCCGACGATGTACAGGGTCTCCCCCGCGGCCTTCCAGAACTCGGGCATCAGGGTGATCAGGGAGTCCATCAGCGCACCTCCGTGACGATGGTGCGCGTTCGGACCCGGTCGAGCACGGCGTCGATGGTCGCGTCGGCGCCGCCGGCGCGAACGGCCTCCGGGCCGGCGGTCAGGGCGAGGGTGAGGTGGCCGAATGAACGGCCCTGGATCTCGTTGATCCCGCCGTAGACGACCTCGAAGGTGATACCGGCGGCGGCGAACTCGCCGAATACCCTGGCCTGATCGACGCTGCTGTCGCGGAAGGCGAGTGTGACGATCCGCCCGGGGTGCCGGTCGCGCAGCACCGCGAGCTCACCTTCAGAGGGGAGACCCTTCACCACCGTGGAGACGAAGCGGGCGGATGCCGGCTGCTGCGGGTTCGAGAAGACGTCGAACACGTCGCCGCGTTCGATCACCCGGCCCTGGTCCATCACGGCGACCTTGGTGGCCAGGGTCTGGATGACATCCATCTCATGCGTGATGAGGATGATGGTGACCCCGAATTCCTTGTTGACCCGGCCGAGCAGGTCGAGCACCTCGTGCGTCGTCTCTGGATCGAGCGCACTGGTGGCCTCGTCGGCGAGCAGGATCCCCGGCTGGCTCGCCAGTGCCCTGGCGATGCCCACCCGCTGCTTCTGGCCGCCGGAGAGCTGGTCGGGGTAGGCGCGGGCCTTGTCGCTGAGGCCGACGAAGTCGAGCATCTCGGCGACGCGCGCCGTGCGCTCATCCTTCGGCTGGCGGGCCACCTCGAGCGGGTAGCCGACGTTCGCGGCCACGGTGCGGGAACCGAGCAGGTTGAACTGTTGGAAGATCATCCCGATGCCGAGCCGCACCGGGCGCAGCTCCCGCTCGGGGAGCCTGGCGATGTCCTGGCCGTTGACGAGGATCTCCCCGGTGGTCGAGCGTTCGAGGGCGTTGATCAGGCGCACGAGCGTGCTCTTGCCCGCGCCGGAGTACCCGATGATGCCGTAGACGTCGCCGGCGTCGACCGTGAGGCTGATGCCGTCGATCGCGACGACCTCCGCGCCCCCCTTGACCGTGGGCGGGTACACCTTGCTCACGTCACGGAGTTCAACGACGGGGCTGGGAGTAGGCATGGTACGTCCTAACTGACTGGCGTGATGCCGCGTGAGCGCAACTGCGTGCGGCAGAGTCGCGGCGATTGTGCCCTTTGCGGTCGAGAGTGCCCGCCGGAACGGGCACTCTCGATCGGAACGGGGCTACTTCTGGGCCTTGGTGTCTTTCTCGACCTTGACGAGGGAGGACACGAGGTCGGCGACCGGGGTCTGCACGAGCTTGGCCGAGCCGCCGGATACCGTGAGCACACCATCCTGAACGGCCTTGGTGGTCTGGTAGATCTTGACGAGCTTCTGGAGGGTCGGGTTGTCCTTGTCCTCGGCGCGGGCCGCGAAGACGTTCACGTACGGTAGCGAGTTCGGGTCCGCCGGGTCGTCCTGGGCGAGGGCATCGCTGAACTTGAGGCCGGCCTTCTCGACGAAGTCGTTGTTGATGACAGCGCCGTCCACGTCGGGCAGCGAGGTTGCGGTGAGCGACGCCTCGAGAGCGCTGACGGTGACCTTGGACTTGCCGGTGTCGATGTCATCGAGGGTTGAGAAGATCGTGCCGCCGTCCTTGAGCGTGATCAGCTTCGCCGACTGCAGAACAAGCAGCGCCCGGGCCAGGTTGCTCGCGTCGTTCGGTACGGCGATGGTGTCGCCCTTCTTGATCTCGCTGACCTTCTTGTGCTTTGTGGAGTAGAGGCCGAGCGGGTAGATCGCGGTGGCGCCGATCGGCACGAGATCCTGCTTGCTGGAGACGTTGTAGTCGGCCAGGTAGACGATGTGCTGGAACTGGTTGAGGTCGAGCTCGCCGGCAGAGAGGGCAGGGTTGGGCTGCTCGAAGACAGCGAAGTCCACGATCTCGACCTTGATTCCCTCGGCGGCGGCGGCTTTGGTGTACACGGCCCAGTACGGGTCGCTGGCCCCGACGACGCCGATCTTCACGACCTTGTCGTTGCGGGATGCCGCGCTGCCGGGCGCGTCCGCCGCGCCGCCTGAGCAGCCGGCGAGCAGGGCGACGAGCGGAAGGACCGCGAGGGCGGCCAGAAGTCTATTTTTCACGATGGGTTCCCCTTTTGCTGAGTTCGACGTTTCTGCCGGGGCAATTCGGGCACAGGGAAACCACGACGAACGAGGTGGGGAGTCTGTGCCGCTGCATTGCGAGGCACAGTTCAAGGCTATCGACGGATGCTGCACCGCGCGGGCCGTGAGGACACACGCGGTAACAGTATCTGCGATTCAGCCCTCGATCAGCTCAGAGAGTTCGATCCAGCGGGTTTCGAACCCGGCGATGGAGGTCTCCAGTCCCTGCAGTTCGGTGCCGAGCGCGCCGAGGCCGTCGTAGTCCGCCTGGTCGTGGGTGGCGAGGCTCTCGTGCAGGGCCGCGATCCGGGCGTTCTGCTTCGCGACCTTCCGGTCGATCGATGCGAGCTCCTTCTGGGCGTTGCGCAGGTCGGCGCCGCCGATGGCGAGCTTGCGTGGCGCTTTGCCACCCGAGGTGTTTCCCGCGTTCGCGGCCGCCGGCTTGTCGTTGCCGCTGACCTGGCGCCTGCGCATCTCCAGGTACTCGTCCACACCGCCGGGCAGGTGCCGGAACGCGCCTTCCGTCACGGCGTACTGGTTGTCGGTGACGCGTTCGATCAGGTACCGGTCGTGAGAGACCACCAGCAGGGTGCCGGGGAAGGAGTCGAGCAGGTCTTCCATCGCCGCGAGCATGTCGGTGTCCAGGTCGTTGGTGGGCTCGTCGAGGATGAGCACGTTGGGCTCGTCGAGCACAATCAGCAGCAGCTGCAGGCGGCGCTTCTGGCCACCGGAGAGGTCCTTGACCTGGGTGGTCAGCTGAGCGCTCATGAAGCCCATCCGCTCGAGCATCTGGCCAGGGGTGATCTCCTTGCCGCCGGCGATGTAACTCGTCTTCTGGCGGCCGATGACCTCGCTGACCCGGTCGTTCTGGATGTCGTCCAGTTCGAAGAGCTGCTGGGTGAGCACGGCGACCTTGATGGTCTTGCCGCGCTTGACCGTGCCCTTCGTCGGCTGCAGGGTCCCGGCCACGAGATTGAGCAGGGTGGACTTGCCGGCGCCGTTGACGCCCATGATGCCGGTGCGCTCCCCGGGCGCGATCCGCCACGTGATGTCGTTCAGCACGGTCTTTTCGCCGAACCTGACCGAGATGTCGATCAGATCGACGACGTCCTTGCCGAGGCGCTGCATCGCCATCGACTGCATCGAGACGGTGTCTCGGGGCGGCGGCTCATTCTCGATCAGTTCGTTGGCGGCGTCGATGCGGAACTTGGGCTTGGCGGTTCGGGCGGGTGCGCCCCGGCGCAGCCAGGCCAGTTCCTTCTTCATCAGGTTCTGCCGTTTGGATTCGGAGGCCGCGCTCATCCGGTCGCGTTCGACACGCTGAAGGATGTAGGCGGCGTAGCCGCCCTCGAACGGTTCGATCAGGCGGTCGTGCACCTCCCAGGTCATGTTGCAGACCTCGTCGAGGAACCACCGGTCGTGAGTGACGACCACGAGCCCGCCGGAGTTGGTTGCCCAGCGGGTCTTGAGGTGGCCGGCCAGCCACGAGATGCCCTCCACGTCGAGGTGGTTGGTGGGCTCGTCGAGGAAGATGACGTCGTGGTCGCCGATCAGCACGGCGGCGAGGGCGACCCGGCGGCGCTGTCCACCGGAGAGGTCGTCGACGAGGGCGTCCCAGGGGATGTCCCGCACGAGACCCGCGATGACGTCGCGGACCTTGGAGTCGCCGGCCCAGACGTGCTCGTCGATTCCGCCGACAATGGTGTGGCCGACGGTCTGCCCGGAGGCGAGGTCGTCGGCCTGGTCGAGCATACCGATGGTCACGCCGCGACGACGTGTCACGCGGCCGGAGTCGGTTTCCATCCGACCCGCCAGCAGTCGCATGAGGGTGGACTTGCCGTCGCCGTTGCGGCCCACGACGCCGATCCGGTCGCCTTCGTTGAGACCGGCGGTTACGCTGTCGAAGATGACGCGGGTGGGAAATTCAAGGTGCAGGGACTCGGCCCCGAGCAAATGTGCCATAGCTTTCGAGTTTAGCTGGCGTGGCTGTGAGCGCAGCGCGCTCGAGCCCCGCTGCCCGAGCCTGTCCAGCTGAGGGGGCGCTTCGCGCCCGGGTGGTTGGCGAAAACATCGGCTTTCTCAGGAGACCCCGTGCGGTGGTCGAGCCAGTCGAGACCCCGCCCGGATCCTAGTCGTGGATGATTCGGGCGCCGTGCACCGGGCCGGTGGCACGTACGACGTGCAGGCGGGAGGCGCTCAGCGCGACCTGT
Organism: Cryobacterium algoritolerans; assembly: GCF_004402785.1. Taxonomy (GTDB): domain Bacteria; phylum Actinomycetota; class Actinomycetes; order Actinomycetales; family Microbacteriaceae; genus Cryobacterium; species Cryobacterium algoritolerans. The sequence continues at coordinate 154,189 of NZ_SOFP01000047.1, forward strand.
AACTCGAGGGCGTTGTCGGCGTCCTGGACCAGGAACGCGACGGTGGGGCCGGAACCGGAGAGGATGCCGGCCAGCGCGCCGTTCGCCTCGCCGAGTTCGAGCACCCTGGCCAGGCCGGGGGCAAGGTGCAGCGCCGGGGCCTGCAGGTCGTTGTGGAGCGATTCGGCGAGCATCGCGGGGTCGCCGGCCCTCAGGGCCTGCAGCACGTTGGCATCGACGGTGGGCTGCAGCTGGGCCGGGAAGATGTCCTGAGCGTGCCGCTCGCGGTGGCGGTCGAGCTCGCTGTACACGGCGGGCGTCGACATGCCGAACTCGGCGAGGGCGAGCACCCAATGGAACTGCCCCTTGGCCAGGGCCGGGCTGAGCCGGTCACCGCGGCCGGTGCCGATCGCCGTGCCGCCGGTGTATGAGAACGGGACGTCGGCGCCGAGGGTGGCCGCTATGCCGAGCAGGTCCTCTCTGGTCGCTTCGGTGCCCCAGAGGGCGTCGCAGGCGAGGAGGGTCGCCGCGGCATCCGCGGATCCGCCGCCCATGCCACCGGCGATCGGGACGTTCTTCTCGATGTCCAGGCGCACGCCGCCGCGGAAGCCCGCCTTGCGGGCCAGCGCCCGAGCGGCCTTGATCGCGAGGTTGCTGCCATCGACGGCCAGTCCGGAGGTGTCGATCGATCCGCTGAACTCGACCGAGAAATCGTCGGCCGGGTAGGCGCGCACGTCCTCGTACAGGGAGACTGCCTGGTAGGCGGTTGCCACCTCGTGGTAACCGTCTTCGAGCACGGCACCGACCTTGAGGAAGACGTTGATTTTTCCCGGTGCCCTCGCGTGCACCATGGGAGATGCGGCCGCGTTGGTCATGTGACTAACCTAGCCCAGCCGGATCGGCTTCTCGTGACCGGGCGTGATGCTCAGCCGCCCTGGGCGGCCAGGACCGCCTGGTCGCCGATGCCGGCGCTTCTGCTGCTCACGAGGGTTTTCGGGCACAGGATTCCAGGACACGCCGCGATGCTAGCGCGCCGCTGCCCGGTGAAGGCGGACTCCGCCGGACAGCGATGCCGGGCGCTACCGGGCGCGCCAGGCGCGGGCGATCGCGAGGAAGTCGTTCACGGTGAGCTGTTCGCCGCGCTCGGTGGGGTCGATCCCAGCCTCGGCCAGGATGGTCGACGCAGTCGCTGAGTCGCCGAGCACGCTCGACAGCGACTGCCGCAGCATCTTGCGGCGTTGCTGGAATGCGCCGTCGACGAGGGCGAAGCTGGCCAGGCGCAGTTCCTCGCTTTCCAGCGGTTCCGCGCGTCGTTCGAAGGCGATCAGGATCGAGTCGACGTTCGGCACCGGCCAGAACACCTGGCGGCTGACCTTGCCCGCGGTGCGGAACTGCCCATACCAGGCGGCCTTGACGCTCGGGCTGCCGTAGACCTTCGAGCCGGGCGGGGCGGCGAGGCGCTCGCCGACCTCGGCCTGCACCATCACCACGCCGGCGCGGATCGACCCGAAGTGTTCGAGCAGGTGCAGCAGCACCGGCACGGAGACGTTGTATGGCAGGTTGGCCACCAACCTGGTCGGCGAGTCGGGGATCTCGGTGATCTTGAGCGCGTCGGCACGGATGACGGTCAGCGGCGCGCCCTCGTGCATCAGCTGCACGGTGAGCGGCAGCTGCTCGGCAAGCCGCTCGTCGATCTCGACTGCCACGACCCGGGCGCCGGTCTCGAGCAGGCCGAGGGTGAGGGAACCGAGGCCGGGGCCGACCTCCACGACGGTGTCGGCGTCGGTGATGGCCGCAACCTTGACGATCCTGCGCACGGTGTTACCGTCAATGACGAAGTTCTGGCCGAGCTTCTTGGTGGGGTTGACGCCGAGCATCTCGGCGAGGTCGCGGATCTCGGCCGGGCCGAGCAGGGTGCGGGTCGGCGGCGCCGCGGCGACGGGAGCCTCTGCGCCCGCTTCGGGCGTGCTCGAGTCCGCGGTGCTCGATTCCGCGGTGATCGAGCTCGTCGAGATCCCCGTCTCGACGAGCTCGACGGCCGGGACCTGCTCGGCCGGGATCTGATCGGCCGGGATCTGATCGGCCGGGGCGGCGTGCCGTCCCCTGGCGGGGTCCGCATCGCGGTCCGCGCCCTCGGTTCCGGCCCGCGGGTCGAGCGGAGGCGCTGCGGGTTCCTCACCCGCGGCGTACCCGTGCCTGGGTTCGGTCACGCGATGCCTCCCCCGGGGGTGGTCTCGGTCGCGGACGGCGCGTGGGGCGGTTTCACCGGTTCGGCGTCCCACCGCCCGTAGACGAGTTCGGTGTTCGAGGAGATCTGTGCGGCGAGCATCGCGGCATCCGTTTCGAGGTGGTCGGCCATGGCGCGGAGCGTGTGCGGCAGAAGGTAGGGGGCGTTCGGGCGGCCTCGGAAGGGCACTGGGGTGAGGAATGGGGCATCCGTCTCGACCAGGATCAGCCGGCTCGGAATCGCGGCGAGAGCATCGCGCAGGTTGTCCGCGTTCTTGAAGGTGACGGTGCCGGAGAACGAGAGGTACCAGCCGTTGTCGGCGCAGATCCTGGCCATCTCGGCGTCGCCGGAGAAACAGTGGAACACGGTGCGCTCGGGGGCGCCGACCCGGAGCAGGGTCTCGATGACTTCGGCGTGGGCGTCGCGGTCGTGGATCTGCAGGGCGAGGCCGTGCTGCTTCGCGATCTCGATGTGCGCCTCGAAGGACCGGTGCTGGGCTGCGCGGCCCTCGAGGCCGGTGCGGAAGAAGTCCAGACCGGTCTCGCCGACGGCGACGACCCTGGGGCGTGCGGCCAGGGCGGAGATCTCCGCCAGCGCGTCGTCAAGGGTGCCGGCGGCCTCGTAGGCCGGGGCTTCGTTGGGGTGGATGGCGACGGCCGCGAGCATGCGCGGCTCGGCGGCGGCCGCCGCCGCCGCCCAACGCGAGGTCGCCAGGTCGCCGCCGACCTGGATGACGCCGCGGATGCCGACGCTCGATGCCCGGTCGAGCTGTTCGGCAACGCTCAGCCCCTCGTCGCCGTCGGCGATTTGCCGTATTGAGCCTGTCGAAGGATCGAGGTGAGTGTGGTTGTCATAGACCGAGACGATGAGCGGCTCCGGCAGCGGCGGGTAGCGCAGATCGCGGTTCGCCGTCTGCTCGAGTCGGGGCACCCGGTCTTCGGCCGAGGCCGGGTCGGTGGCCGACACCGGGTGGTCAGCCAACCGTGACCTCGATGCGCGGGAAGAGCGCCTCGAGCGGGGACACGTGGGTGCCGCCGGTCCACTGCCAGGCCTGGTCGATGCGCACATCGGTGAGCTCACCGCTGCCACCGAGCGCCTGCCAGAGCTTCGCGGTGGCCTGGGGCACGACCGGGGAGAGCAGCACGGCGAGGGTGCCGAGTCCGCGCACGGCCGTGTACAGCACGGCCTCGAGTCGGGTGCGGCCGGCGTGGTCCTTGGCGAGGGCCCACGGTTCCTGGCTGGTGATGTAGCCGTTGAGTTCGTCGACCAGCTCCCAGATTGCGGCGATCGCCTCGTGGATGGCGAGGCGGGAGATTGCCTCGCCCGCGGCATCCGTGGCCCGCTTCTCGGTGGCGCGGATCAGCTCGTCGTCCTCGGTGAACACGGTGGGGGTCGGGATCTCCCCGTCGCAGTAGCGCACGACCATGGCGATCACGCGGGAGGCGAGGTTGCCGAACCCGTTGGCGAGCTCGGACTGGTAACGGGCGGAGAGGTCCTCCCAGGAGAATGACCCGTCCTGGCCGAAGCTGATCGCGCGCATGAAGTAATAGCGGAACGCGTCCGAGCCGAAGGTGTCGGTGATCTGGCTCGGAGCGATGCCGGTGAGCTTGGACTTGCTCATCTTCTCGCCGCCGACCAGCAGCCAGCCGTGGCCGAAGACCCGGCGGGGCACCTCGATGCCGGCCGCGAGGAGCATCGCCGGCCAGATCACGGCGTGGAAGCGAAGGATGTCCTTGCCCACGATGTGGGTGGCCGGCCACAGCCTGCTGAACTTCTCGTCGTCGTGGCCATAGCCCGCGGCGGTGATGTAGTTGAGCAGGGCGTCGAACCAGACGTAGACGACGTGGCTGTCGTCCCAGGGCACCTTGATGCCCCAGTCGAAGCTGGAACGGGAGATGGACAGGTCGCTCAGGCCCTGCTTGACGAAGGAGATGACCTCGTTGCGTGCGGCGGCGGGCTGGACGAAATCAGGGTTGTCTTCGTAGAGCGCGAGGAGCTGGTCGGCGAACGTGCTCATCCGGAAGAAGTAGTTCTTCTCGTGCAGGAGCTCGACCGGGATGGAGTGGATCGCGCAGACCTGCTGGCCGGCGAATTCGCCGGTGCCGTCGATGAGGTCGCTCGGCTGCTTGTACTCCTCACAGCCCACGCAGTAGTAGCCCTCGTACTCGCCCGTGTAGATGTGGCCGGCATCGTAGAGGTGCTGCAGGAACTTCTGCGCGTTCACCTCGTGGCGTTCGTCGGTTGTGCGGATGAAGTCGTCGTTCTTGATGTCGACGGTCTGCAGCAGGGGCTTCCACGCGGTCTCGACCAGGCGGTCGGCCCACTCCTTCGGCGTGACGCCGTTGGCGGTGGCGGTGCGCAGGATCTTCTGCCCGTGTTCGTCGGTGCCGGTCAGCAGCCAGGCCTTTTCACCGGCCTGCCGGTGCCAGCGCGCGAGCACATCGGCGGCCACTTCGGTGTAGGCGTGCCCGATATGAGGGACATCATTCACATAGAAAATCGGCGTGGTGATGTAGAAGGATGAGCCGTCGGACATACCCACCATCCTATTGGGAGCAGCGGATGGCGCCTGCCCTGTTACGGTGCGAGCCCGCTGGGGGCCCTCACTGGGGCGGAACGGGGGTGAACTCGGCCGCCCGGTCGGCCGGGCGCTGCCGCGGATGCCCGAACACCGGCGGCAGCACCTCGTGGGCGGGTGGCCCGGCGACCCGGCCGGGCTGGTCCTTGGTCGCCTCGGACTCTCGCACGTCGACGCCCCGCACTTTCTGGCGGGCGTAGCCGACCGGGTGCAGGCTGAGCACGATCTTGCCGTGGGCATGCCCGGCCTCGAGCTCGCGGTAGGCGTCCTGCACCCGGTCGAAGGGGTAGATCGCCGCAACCGGCACGACGATCTGGCGGTCGGCCACCATCCGGGCGATTTTCGCCAGCAGCACGGAATCGGTCATGTCGGCGGAGCGGAGATTGGCGAGGGAATCGTCGCCCAGATGATCGAGCTCGGCGTCGATGCCGCCCGGTGCGAGCCTGGCCAGCCGCTCGGCGAGGCCCGGTCCGTACTCCACCGGCACAACCCCGAGTTGGCGGAGGCGGTCGAAGCTCTCCTGACTGGCCGTTCCGATCACGGTGGCTCCACGCAGTCGGGCAAGCTGGGCGGCTATGCCACCGACCCCGCCCGCGGCGGCGTGCACGAGCACGGTGCGGCCGGGGTGCGGGTTCACATCCTGCACCGCCCGCCAGGCGTTGGCGCCGGCGACGTAGAGGCTGCCCGCGACCTCCCAGGCCAAAGAGGCGGGTTTGCGGACGATGTCGGTCGCCGGAACGGCAATGAGTTCGGCCTGGGACCCGCGGACGGCGTGCCCGATCACCTCGTCGCCGACCTTCCAGCCTGTGACGCCGACGCTGAGCTGCCGAACGATGCCGGCGAAGTCACTACCCTGTCCGGCCGGGAAACGCGCCGGCCATTCCGCGTCGAAACGGCCTTCCCTGATGGCTGCCTCCACCGGGTTGAGTCCGACCGCCACGACGTCGACAAGGACTTCGCCCGGACCGGGAACGGGATCCGGCACCTCGACGATCTGGAGAACATCCGGGCCGCCGTAGTGGGAGAACCTCACCGCTCGTGTCATCGGGCACCTCCTGTCTCCGACCATCCCTGCTGCCGCCAACCGGGATGTCGCATACCTAGGTTAACCATGAGTGAACCTCAGTTATTCCCTCGACCGCTCGTTCGCGCCCTGCCCGGCAGGGCGGGCGTTCAGCCCAGCGGGAGGCCGGAAAAGTCCGGCTTCGCGGGGGCTGGGCCACCGGACTTCTGCTGCAGCGCCGCCTCGTAGAGGTCGCGCTTGCCGAGGCCCGACGCGGCGGAGACATCCGCGGCGGCCTCCTTCAGCCGGGCGCCGGCCGCGACGAGGGCGAGCACCTCGGCGACACCGGTCGGAAGGTCGAGAACGCGCGCCTCGGCACCGGCGACGACGATGCAGATCTCGCCCTTGACGCCCGCCGCGGCCCACTCGGCCAGTTCGGCCGCCGTGCCCCGTTTCACTTCCTCATAGAACTTGGTCAGCTCCCGGCACACGACGACGCGCCGGTCGGCTCCGAGCACGGCTCCGAGGTCGGTGAGCGATGCCGCGAGCCGGTTGGGCGACTCGAAAAAGACCATGGTGCGCCGCTCGGCCGCCACTTCGCGCAGCGCGGTGACCCGGTCGCCGTGCTTGCGCGGGAGGAAACCCTCGAAGGTGAACCGGTCGGTCGGCAGCCCCGACACGGCGAGCGCCGTGAGCACGGCCGACGGGCCGGGCAACGCCGAGACGACCACGCCGGCCGCGACCGCCGCGTCGACCAGATGGAATCCGGGGTCGGAAACGGTGGGCATCCCTGCATCGCTGAGCACGAGGACATCCGTGTCGCGGGCCAGCTCGGCCAGCTCCGCCGCCTTGCCGCGCTCGTTGTGGTCGTGCAGACTGATCAGCCTCGGCCGGTTCTCGATACCGAGGGCCTTGAGCAGGTGCACGGTGACGCGGGTGTCCTCGGCGGCGATCACCGTCGCGCTAGTCAGGGCCTCGACGAGCCGGCGGGAGACGTCGCCGAGGTTTCCGATCGGAGTGGCAGCCAGGATGATCATGCTCCCAGTCTCGCAGTCACGGCTCACTACGATGGTCAGGTGTTCCTCAATAGCCGTTGGTTCTCCTGGGCCGGCCCCCTCGCGGTGACCGCACTGGCGGCGATCCTGCGACTCTGGAACCTGGGCAGCCCGCACTCGCTGGTCTTCGACGAGACGTTCTACGTGAAGGACGCGTGGACGCTCGCTAACAACGGCTACGAATCGACCTGGCCGGACAAGCCGGATGCGCTCTTCGCCGCCGGGCACACCGGCATCTTCACGACGAACCCGGCCTTCGTCGTGCACCCGCCGCTGGGCAAGTGGCTGATTTCGCTCGGGATGGCCGCTTTCGGGCCGGAGAGCAGCTGGGGCTGGCGAATCGTGACCGCCGTGATCGGCGCGCTTGCGGTCGTGCTGCTGATGCTGGTCGCGAAGAAGCTGTTCGGGTCGACGATACTCGCGGTGCTGGCGGGGTTCCTGTTCGCGATCGACGGCAACGCCATTGTGATGTCCCGGGTCGCCCTCCTCGACAACTCGGTGATGTTCTTCGCGCTCCTCGGCTTCGGCGCCGTGCTCCTCGACCGGGACTGGCACGCCGGACGGCTCGCCAAATGGATGGCCCGGCGCCGGGAGGCCGGGCGGGAGGCCGGCTGGGGTCCGACCCTCTGGTGGCGGCCCTGGTTGCTCGCCGCCGGGCTCGCGTTCGGGCTGACCTGCAGCGTCAAGTGGTCAGGCCTGTACTTCCTTGCCGCGTTCGGCGTCTACCTCGTGGTCGTGGATGCCCTCGCCCGGCGCCGGGCCGGCATCGCGTTCTGGTGGAGCGGCGCCGTGCTCAAACAGGCCCCGGCCACCTTCCTGCTGCTGGTGCCCGTCGCCGTGACCACCTTCCTGCTCTCCTGGGCCGGCTGGTTCGTCACCTCCGACGGCTTCTACCGCAACTGGGCCACCTCCCCCGGCGCCGCCTGGACCGGTGCACTGGCCTGGGTCCCCGATTCGGTGCAGAGCTTCTGGCATTACCAGGTGGCCGCGTACAGCTATCACGTCGGCCTGGCCACCCCCCATCCGTACCAGGCCAACCCGCTGACCTGGCTGTTCATGACCCGCCCGACGAGCATGTACTACCGGAGCTCGGCATTGGGCGAGAACGGCTGCGGTTTCACCACCTGCTCTGACGCGATCACCGGGATCGCCAACCCGCTGATCTGGTGGGCCGCGACAGCCGCGATTCTCTACCTCGTCTACCGCCTGGCGCGGTACCGCGAATGGCAGGTGGGCCTGATCCTGATGGGTATGGTCGGCGGCTATCTTCCCTGGATGATCTACCTCGGCCGCACGGTGTTCCAGTTCTACACGATCGCATTCGAGCCCTACCTGCTGCTGGCCCTGACCTGCGCGATCGGCCTCGTCCTCGGTCTCGTGCCCGGAATGGGGCGCCGTTCCGCGGCGACCGGGACGACGACCGCGGCGGTCGGGACGAGTGCGACGAGTACAACGGGCACGACGGGCACGACGGGCACGACGGGCACGACGGGCACGCCGGTTGCGGACGCGGAGGACACGGAGGACGCGGAGCGCGGCCGGCGCGCCGGCATTCGCGTCGTCGTGGGCTATCTCGCCGCCGCCGCCCTGGTGAGCGTCTTCTTCTACCCGCTCTGGACCGGGACGCAGACGTCGTTCTTGTTCTGGCAGATGCACATTTGGCTGCCCAGCTGGCGCTGACACGGGCCGCAGTCGGGCAACCATCCGGCCGGATTCGACGTTCCGGAAGGCGCATCCACACCCGCCTGATATGCCTCAGAAGGCATATAGCGACTGGGAAACACGTGTGAGTTCCCCCCCTCGACAGGGCTGCCGCCCGTAGACTGATTGTTATCTGTTTCACGAGTGATTGCTCCACAACCGACTGGGAAGTCCAGATACCAAACAAAGGCCTCATGTCGGAAGCAACCGTCGCGCCCACAGTGCGCATCGTCAAGACCCGCCCGGGTGGCGACTCGAAGAATCCAACGACCGAGTACTCATCCCTGCTGCACACCGTGCGCAACCTGGGACTCTTGAAGCGCGCGACCGGGTTCTACTGGTTCGTCTTCTCCATGCTGGTGCTCGCCACCGGCGCCGCCGCCACCGGCTTCGTGCTGCTCGGCGACAGTTGGTACCAGCTGATCATCGCCGCGGTGCTCGGCATCATCCTCACCCAGTTCGCGTTCCTCGCCCATGAAGCCTCGCACCGCCAGGTCTTCCAGTCGGGGCCCGCCAACGACCGGGCCGGCCGAATCCTCGCCAACCTGTTCGTCGGCATCAGCTACGCCTGGTGGATGAACAAGCACAGCCGGCACCACGCCAACCCGAACGTGATCGGCAAGGACCCCGACATCGATCCCGACTTCATCGTCTTCCGCGAGGAGGACGCCGCGAAGGTCGGCTGGCTCGGTTCCTTCGTCACCCGCAAGCAGGGTTACCTGTTCTTCCCGCTGCTGATGGCCGAGGGGTTCAACCTGCACGTGCAGGGCTTCAAGACGGTCTTCGGTCGCGGCAAGGTTGACAAGCGCTGGCTCGAAATCAGCATGCTGTCGACCCGCATCATCCTCTACGTCGCTGTGATCTTCTACTTCCTGCCGCTGGGCATGGCCTTCGCCTTCGTCGGCGTGCAGCTCGCGGTCTTCGGCGTGTACATGGGAGCGTCTTTCGCGCCCAATCACAAGGGAATGCCGCAGCTCCCGCACGAGAGCAAGGTCGATTTCCTTCGTCGCCAGGTGCTCACCTCGCGGAACATCCGCGGCGGCACCTTCATGGACACGTTCATGGGTGGCCTGAACTACCAGGTGGAGCACCACCTGTTCCCGAACATGGCTCGCCCGCACCTGCGCAAGGCGCAGGAGATCACCAAGGAATACTGCCAGTCGCACAACATCCTCTACACCGAGACGGGACTGTTCCAGTCCTACGGCATCGTGATCGCCTACCTCAACAAGGTCGGGCTCTCCGCCCGGGACCCGTTCGACTGCCCGATGGTCGCCCGCTTCCACCACCGCTGACCCGCGGCGCCCGGCCCGCTCCGGCCCGGCACTCCGACCGAACTGAGAGAAAAGCCGCTTTCCCCGCGGAGAGCGGTTTTTCTTCGCCTCGGCCGGGTCAGACCAGGCCTGCGACGGAGATCGAACGGGCTGCTCGGACCTGAGCACACGCCCGGGCGGCGTAGGCTCGGATAAATGTGGCTGCCGGGTGTGCTCGTCGCGGCCGCCGCCGCCCTCCTCTCCGGGATCGTCCACGCTGTCCTGCCCGGGTTCCCCTTACTCACCGTGGCGGTTGTGCTCGGCATCCTGGCCGGCCAGCTGCCGGCACGGCGCCGGGCCCCGGCCGGCGTCCTGGCGCCCGGACTCTCGGTCGCCGCCACCCGCATCATGCGGCTGGGCATCGTACTGCTCGGGCTCAAACTCAGCCTGGTCGACATCCTCGCGCTCGGGTGGCTGACCATCGCAACGACCGTCGCGATCGTACTGCTCACCTTCGCCGGCACCCTCTGGCTCGGCCGACGGCTCGGCCTGCCGGGTAACCAGCCGCTCTTGATCGCGACCGGGTTCTCGATCTGCGGTGCCTCCGCGATCGGTGCGATGAGCGGCGTGGTCAAGGCGAAGGACGAGGAGACCGCCACCCCGATCGCCCTGGTCACTCTGTGCGGCACTCTGGCCATCGCCGTGCTCCCGGTGCTGTGGCACCCGCTCGGCCTGACCGACGTCCAGTTCGGTCACTGGGTCGGTGCGGGCGTGCACGACGTGGGCCAGGTGATCGCGACCGCCCAGGTGGCCGGCCCTGCCGCCCTCGCCGTGGCCGTCGTCGTCAAGCTCACCCGGGTGCTCATGCTCGCGCCGATCGTGGCCGGCGTCGCGGTGCGCGAGCGCCGGCGCGACGCGCGTGACCCGGCGACCCCCGGGCCGGAGGCCCGCCCGCCGATCCTGCCCCTCTTCGTGGCCGGCTTCCTCGCCGCGGTGATGCTGCGCACCTTCGTGCCGCTCCCCGTCGGGCTGCTCGCCGGAGCGGACACCCTGCAGACGTACCTCCTGGCGACCGCCCTGTTCGGCCTCGGTACGGCCGTAGACCTCGGCGCGATTGTCCGCACGGGCGGCCGCGCCCTCACCGTGGGCCTGCTCTCCTGGACCCTGATCGCGGCGCTCGCGTTCGGCGCGGTGCAGTTGGGCTAATGCCCGGCGCTATCGCCGCAGGAGGCTGGCACCCCGAGGAGCTAGCGCCGCAGGAGCCAGCCGCCGGGGCCGGGGCCGGGCTTCCGGGAGAGGGCGAACAGGGACGGGGCGGCGGCGGAATCGGTGGCCAGGTCGGCGAGGATCCGGCCGACCGTGGGCGTGAACTTGAAGCCGTGCCCGCTGAACCCGGCGCCGACGGAGACCGGGCCGACCCGGTCGAGCACGAAGTCCTCGTCGGCCGTGGTCGTGTAGGTGCAGCTGACCGGTTCGCAGTCGTCGGGGTCGGCACCCGGGAGCCAGTCGCGCACGTAGCGCTGCAGGGCCGCGAGCTGCACCGGCTCCGGCAGGAAGCTCCGCGCGTCCGGGTCGGTGACCGCACCGACGCCGTGCCAGCCCGCCTTGACCCCCTGGCCCGGCGTGTACATGCCATAGATCGGCGAGTACCAATAGCCGTACCGTGCAGCGGCCGGGTCGAAGGCGTGGTTGAAGCCGGGCCAGTCGGTGGCGGCGGCGATCGCGGCATCCGTCGACCGGTCGCGCAACGCGAAGTGCGCCGGCTGCTCCTGGGTGACCCGGAGCCGCGGCACCGGGAGCACCCCGGCCAGCAGCGAGCCGGTCCAGGCGCCGACGGTCACGACGGCACGGCATGCCTCGATCATGCCGGCCTCGGTGATCACGCGCACCCGATCGTCCCCGAGCACCTCCAGGCGCAGCGCCCGGGTTTCATGCCTGATCTCGGCGCCGGCTGCGGCCGCGGCGGCCTGCAGGGCGGTCACCGCGGCATCCGCGTTCAGCCGCCCGGCGTCGGGGGTGTGCAGCACCCGGCCGTCGAAACGGATGCCCGGCCAGCGCTCCGCCGCGGCCTCCGCCGACAGGAAGCCGGCCCCGAGCCCCGCACCGGCGAGCGCCGCGGCCACGGCGTCGAAGTCGCGGTTCGGCCCGTGGTTGACCACCCCGACCTGCTCCAGCAGCCGAGATCCGGTCTGTGCTTCCAGCTCTCGCCACAACGGCAGCGCCTCGGCCAGCATCGCCACGTAGGTCGGGTCGGAGTATGCCGTGTTGAAGTTGCGGGAGGCCCCGTGGGAGGCACCGTTGGTGTGCCCGGGCCCAAAACGTTCGAGCAGCATCACCGAGCGGCCCCGCCTGGCCAGCTGCCATGCGGTCGCCGACCCCATCGCCCCGCCGCCGACAACAACCGTCTCCACTGTCTCCACTGTCGCCACCATGCCCTCATCCTGTCAGCCGAGCGGCCCGGGCGGGAATGGGCGCCGCGGGCACGGGCGTTGCACCTGGTGGGCAGGTCGGCGGCAGCCGACCGTCCCGACGGCACGAGGAGGCACACCATGACCGAGAGCATCCCGCAGATGGCGGAACCCGGGCGACCATACCCGGGGAGACCCCGGGCGGCGCGTCGACGGTCTGGATGCAATTGGGCATCTGGACTCGGACTGCCGCCGAGGCCGCAGGCCTGACCGTCGTGATGGACCGCTGGATAACGATCGAGCACGCGCGACTCCTCGGCGAGGCTCCCGCCGCCGGCTAACCGTCGCCTCCTCCCGCCGAAGCCGGAACCGCGCCGTACGATGGTCGGATGACAGCGTACGTGTCGGCTCTCGACCTCTTCTCCATCGGGATCGGTCCATCCAGTTCCCACACGGTCGGCCCCATGCGCGCCGCCCTCACCTTCGCCAGCCACCTGGCCGACACCGGCAGGCTGGGAGACGTCGCCCGGATCAGCTGCTCGCTCTACGGCTCGCTCGGTTCCACCGGTCTCGGCCACGGCACGCCGGACGCGATCCTGGCGGGCCTCGCCGGGCTTCAGCCGGAAACCTGCGACCCCGACGCGGTGCGGCACGCCTGGTCCGGCCTCGCCGAGGGCGCCACCCTTCTCCTTGCCGGCAGTCACCCCATCCCGGTCCAGCGGGACGACATCAGCTTCGAACCGCGCACCCGGCTGCCCGGCCACCCGAACGCGCTCACCCTGAGGGCGTGGGGTGAGACGGATGCCCTCCCCCTCTTCGAAGAGACCTGGTACTCGATCGGCGGCGGCTTCATCCGTCGCGACGGCGACCAGGCCCAGGCTCGCACACTGGCCGCCGCCCCCATGCCGTACGCGTCCAGCGCCGAACTCCTGGCGCTCTGTGACCTGCACGGCGTCTCCATCTGCGAGGTCGCCCGCGCCAACGAGGAGGCCATCCACGGCGTCGACCGGCTCAACGCCGGCCTTGACGCGATCTGGGACGCGATGCACGTGTGCGTGGAGGCAGGGCTCGTCGCCACCGGCATCCTGCCCGGCGGTCTCAAGGTGAAACGGCGTGCCGCCGCCGTTCGCATGCAGTTAGAGGAATATGAGAGCCTGCCGGTGCGTGAACGCGACACGTCGACGGAGTGGCTGCACGCTTTCGCACTGGCCGTGAACGAGGAGAACGCCTCCGGCGGGCGGGTCGTGACGGCCCCGACCAACGGCGCAGCAGGCATCATTCCCGCGGTCGGGCACTACTACCTGCGCTTCGTTCCGGGGGCGAACGCCGCCGGAATCCGCCGTTACCTGCTCACCGCGGTCGCTATCGGCTCCCTGGTCAAGGCCAACGCCTCCATCTCGGGGGCGGAGGGCGGATGCCAGGCCGAGGTCGGCTCCGCCTGCGCCATGGCTGCCGGCGCCCTCTGCGCCGTGCTCGGCGGCACTCCCCGCCAGGTCGAGAACGCGGCCGAGATCGCCATGGAACACCACCTGGGTCTGACCTGCGACCCGGTCGGCGGCCTGGTCCAGGTGCCCTGCATCGAACGAAACGCGATCGCATCGTCGACCGCCGTCTCCGCGGCCCGGCTCGCCCTGCACGGCGACGGCACCCACCTCGTCTCCCTCGACACCGTGATCGAGACCATGCGCCAGACCGGGCTGGACATGATGACCAAGTACAAGGAGACCAGCGAGGGCGGTCTCGCCGTCAACGTGATCGAATGCTGAGACGGCGAACAGCGCTGCACGAGTACCGGGCGCCGCACGAGTGCCGGGCGCGCGAAGTCCCCGGATCCGAATTCTGCCCCGAGAGGCCTAAACTGATTTCACGTCGGTCCTGAACCGGCGGTTTCCGGGGGGATCATCATGGGCACCACGACGCTACCGCACGAGCCGCGTGAGAGTCGGGCTGGTCGGGGCAGGCGGTCCACCCACGATCCCGTCCTGACCCGGGCCGCCCTGGCTCTCCTGGCTGCGGTGACGCTGCTCCCGGCCCTCGCCGGTTGCTCGACTCCCCCGGCGCCGGTCGTCACGGCCACCGTGCTCGTCACTCCGACGCCCACCCCGACGCCCACGCCCACCCCCACGGTCCCCGAGGTGATCATCCCCAACCCGCCGGCGCCGGAGACGACCCCGAATGCGGAGGCCGGGCCGGCCGTGCCGCTCCCGGAGGGGCCGGCGATCGACCAGGGTGCCACCATGGGTGCCCGGGGCGCCGCGGCCACGGATGCCGCCGGTAACCTGAGCACGTACACGGTCGTGGAGGGCGACGACTTCTTCGCCATCGCCCAGCGCTTCGACGTGCCGGTGCAGCAGCTGCTGAGGATGAACCCGTCGGTCTCGGGCCTCGGCGAGAACATCTACATCCGCAACATCATCAACCTCGACTGGACGGCCAAGCGTTGAAGCCCGGGCACGGCGCGTTTGCCTAGTGCGTCTGCAGGTTGATCCGTTCGATGATCGCGATCACCCTGAGCGATTCCTCGGGGTCGACCGGCACCTGCGCCCCCCGGAGCAGGGCATCCGCCAGCCCGGTGTAGAACGAGACGTAGCTGCCCCGCTCGGCGGGCACCGGGGTGAGGGCGCCGTCGATCCCGAGCACACCCCAGGTCGATTCGTCGTCGACCCCGAAGCCGGGGTCGGTCGGCCGCGCGCCGGCCTTGAGCGCCTCCTCCTGGCCATCCAGGCCCCACTTCGTGTACCCGGATTCCGAGCCGAGCACGTGGAACCGCGGGCCGGCCTGCGCCGCTATCCCGTTCATCCAGAGGTGCGAGCGCACCCCGGAGCCGTGGTGCAACGCCACGAAGGTGTCGTCGTCTGCGGTTCCGCCCGGGCGCCGGGTGAGGGTTTCGGCGTAGATGTCGTCGACCGGGCCGAACAGCACCATGGCCTGGTCGATCAGGTGCGCGCCGAGGTCGAAGAGCACACCGCCGCCCTCCTGGATCGTCGCGGCGGCCTTCCAGGATTTCGACTGCACGGGCTTGAACCATTCGAACCGCGACTCGAACCGGCGCACCGTGCCGAGCTTCCCGGCGTCCAACAGGGACTTCAGGGTCAGGAAGTCGCCGTCCCAGCGGCGGTTCTGGAACACGGTCAGCGGGAGGCCCAGCCGGTTGGCCTTCTCGATCAGCGCGCGGCCGTCCCTGCTCGTCACCGCGAACGGCTTGTCGACGACGACGGCCAGCCCGGCGTCGAGCGCCGCGTGCGCGAGCGGCACGTGGGTGGCCGATGGCGAACCGATCACGACCAGGTCGAGGTTCCCGGCCTCCGCGAAGAGTTCGTCGGGGCCGTCGACCAGGCGGGCCCTGGGATAGCGTTCCCCGGCCAGTTCGCGCCGGGTCGGGTCCTTCGTCACGATCAGGTCGAGGGAGAACTCGGGATTCGCGTCGATGAACGGGCTGTGGAAGAGCCGGCCGGAGGTGCCGAAACCGATCAGACCGGTGCGGATCGGGGCGTCGGAAACGTGGGTCGTTGACATGATCCCACCGTACTCCGGTGCAGCCGGCGGCCGGCGGCGGCCCTACAGCCGGTTGACCCCGGTGACCCGCAGCACGGCGGCGCCGAGTTCGTCGGATGCGGCCAGGTCGACCGTGGCGCTGATGCCCCAGTCGTGGTCGCCGGCCGGGTCGTCGAAGATCTGTCTGGCGGTCCAGACGGTGGCCCCCTCGTCGAGGATCAGCAGACCCGCTCCGCGGGCATTCGCACCAGCGAGCAGCTCGTCGTGCTCGGCGAAGTAGCCGTCCATGGCGTCGGCCCAGGCATCCGCGGTGAAGCCGTGTTCACGGTCGAGTTCGCCGAGCTCGTCGTAGTGCTCAAGCGCCGCCAGCTGCACCCGGCGGAAGAGTTCGTTGCGCACGAGGATGCGGAAGGCCCGGGTGTTCGTCGTCAGGCGGCGCGGAGCCGGCGGCAGCACCGAGTGGGCCCCGGCCTCGTGCACGGCAAGGTCGGGGTGGATGAGCTCCTCCCACTCGTCGAGCAGGCTTGAGTCCACCTGGCGCACGAGCTCGCCGAGCCACTCGATCAGGTCGAGCAGGTCCTCGGTCTTCGCCTCGTCCGGGATGGTCTGCCTGGCGGCCCGGTAGGCATCGGAGAGGTAGCGCAGCACGACACCCTCGCTGCGGGCGAGCTTGTAGAAGGCGATGAACTCGCCGAACGACATCGCCCGCTCGTACATGTCGCGCACGACCGTTTTTGGGCGTAACGCGAAGTCGGCGATCCACGGCTGCGATTGCTTGTAGGTGTCGAACGTGTAGGTGAGCAGTTCCTCGAGCGGCTTGGGCCAGGTGATCTCCTCCAGCAGCGCCATCCGCTCGTCGTACTCGATGCCCTCCCGTTTCATCGCGTTCACGGCCTCACCGCGGGCGGCGAATTGCTGGCCCATCAGCACCGGGCGCGGGTCGTCGAGGGTGGCCTCGACGATCGAGATCATGTCAAGTGCATAGTTGCCGGTCCCTGAGTCCACCGCGGGATCGGGGTCGAGCAGCGCGAACGCGGCGAGCGCGAACGGGGAGAGCGGCTGGTTGAGGGCGAAGTTCGGCTGCAGGTCGACGGTCAGGCGGATGTCCGTGCGCCCGGTCGACGAGTCGAGCTTCTGTTCAACGATCCCCGCCGCGCGCAGCGTCTTGTAGATCCCCAGCGCCCGCCGGGCGTGCGCGAGCTGGCGCTTCCAGGGCTCGTGGTTGTCGAAGACCAGAGCGTAGACGTGGGCATACGCGTCGCCGCCCCGCCCGATCACGTTGATCAGCATCGCCGCGGTCATCTGCATGCTCGACTGCATGGTTTCCGGCTCGGCCGCGACGAGCCGCTGGAACGACGGCTCGCCCCAGGAGACGAAGCCCTCCGGTGCCTTCTTGCGGATGATCTTGCGCTTCTTCTTCGGGTCGTCGCCGGCCTTTTCGATCGCCTTGAGGTTGTCGGTCTCGTGGTCCGGTGCCTGCACGGCCACCGTCCCGGCGGTGTCGTAGCCGGCCCGGCCGGCCCGCCCGGCGATCTGGTGGAATTCGCGGGCGTTCAGCTGGCGCATCTTCACGCCGTCGTATTTGGTGAGTGCGGTGAACAGCACGGTGCGGATCGGCACGTTGATGCCGACGCCGAGCGTGTCGGTGCCGCAGATCACCCGGAGCAGGCCGCGCTGGGCGAGCTGCTCGACCAGCCGGCGGTACTTGGGCAGCATGCCTGCGTGATGCACGCCGATGCCCATCCGGATCAGCCGGGACAGGGTCTTTCCGAAGCTAGTGGTGAAGCGGAACTCGCCGATCAGCTCCGCGATCGCCTCCTTCTGCTCCTTGGTCGCCACCTTCGCGCTGCTCAGCGCCTGGGCGCGCTCCAGGGCGGCCGCCTGCGCGAAGTGCACGATGTAGACCGGCGCCTGCCCGGTCTTCAGCAGGTCCTCGACCGTCTCGTGCACGGGCGTGGTCTCGTAGAAGTAGTGCAGGAGCACGGGCCGCTCCACGCCGGTGACGACAGCGGTGGGCCGGCCGGTGCGCCGGGCGAGGTCATCGGCGATGACCGTGACGTCGCCCAGGGTGGCCGACATCAGGATGAACTGCACCCGCGGCAGCAACAGCAGCGGCACCTGCCAGGCCCAGCCGCGGTCCGGGTCGCCGTAGAAGTGGAATTCGTCCATCACGACCTGGTCCACCTGGGTGTCCTCGCCGCTGCGCAGCGCCAGGTTCGCGAGGATCTCCGCTGTGCAGCAGATGATCGGGGCGTCGGAGTTCACCGAGGAATCGCCGGTCATCATGCCCACGTTCTCGGCGCCGAAGATGTCGACGAGAGCGAAGAACTTCTCGCTGACCAGCGCCTTGATCGGGGCGGTGTAGAAGGTGCGTTTGCCGGCGGACAGCGCGGCGAAGTGCGCGCCGACGGCCACCAGCGACTTGCCGGTGCCGGTCGGGGTGCTCAGGATGAGGTTCGCCCCGGACACGATCTCGATCACCGCTTCTTCCTGGGCCGGGTAGAGCGCCAGGCCCTGCTCGACGGCCCAGAGTTCGAATGCCTCGAACAGGATGTCCGGGTCGGTGACATGCGGGAGCGCGGTGAGAGTAGCCATGATCCTTCGATCCTGCCCTACTCCACTGGGCGTCCGCTCCTGCGGGTGCCGGAGCGCCCCGGCAAGCGGCCCGGCAGCGGCCCGGGCCGGCTCTGGGAAATGCTGTCGTTCCCGGCCGGCCCCGGCCGAAAACCGCAGCGAATCGTAAGGACTTCCCCGGCGCGCCCCGGACTCCGCGTACCTATGCTGAACGAATGGCCAGCCCAGAGCGTCCTCCCCGTTCCCCCACCGTCGCGCGCGCCTGGCGGCTGTGGGGCCCCGCCGTGGCCGGGGTCGCCGCTGCGCTGGCCAGCCTGGGCGCGGCCGAGCTTACCGCCGCACTCCTCGCCCCGGCGGGCAGCCCGATCCTGGCCGTCGGCGCCCTCGTGATCGATCTCGTCCCCGCCTGGGTCAAGGAGTTGGTCATCGCCGTGTTCGGCACGGGCGACAAGGCGGTGCTGATCGTCTGCGTCGCTGTGGGCGCCCTCGTATTGGCCGCCGTCGCGGGCGTCGTCGAATCCCGTCGTCCGCCGTTCGGCCGCGCGCTCGTCGTGGCGGCAGGTGGCCTCGCGGTCGTCGCCGTGCTTACCAGGGCGAGCTCCGCCACCTTCGACGCCGTGCCGTCGGTGATCGCGATGGTGGTCGGGGCGGTCATGCTCACCGTCCTGGTCGCCCGGTTGCCCCGCACCGTGTCGACCGCCTCTGCGACGGCCCTCCACCCGGGCCCCGATCCCGACCGCAGACGATTCCTCGCCTGGACCGGCGTGAGCGCCGGCCTCGGGCTCCTGGCTGTGATCGGCGGCCAGCTCGTGTCGGCCGGTACCAGGGCCACGGATGCCGCCCGCGCCCTGTTCACCCTGCCCGTCCCGGCCACGGCGTCGGCCCCGATCCCGGCCGGAGCCGACCTCGCGATCGAGGGCCTCTCCCCCGTGATCACGCCGAATCTCGGCTTCTACCGGATCGACACGGCGCTGCAGGTGCCCCGGATCGATCCAACGACCTGGACGCTCAAGATCACCGGCATGGTCGAGAACGAGGTCGAGCTGACCTTCGCGGAGCTCCTCGCCCTACCGCTGGAGGAAAGCACCACGACGCTCACCTGCGTGTCCAACCCCGTGGGCGGCGACCTGATCGGCAACGCCACCTGGCTCGGCTACCCGGTCCGGCTGCTGCTCGCCCGGGCGAAGCCGCGCCCCGGCGCCGACATGGTGCTCTCCCGCAGCGAGGACGGCTGGACCGCGAGCACCCCGCTGGAGGTGCTGACCGATGACCGCAACGCGATCCTCGCCGTCGGCATGAACGGCGTGCCGCTCCCCCTCGAGCACGGTTACCCGGTGCGGATGGTCGTGCCCGGGCTCTACGGCTACGTCTCGGCCACCAAATGGGTGGTCGAGCTGAACGTGACCCGGTTCGACCTGGAGACCGCGTACTGGACCAACCGCGGCTGGACCGAACGCGGACCGGTGAAGCTGTCCTCCAGGATCGACGTGCCGCGCGCGGGGGCCCGGGTGCCGGCCGGACCGGTGATGCTTGCCGGCGTCGCCTGGTCGCAGCACGTGGGAATCCGTTTTGTGCAGGTGCAGGTCGACGACGGCCCCTGGAACGACGCGAACCTGGCCGACGCGATCTCCGCCGACACCTGGCGCCAGTGGAGCTGGCAGTGGACCGCGCCCGCCGGCCGGCACACCCTCCGGGTACGGGCGACCGACGCCGCCGGGCTCGTGCAGACCTCGGTGGTGCGCGATGTGGTCCCCGACGGGGCCACCGGGCTGCAGCAGGTGCCGGTGACGGTCGGCTGAGGTGACGGTCGACTGACTTGTCCACCGACCTCCGCCTGCCCCGCGACAGTCAGGCCGGCCGGGCGTATCCTCAACAGCACAATCCTCGCGACGCGGTGTTATGCCCTTCAGCGAGCCGCTCGAAAGGACAGCCATGCGCACCCAGACGAAGCTCTCCCCCGCCGACCTGCGGCACTTCGAGGGCCTGCTGTTGGAGGAGCGCCGCGAACTTGACGTGGCCCTCGACCGGATCACCCACACCCTCGATGACGTGATCGAAGCCAGGAACAGCGGCACCGCCGACGACGAGCACGATCCGGAGGGTCCCACGCTCACGATGGAGTGGTCGCGGATCTCGGGCGTGCACAGCGAGTTCGAGGCGAAGGCTGCCACGGTCGACCGGGCGCTCGCCCGGATCAGCGACGGCAGTTACGGGCTGTGCGTGCGCGGCGGCGAACCGATCGGGCGGGCCCGGCTCGAGGCCAGGCCCGCCGCCGAGCTGTGCATCGACTGCGCCCGCGACGCGGAGGCGCGCCCACGGGCGTGACCCCGAGCCCGTTCTCCCTAGACCTCGTCGGTGACCGGGGCCGCGAACTGGGCGTTGTAGAGCGCGTGGTAGGCGCCATCGGCCGCGAGCAGCTCGTCGTGCGCGCCCAACTCGACGATCCGGCCGGCCTCCATCACCAGGATGAGGTCGGCGTCGCGGATTGTGGACAGGCGGTGCGCGATCACGAAACTGGTCCGGTCGGCGCGGAGCGCGCTCATGGCCTTTTGCACGAGCACCTCGGTGCGGGTGTCGACGGAGCTGGTCGCCTCGTCCAGGATCAGCACGCTGGGCTTGGCCAGGAACGCCCGGGCGATCGTGAGCAGCTGCTTCTCGCCGGCGCTGACGTTGCCGCCCTCGTCGTCGAGCACTGTGTCGTAGCCGTCCGGTAGCGAGTGCACGAACCGGTCGACGTAGGTTGCCCGTGCGGCGGCCTGAATGTCCTCCTCAGTGGCATCCGGACGCCCGTAGGCGATGTTCTCCCTGATGGTGCCGCCGAACAGCCAGGTGTCCTGGAGCACCATTCCCATCCGGCCGCGCAGGTCGTCGCGGGTCATCTTCGCGACGTCGACGCCGTCGAGGGTGATCCGGCCGGAGTCCAGCTCGTAGAAACGCATCATCAGGTTGACCAGGGTGGTCTTGCCTGCGCCGGTCGGCCCGACGATCGCGACCGTCTGGCCTGGTTCCGCAATGAGGCTGATGTGCTCGATCAGCGGCTGGTCGGCGGTGTAGCGGAACGACACGTCCTCGAAGGCGAGCCGGCCGTGGACGGTGGGCGGGGTCTCGGCCGGTTTCGGGTCGGGGCTCTGCTCCTCGCCGTCGAGCAGGTCGAAGACACGCTCGGCGGACGCGACACCGGACTGGAGCAGGTTGGCCATCGAACCGAGCTGCGCGAGCGGCTGGGTGAACTGCCGGGAGTACTGGATGAAGGCCTGCACGTCGCCGAGCTGCATCGTACCGGACGCCACCTGCAGCCCGCCGACGACGGCGATGCCGACGTAGACGAGGTTGCCGATGAACGTCATCGCCGGCATGATCATGCCGCTGATGAACTGTGCGCCGAAGCTGGCCTGGTAGAGCTCCTCGTTCTTGACCCTGAATCGCTCTTCGACTTCCTTCTGGCGGCCGAACACCTTGACCAGGGCGTGCCCGGTGAAGGTCTCCTCGATCTGGCCGTTCAGTTCGCCGGTGTTCTTCCACTGCCCCACGAAGAGTTTCTGCGAGCGCTTGGCGATGAGCATCGTGGTCACCAGCGTGAGCGGCACCGTGACCAGTGCGATCACGGCGAGCAGCGGCGAGAGCAGGAACATCATCACGATGACCCCGATCACCGTCAGGAGCGAGGTGACGATCTGGCTGAGGGACTGCTGCAGGCTCTGTGACACGTTGTCAACGTCGTTGGTGACCCGGCTGAGCAGTTCACCGCGCTGAACGGTGTCGAAGTAGCGCAGCGGCAGGCGGTTGATCTTCGCCTCGATCTCGTCGCGCAGACGGAACACCGTGCGCTGCACGACCCCGTTGAGCACGTAGGCCTGAATCCAGCTGAACGTCGAGGACAGCACGTAGAGGATCATCGCCCACAGCAGCACCGCAGACAGCGCTGCGACGTCGATGCCGAGCCCCGGTGTGAGGGTCATGCCGCTGAGCATGTCCGCCTTGGCGGTCTCCCCGGCCGCGCGGAGCCCGGCGATGATGTCGGCCTGGCTGGCTCCGGAGGGAAGAGCCTTGGACACGATGCCGGAGAAGATCAGGTTCGTGCCCTGGCCGAGCAGCCGCGGGCCGATCACCGAGAAGGTGACGCTCACCACGGCGAGAACCAGCACGAGCAGGAGCCAGAGTCGTTCGGGCCTGAGCTTGCCGATCAGCCGCCTGGCCGACGGGCCGAAGTTCATCGCTTTCTCGGCCGGGGCACTCATGCCGCCGAACGGGCCGTGCCCGCCGCCGGGTCCGCGTGGCGGCGGTCGGTCCGCCGCGGGCCGTTCCCTGGTTGCCTCGCTCATGCCGCTTCCTCCGCTGTGAGCTGTGATGACACGATTTCCTGGTAGGTGCCGCTGCTCTCGAGCAGCTCGTGATGGGTGCCAGCGCCGACGATGCGGCCGTCTTCGAGCACGAGAATCTGGTCGGCGTCGATGATGGTCGACACCCGCTGCGCCACGATGATCATCGTCGCCCCATCGGTGCCGGTCTTCAGAGCGGCCCGCAGCCGGGCATCCGTGGCCAGGTCGAGGGAGGAGAATGAGTCGTCGAAGATGTAGATCTCCGGGCGCTTGATCAGCGCGCGCGCGATCGCGAGCCGCTGTCGCTGGCCGCCGGACACGTTGGTGCCGCCCTGGGCGATCGGGGAGTCGAGCCCCTCCGGCATCTCCGAGACGAAGTCCCTCGCCTGGGCGATCGTGAGCGCCCGCCAGAGTTCCTCTTCGGTGGCGTCCGGCTTGCCGTACTGCAGATTGCTGCGAACGGTTCCGGAGAACAGGTAGGGTTTCTGCGGCACGAGGCCGATGTGCCCCCAGAGCAGGTCGGGGTTGAGCTCGCGCACGTCCACGCCGTCGACGAGCACCGAGCCGCTCGTGGCGTCGAAGAGCCGAGGCAGCAGGTTGACCAGGGTGGTTTTGCCGGAGCCGGTGCTGCCGATGATCGCGGTGGTCTGCCCGGAGCGGGCCAGGAAGCTCACATTGCTGAGCACCGGCTGCTCGGCCCCCGGGTAGGCGAAACCCACGTCCAGCAGGGCGAGTTCACCGCGGCCGACGGTCGCGTTCACCGGATTGGCCGGGGGAACCACGCTCGACCTGGTGCCGAGCACCTCGCCGATCCGGTCGGCGGAGACAGTCGCGCGCGGGATCATCACGGCCATGAAGGTCGCCATCATCACGGCCATCAGGATCTGCATGAGGTAGGAGAGGAACGCGATCAGGGTGCCGACCTGCATCGAGCCGTCCTGGATCCGGAACGCCCCGAACCAGATAACGGCGACGCTCGAGACGTTGAGCACGAGCATCACGATCGGGAACATCAGCGCCATCAGCCGGCCCGCCCGCAGCGCGTAGTCGGTGACGTCCTCGTTTGCCACGGTGAAGCGGGCCTGCTCGCGGTCCTCGCGCACGAAGGCACGAATGACCCGGATGCCGGTGAGCTGTTCACGAAGCACCCGGTTGATCGTGTCGATCTTCGCCTGCATCACCCGGAACAGCGGCACCATCCGAACGATGATCAGGCCGACGGCTATCAGGAGCACGGGCACGCTCACCGCGATCAGCCACGAGAGTTGCACGTCCTGGCGGATCGCCATGATCACGCCGCCGATGGAGAGGATCGGCGCGGAGACCATCAGGGTGGAGGTCATCAGCACGAGCATCTGCACCTGCTGGACATCGTTGGTGGAGCGGGTGATCAGCGACGGGGCGCCGAAGCGGGTGACCTCCTGCTCCGAGAACTCGCCGACCCGGGAGAAGACCGCTCCGCGCAGGTCACGCCCGAGCGCCATGGCCGCCTTCGCGCCGAAGTAGACCGCGATGATCGAGCAGACGATCTGGGCGAAGGTGATCAGCAGCATCGTCCCGCCGATGCGGAGGATGTAACCGGTGTCGCCCTTGGCGACACCCTCGTCGATGATGTCGGCGTTGAGGGTGGGCAGATAGAGCGATGCGATCGACTGCGCCAGCTGGAAGACGACCACCGCCGCCAGAAGGCGCCGGTATGGCCGCAGGTACTTCACGAGCAGTTTCCGGAGCATCGGTTTCTCCTAGGCGGTGCGGTGCGGGGACGCGGTGGCGTCCTGCGGGGTGGGTCGACCCATGATTCCGTGCAGGATCAGGGTGGTGATCTCGTCATCGTCGAAGTCTGGGCCGTTGCGGATCTGGGGCACGGATGCCGCGAGCGTCACCATCCGGATGATCTGGCCGACCCGGTCGGCCGGCACGGAGAGCCGTTCGAGGTCGTCACCGAGCACGCGGGTCACGATCGCCTCGTACTGGTGGGGACCCTTGTGCCCGGGTGGCGGACCGTGCCGGCCAAGCGCGGTCATCAGCGTGAACACCGTGGTGAACCGCCCGCGCATCAGGGTGACCACCCTGCGAATCCGTTCCTCGAACGGGAGGAGCGGGTCGATCTCGGCCAGCTGCCGCCGGAACGGCTCCGGATCAAGGTGACGGGCCACCGCGGCCTGGATCAGCTCATCCTTGCTGCCGAAGGCGCGGAAGATCGTTCCCTCTGCAATCCCGGCACAGTCCGCGATCTGCCGGGTGGTGACGGCCTGACCGTGCTCGAGCAGCAGCGGGGTGACCGCGTCGATCAGCATCGACTGGCGATCCTCGACGGACAGCGATTTCGCTCGTGCGGGTTTGACGGCCATCCACTCACTCTAAATGAGTGAGCACTCACTCACAAGCACCCATCACCATTTCCTGTCGAATTCGACGGTGATTTTGCCCGCAGAGTCCAAGAACCTGCCTGCCGGACGCGATATCGCCAAAATGTCCGTCGAATTCGACGGGACGAGGTCAGGCGAAAAGGTCGGAGATCCAGGCGACCTCGGCCGCGTTCGGCTGCCAGGCCGTCGCAGCATCCGCGTTCTGGCGGATCTGCTCCGGCCTGGTCGCACCGGCGATCACGCTGGTCAGCCCGGGCTGGGCGAGCAGCCAGGCCAGCGTGGCCGCGAGCATGGTCACCTCCCGCTCGTCGCACCAGTCCTGGTAGGCCTCGAGCAGGTCCCACGGGGCGTCGTCGACCAGGTGGCGCCTGATCATCATGATCCGGCTGTCGGCTGGCCCGCCGTCACGGGAGAACTTGCCGGTGAACAGGCCATTGTAGAGCGGGAAAAACGGCAGGAAGCCCAGGCCGTAGGCGTTGACCGCGGGCAGAACCTCGTCTTCCGCGTCGCGCACGAGCAGGCTGTATTCGTTCTGCGCCGAGATGAACCGCGGATGCGACCCGAGCCTGGCCGTGAATTCGGCCTCGGCGATCTGCCAGCCGGCCAGGTTGGAGTGGCCGATGTAACGGATCTTGCCCTCGCCGATGAGGTCGTCGAGGGTGTCGAGGGTCTCCTCGATCGGCGTGTTCGGGTCGGGCTGGTGCAGCTGGTACAGGTCGATCCAGTCGGTCTGCAGGCGCCGGAGCGACCCCTCGACGGCACGGCGGATATAGCGGCGCGAGCCCCTGGCGTTCCAGTCCGGCCCGTTCGTGCCGTTCATGTCCATGCCGAACTTGGTGGCGAGCACGATCTTGTCCCGGTTTCCGCGCAACGCGTGGCCCATCAGGGTCTCGCTGAGGCCCCGCTCGGCGCCGTAGATGTCGGCCGTGTCGAACAGGGTGACGCCCGCCGCGATGGCCGCGTCGATCACCGCCGTCGTGCCCGCCTGCCCGGCCGTTGCCGTTCCGGCCCGGCCGAAGTTGTTGCAGCCGAGTCCGATCGTGGACACCATGAGTCCGGACTTGCCGAGTGCACGGTATTCGATCTCTGCCATCACCCCAGACTAGGGCCGCACGCCTGTGCTAGACAGGACACAATCAAAGGGGTGCCAGTGAGCGGACTCACGCTCGGAGTAATGTCTCGTTCCGGCAAGCCGAACGAACGCCGCCTGCCCATTCACCCGCACCACCTCAACCGAATCGAACCCGCCGTGCGGAAGCAGATCTTCCTCGAAGCCGGGTACGGCGAGCAGTTCGGCGTGTCCGATGCCCAACTCGCGCCGCTGGTGGGCGGGCTGCGCACCCGGGATGAGCTCATCCGGGACTGCGACGTCATCCTTCTGGCCAAGCCGCTACTGCGCGACGTCGCCGAGCTGCGCGACGGACAGGTCCTCTGGGGCTGGCCGCACTGCGTGCAGGATGACGCGCTCACCCAGCTGGCCATCGACAAGCGACTGACCCTGATCGCGTTCGAGGCGATGAACCACTGGACCGGCGGCGGCGACTTCCACCTGCACGTACTCCACAAGAACAACGAGCTGGCCGGCTACTCCTCCGTGCTGCACACCCTGGCCTTGACCGGGTCGACCGGCGATTACGGTCGCAGACTCCGGGCCGCGGTGATCGGCTTCGGCGCGACGGCCAGGGGCGCGGTGACGGCGCTGAACGCCCTCGGCGTCTACGCCGTGACCGTGCTGACCAGTCGCGACGTCACCGCGGTCAGTTCCCCGATCCACTCCGCCCAGATCGTGCGGCTCGAACACGGGTCGGGCCCGCACCAGAATTTTGCGCTCCCCGACGGTGGGCGGATACCCCTGCCGGAGTACCTGGCCGGCTATGACATCATCGTCAACTGTGTGCTTCAGGACCCGAACGCCCCGCTCATCTTCCTGACCGACGACGACCTGCGTCTGCTCATCCCCGGCTCCCTGATCATCGACGTCTCCTGCGACGCCGGCATGGGGTTCACCTGGGCCAGGCCCACGTCGTTTGACCACCCGACCTTCCCGGTCGGTGACAACGTGACCTACTACGCCGTCGACCACAGTCCCTCCTACCTCTGGAAGTCCGCCACCTGGGAGATCAGCGAGGCGCTGCTCCCCTACCTGCCGGAGCTCCTCGGCGGGGCCGCAGCCTGGGACGCGAACGAGACGCTGCGGCGGGCGATCGAGATCCGCGGGGGCGTCATCCAGAACCCCGACATCCTGGCCTTCCAGCAGCGTTCCGGTGCCTACCCGCATCCGCATCTCGCCTGACGCACAGGCGCTGAGCCTCCTTCCACAGGCTCGGCCGGAAGGCGTTCACGCCGTGTCCGAAACCCGCTAGTGTCGTGCCGCGGCGCCGACTACAGTCGAAACATGACCAGCATCGCACCCTCGTTGATTCGTCTCCCCAGCCCGATCGGCCGGCTCGAACTCACCGCCGATTCCGAGAGCCTCCTCTCGCTGTCGATCGAACGCGCCGGCCACCTCCCGCTCGAGCAGTCGCCGGAGTCGCCGTCTTCGCTGCTCGAGCGCGCGGCCGCCGAGCTCGCGGAATATTTCGCCGGTACTCGCACCGGCTTCGACCTTCCGATTCGCTTCACCGGTGGCACCGCCTTCCAGCGGAGCGTGTGGCAGGGACTCGCCGGCCTGGGGTTCGGCGAGGTCATCTCCTACGGTGACCTGGGCGCCTCGATCGGGCGGCCTGGCTCGGGCCGGGCCACCGGCGGCGCGGTCGGCGCCAATCCGGTGCCGATCCTGATCGGCTGCCACCGGGTGCTCGCCGCCAACGGGCGGATCACCGGTTACAGCGGCGGCAACGGCATCCCGACCAAGGCCTGGCTGCTCGACCACGAGGGCATCGGGCACGTGGGAACCCGGCAGGTGGGAACCGGGCCAGACGAAACCGGGCTCGACGCGTGACCACCGCGACCCTGGCCGAGGACGGGCTCGCCCGGTGCGGTTGGGCGGGCTCTGACCCGGAATACCGCCGGTACCACGACGAGGAGTGGGGCCGCCCGCTCCGGGACGACCGGCTCCTGTTCGAGAAGCTGTGCCTGGAGGGTTTCCAGGCCGGCCTGTCCTGGCTCACCATCCTGCGGCGGCGCGCGGCCTTTCGCACCGCATTCTTCGACTTCGACGTCGATCGGGTGGCCGCCATGGACGAAACGGATGTCACCCGGCTCGTCACCGACTCGAGCATCATCCGCCACCGAGGCAAGATCGAGGCGACCATCGGAAACGCCAGGGTCACCCGTGACCTCGGCGAAAGCCTCGCGACCCTGATCTGGAGTTTCGCGTCAGAACCGCGGGCGTCACGACTGTCGGGGCTCGGCGATATCCCCGCGGTCACGCCCGAATCCACGGCGCTCAGCCGGGAACTGCGCGCCCGAGGCTTCCGCTTCGTCGGGCCGACCACCGTCTATGCCCTGATGCAGTCGGCCGGACTGGTCGACGACCACGTCCTCGGCTGCCATCGCGCCGCCGAAGGGTGATTCGCGAGCGCGCCAATTCCGCCACTTCGCTCCTGGCACGCCAGCGGCAAAGCGGCGGAATAGGCGCGGTCAGCGGCGCACATCGCCGCGATGGGTCACGGCAGCAGGCCGAGCGCCCGCACGTGTTCGCGTTCCTCGATCAGTTCGGCGACGGAGGAATCGATCCGGGCCCGCGCGAATGCGTTGATCGACAGACCCTGCACGATCTCCCAACGGCCGTCGATCGCCCGCACGGGGAATGAGGAGAAGAGACCCTCCGGTACGCCGTAGGAGCCGTCGGAGACGATGGCAGCCGAGGTCCACTGGTCTCCGGTGCCGTTCACCCAGTCGTAGACGTGGTCGATGGCGGCACTGGCCGCGCTGGCCGCCGACGATGCCCCGCGGGCCTTGATGATCTCGTAGCCACGCCCCGCCACCCGCGGGATGAACTCGTCCACCAGCCAGGCCTCATCGACGAGGTCGGTGACAGGTCGTCCGCCCACGGTGGCGTGGTTGACGTCCGGGTACTGCAGCGCCGAATGGTTGCCCCAGACGCTGAGCCCGCGCACCTGGTCGACGTGCACGCCCAGTTTCGCCGCGAGCTGCGCGATGCCGCGGTTGTGGTCGAGACGGGTCATCGCGGTGAACCGCTCGGCCGGGATGTCGGGGGCGAACGCGCTCGCGACGAGCGCGTTCGTGTTGGCGGGGTTGCCGACGACCAGCACCCGCACGTCCGGGGCCGCGCCGGCGTTCAGGGCGGTTCCCTGTGGACCGAAGATGCGCCCGTTGCTCTCGAGCAGGCCGACCCGTTCCATCCCGACCGCCCGCGGCCGGGAGCCGACCAGCAGGGCGATGTTGACCCCGTCGAACGCCCGCACGGGGTCCGCGGTGACGGTGACGGTGCGCAGCAGCGGGAAGGCGCAGTCCTGAAGCTCCAGGGCGGTGCCCTCCGCCGCGGCGAGCCCCTCCGGGATCTCCAGCATGGTCAGGTTGACCGGCGTTGTGGGCCCGAGCAGCTGGCCGGACGCGATGCGGAACAGCAGGGCATAGCCGATCTGGCCGGCTGCGCCGGTGACGGTGACATTCATGGCTGGTATGGGCACGAAGCCAGCTTATGGCCGGCGGGCGTCTTCGTCAGGCCTTGGCCGCGCCGACCAGCTGGTCGACGACCAGGTCGAGTTGCCCGGCCGCTCCGGGGCGCAGCGTGAAGCCCGCCGACTCAGCCCAGTCGAGCAGGGTGGTCACGTTCTCGAACGACTCTGCGTGCTCGATCAGTGCGCGGCTGAAGGCACCCTTGGCGGTCTTGTTGAAATGGTTGAGCGCCCGGGTGTGGCCGTCGGATGCCCGGGTGACGACCCGCAGGTAGAGCGAGTCCGGCCGCACCGGCGCGGGTCCGAGGGCCGCGTAGCCGGCCGAGCGGAGGTCGAGCAGGAGCCCGTCGGCGGCGCTGAGGGCAGTGCTCACGGGGCCGCTCCAGTGTTTTTTCAGGGTGATCTCCGGCAGCCGGGAATCGTGGGATAGCCGGTAGGCCGGGATCAGGTCGAGGGCGCCGATCGGGCCGAAGAGCGCGGAGTGCACCCGGACGTGCTCGCCGGACCAGGCCCGCGCGGCCGAGGTCAGAGTCTCGGCGTCGAGGGCGTCGTAGAGCACGCCGGTGTAGCGGTCGAGCGCCGGCATCGTCGCCGATGACGCGAGGGCAAGGTTCCGACCGACCTCCGCCGCCTGGGTGCGGCCGAGCTTGAGGGCGGACATCATGGCGTCCGGATGCTTCGCCAGACCGACCAGCGAACGCACCAGTACCCGCCGGCTGGAGTGCAGCGACGGGTACGTGAGAGTGCGCAGGTCAAGCGGTGCGCCGGTACCGCCTGGACGCTTGGTCTCGGACGGCGGCAGCAGGACTATCAATCGGTTAGACGAGCCCCGCCTTGCGGGCGACGATGGTGACCAGATTGTTGGCCACCGAGAGGAATCCGTCCGCCGCTTCGGCGACGATCTTCTTGCCGTCGGGCAGGGTGAGGCGAACCTCACCGCTGGCCAGGATGGCGAGCATCGGCTCGTGGCCGGCGAGGATGCCGATCTCGCCTTCCACGGTGCGGGCAACGACCATGGTTGCCTCGCCGGACCAGACTTCCTGGTCCGCCGAGACGACGCTGACGTTGAGGGCCGCAGCCATGGTTAGTCGTTCTCCTTCTGGATCTTGGCCCACTTCTCTTCGACGTCGGTGATGCCGCCGACGTTGAAGAAGGCCTGCTCTGCCACGTGGTCGAAGTCACCGTTGGCGATCGCGGTGAAGGATTCGATGGTGTCCTTGAGCGGAACCGTCGAACCCTCGACGCCGGTGAACTTCTTCGCCATGTAGGTGTTCTGCGACAGGAACTGCTGGATCCGGCGAGCACGGGAAACCGTGACCTTGTCCTCTTCGGAGAGCTCGTCAACACCGAGGATCGCAATGATCTCCTGGAGTTCCTTGTTCTTCTGCAGAATCGCCTTGACCCGGACGGCCGTGGTGTAGTGGTCGGCACCCAGGTAGCGGGGGTCGAGGATACGGCTGGTCGAGGTGAGCGGGTCGACGGCCGGGTAGAGGCCCTTCGACGCGATCTCGCGGGACAGCTCGGTCGTCGCGTCGAGGTGGGCGAACGTGGTCGCCGGGGCCGGGTCGGTGTAGTCATCGGCAGGCACGTAGATGGCCTGGAGGGAGGTGATCGAGTGGCCACGGGTGGACGTGATGCGCTCCTGGAGGATGCCCATCTCGTCGGCCAGTGTCGGCTGGTAGCCCACGGCGCTCGGCATGCGACCGAGAAGCGTCGAGACCTCGGAGCCGGCCTGGGTGAAGCGGAAGATGTTGTCGATGAAGAGCAACACGTCCTGCTTGGCGACGTCACGGAAGTACTCCGCCATCGTCAGCGCGGACAGCGCGACGCGAAGACGCGTTCCCGGCGGCTCGTCCATCTGGCCGAAGACAAGGGCGGTCTTGTCGAAGACGCCCGCCTCCTCCATCTCGTGGATGAGGTCGTTGCCCTCACGGGTGCGCTCGCCGACGCCGGCGAACACCGATACTCCACCATGGTCCTGCGCGACGCGCTGGATCATTTCCTGGATCAACACGGTCTTGCCGACGCCGGCTCCCCCGAAGAGTCCGATCTTTCCGCCGAGGACATACGGCGTGAGAAGGTCGATGACCTTGATGCCGGTCTCGAACAGCTGGGTCTTGGACTCGAGCTGGTCGAAGGGCGGCGGCTTGCGGTGGATGGGCCAGCGCTCCGTGATCTCGATCTTCTCGCCCGGCTCAGCGTTGAGCACCTCGCCGATGGCATTGAAGACGCGACCCTTGGTGACGTCGCCGACCGGGACCGTGATGGGAGATCCGGTGTCCCGAACCTCCTGACCGCGGACAAGACCGTCGGTGGGGTTCAGCGCGATGGCGCGGATCAGGTCGTCGCCGAGGTGCTGGGCGACCTCGAGGGTGATCACGGTCGACACCTCCCCGATGACGATCGTCGTCTTCAGCGCGTTGTACATGCCCGGGATCGAGTCGTGCGGGAACTCGATGTCGACGACCGGGCCCGTGACGCGGGCGATCCGGCCGACGGCGACGGTTTCAACCGGTGCGTGGACTGGCGCGGTTGCGGTGTCAGTCATTGCTCTCTCTTCTCTGGTTTAGTTCTTGGCGGATGAGAGCGCGTCGGCTCCACCCACGATCTCGGAAATCTGCGAGGTGATCTCGGCCTGCCTGGCGTTGTTCGACAACCTGGTGAAGTCCTTGATGAGCTTGTCCGCGTTGTCGGAGGCCGACTGCATGGCCTTCTGACGAGCGGCGTGCTCTGCGGCGGCCGACTGCAGCATGGAGTTGAAGATTCGGCTCTCGATGTAGACGGGCAGCAGCGCGTCGAGCACAGTTTCCACGTCCGGTTCGAACTCGTACAACGGCAGAACCTGGCTTTCACCTGGTTCTTCGATGCCTTCGACCACCTCAAGCGGCAGCAGGCGCACGACCTGGGGGATCTGGGTGACCATGCTCACGAATCGGTTGAAGACCACATGGATCTCATCGACGCCGCCGTCGTCGGCGTCCCGGAGGAACGCCTCCAGCAGGGCGTCGCTGATCTCGCGAGCCGTCTCAAACTGCGGCTGGTCGGTGGAACCGGTCCAGACCCGTTCTGACGGGCGCCGACGGAAGTTGAAGTACGCCGCGGCTTTGCGTCCGACCAGGAAATAGACGACATCCTTACCCTGGGCCCGCAGGAGCTGGGTCAGGGACTCGGCTTCACGCAGTGCCTGTGAACTGAACGCTCCCGCGAGGCCGCGGTCGGAGGCGAAGATGACGACCGCGGCGCGCTCGATCTTCTCCGGCTCCGTGGTCAGCACGTGCGCGACGTTCGAATACGTCGCGACGGCCGACACCGCCTGGGTGATCGACCGGGCGAACGGGGTCGACGCCGCCACGCGCGCCTTGGCCTTCTGGATGCGCGAGGCGGAGATCAACTCCATGGCCCGAGTGATCTTCTTGGTCGTCTGGGCAGCCTTGATCTTCTGCCGGTAGACCCGAAGTTGCGCTCCCATGTGTCTCCTGTGCTTCCTTGTCAGTGTTGTCGGTGGTCAAGCCTGTCGAGACCGGGAAATCGAGCGTGTCGAGACCCCGTGGTCCGGGTCTCAGCGCCGGTGCTTCACGATCTTTTCCTGGTTGACGTCTTCGGCGGCGATCGCCTCGAACTCTTCCTTACCGACCGAGGCGAGCGGCTTGCCCTCGCCGGTCTGGAATTCACGCTTGAACTTGTCGACCTCGAGCTCGAGGGTCGCAATGGTGGCATCATCGAGCACATTGGTCTCGCGCAGCGTCTTGAGCACATCGGTGCCGCGGCCGAGGTGGTCGAGCAGACCGCGCTCGAATCGGAGCACGTCTTCCACCGGGACCTCGTCGAACTTGCCGTTGGTGCCGGCCCAGATCGAGACGACCTGGTCTTCGACCGGGTACGGCGAATACTGCGGCTGCTTGAGCAGCTCGGTCAGCCGGGCGCCACGGGCAAGCTGGCGGCGGCTGGTCGCGTCCAGGTCGGAGGCGAACATCGCAAAGGCCTCGAGCGACCGGTACTGTGCCAGCTCGAGCTTCAGGGTTCCGGAGACCTTCTTGATCGACTTCACCTGGGCGTCGCCGCCGACTCGCGAAACCGAGATACCCACGTCGACCGCGGGGCGCTGGTTGGAGTTGAAGAGGTCGGACTGCAGGAAGATCTGGCCGTCGGTGATCGAGATCACGTTGGTCGGGATGTACGCGGAGACGTCGTTGGCCTTGGTCTCGATGATCGGCAGACCGGTCATCGATCCGGCGCCGAGTTCGTCGGAGAGCTTGGCACAACGCTCGAGCAGGCGAGAGTGCAGGTAGAACACGTCGCCGGGGTATGCCTCTCGTCCCGGCGGGCGGCGCAGCAGCAGCGACACGGCACGGTAGGCCTCGGCCTGCTTGGACAGGTCGTCGAAGATGATGAGGACGTGCTTGCCGGCGTACATCCAGTGCTGGCCGATGGCCGAACCGGTGTACGGGGCGAGGTACTTGAAACCGGCCGGGTCGGAGGCCGGGGACGCGACGATGGTCGTGTACTCCATGACTCCGGCATCCTCGAGCGCGCCCTTGACGGCGGCGATCGTGGAGCCCTTCTGGCCGATGGCAACGTAGATGCAGCGAACCTGCTTGTTCACGTCGCCTGAGGCCCAGTTGGCCTTCTGGTTGATGATGGTGTCGATCGCAATGGCGGTCTTGCCGGTCTGGCGGTCACCGATGATCAGCTGTCGCTGGCCGCGGCCGATCGGGATCATGGCGTCGATCGCCTTGATGCCGGTCTGCATCGGCTCGTGCACGCTCTTGCGGTGCATGACGCCGGGGGCCTGCAACTCGAGGGCGCGGCGGCCCTCGGTCTCGATCGGGCCGAGACCGTCGATCGGGGCGCCGAGCGGGTCGACGACACGGCCAAGGTAGCCGTCGCCGACGGGCACGGACAACACCTCGCCGGTGCGGTGCACCTCCATGCCCTCCACGATGCCGGCGAACTCGCCGAGCACGACGACGCCGATCTCGTCCTCGTCGAGATTCTGGGCCAGACCCAGAGTGCCATCGGCGAATTTGATGAGCTCGTTCGCCATCACGCTGGGAAGACCCTCGACGTGGGCGATACCGTCGCCTGCCGTGGTGACGTAGCCGACCTCGGTGGTTGCGGTCTTGCTCGGCTCGTAGGACTTGACGAAGTCCTGGAGAGCGTCGCGGATCTCATCGGGGCTGATCGTTAGTTCTGCCATCATCTTCCCTTTCCCGTACGGGGTGTACAGGTTCTGTCTGAAACGAAACGTTGCCGCTTCGAGGTTGTCGTTCCGGCTGACCGTAGGTCAGCCGGCAAGTTGGAGTCTCAAATCCTTGAGGCGGGTGGCGATGCTGCCATCGATGACATCGTCGCCGATCTGCACGCGTACTCCGCCGACGAGCGACTGGTCCACGACCAGGTTGATCGTGAGCTTGCGCCCGTATCGCGCCGACAGGTTGGTGTGGAGCCGATCAAGCTGGGCCGGCGCCAGCGGCGACGCAGACGTGACGGTCGCGACCCTGGTGCCCGACTGGTCGGCCACTATGGATGCTGCGTACCGCAGCAATTCACCGATCCGTCGCCCACGCGGCTGCTGCACGAGGTGCCGAACGATCACGAGTGTCTGCTCGGTCACCTTGCCGGTGAGGATTGAGTCGATGAGTCCGACCTTGGCGCGGGGCGCGCCGAGCTTGCTCGCGAGAGCCAGCTCGAGTTCCGCGTTCCCGGCGACGGTCGCCCCGAACGCGAAGAGTTCGGCTTCAATCACTCCGGCAACGGCGGCCGAGGATGCGGCGCACCGCAAACCCAGGTCTTCGATGCCCGCGAGCAGGTCGGTGTGGCTCGACCAGCGCACCGAGGTCACGGCCTGGAGCAGGTCGAGGGCGAAGGGTGTGACCGCGGGGCCGAACACCTTGGCGACGAGGGCCGCCTTGGCTGCGGCAACCGCCGCCGGGTCCACGAGGGCCGACAGGAGCTGCGAGGACTCTCCGATAACGCGGCCCGCGTTCAGCAGGCCTTCCCCGGTCGCCAGATCGGCCGTGCCGCCGTGGGCGGCCAGTGCCGCTCGCGACGAGGCCGAAGCTTCTCTGGTGGCGCTTCCCATTACTTAACTGCTTTCTCCGAGGCCTCGAGGTCGGCCAGGAAACGGTCGACAAGCCGTGCGGCCTTGGCGTCGTCGGTCAGGCTCTCGCCGATGACACCCGATGCAAGGTCGATGGCCAGGGTGCCGACTTCGGAACGCAGGGACACGACGGCCGCCTGACGCTCTGCTTCGATCTGGACCTTGGCGCTCGCGGTGACGCGGGCGGCTTCGGCAACGGCCTGTTCGCGGTGCTCGGCGACGATCTTCTGGCCGTCGACGCGGGCAACCTCACGGATCTTACCTGCCTCAGCGCGAGCATCAGCAAGCTGGGCGGTGTACTGCTCGAGAGCGGCTTCCGCCTTGCGCTGGGCGTCGTCGGCCTTGGCAATGTTGCCTTCGATGGCTTCGGCACGCTCGTCGAGGAGTTTCTGCATCCTCGGAAGCACGAGCTTCCAGAAGAAGAACAGAATCACGACGAAGATCAGACCGGACCAGATTATGTCGTAGAGCTCCGGGAGAAGCGGGTTACGCGTCTCGGTCCCCGCTGCAGCTGCAATCACTGCGTTAAACATCGTGCCTCCTGACTAGAGAGAAAAGAGGACTAAACGAAGATGAAGTAGGTTGCGATACCGATGAAGGCGAGTGCCTCGGTGAACGCGATACCGATGTACATCAGGACCTGGAGCTGGCCGGCCAGTTCGGGCTGACGTGCAACACCCTCGATGGTCTTGCCGACGACGATGCCGACGCCGATTGCCGGGCCGATGGCCGCGAGGCCATAACCGACGGTCGCGATGTTTCCGTTGATTGCCGCGAGAACGGATGTTGCGTCCACGTATGTTTCCTTCCGTAGTGCCAAAAACAGCGAGTGCCGAATTCGGGTTTAGTGTTCCTCAGCCAGCGCGAGCTGGATGTAGACAGCGGTGAGTAGGGCGAAAATGTAGGCCTGGAGAAGAGCGATCAGCACTTCGAAGAGTGTGAACGCGAACCCGAAGACAAGGGTGCCGGCTCCGAAGAGCTTGAAGCCGCCGTCTGCGGTGAAGAAGAAGAACTGAGTGGCGCTGAAGAAGAGCACGAGCAGGAGGTGGCCGACGATCATGTTCATCAGCAGTCGCAGCGTCAGCGTGACCGGGCGGACTAGGAAGGTCGAGATGAACTCGATCGGGGTCACGATGATGTACAGGAACGGGGGCACGCCCGGGGGGAACAGGGCGTTGCGGAAGAAGTTGCCCGGGCTCTTCTTTACTCCGGCGTAGATGAACGCGACGTAGGCGATGACGGCCAGCACGAGCGGCACGCCGATCACACTGGTTCCGGCGATGTTGAGGAACGGCAGCGGGCCGGTGATGTTCATGAACAGCACCATGAAGAAGATCGTCGTGATCAGCGGCAGGAAACGCTTGCCGTCTTTCTTCCCGAGGATGTCTTCAGCGATGTTGACCCTCGCGAAGTTGAGGCCCAGTTCGACGATGCTCTGGAATCGGGTCGGGATGACCTTCATCCGACGGGTGCCGAGCCAGAAGACGAGGAGGAGTACGCCCACCGCGAGGAAGCGGATGAGCATGATGCGGTTGATTTCGAAGGGGGAACCCGCGAACAGAACAGCTTCAGGGAAGAATTCGTTGATCGACGGACCGTGGAACTCACCGTCACCGGTGGCAGACGGGAGCATCAGGCTTACGGCGGTTTCTAGCAGCGCTTTCTCCTGTTTCGGGGCGGGGAGCTCTGCTCTCGCGAAGACGAATGGTGGGCTGGGCTGCCCGGCACGAAGGCACGAGCAACGCGGGGCGAACCGGTCATTACCCTACCAAGGAATGGGCCCGGCGGACGAATCGTGGCGGGACATGTCAGTCCTCCGCGGACGCGCCGGGCAGGCTCACGTCGCTGACGTAGCCCATCCGGCTCTTCAGCACCACGATCGCGTCGACGGCGAGGGAACCGATCACCCCGGCGATGATGCTGAGGAACAGCACAACGGGCTGGATCCACGCTTGGTCCTTGAGCAGCACGACGAGCACGAGGAAGACCACGAACTTCACCAGCCAGCCGCCCAGGACGATCGCGAAGAACGCGCCGACGGCCGCCTGGCTGCCGGCGAAGCGGTTGGCGAGCAGGATGCTTCCGGCCGTGATGCCCATGAAGACCACGGCCATCGCGGTGCCGATGAGC
This sequence comes from Cryobacterium algoritolerans, assembly GCF_004402785.1. Classification (GTDB taxonomy): domain Bacteria; phylum Actinomycetota; class Actinomycetes; order Actinomycetales; family Microbacteriaceae; genus Cryobacterium; species Cryobacterium algoritolerans. Next base: position 191,963 of record NZ_SOFP01000047.1, read on the forward strand.
GCGCTCACGACGCCGGTGCCGCCCGCGACCAGACCGCCCACCACGGCCCCGACCACACCGATGCCACCGGCGAGGAAGCCGCCGAGCACGAGGATGCGCCGGAACACGGGGACCGAGCTCGGCTGGGTGGATCGGGGCGGCGTGATGCTCATGCGTTCTCCTCGGCCGTGACCGACGCCTCGTCGAGAGGGTCCAGCCTGGCGATTTCGGGTTGGTCGATCGGAAGGGTGAGCTGGCTGGCGGCCTCGACGGCCTTGCGGCGGCTCAGCGGCGCGAGAGTCACCAGCGCGCACACTATCAGCGCGGCTATCAGGAAAATTGTCGCGTACCAGGTCGGCAGTCCGAAAAAGACCGGCAGCACGTAGTAGAGCAGGCAGCCGATGGAGGCTGCGGCGGTCCAGCCGTAGAAGATCAGTACGGCGTGCAGATGCGAGTGGCCCATGTCCAGAAGACGGTGGTGCAGGTGCTTGCGGTCGGCGCTGAACGGCGACTTGCCTGCCCGCACCCGGCGGAACACGGCCAGCCCGAAGTCGAGCAGCGGGATGATCAGGATCGCGACCGGCAGGATGATCGGGATGAACGCGGGAAACAGCTGGGACCGGTTCACGGCGGTCGGGTCGACCTGGCCGGTGATGGCGATCGCGGAGGTCGCCATCAGCAGCCCGACCAGGAGCGCCCCGGCATCGCCCATGAAGAGTTTGGCCGGGCGCCAGTTCAGCGGCAGGAAGCCGACACAGGCGCCGACGAGGATGGCCGCGATCAGCGAGGCCAGGTTGAAGTAGTTGCTCGGGGAGGTGTCCCGCACGAGGAGGTAGCTGTAGAGGAAGAAGACGCCGTTGGCGATGAGGGCCACCCCCGCGACCAGGCCGTCGAGACCGTCGATGAAGTTGATCATGTTCATCACGATCACGATCGCGATCACCGTGATCAGGATCGACATCCAGGACGACCCGACGGTGAGCCCGCCGATCGGCAGCGACAGAACCTGCACGCCCTGCCAGGCCACCAGGCCCGCGGCGATGAACTGACCGGCCAGCTTGGTCATCCAGTCCAAGTCCCAGATGTCGTCGGCCACGCCGAGTAGCACGATCAGGAGGGCCGCACCGAGGATGGCGAGGATCTGCTCCGGGTCGGAGAAGATCAGCCGGAGCGGTGCGAACTGCCCGGCGATCAGGTAGGAGACGCCGAAGGCCGCGAACACGCCGAAGAAGATGGCGATCCCGCCCAGCCTGGGCGTCGGCCGGGTGTGCACATCACGTTCCCGGATCTTCGGGTAGAGCCGGTAGCGGTGGCTGAGCCTGAGCACGACGAACGAGCAGCCAAACGTGACGATGGCGGAGACGAACGCCAGGATGACGAATATGGTCATGGTCGGCCGGCATCCGTCGCGGTATCGATCGGCCCGGGCGCTTCGGGCTCGGGCTCGGGCTCCGGGTCCGGCTCGGGCTCCGGCTCCTCGGCGACGAACCCGACCGGTGCGAGGGCATCGCCGATCACGGCGGCGATGGCGTCGCGGGAGATGACGCCATTGCGCACGATGACGAGCTTGCCGCCGTTCTGGGCGAACCTGGTCGCATCCACGATCGTCGAGGACGTGTCGCCGGGGCGGTCGCCGATCGGCTCGTAGTCGCCACCGGCCACTCCCCCGTCGAGGTAGACGGCGACGCTGGAGCCGAGCATGTCCTCCGCGCCGATCGCGTCGATCGCCGAGGGGAGGCCGCTGGAGTTGGCGGAGGACACGGCCAGCGGCCCGGTCTCGGCCAGCAGGTCGAGCGCGATCTTGTTGCGCGGCATCCGCAGTGCGACCGTGCCCCTGGTGTCGCCGAGGTCCCAGACCAGCGAAGGCTGGGCGTTGAGCACGACGGTGAGGCCGCCCGGCCAGAACGCTGCCACGAGGTCCCGCACCGGCGGGGGCACGTCCTGGGCGAGCGCGTCGAGCGTGGGGATGCCGGGGATGAGCACGGGCGGCGGCGACGTGCGGTCGCGGCCCTTGGCGTCCAGCAGGCGTTGCACCGCCTCGGGACTGAAAGCGTCCGCCGCGACGCCGTAAACCGTGTCGGTGGGGATGACGACGAGCGCGCCGCGACCGATGGCCGAGCGGGCGAGTCTCATGCCGGCCGCGTATTCAGTGTCGACCGAGCAGTCGTAGATGCGTGTCATTGGGGTCCGATTCTAGTGCAGGCGCCATGCGGGAGGCTGGGACGCAGTCCCGAGACCTCCCGACCGGCCGCCCTACGCCCCGGCGGGGGCGGGGGCAAGGGCGGTGGTCGCTCGGTCCCGCGTGGTGTAGTCGCGGTGGGTGGCCGGTGAACGCCAGCCGTCGGCGCTGAGGAGTGCCCGGATCTCCGCCCCCTGGAGCTCGCCGTGCTCGATCACCAGTACCCCGCCGGGGCGGAGCAGGCGCAGCGCTGTGCGAGAGACGTGCCGCACCACGTCGAGGCCGTCCATTCCGCCGAACAGGGCGCGGGCGGGGTCGAAGAGGCGCACCTCCGGGTCGCGCGGGATCGCGTCGGCCGGGATGTACGGCGGGTTGGAGATGACCACGGCGACCGTGCCGTCGAGCTCGGCGAAGGCGTCGGCCAGGTCACCGAAGACGAGCGTGGCGTTTCCGTTGCCGACCTGGGCGAAGTTGCGGGTGGTCCACGGGAACGCCTCCGGCGAGTTCTCCACCGCGAAGACCCGAGCGTGCGGCACCTCGACGGCCATGGCCAACGCGATGGCGCCACTGCCGGTGCCGAGGTCCACCGCGATCGGCTCCGGGTCGGGCATCGCCCGCAGCGCGTCGATCGCGAACTGGGCCACCTGTTCGGTCTCCGGCCGTGGCACGAATACTCCGGGTCCGACCAGCAGCTCGATCCCGCGGAACGGCGCCCGGCCGGTGATGTGCTGGAGCGGCTCGCGTAGCGCACGGCGCCGCACGAGTTCGCGGATGGCGGAGGCATCCGTCTCGGCCAGTGCTGCGCGCAGGATGCCGGCGGCCTGCACCTGCCCTCGGCTGTGGCCGAGCACGTGGCCGATCAGTAGGTCGGCGTCGACGTCGGGGTCGCCGATGGCGGCCCGGCCGAGCGTGTCGATCGCCCAATCTCGGATTTCGTCGACAGTGGTGGGAATGAAATGGTCGCTCGGCGGAGTTGTCACTCTTTGGAATGTAATGCACTCGCAAGCCCAATGCCGTGGCCGTAGGCTGGGCGAGGTCCCAGACCCCGATTGAAAGGCTCCCCGATGCCCGCACGAATCTACTCCGACATCACCGCTGCTGTTGGCGGGACTCCGCTGGTCAAGCTGAACCGCCTCACCGCGGGCCTCGATGCGACCGTGCTGGTGAAGCTGGAGTTCTATAACCCCTCGGGCAGTGTGAAGGACCGGATCGGCATTGCGATCGTCGACGCGGCGGAGGCCTCGGGAGAGCTCGCCCCGGGCGGCACCATCGTCGAAGGCACCAGCGGCAACACCGGCATCGCCCTCGCGATGGTCGGCGCGGCCCGCGGCTACAAGGTCATCCTGGCCATGCCGGACACCATGAGCAAGGAACGCCGTCTCCTGCTCCGCGCTTATGGCGCCGAGATCGTGCTGACCCCGGGCGCCGAGGGCATGCGCGGCGCGGTCACGAAGGCGGAGGAGATCGCCGCGAACACGCCCGGCGCGCTCCTCGCCCGTCAGTTCGACAACCCCGCCAATCCCGCCATCCACCGTGCGACCACCGGCGTGGAGATCTGGGACGACACCGATGGCACCGTCGACATCCTCGTCGCGGGCATCGGCACCGGCGGCACCATCACGGGCGCCGGGCAGCTGCTCAAGGACCGTAAGAGCTCCGTGCGGGTGATCGCCGTCGAACCGATCGAGTCCCCCATCCTCAACGGCGGCAAGCCGGGCCCGCACAAGCTCCAGGGCATCGGCCCCAACTTCGTGCCCGCGATCCTCGACACCCACGTCTACGACGAGGTGACGGATGTGACCCTCGCCGACTCCCTCGCCACGGCACGCAGCCTCGCCACCGAGGAGGGCATCCTTTCGGGCATCTCGGGCGGCTCGGCCGTCTGGGCCGCGATCGAACAGGCGAAGCGGACCGAGAACGCCGGCAAGGTCATCGTGGCGATCATGCCGAGCTTCGGCGAACGGTACCTCTCCACCGTGCTCTACGAAGACCTGCTGGACTAGGCCGGGACCAGGGGCGGGCCGAAGCCGACAATGGGCGTCTTTTCCACCATCCGCGAGGACATTGCGATGGCGCGCGCCCACGATCCGGCCGCGCGCAGCAACACTGAGGTCTTCCTCGCCTACAGCGGCCTGCACGCGGTCTGGTCGTACCGCCTCGCGCACCACCTCTGGACGGCGGGCCTCCGGCTGCCTGCCCGGCTGGTTTCCCAATTCACCCGGTTCCTGACGGGGATCGAGATCCACCCGGGCGCCAGGATCGGCCGCCGACTGTTCATCGACCACGGCATGGGCGTCGTGATCGGCGAAACGGCGGAAATCGGCGACGATGTCATGCTCTACCACGGCGTCACCCTCGGCGGGAAGACCCGCCACGGAGTGGTGCGCGGCGAGAAGCGCCACCCGACCCTGCGGGACGGCGTGACCGTCGGCGCCGGTGCGAAGATCCTCGGGCCGGTCACGATCGGGGCCTGGAGCACGATCGGCGCCAACGCCGTCGTCACGAAGGACGCCCCGGCCAAGTCGCTACTCCTCGGCATCCCCGCGGTGATCCAGCCGGTCAAAACGGAAACCATCGAGGCCGCCCGCGGGCTCCCCCTCACTGACGATTGACCCTGACGATTGACCCTGCCGATTGACCCGGCCCATTGACCCGACCGACTGGCCCGACCGACGACCTGCCTCTCCACTGCTCCACCTCTCCACGTCTCCACGTCTCCACCTCTCCACCGCTCCAGGTCTCCACCGCTCCACATGAAGGACGCTGACACCATGACTTCAGATTCGACCACCACTCCAGTTACCCCCGGGCTGCCTGTGCTCGACCTCTCCCGCCTCGACCGGGGCGAGGCCGAGGCCGAGCGGTTCCGAATCGAGCTGCGCGAGGCAACGCACGAGTACGGCTTCTTCTACCTCACCGGCCACGGTGTCCCGGCAGACCTCGTCGACCGGGTCATGCGCACTGCGCGCGCGTTCTTCGACCTCCCCGAGGGTGACAAGATGGCGATCGAGAACCTGCGGAGCCCGCAGTTCCGCGGCTACACCCGGGTGGGCGGCGAGCTCACCCAGGGAAACGTCGACTGGCGGGAACAGATCGACATCGGCCCTGAACGCCCCCAGGTCGCCGGCGGGGCCGACTACCTCCGCCTGGAAGGACCCAACCAATGGCCGGCGACCCTGCCGGAGCTGCGTGCGGTGATGACCCTGTGGCGCGAAGAGCTCAACGCCGTCGCGCTGCGGCTGATGCGGGCGTGGGCGCTCTCGCTCGGGGCCGACGAGCACGTCTTCGACGCGGCGTTCGCCGAGAAGCCGTTCACGCTGATCAAGATTGTGCGCTACCCGGGCAAGTCAGACCCGACCCCGCGGCAGGGTGTGGGAGCGCACAAGGATTCGGGCGTGCTCACGCTGCTTTACGTCGAGCCGGGCAAGGGCGGCCTGCAGGTCGAGAAGGACTCCGGCTGGATCGACGCTCCCCCGCTCGACGGCGCGTTCGTGGTGAACATCGGCGAGCTGCTCGAGGTGGCCACCGACGGTTACCTCAAGGCCACCGTGCACCGGGTGATCTCGCCGCTGATCGGGGATGACCGCATCTCGATCCCGTTCTTCTTCGGGCCGGCCCTCGACACGACGATTCCCCTCCTGGCGCTGCCAGAGTCACTCCAGGCGCCGGGCATCACCGTCGACCCGGAGAACCCGATCTTCACGACCTACGGGGAGAATGCGTTGAAGAGCCGCCTGCGAGCGCATCCGGATGTCGCGGCGATCCACCACGCGGACCTGCTCGGCTGATCCAAGGCTCTCCCCGCGACATCCGTCGCCGAGAGGGAGCTTCCCGGTCGAGGTCGACCCGCCTACCGGGCGACCTCGACCGGAGAGGTCGATCTCCAGCTCCAGCTCCAGCTCCAGCTCCAGCTCCAGCTCCAGCTCCAGCTCCAGCTCCAGCTCCAGCTCCAGCTCCAGCTCCAGCTCCAGCTCGAGGGGATGCTAGTCGTGGTCGCCGATCTCGGCCAGGCGGGTAGCCTCATCGGCGGTGATGCAGGAGTCGATCACGGCGTCGAGAGCGCCGTTCATGACGGTGTCGAGGTTGTACGCCTTGTAGCCGGTGCGGTGGTCGGCGATCCGGTTCTCCGGGAAGTTGTACGTGCGAATGCGCTCAGACCGGTCCATGGTGCGGATCTGGCCCTTGCGCACGAGCGACGCCGCCGCGTCGATCTCTTCCTGCTGGCGGGCGAGCACTCGTGCGCGCAGCACTCGCATGCCCGCTTCCTTGTTCTGGAGCTGGCTCTTCTCGTTCTGCATGGCCACGACGATGCCGGTCGGGAGGTGGGTGATCCGCACGGCCGAGTCGGTCGTGTTGACCGACTGCCCGCCGGGCCCACTGGACCGGTACACGTCGATCTTGAGGTCGTTGGCGTTGATCTCGACCTCTTCGGGCTCGTCCACCTCGGGGAAAACCAGCACGCCGGCCGCTGAGGTGTGGATGCGGCCCTGGGACTCGGTGGCGGGCACACGTTGAACGCGGTGCACGCCACCCTCGTATTTCAGATGCGCCCAGACTCCCTCAGCGGGGTCGCTCGACGACCCCTTGATGGCGAGCTGGATGTCCTTGATCCCGCCGAGGTCGCTCGTGGTCTGCTCGATGATCTCGGTTTTCCAGCGCTTCGACTCGGCATAGTGCAGGTACATCCGGAGCAGGTCGGCAGCGAACAGAGCGGACTCCGCACCGCCCTCCCCCATCTTGATCTCCATGATCACGTCGCGCGCGTCGAGCGGGTCGCGCGGGATCAACAGGCGCCGCAGCTTCTCGGCCGCGGCTTCGCGCTGCTCCGTCAACCCGGGGATCTCCGCGGCGAAGTCTGCGTCTTCGTCGGCGAGTTCACGAGCGGCCTCGAGATTGTCGCCAATCTCTTTCCACTCGTTCCAGGCCGCGATGATACGGCTGAGCTCGGCGTAACGCCGGTTCACTTTCTTCGAGCGGGCCGGATTCGCGTGGAGTTCCGGGTCCGCCAGCTGAGACTGCAATTCGTCGTGCTCAGCCAGCAGAGTCAGAACGGACTCGAACATTACTTGTCCTTGTCTGACCCGTTCAGGGTCGGCATCGACTTCTGGACCTGCATCAGGAATTCGACGTTGGAGGACGTCTCCTTGAGACGGCCGAGGATGACTTCGAGCGCCTGCTGCTGCTCGAGCCCGGCGAGGGCGCGGCGCAGCTTCCAGGTGATCTTGACCTCGTCCGCGCTCATCAGCATTTCTTCACGGCGGGTGCCGGATGCGTTCACGTCGACCGCGGGGAAGATACGCTTGTCGGCCAGCTGGCGTGACAGGCGCAGTTCCATGTTGCCGGTACCCTTGAACTCCTCGAAGATGACCTCGTCCATCTTGGATCCGGTCTCGACGAGCGCAGAAGCGAGGATGGTGAGCGAGCCACCGTTCTCGATGTTGCGTGCGGCACCGAAGAAGCGCTTGGGCGGGTAGAGCGCCGAGGCGTCGACACCACCCGAGAGGATGCGCCCGGACGGCGGCGCGGTCAGGTTGTAAGCGCGGCCGAGGCGGGTGATCGAGTCGAGCAGCACGACGACGTCATGGCCGAGCTCGACGAGGCGCTTTGCCCGCTCGATGGCCAGTTCGGCGACCGTGGTGTGGTCTTCGGCCGGACGGTCGAAAGTGGAGGCGATGACCTCGCCCTTCACGGTGCGCTGCATGTCGGTGACCTCCTCCGGACGCTCGTCGACCAGCACGACCATGAGGTGGACCTCGGGGTTGTTCGTGGCGATGGCGTTCGCGATCTGCTGCATGACGATGGTCTTGCCGGCCTTCGGCGGTGCGACGATCAGGCCGCGCTGGCCCTTGCCGATCGGGGCGACGAGATCGATGATGCGCTGGGTCAGCTTGCCGGGCTCGGTCTCGAGGCGGAGTCGTTCCTGCGGGTAGAGCGGGGTGAGCTTCTGGAATTCGACCCGGGTGGCGGCTTCTTCAACAGAAAGGCCGTTGATGGAGTCGACCTTGACGATGGCGTTGTACTTCTGGCGGCCGTTCTGGTCGCCCTCGTGCGGCTGGCGGATCGAGCCGACGACGGCGTCACCCTTACGCAGGTTGTACTTCTTGACCTGGCCGAGCGAGACGTACACGTCACTCGGGCCCGGCAGATAGCCGGAGGTGCGCACGAAGGCGTAGTTATCGAGAACGTCGAGGATGCCGGCGACCGGGATCAGCACGTCGTCGTCGCTCAGCTCCGGCTCGAAGTCGTCGCCGGCGGTGACGCCGCGACGCTTGCGGTCACGGAACCGGTTTCGGTTGCTGCGGTTGCCGAGGTCGTCGTCCGGCCCGTTGCGGTCCTGGCCGAGGTTGCGGTCCTGGTTCTGGCGGTCCTGGTTCTGGCGGTCCTGGTTCTGGCGGTCCTGGTTCTGGCGGTCCTGGTTCTGGCGATCCTGGCCCTGGTTACGGTCCTGGGCCTGACGGTCCTGGCCGCGGTCACCCTGGGCGTCCTGGTTCTGGTTCTGGTTCTGGTTCTGGTTCTGGTTGCGACCGGCTTGGCGCTGGTTCTGCTGGCGTGAGGTGTCGTCTCCGGGCTGGTTGCGGTCTCCGGCCTGGTTGCGGTCGCCGCCGCGGCTGCGGTTGCGGTTGCGGCCCTGCCGCGGCTGCTCTGTCTGCTCGGTCTGCTCGGCGTCGTCCTGCTCGGCGGGCTCGACCGTGATCTCGGCCTCGGCGACCGGGTTTTCGGAATCCGGTGCCGAGATGGTCCCGGCGTCCGCGTCGGCGTCGGCGTCGGCGTTGTTACGCGCGTCGATGCTGCTGCGAGCGTCGATGCTGTTGCGAGCGGTGCCGTTACGGGCGTTGCCGCGGGCACTGCCCCGGCGGGAGCGTTCGGTGGTGGGCGGGGCGATCGCGTCAGCCTCGGTGTCCGGGATGGCGGTCGAGGCGGCGACCGGGGCGACCTCGGCGGCGGGAGCATTTGCGGCAGGCAGCCCGGCTGTCGTCTCGACTGCGGCGGCCTCGAGGGCTGCCGCCGCCTTCACGGTGACCGAGGTGGCGCGCTTGCGGGCCTGGCGAACCGGCTTCTCGACCGGTGCGACGGTTTCGGTGGTCGAACCGTCTGCGGATGCGCCGGCATAGGTAGCCGGGGCGGTGGTCCTGCGGGTGGTCGGGGCTGCATCCGGAAGGATGATGCCCAGTCCGAGGTCGCCGTCAGCGTTGACGTGGGCGAGCGCGGGAGCCGCGGTCGCGGTGGTGGCACGGCGCGGGACGCGCTTGCGGGGCGCCGTGGCCGGAGCGGCATCGGTATCGGGAGCCTGGGCGGCCGGAGCCTCGAGGGTCTCCGCGACAGCGGGAGCATTGTCCGCGGTGTCACCCGTGGGGTTGGTCCTGGCCTGTTCCGCGGTGATGGCCTCCACGAGTTCCCCCTTGCGTAGTTTGGATGCGCCCGGGATGCCCAACTCGAGTGCCAGAGCCTGGAGCTCGGCGACACGGAGGGTGGCCAGGTGCGATGAATCCGCAGCAATAGTGCGGAGGTTGACGTCAGTCACGAAGAATTATCCTTTCCCCCGGCGTGAAAAAGGTTGGCCAGGGAAGCTGTGTGCAGCGTCTCACGCGCTGCGGGTGGTCCAATCCGAAATTGATGTGGATTGGAGTGAACACACACAGCTACGCACAGATGAGGCGATAGCAGTGAGTTACAGGGAATGCACCGGAGAAGGGTTCCGTTCGTTAGACGGTTCCATTTGGTACGGGACAATCCTAGCAGAACGTTCAGGCGCTGAGGACGCCCCCACCCGGGGTACGTCCCACTCAGGGCGGGCTGGCACGAAGGACGAGCACGGCAGACCAGCCGTCGCTCGGGCGGCGGCCCGTCCTGCCGGGTCAGACGTCAGTGCGGGTGACCGTGGCTCCCATGAAGTCGACGGCGAGCATGAGCGCCTGCCAGGGAGTCTCCGACTCCGCGGCAACGAGGTCGGCGGCGACGAGCCGCTGGCCGGGGTCGCTGGCGAGCACGAGGATCGACGGGCCTGCTCCGGAGACAACGGCCGCGAAACCGTGTTCCCTGAGCAGGGTGATCAGCCGGTTGGTCTCCGGCATGGCGGCGGCGCGGTAGCTCTGGTGCAGCTTGTCTTCGGTGGCGGCCAGCAGGAGTTCGGGGCTTTGGATCAGCGCGGCGATGAGCAGGGCGGAGCGGGACACGTTGAAGACGGCGTCCTCGTGCGGCACGGACTCGGGCTGCAGGCTGCGGGCGAGCGCCGTGGACATGGCGTGCTCCGGCACGAAGACGAGCGGCTTCACGCCGCGGTGCACCATCAGCTTCTTGTGCCGGGGACCTTCCGGCGTCATCCACGCGATCGTCAGGCCGCCGAACAGGGCGGGCGCCACGTTGTCCGGGTGCCCTTCCATCTCGGTGGCCAGGGAGAGGAGCGCCTCCGCGTCGATGTCGACGATGCCTTCGAGCAGGCCCTTTGCGGCCATGATGCCGGAGACGATGGCGGCACCGGAGGAGCCCATGCCGCGGCCGTGCGGGATGACGTTGTGCGCCACGAGCGTGAGGCCGGGGAGCGGCTGGCCGTAGGCGGCGAAGGTGTGGATGATGGCGCGCACGACGAGGTTGGACTCGTCGGTCGGCACCTCCCCTTTGCCAACGCCGTGTACCTCGACCGTGACCCCCGGTTCGTCGCGAACGGCCACCTCGAGGTGGTCGTAGTGGGCGAGGGCGAGACCGAGGGTGTCGAAGCCGGGGCCGAGGTTGGCCGTCGTCGCGGGCACCTGAACGGTGACCGAACGCCCGGAGAGCACTGAACGGCCGGAGACGGCCTCGGCGATGGTCACTTGTGGACCAGTCCGAGGACGCTGGCGATCTCGGCCGTGTCGACCGGCACGATGGTCGGCTTGACGTCGGAGCCGTCCGCGGTGCGGAGTGCCCACTGCGGGTCCTTCAGGCCGTGGCCGGTCACCGTGAGAACGACGGTGGCGCCGGCGGGGATGAGCCCGGCTTCGGCTCGCTCGAGCAGACCGGCGACGCTGATCGCGGAGGCCGGCTCGACGAAGATGCCGACCTCAGCGGAGAGGATGCGGTAGGCCTGGAGGATCTTCTCGTCGGTGATGGCTCCGAAGTAGCCGTTCGTGACTTTCTGCGCCGTGAGCGCGAGGTCCCACGAGGCCGGGTTGCCGATCCGGATCGCGCTTGCCATGGTTTCAGGGTGGTCGACGCGGTGGCCGAGCACGATCGGGGCGCTGCCGGCGGCTTGGAAGCCGAACATCCGGGGCAGCTTCGTGGTGGCGCCGCGCTCGAGCTCTTCCGTGTAGCCGCGGGTGTAGGCGGTGTAGTTGCCGGCGTTTCCGACCGGGACGATGTGGATGTCGGGGGCGTCGCCAAGAACCTCGACGACCTCGAACGCCGCCGTCTTCTGGCCCTCGATGCGGTCGGGGTTGACCGAGTTCACCAGGTGCACCGGATAATTCGCGGCCAGCTCCCTGGCGATGTCGAGGCAGTCGTCGAAGTTGCCCTGAACCTGCAGCAACTGCGCGTTGTGCGCGATGGCCTGGCTGAGCTTGCCCATGGCGATCTTGCCCTCCGGCACGAGCACGACGGCCTGAATCCCGGCGTGGGTCGCGTAGGCGGCGGCGGAGGCGGAGGTGTTTCCGGTGGACGCGCAGATGACGGCCTTGGCGCCGTCCTCCATGGCCTTCGAAATGGCCATGGTCATGCCGCGGTCCTTGAAGGATCCGGTCGGGTTCATGCCCTCGTACTTGACCCAGACCTGCGCGCCCGTGCGGGCAGACAGTGCGGGGGCGGGGATGAGCGGGGTGCCACCCTCGCCGAGGGTGATGATGGGTGTGGCATCCGTGATGTTCAGGCGGTCCGCGTATTCACGCAGCACTCCCCGCCACTGCCGGGACTGCGTCTTCACGGCCGACTGCGCCAAGGACTCTCGTTCGCTGGACATCAGACTCCTTCAACTCTCAAAACGGATGCGACATTGGTGACGAATTTGTTCTCGGCGAGGTCTTTCACGGTGGCGGCGAGTGCCTCTTCCGTTGCCTCGTGCGTTCCGATGACAAGGGTAGCCGTGGACGACACGGCCGCATGACTGGCCGTGCCCGGTTGGGCGGGCGTCATCGACTGCTCGACCAGGGCGAGCGAGACCCCGTGGTCGCTGAACACACCGGCGAGCGTGGCGAGCACGCCCGGCTCGTCGGTGACCTCGAGCGTGACAGCATACCGGGTGGTGATGCTGTCGATCGAGAACACGGGCAGGTCGGCGTGGCTGGACGCGGCGACCCCTGGGCCGCCGGCGATGTGGCGCCTGGCCAGGGAAACGAGGTCGCCGAGCACTGCGGAGGCCGTCTCCACTCCCCCGGCGCCCGCCCCATAGAACATCAGGCTGCCGGCCGCCTCCGCCTCGACGAAGACCGCATTGTTGGCGCCGTGCACCGACGCGAGCGGGTGGCTGCGATGCACCATGGCCGGGTAGACCCGGGCGGAGACACCTTCCCTGCCGGTCCCGGCGTCGACGAGCCGCTCGCAGATCGCAAGCAGTTTCACGACGTAGCCGGCCTTCCTGGCGGATTCGATCTGCGCCGGGGTCACGGAGGTGATTCCCTCGCGGTACACGGCTTCCAGCGGAACGTTGGTGTGGAACGCGAGGCTGGCCAGGATAGCGGCCTTCTGCGCGGCGTCGTAGCCGCCGATGTCGGCGGTCGGGTCGGCCTCGGCGTAGCCGAGGTCGGTGGCGAGCCGGAGGGCTTCCGCCAGGGTATCCCCATCGGTGTCCATCCGGTCGAGGATGAAGTTGGTGGTGCCATTCACGATGCCCAGGATGCGCTTGACCTGGTCGCCGCCGAGGCTGTCCCGCAGCGGGCGCACGATCGGGATGGCGCCGGCGACGGCGGCCTCGTAGTTCAACTGGGCACCGACCTGGTCGGCGGCCGCGAACAGTTCGGGGCCGTGTGTGGCCAACAGCGCCTTATTGGCGGTGACGACATCCGCGCCGGAGTTGATCGCCATCAGGATGTAGCTGCGCGCCGGCTCGAGGCCGCCCATCAGCTCGATCACGACGTCGGCACCGAGGATCAGCGAATCGGCGTCGGTGGTGAACAGTTCGCGCGGCAGGTCGACGGTGCGCTCGGCGTCAAGGTCGCGCACGAGGATGCCGACCAGCTCGAGGCTCGCGCCAACCCGGTTGGCGAGTTCCTCCTTCTGTTCGAGCAGGAGGCGGGCCACCTGGGCGCCGACGGAGCCGCCGCCCAGCAGGGCGACGCGCAGATTGCGGTATTCGATCATCGGATGGACTCCTTCGGTTGATCGGTGGTCGAGCCCCCGGTAGTCAAGCCCCCGGTGGTCGAGCCTGTCGAGACCCCCACGTCGCGAGCCAGGAGGTCGGCGATGGTCTCACCGCGCACGAGCAGCCGCGCCTCACCGTCACGCACGGCGACGACCGCCGGGCGGCCAACGAAGTTGTAGTTGCTGGCCAGCGACCAACAGTAGGCGCCGGTCGCGGCCACGGCGACGAGGTCGCCCGGTGCGACATCGCCGGGGAGATAGTCGGCGTCGACGACGATGTCGCCGCTCTCGCAGTGTTTGCCGGCGATGCGCACGAGCACGGGTTCGGCGGCGGAGACCCGTCCGGCCAGCCGCACCGAGTAGTCGGCGCCGTAGAGGGCGAATCGGGCGTTGTCACTCATCCCGCCGTCCACGCTCACGTAGAGGCGGGGGTTGCCCGATACGTCGACCGCCTTGGTGGTGCCCACTTCGTACAGGGTGATCCCGGCGGGCCCGGCGATGTAGCGGCCGGGCTCGAACGCGACCACCGGAACGGGGATGCCGCGCTCGGCGCACTCCGAGGCCACGATGTCGGCCAGGCGGGCAGCGAGCTCGGCCACAGGGGTGGGCCGGTCGGCGGAGGTGTAGGCGATTCCGAAGCCGCCGCCGAGGTTGAGTTCGGGCACCGGGCCGCCGACGAGCAGTGCGGCGTGCACGGCCAGCAGGCGGGACGCTGACTCGGCGAATCCGTCCGCGCCGAATATCTGCGAGCCGATGTGGCAGTGCAGACCGACAAAGCGCAGGCTCGCCTCCGCACGGATGCGGGCGACCAGCGCCGGGGCGTGCTCGAGTACGACACCGAATTTCTGGTCCTCGTGGGAGGTGGCGAGGAACTCGTGGGTGTGTGCGTGCACGCCGCTGTTGACCCGGAGGCGCACGGCCTGCACGATTCCGTGCCGGGCGGCGGCCTCGGCGACCCGCCCGATCTCCTGCGGCGAGTCGATCACGATCGCGCCGACGCCGAGCCGGCAGGCGTCGTCGATCTCGGCGAGGGACTTGTTGTTGCCGTGGAAGCCGAGCCGGTGCGGCGGGGTTCCGGCCGCGAGCGCCACGGCGAGTTCGCCGCCGCTGCAGATGTCGATATTCAGCCCCTCGCTGACCATCCAGCGGGCGAACTCCGTGGTGAGGAAGGCCTTGCCCGCGTAGTAGATGCGAACGCTTGTGCCGATGCGCGCGAACTCGGCCTCGAAGGCGGTGCGGAGCTCGGCCGCGCGGGTGCGGGCATCCGTTTCGTCGACGACGTAGAGCGGAGTGCCGAACCGTGCGGCCAGTGAGCCGGCGCTGCAGCCGCCGATGACGAGTTCGCCGTTGTCGGCGCGGGTCGCTGAGGATGGCCACAGGCCGGCGGCGAGCGCGTTGGCGTCGTCGGGCCGACCGAGCCAGTCGGGGGCGAGCGGGTTGGTGGCCACGGGTGAAAACCTCACGGGAAAGTCGAGTGGGTGTCTCACTGAGTGGCGAGCGAACCCGGGTTGGTCCCTGAAGCCAGTGAAGATGCCGCCGCGGGAAGAGCGGGGACCTGCGTCAATTCTAGCGACCGGTTGAGCGATGCGCCGAATCGGTGTGACGCCGCGATGGGGAGCCGCGAGCCGCCTGCCCGACGTCTGGCCCGGCGTCTGGTCCGGCCGTCGGGTTCAGCCGACGGTTCAGGTTCAGCCGGCGGTGCAGTTGCCGAGCGTGGTGAGTGACTTGCGGGTGAGCAGCAGGCTGCTGGACTCAAGCGTGATCCGCGCCCGCTCCGGCGTGACGTTCACTCCGGCCAGGCTGACGCCCTCCGGCAGGTACTTCGCAACGCAGACCCGGACCGGCTTTTGACCGACGATCAGAGGAAGGATCTCCACCGCATCGATGCTTCCGGAGCCGGTCGTGACCTTCGCGCTTTTCGGCGCGAACAACAGCGAGTCGCCGACGGCGGTGGGGGTGGCGATGGCCTCGTAGCCGATGGGGAAACCGAGCACGGAGAGGCTGCCGGCGTAGTGCACCTCACCGCTGCCCAGCGCAAGTTTGGCGTCGGGGGCATCCGCGGCCAGCGAGCTGCGCAGCAGGGTGTTCAGTGCGGACTGGTCGAGGTCGACGACGCCGCGAACGTCGCCAACGGGCTTGCCCTTGTCGATCGGGACCTGTGTGGCCACGACCCGCACGGAGGCCGCCACGCCGTCGACGGAGAGGGCCGGCGCGGTCAGCGCGACCCGCTCGAAGCTGCCGGACAGGTATTGGGCGATCACGGAGATGCCGCCGATGGAGACGCTCACGTCACCGGTGACGGTGTCGGGGAGGTTGTCGGCGATTTCCTGCTTGACGCGCCCTTCGGCGTAGCTGCGGGCTCCCGCGTCGACGATGAAGAACGCGGCTATGAGCCCGAGCACCGTGAGGCTGGCGATGACGATCGCGCTCATCCCGCGGCGACGACGGGTTCGTGCCGCCCGGTCCGCCATTACATGCGCTCCGGAGCGGAGACACCGAGCAGGCCGAGGCCGTTGCGAAGAACCTGGCCGGTGGCGTCGTTCAGCCACAGCCGGGTACGGTGCAGCTCGGTCACCGGTTCGTCGCCGAGCGGAATGACCCGGCAGCCGTCGTACCAGCGGTGGTAGTACCCGGCGACCTCTTCGAGGTAACGGGCAATCCGGTGCGGTTCGCGCAGCTCGGCCGCCTGGGCGACGACACGCGGGTACTCCTGGAGCACCCCGAGCAGCGCCGATTCGCTGTCGTGTGTCAGTAGCTCAGGGGCGAATACCGAACGGTCCACACCGGCGGCGACCGCGTTGCGGGCAACCGACTGGGTGCGGGCGTGGGCGTACTGCACATAGAAGACGGGGTTCTCGTTGGTGCGCTTGCCGAGCAGGTCCAGGTCGATGTCCAGCTGCGAATCGCTGCTGGAGCGCACGAGCGAGTACCGGCCGGCGTCCACGCCGACGGCGTCGACGAGGTCGTCGAGGGTCACGATGGTGCCGGCGCGCTTGCTCATCCGCACCGGTTCGCCGCCCTTGAGCAGGTTGACCATCTGCCCGATCAGGATCTGCAGGTTGACGCCGGGCACATCGCCGAACGCCTCGACCATGGCCATCATCCGGCCGACGTAGCCGTGGTGGTCGGCGCCGAGCATGATCAGGTTCTGGTCGAAGCCGCGTTCACGCTTGTCGAGGTAGTAGCCGAGGTCGCCGGAGATGTAGGCCGGTTCGCCGTTGGAGCGGATGATGACGCGGTCGCGGTCGTCGCCGAACGTGGTCGTGCGCAGCCAGATGGCCCCATCCGATTCGAAGATGTGGCCCTGCTCGCGGAGGCGCGCGATGGCGCGGTTGACGGCGCCGGACTCGTGCAGGGAGTCCTCATGGAAGTACACGTCGAAGTCGACGCCGAAGCCGTGCAGCTTCTCCTTGATCTCGGTGAACATGAGGTCCACGCCGATCTGCCGGAAAACCTCTTGCTGTTCATCCCTGGGCAGCGCCGCGAGGTTGCCGGCGAATTTCGCGACGACCTGGTCGGCGATGTCTCCGATGTAGGCGCCACCGTAACCGTCTTCCGGGGTGGGCTCACCGAGGTGGGCGGCCAGCACGCTGCGGGCGAAACGGTCGATCTGAGATCCGTGGTCGTTGAAGTAATACTCGCGCGTGACATCCGCGCCCTCGGCCTTGAGCACCCGGGCCAGGCTGTCGCCGACAGCCGCCCAGCGCACCCCGCCCATGTGGATGGGGCCGGTGGGGTTGGCCGAGACGAACTCGAGGTTGATCTTGATGCCGTCGTAGAGGTGGCCGGTGCCGTAGACCGGCCCGGCTTCGACGATGGTTTTCGCGAGCGCGCCGGCGGCGGCGGCCTCGAGGCGGATGTTGATGAAGCCGGGGCCGGCGATTTCGACGGAGGCGACGTCGGGGAGGGCCTCGAGGCCTTCGGCGAGTTGCGCGGCGATCTCCCGGGGCGAGAATCCGAGCGGCTTGGCGATCTTCATCGCGATGCTGGACGACCAGTCACCGTGGTCGCGGTTGCGCGGGCGCTCGAGTGTGACGTCGGTGGGGGCCAGATCGAGGATGGTTTCGCTTCCCGACTGGCGTCGGCGCTCGCCCAACTGCTGGATCAGGGCGAACAGGGATTCGGAAAGCTCGGCGGGGGTCACGGAAATCAAGCTTACCGGCCCGGTTATCTGCCCCCTGCTTGGTAAGGTCAACGCGTGACTGACTCCTTCTCGCCCTCTCTCCTCCGCAGCCGGCGCCTGCGCGCCGGCCTTGTCCTCGCGACCGGCAGTCTCGCCCTCGGGGCGCTGACCGGATGCTCCCCCGCGGCAACGCCCTCGGCCTCGGGCAGCAGCACGCCGAGCGCCTCGCCGAGCGCGACCCCCATCCCGACCGCGACCCCGACGCCCACACCGACGCCTGCCGGCGCCGCGGTCGGGCTGACCTGTGCCCAGCTGCTCACCCCCGACGACGTCTATGCGTTCAACCCGAACTACAGCACCGCGCCAGGCTTCACGGCAAAGTCAGGGACCGCCAAGACGGCTTTGTCCTACCAGGGCATCGCGTGTGGCCTGCTCAACCAGACCAGTGGTGAGATCATCGAGCTTTCTGTGGCCCTGCCGAACCCCACGCTGATGACCTCGCTCACGGACAAGGCCATCGCCGCCAGCAATCCAGTTCCCAGCTACGGTTCCGCGCCGGTCTCCGGTTTCTTCACGACCAAGGGCGGCAACGGTGAAGCGCAGGTCTTCACCGACAAGTACTGGGTCACCCTCAGCTCTCCGGTCTTCGGAGAGCCGGGCGACGCCGAGCAGCTCATGTCGGCGGCACTTTCGCACCTCCAGTAGTCGATCGGTCACCGCAACCACCGTCCGCGGCCACGCCGAGCGCCCGATCGGGGCCGAAGCGAACCGCTGGGGGTCAGGAAGCTGATAACCTAGTATTTTCCCTGGCCCCCATAGCTCAGGGGATAGAGCACTGCCCTCCGGAGGCAGGGGCGGCAGTTCGAATCTGCCTGGGGGCACATCTTGTCGCGTGACAGTCCAGATCGGACTTTTGCCACCTAGTTCGGACAAACCGGCCGCCAAGCCCGTTGAGAGCCATGCCACTGTCTTGCGCGGCCGTAACATGAATGCGGGCCTCAGCCTGTCGCAGTTGACGCACCTGAGCGCGACTTCTCTCCGGACAGGTCAAACGCGACTATTCTGCATGGGTAGGTGATGCTGGTCTAGTCTCCGCGGGACCGTTCCCGTTGGAGGTCCGGCTTACGGGGCAGCTCGATGCGGCTGCTCCTTCGCGGTCTTCTTCTTCTTGGCAGTCAAGGCGACGACCGCGCTGGCAGCTGAGAGGACGGCTAGCAGGAGAGCGAGAACCAGACTAAAAACATGCCCTCCGTTGGCTCCCGTGTCTCCGTTCGCGATCGCAATTGCCTGGATCGCTGCGTTTGCCAGCCAGAGCAGGACCATTGCGAGGCTGAGCCCGACCTGGTGCCTGCCAACCCACGAAATCATCCGTCCGCCAGTCATGGTGTCGATATATCCGTGTGACCTCTCAATTCCCACGAGTCCGATACAGGGTTCCGCTTGCGGGCCTCGCGTTGGCTCTCGTCCTCAAGCCGAACTGAGGTAGGCATGGTGAAATCAGTAGAGGGTGCCCATAGCGGTTCTCACTTCGTCCAGCGTCGTGGCAGCAATGGAGTTCGCGCGATCATTGCCACGTCGAAGCACCTCGGAAGCTAGCCCTGAATCCTGCGCCAGTTCGGCACGTCGTGCTCGGAGGGGAGCAAGAAAGCTGTTGACCGCATCGGTCGTTAGACGCTTCAGTTCGCTGCTGCCTTTTTCCCCGATCTGCGCCGCGATTTCCTCCGGTCGTTTGCCGAGGCAGAGCGCAGCCGTCGAGAGGAGTGCCGAGACGCCTGGTCGACTCTGCGGATCAAAGGAGATCAGACGGTCAATGTCGGTGATAGTTCTCCGGATGGCTGCCGCGGTTTCATCCTCGGTCATCGACAGGGCGATCGCGTTTCCGTAGCTTTTTGACATCTTGCGACCGTCCAGCCCGGGGATCTCCGGCGACGCTGTGATCAATGCGTCGGGCACGGGGAAAACATCTCCATATCGTTCGTTAAATCTGCGCGCGATCACACGTGTCATCTCCACATGGGGCAGGTTATCTTTTCCGACAGGGACGAGGTTCCCCTTGCAGAAAAGGATGTCAGCGGCCTGGTGCACGGGGTAGGTGAGAAGAAGACCACTCAGGGCTCGATTCGAGGACGCGAGCTCCGACTTCACGGTCGGATTCCGACGTAACTCGGCCTCCGTCACCAGACTCAGAAACGGAATTATCAACTGGTTCAGGGCCGGCACTGACGAGTGCGTAAAAATCGTCGTTGCTTCCGGATCCAGGCCCGCCGCGAGGTAGTCGAGCACGGCGCTGTAGACGTTCTGTCGGACGTTCGCCATCGTGTCCCGGTCGGTGATGACCTGATAGTCAGCCAAGACCAGAACCGTCTCGACCCCAGCCTCTTGAAGCCTGACACGTTCAATGATGGTGCCGAAATAGTGGCCGAGGTGAAGCAGGCCGGTCGGTCGCTCACCAGTAAGCACGCGAAAACGCTCCGGATGGGCGTCAACATCTCGGGCGACGACAGCCGAACGCTCGGCCATGGCAGTAAGGGATTCCACTTTGCACTCCTTGAAATAGGAGGGCTGTACGAAGTCCGGACCCGAGGTCCACGAGCTGCGTACAGCCCGTGAACATGCTTCAACCGGCTGCTAGCGCAGCCACCACCACGAGGAACGGTTGAAAGTCATGACATGAGCCTAGCCTTACGCTCGGTGCCCGCCGACCCTCCACGGGACGATCTCAGGTATGGAGAAATGTCCGCAGGGTGAACATCGGTTCCCGCAGAGGGTTAATCAGCGAGAAGGACTCCCGCGAGTGCTCGTGGGCCAATCCAACCGCTAGCCTCAAATAATGAGCGACGACGACAGCGACGAAGACACTCAATGGACAGCTGCAGCGAGAACGAGATTGGCGTCCGCCGGGAGTGAACTGCTCGCGGCGATCTCCGCGCACATCGAGTTCTTCTCGAATGCGGAACTAGGGACACCCTGGTCCAAGATGAGCGACCAGAACGCTGCCGTCGAACGGGCGGCGGTCGCTTACGCCACTGCCCAATTCGAAGTCACCGGAAACTCCGGTCCCTTTGGAGAACTCCAAGAATGGGACGACGTCGAGGACTACGAAGAGGACGATGAAGACGACGAACAGCCTGTTTCGTTCCTCAGCGTGCTGCAACGAGCGGACTACGGGGTTCTCGATGAGGAAGCTGTCCTCGAGGCCGGGCGGCTGAAGTTCCTGGAGAACCGCCCGGGCGAGTCCGAGTTGAATGCCCGATCCACGGTCAACCATCTGGGTGCCGCTCTCTACGAGTTGGCACACGCTGACGGATGGGACTCACTCGAGAAGGCTGCCGGACTTACCCCTATGGGCTCGATCATCCAGGCCGTCGTGCCCGACGAAGCAATCGATCTCGGGGACGGTCAATCAGAATCTGACGCGCCCGACGGCGGCTTCTCCGTGAGTGGGTTCGTGCTCTACACGGAAGTGAATCAGTTCCGTCGGTAACCGGAAGGGACATCACCAACGGGGACCGTCGTCACCGCCCGACGGTAGCGATGCGATGACGCTGGATTTGTGACGAGGTGTCAAACAGTGCTGAGATCGCTCAACGCGGCTTTCAGATTCCGGTCGACTCCGTGGGCGAGCATCCGCTGGTAGGTCACATCGCCATCAGCCGCCACTGACCGGATGATGTCGAGTTGCCTCTGTACTCGTTGACGGATGAGTTCCAGAACATCGTTGGCAGTACCATCCCACTCGTAGGCCCGAAGGAAGGACTCGAGGCGGGCCCGCCGCTCGCCGAAGGCAGTAAATCCTTCTTCCAGCACGAGCTGTCGAGCGTGGAGCGGGACCCAGGAGAATGCGACCCAGGCAAGGTCCCCAGCGTGCGTGGTTGGGCCGGCCATGTCCCAGTCCACGAAACCCACCAGTCCGTCTTCATTCCAGACTGCGTTGTAGGGTGCCGCGTCGTTGTGACCGATGATCAGGCCAGGCTCCCATACTTGGCCTGCGCGCCATTTGGAGTCTGCGGGCGGGACAAAGTCGGCGACTGCTGAGTGGTAGCGCCTGAGCCAGTCGCCGACGTCCAGGAGCGCTTCTTCGCTGTGCGTCCACTGCGGCCACGGGCGGGCGTTACCGACGGTCGCACCCTCGAGAAAGCTAACGACAGTCCGACCCTGTGCATCGCTCCCGAGCGGGCGCGGTGCCCCGATAAACCCTTTATCGGCCAGATGTTGCAAGAGGGCGTTCACGGCCGGGGTCCACGTGCCGGGAACGCGGCGCACGGTTCCATCTATTAGAAGCGCGCCGCCATCGAATCCGCCATCGAGTTTTTCACTCACGTCGCCAAGCTTCGCATGACGCTGCACTCTTCCCAATCCCACAGAGGGATGAAGCGCTGCTTCCCCCGAGTCTCGAATTGGAGCCGAATCTGCGTCCGTGAGGGTCAGTCCTGCGGGACAGCGGATGAGCCCACGCGTGAGGGGAGAATGTCACGCCCTTTCAGCAGCGTCGGAACTGGTTGCAGTGAAGACGTGAAGACGATCTTGTACTTGTGTCCATTGGATACGCGTTGGTCACCCTCGTAGAGAGACAAGTGCGCGCCGCGAAGTAGCCGCGCGATCGTGCAGGCTCTCGACGCCGAGACGCACACGACCTGGAGATCGGGGCACCGCATGACTAAGTCACGTGGCCATACTGGCCTATGGCAAATACTGGGGGCAATCCTGTCCTTCCTTGCCAAGGGCATCGGTGCCGGGCTGTCCTCGATCGCCACCATGACTTTCGGAGGCCGAGCTGCCCCAGGCGACTTGCCAACATCGCCGCCGCCGAAAGAGTATCGGCCGTAGACGACCGGCACCGCCTCAGCGGATTCAGCTCAAGAAGATCTCTCGTCCGCGGACAGTCCTGCTGCCGACATCAGGGGAGCCGGATCGCGTCGGCGTCGCGGGCAGATCACCTGTGATGGGTTGGAGACAAACCGGCATTCGAAGGCGCAAAGGGGCTCAATCCCGGCCGGTGTGCCGGTGATGCGACGACCGGATCGCTGCGCTGAGCGCCCCGGCCAGCCAGCGCTCGACGTCATTCTGCGATCGCAGCCTAACCACGACGAGGTGTGGGTACTCCAACTCCAGCAGCGGCACCAGCACGTCGTACTTCCGCCTGGTCGAGATAGCCCACCGCACAATGTGCTCACGGTCGGTGAACAACGTGCGGAAGGGTGCCTCGACATTGCCGTTCCACAATTTCTCACGGTGAACCCGGCGACGGATGGTGCGGCGGATCACTCGAGGAAGCGTCACTCGCATGAAGGGGAGATCCAGCCATACGAGCAAATCCGCACGCTCGGCAAGCATTGGCCGAGCGGCGCCGTATTGCCACTCTGTCGTCCAGGAAGCGGCAGCGATAAAGGCCCGTACATCGTCAAGGAATTCCGGACGAGGAACCCAATTCGGGCCATGGAATAGCGAGTCG
The DNA here is from genome assembly GCF_004402785.1 of Cryobacterium algoritolerans. GTDB lineage: Bacteria > Actinomycetota > Actinomycetes > Actinomycetales > Microbacteriaceae > Cryobacterium > Cryobacterium algoritolerans. Next base: position 214,961 of record NZ_SOFP01000047.1, read on the forward strand.
ATTTCAGTGTGTGGCCCTCCCGTTATGACAGCTATCCGCGTGGCTAGAGTGGTCTTTCCCGAGCCAGAGACGCCCGCAACAAGTACGCGGCGTGGACGATGAGGGAGGGCGCCGTCGTGGGAGAGCATCGACTAAGTGTAAACATGCTCGGTCACGACGCTGGGCTGGCTTTGCCTTGCGCCATGGGAATTCCCGAGCCGGTGATTGTCAGCAACCACTGCTCGCAAGTGTCTAGTCCGTATGGTGCATTCATCGTTCGGAGATCGCCACCCGTCCCTTCGCCGAGAGGGCAAACCCATCCGTGGAGTACCCGGCGCTCCCGTCAGTCCTTGCCACCGACAGCACCATGATGACGGGCGGGCGCCAGTTCGGTCATGGTGTGAACATGATCCTCCGCCCCACCAGTGGTCAGCGAAGGGAGCGCTCGGCGTTCGCGAGCTCGAGTGTGCGAGGGACGAGCGATCCGGCGGCCAGGAGGATCCCAAACGGCACGGCCACCGCTTCGAGCGGCGCCCCCACCAGCCAAAGGATGTCGCGGGCAAGACTGCCTCCGACATCCGCCGTACCCGACAGGTCATACTGCCATGGCGCCAGCGACTCCTGCAGGATCAGCCCCAGCACGACAAAGGCGACACCAGTCCAGAACATTCTCACCAGGGCGCGGTGAGCGGACGCGGCATCCGTAGCCGTGCCTTCGTGCACCGAGCCGTTCGCTGGCGTGCTGCCGGCCACGCGATTGAGTTCGATTGCCCGGACGACGAAGAAGAAGGCGATGAGCGCGAGCCCGAGCTGGAACGCAACTTGAGCCAGAAGTATCTGCGTCCAGTGCAGCGCCGGATTGTTCAGTGCGTCGTTCCCCCAGAGCACGAACACCAGCGACATGAGATACAGCCGGGCGGCCAGGCCAACGACGGCGAGGACTATCCCTGTCCACAGCAGATTCCTCGAGCTGAGCGTGGGCGGCATTGCGCTCCTTCTTGTCGGTCGTGACGCGCCCACGTTATCGGAGCTCGAAGCAGTTCTTCACTAGCGGTAGGCAGAAGCTGAAGCTCCGCGGTCGATCAAAAAAACTGGTTGACGTCGAAGTGGGTATTCCTTCGGGCCAGGGACTCATCGGGTCTGGCGGTCTGGATTTGAACGAAGAAGCATGGCGCTGTTTTCGGAACCGTCGACGCGCGCAGTCTTTCGTCCTGCCCAGATGACGAACGCCTCAAGCGGGCCCCGCCTCGCGAGCAGAACAAGGGTTGCGCCTATCACCAGGGCCAGAACCACGTTCGCGGCGAAGAACACTCCGCTCGAGATCCACCAGGGAGTACCGATCGCCGCCCAATCACGATCGGTCAGGGCCCCATAGGGTTTCCCGGTGAGGAGAATCACCACGGATGAGACCAGAACGACGTGCGCCGAATACACCGTGAGCGGGGCGCTTCCTGCCCCGGTCACGGGGCTCAGCATGCGCAGCGCGAATGGGCTGAGCACGGTGCCGAGCAGCACGAGCAGTGCGATCGTCGTCACGGCGAAACCAATCGTGAGCAGCAGATCGAACGTGGTTCCATTGTGGGGGCCTGCGCCGAGGAGGTAGATCGGGGTGTCTCCGAGCGGCCTGCCGATGCGGCCGCGATCGATCACGACGGCATAGATCCCGCCCAGCGCGTGGTGCGCCACAGTGGCCGCGACGACGCCGAGGGCCCAGACCCCTGCGCCTATTGCCAGGAGCCGAACCGCAACGACACGAAGTTCAGGCACGCTCTGAGCTCGCAGCAGGGAGCGCCCGAGGAGCATCCCCGCCACCCCGTAGACAAGCCAGATCGTGACGGGGTAGATGCCGGTGAAAAGCAAACCGCGAAGTAGTGGCAGGGGGTCAGCGAGATTGAACCAACTGGGATTGTCCGCCTCGGTCACGTCGCCTATTCGGCTCCACAGCGCCACGAAATACGCCAGCACAGGAGCCGCGACAACGCTGACGACGCCCACAACCACGAGTACCCGGCGCCGCCAGGTGAGCGCCACTGCCAAAACCCAGAACATCACACCGTAGGACACCAGGATCACCAGCATCGGCGGTTGCAGCAGATCCAGTGTCAGGCCGATCACGATGAGGGCCGCCCCCCGCCCCACAACCATCCACCGTGCCGACATCCGTTTACCCTGGCGGAGCGGAGTCCGGGTCGACAGAACAATTCCAACGCCTGCGAGCACCGCAAAAAGGGCCGACGCGCGACCCCGAAACTGCCCCGAGAACCAGGCCTGTTCGCCGGTCGCGAGGTCAGCGTAGAGCCACACGTGGGTCGCCAACATGCCCACAATCGCAACGAAGCGGGCAAGATCCAGCCCGACAATGCGTCTGCCCGGCATACCGTCGATCATCCGACGCTCCCTCCCGCGCGATCGTGCCACAAGCCTATTCGAGCCTTCCACCCTCATGCCGCCCGCAAGTGGTTCGGCTATCAGGCGTTCAAAGCGATCCCGGCGTCAGGTCGTATGTGACCCATTTCGTCGAAGTGGCGGTCGAGTCATAAAGGCGCCGGGCGCGAGTGTTGTCCTCCGCCGTGATCCAGCGGACGACTGAGCTGCCTTCACCGTCGGCCAATGAGGAGAGTTCGCTGAGTAGCGCCCGCCCGACGCCGGAACCGCGAGTGTTCGGGGACGTGAACAGATCATCGAGGAAGATTCCCACGCTGCCGGTGGAGGGGCGGGCAAATCGTCGATAGTGCGCGAGTCCCACGAGGCGATCCCCGGAACTGGCAACGAAGGCATTGACTTCATGCGCGCCGTCGTTGATCCAAGTCCAGACACGTTCAACAATGCTTTCATCAGGGGACAGTGCGTAAAAAGCTCGATATTCCCGATACAGCCCCGCCCACTCGGCGAAATCTGATGTCTGGACCGCGCGAACCAAGACCGTGTCGTCTGTACTCATCGACCCCGAGTAGCGGCCCTCATTCTGTTCCCGATGGAGGTCCGGCTAATGCGGCGCCCGGAATTCGAGAGGCCGAGTCTCAGGTGCTGCGAGCTGGTCGCCTGCGCCTGGGTCTGAGTCTGGGTCTGGGTCTGGGTCTGGGTCTGGGTCTGGGTCTGGGTCTGAGTCTGAGCATCGAGCGTGTCCTATCGACGCAGGGTCAAGAAGCGCCCTTGAGCTGTGCTGTTGCGCCGCGGAACAAAGCGTGACCGGCTGCGGCGCCCGCGGTGTCGACCGGGATGAATGCAGGCGCCACCATCAGGGCGGCCTCACCGAACTCATTCTGGAGCGAGGAACGGCATTGCGCTGGAATCCCTCCGCGGCCGGATTCGAAGTCGAGGACACGACGCTCGTCACGCACAGCGGCGCGGAAATCCGTGGCGATGAAACGCCTCTCGGCCGTCGCCGATGCTTACCGGGTCTGGGGCGGTCAGGTTCTACTCTCATGCGCTTGGTTTCCCAGCGTGTCGCTGGCCACGCGGGCGACCTGGACGATCTGTTCGAGGAACGTGGCAATCGATTGTCGTGACCTCGGGTCGAGCGAGGCTGCGACCAGTCGAGCCTGTTCATCGGCGCTGGCAAAGCCGTCGTGAAGTTCATCGAATCTTCCCGTCGCGCTGAGTTGGGCGGAGCGGCCGTCGTGCGGGTTGCGCGACCGACTGAGCCAACCGTCTGCCTCCAACCGCACGAGCACGCCCGTGAGCGTGGCGGCTCGCACGCCGGTGCGAGCGGTGAGGTATCCGGGTGTGCACGGCCCCTCCCGGTCGATCACGTCGAGGATGTCGAGGTCGCGTGGGTTCAGTCCGGCCGCTTCCGCGATGCGGTCGTTGAGGATGCCCAGCTCAATGCGAAGGCTTCGGACCAGACGATTGATATCGAGGCTCATCGCCGGGTGGTGGGCGCGACCGCAGCGTGGACGTCGCCGCGGGGACCGAGTTCCGCGACCATCGCAGCTGCAAGGTCGGCGCGCGATGTGTAGCCCTGTGTCGGGTGATCGAGATCGACCCGATAGTCGGACACCGCGTTGCGATCGAACAGCCGTCCAGGACGCATCACGGTCCATTCGATGTCCTCGCAGCCACGCAGATACTCCTCCATCGCGCGCATGTCCGCATACAACGTGCGCCCGGGCACGCCGCGCAGGAACGGGAACAGAACGTGGTCGGCGAACCAGTTCATCGGGGGCGGAGGGTAGGTGAGCCCGGAGCTCACTACGACCAGGCGTCGCCCACGCGCATCGGAACGCATCGCCGAGACGATCGCGCGCACCCCGAGTGAATACACGGTGACCTCTCGTCGCTGATACGACGAGCCGATTACTGAGAGCACGGCATCAGTGCCCGCGACAGCAGCCGCGACGCCGGAGCCCGAGACCACATCCGCGCGAACCTGAACGAGACGCTCGTTGCTCGGCAACGGAAGCCGGTCCGGCCTGCGACTCACCGCCCTTACCCGATGCCCCGCCGCCAGAGCCTGCCGACAGGTCAACAGCCCAGTCGCGCCGGCGGCACCAAATACCACAACGTCCATGACCTACCTCCATCTAGTACGAAAACCGTAACATAGGGTCAGGACCTTGGCGGGCATGGGTGTCGACGCCGCCGACGTGTTCGAAGATACCTAGGTGTCGCGTCGTTCGGCCTTTGGAAGTTCGTTGAGGTGCGTCAGCAACCTTGGGCGGTTTCGGGGCACAGTCACTTTTCCGTGACGCGGCCGAGTTCCGGGTAGTCGAGTATCCGCAGCCATGATCCATCCGGTTGCCTCTGAACGACCTGAACGCGAACACCACCGCCATCTTTGGGAGGGGTGGAGGTGAGCGCCAAATCGCCACTGCGGAGCGTAACCAGCGGGGCCTCTTGCTCAAAGCGTGGAGTATCCGCAAAGAGTGTTTCGTAGAGCTCGCGGATGGCGTCACGTCCCACGGTGATCTGTCCCGGGGGGAAGGCCAGGGCAGCGTCCGCGGCGTATAGGGCGGCAGCGCCCGCCGCATCGCGAGCGTTGGCTCGCTCGACGAACATGCGGGTGATGTCTTCAGGCTCGAGTGCCCGGTCGGAATTGGCCATGGTGAGTACTCTCTTTCGTTCTCGGTCAGCCCATGTTCTCGCGCCCGCCAACAGAAGTAAAACAGCTAGTAAAACTAGGAACTAGAATCTCTGGTTATGGAACTTCGTCAACTCGAATATCTTGTGGCCGTGGTCGAGGAGGCCAGCTTCACCCGTGCCGGAGAGCGGATGCTGGTTAGCCAGTCGGGTATCAGCGCTCAGATTCGACAACTCGAACGTGAGGTCGGGCAACAACTTCTCGACCGCTCCGGCCGTGCGGTGCAGGCGACGCAGGTGGGCGCGGCGATGTTGCCGTTTGCCCGCGCCGCGATCGCCGCTGTGGTGAACGCGCGACTCGCAGTGGATGAGGTGACCAACCTCATTCGCGGTCATGCGCGAATCGGAATGGTCACCGCCTGCAGCATCCCGGTCGTATTCGACCTGCTCGCGCAATTCCATGACACCTATCCCGGCGTTAGCCTCACGCTCACCGAGGACTACTCGACTGCACTCAGCGAAGACGTGCTGAAGGGCCACCTCGATCTCGCGCTCGTCGGTGTCGCCGGCAAATTGCCCGACGGCCTGGCGTCTCACGTGCTCGTCGATGACATGCTCGTCGCTGCGGTGCCCCAAGCCCATCCGCTCTTCAGCCGAAGCGAGATCGCCTTCAGCCAGCTTGAGGAGTATCCGATCATCACTATGCCGAGGGGAACAGGCATCCGCTCAGCATTCGATGACGGGTGCCAACGCGCAGGAATCTCTCCCCGCATCACCTGCGCAGCCAGCACGTCGGATGCGATCGCCCGGCTCACAGTCCGCGGACTCGGTGTCGCCGTTCTGACCGAGTCGATGGTGCCCGAATACGAAGATCTACATGCAGTGACGCTCACGGGTTCAGCACCGCGTTCTCGCCTCGAGTTCATCTGGCGTGCAGCCGGCCCTCGCGCACCTGCCGCTCAGAAGCTCATCGACATGATGAACGCCAACCTCGCCAACTAATCCACATTCCACAAACCTCGAAACGAAGTACCCATTGCCCCGAAGAGCGGCAACGAAGGGATGACCCCGCCCGGTCGGGGTTGGCATTTGGACTGATATGGCGGACGCTCTCGCGGACGGGTTCAGCCCGAATGAAGACGTTGTCGCTCCGATGCAGGAGACTGCAGGCATGGAACTCACCCGGCGCTACCGAGTCATTCTGATCGCAGCACTACCGAGCGGTTTCCTCTTAGGTGCAATCGTCTTCCTGGGATTTTCGGTCTTCGGCAACCCCGACTGGCGGGCATATCTGACGCCCGGCGCAGTCTTGAACGGTGCCACGCAGTTCGGCGCGGTTGGCCTGGTGGTTGCAGCCTTGTCTGTGCTCGGAGGGGCTCTTTCAGTCGCCTTGGTTGACCGGAGATTAGTCCGCGAGAGCGCGGCCAGAATAGTCGCGGGCGGCTTGGGCTCAGCAGTCGGAGTGGCCATCGTCGGCATCGCGTTGGGGCTCGCGCAGAGCAGCACCTTCACCGCATTCGTCGGGCTTCTGCTGGCGCTTCCAGCGGGCATAATTGCCGCAATCGGCATCGGCTCGACAGATCGGGCGGCACGGAGCTGACCCAGCGGTCCTAATCGCCCCGTAAAGGTTCCTGCCATCATTCAATTAGGAGGAGGGTCGTCGCCAGAGTCTCGCGGAGATGCCGGCGCTGAGCGCGACGAAGACGGCTGCTGCCGCTGCTGTCGTGAGGAAAGTTGAACTCACGTCCCAGCTCTCGACGAGGAAGCCGCTGAGCGCGCTCCCGACCGCTGCACCGACGTTGTGTGCGGTGTTCACCCACGTTGTTGACTCGGTCTGGCGGGTCGTCCCACCAAAATCGTTGGCTGCGAAATACGCCACGATCATGACCGGGGAAAGGAAGAGTCCAGCGGCCGAGATAACCAGTCCTAGGGAGATCGTCGACGTCGCGAGGCCAGCACCGGCGGAGGCCATGATGAACAACGTCGCCAGGATCACGAGTTGGCGCTGCGAGGACACCGTGATGTGTAGAGCGCCATAGGCAAGGCCTCCAACGGCGCTGCCGGCCGCGAACAGGGCGAGGACAAACCCCACAGCTGCGGCATTGCCGAGGGTGGCAATCATGGCCGGGACCGCAACGTAGACGGTGCCGACCACAAGGCCGGCTGCCAGCACGGGCAGGAGTAGCGCGATGAACCGCGGCTCCGTGAGCAGGGGCGCAGCGCTGGCTGCGTCCGTGCTTGACGCGTCGACCGGGGTCGCGGCCATCGTGGGAGAAGACATCATCAGTGCGGTCCCGACCAGGATCAGTGCGGCAGGGATGAGTAGGGCGGTACTTGGCTGGATGATGACCAAGAGCAGGCCGGACAAGGCGGGTCCGACAAGGTAGAGCAACTCCTCCAGGACTGCGTCCAGACTCAAAGCCTTCTTCAGGAGGACAGGAGTCGGGGTCAACGATGCCCATGCGACCCGCATTGTCGGGCCCAGCGGTGGAGCGAACGCGCCGAGGAGACCGGCCACGGTCACGCATAACCAGATCGGTGCGCCCGACCTCGTGAGTAGTGCGAGAGCGACCAAGCTCAACCCGAAAACGCTGCTGAGCAGGAGGAGGACACGGCGGCGACCGAATCGATCGATGAGGCGGGCCCTGGCTGGCGCGAGGAAACCGGCACCAGCCCCATAGGCGCCGACGGCGATACCGGCAGCGGAAAAGGACTGGGTCGATTCTTCTATAGCGAAGAGGAGAGGCAGACCGACGAGAGGATATGCGAAGCGTCCGGTGAGGGCGCTCGAGAAAACAAAGGGGACGTGTTTGAGTCTGAGAACATCCGCGTAGGTCGCGGACAGAGTCGTTGCGGGCATGGTTGAGCTCCGTGAGAAATGGCGCGGTTTTTGCGCTCAGTGAATGAGGACCTGCTAGCTGAAGAAGTCAGCCCGGTCTGCAATCACAGATAGGGAGCATGCCGCAACGATAGCGGACGGGTGGGCAGACATACGTCCTCCAACACTTACCGACCCGGCTGGCCAGCGGAGATGTCGCGCAGACCGTTCCCAAACGCCACTCCCCCCGAGACTTTGGAACCTCGGCGAATTGGTGCGCGTCCATGGAGGTCCGCCGTACGTTCCCGCGTGAGGACAGCGATTCCAGCCGCGGCGTGACGACGAGTGTTGCATGCGTCGAAGTCAGCGAAAGTGCCTGAAATACCGTTCCGGATCGTCCAGGAACGATCGCCAATTCCGAACCAGGTCGAGATCCTCCCAGACGCAGCGACGGTATCCCCAGGGCCCGACCTCATAGATCTCCGCACCGGGTATTGACGCCAGAATCGGTGAATGAGTGGACAGGATCACTTGAGACCCACCGGCGGCAACAATGTCCCGGAGATCGCTGAGCAGAGCAAGCGATCCGGTGAACGAGAGCGCTGATTCCGGCTCATCAAGGATCCACAAGCCCGGGTAACGAGACCGGGCAGCCACAAGGTCGAGGAACGACTCGCCATGCGAGCGCTCGTGGAATACGGGGTCGTTTCCGCCGGGGTTGTCCTCCAGATAGGTGAAGAACCCGTGCATCGTTTCCGCGCGGAGGAAGAAGCCGCCCCGGCCGGCGCCGAGACCTCGGTTCAACCGCAGGTGGTCGGCGAGGGTGGACTCGGACCTGCGAGTGGTGTGTCTGGAGCCGGTCGATCCTCCTTCCGGTCCCATGCCGTAGGCACCGGCGATGGCCTCAACGAGAGTCGATTTGCCGACTCCGTTGTCGCCGACGAATACGGTCACTGGACCCAGTTCGAGACCACCATCGAGGAGCTGCGCGATCGGGGCAAGCGTCGCGGGCCACACATCCCGAGGCAGAATGGGCGCGTCGGGATCCTGGCTCACCGAGCGCAACGGAGGCTCGTTTCTCGACATGCGATCATTCTGCCTGAACCGGCACGGGAAACCGTTAGACCAACCGTTCAGGGTTCGGTTAAGGGAGAGGAATTACCGCCGCCTCACTGGGCCCAGTCCATTTGTGGGGTGCCGGATTCCAGTTTCTGAGCTGAGTCAGTAGATCCTGCGCGTCGTCCGAAATGATCAACACGTCTCGGTACGCCGGCCGCATGAATCCCGCCTCTACACTCGCATCGATCGCGGCGATCAGCGGATCCCAGAACCCGTCGATGCTATACAACGCGACCGGCTTCTCATGGATCCCCAGTTGTTGCCACGTCCAAACCTCGAAGAATTCCCCCAACATTCCCGTGCCGCCTGGAAGAGCGATGAAGGCGTCGGACAACTCCGCCATGCGTGCCTTGCGCTCGTGCATGGACTGAACAATCTCCAACCGAGTGAGGCTCGGATGCGCCAGTTCGCGCTCAACTAGAGATGCCGGCATCACACCGAGAACTTCGCCGCCTCGGGAGAGAGCCTCCGAACCGATGACGCCCATCAAACCGACGTTGCCTCCACCGTAGACAATTCCGATTCCCTGGTCGGCCAAAGAGCCGGCAAGCGCGGCGGCGTGCTCAGTGAATACCGTCTTGTTTCCGGCTGCGGATCCCGTGAAGATTGCGACTCGCATTAGGCGGCCAACGCTGGAAACACGAAATCGAGAAGCAGGGGCGCGAGCAGAAAGGCGGGATCTGTGGAGTCTGCTGGATGTACCCAACGCAGCTCCTCGATTTCACCTGATGCGATAGGCGAGACCGCCATGCCACTGAGATAGATCGTCGCGTCGACTTCGGTGTCGAGTTCATTCGCCGCGGAGGCGGTCCAGCTGCCGAGGAATGTGAGGTCGTCTCTCGTCATCTGCACGCCCAGTTCCTCAAACACTTCCCGGAGAGCGGCCGAAGTGGGCCCTTCACCGTTCTCCAACTTGCCACCCGGCAGCATGAAGGCGGTGGTACCGCGCTTGCGGACCGTGAGGATCCTGTCGGCAGCATCACGAAAACAGACGGCGGCAACGACGAGCGTGTGAGTGGTCATCCCCCGACGCTATCAAGCCTCTGTGCCCAGAATTCCGGCGCAATCACACGGATCGGTGGTTGTGAAGGGGCGTTCATCTTGCGACCTTCCCCCAAACACCAGAGGTCTGAGGGATCCAGGTGGGAACCAGATAGAGAGAATGGCTCAAAATCCAGCACTGCTGTGAAATATCCAGCACTGCTGTGAAATCCCACCCGGCAGGGGGCGACGGATGGGAGTGATCGTGCCTCTGAGGGTTCCGGAAAGGACCCGCCCCTGAGCGGACCCGATTCCAGAGAGACTAGCCGCGGGGAAAGCGTCGGAGTATCAGCGTCCCGCCGGTGAGTGCAGCCAGGCTGAGGAGTATGGCGAAGAGGGCGACGCTGACGCTCAGCCCGACGGAGTCGATGAGGTAGCCGGTGGCTACTGAGAGTATCCCGGCGGGGATGTAACCGCCGATGTTCAGGACCGCGTTTGCTTCAGCGCGATGATTCGCTGGAACGTTGGTTCCAATGAGGGTGAGGCCCCCGAGCTGGCCGAGGCCCTGGCCGATTCCTGCGAGGAGCGCCGCGAGCACGAGCGGGGCCGGATTCGAGACAACGACCGCGATGATGAGGCTCATCATCGCCAGGGTCGTCGATATGGAGCCGAGGAGGATGCTGCGAACGTGTAGCCGGTGAACAGCGAATTGGGCACCGGTGGCAGCGAGGAACATCGCGCTAGCCATTGCGCCGGCTATGAACGGGCTGGTCGCATGCAACAGGTCCGCCAAGAGGGAAGGGCCGAGGGCGAGCACGAACGAGGTAGCGGTGATCCCCGGCGCGAAGACAGCAATGCCGTAAAGAAGGTGGTGCCGGTTGGGCCTTGGGACACGCGGCAATTGGAATCGGAAGGGCACCCGGGGCCGGTCGGCGGCCGGGTGTGAGACCGGAGGGCGAAGTGGCAGCACGCACGCAACGGCCAACGCTGTCGCGAGGAGGAAGAACTCGACGGCAAAGACAATCGGAGCAGGATCGGGCAGCGTTTGAGTGAACAATCCCGACAGTAGGGGCCCGAGCCCCGCACCGAGGACCATGGCGACGGATGCCGCAAGGGATGCTTGGCGATGCCGGGCCGGGCCTCCCACATCAACAACGGCAGCCATGCCGGCAGACACGATCACACCGACCGCGATACCGGTGAGGAACCTGGCGGCGACGAGCACGAGAACGGAGGACGTGAACGCGAAGAGACCACAGGCCACCATGGCGAGAACGAGCCCCGGGATAAGAACTGGTTTGCGTCCGAACCGGTCAGCCAGCTGTCCGGCCACGGTCAGCGTCACGAGCAGCCCGACCATGTACGCGGCGAAGATCACGGTCAGCATCCCCGATGAGAAGCCCAGCTGGTCTTGCCACTGCACGTAGAGCGGGGTTGGCGAATTCGACAACATGAATACCGCGGTCACGATCCAGGCGGCCAACCCCATCGGGAACACGCCGGTCAGGCCGGCGCCGGCTGGGTTTGGCGGACGCGTGGAAGTCTGAGTCAATGTGTCCTCCATCTGCTTAGTTCGAGAAAACTCGAACTTAGCATTAGTACGAGAAGACTCGTACTTTGGTTACACTGGTGCCATGGCTCCTGCTGCAGAGCGCGTCACCATCGAGACCCCCGTCCATGACGAGCCCGAGAACTTGCCCGATCCTCTGCCGGAGCCGTCGGTCGATGACCTGCAGCTCGAGAAAGTCTTGGGGGCTTTGGCTGACCCCCTGCGCCTGACCATCGTGCGCAAGTTGATGCTCGAATCCGAGAACTACGACCACACCTGCGGATGGTTCGGCTTCGACCGCCCCAAGTCCTCCCTGACTCACCACTTCAAAGCACTCAGACAGGCAGGACTCATCCGGCAGCGACAGTACGGTCTCGAGCGACGCAGTCGAGTTCGCACCGAAGACCTCAACCAGCGATTCCCTGGCCTGCTTGACCTCGTCACGGCCTGGCACGAGGTCTGATCGTCGACAGCCCCCCGCGCGTGAGCGGGGGCCGGCTTCAAGCCGGATTGCCGGTAGAGGTTCGTCCATTGCCTAGGTAGAACCCGAGTGTTTGCGGCTGGACGTCACGCGCAATGACTGCAACACTCGAGACATGTTCCTTCGATAAGCGCGCAAATCCATGTCGACAAATCGACCTAGCCACTTGTCTGAATTGAGGAACGCTGTCATGACCTTGCATATCCGCGATGCTTCGACTGAGGACATCGATTTTCTCGCTGCGATGCTGTTAGAGGCAGTTAACTGGCGCCAGGACCGGCAGACTGCGACTCTGCAATCGATCATGAATACCCCCCACCTGTGGCACTACCTCTCCGCTTGGAAACGGAGCTCAGATTTCGGTTTCCTTGCACACAAGGCGGAGAAGCCGGTCGGGGCCGCGTGGGCGAGGTTCATGACCGCCGAAGATCCTGGATATGGATTCGTTGACGAGGACATCCCCGAGCTGGGCATGGGCGTAATGAGCACTCATCGAGGCCAGGGCGTGGGCCGCGTTCTTCTTGAGCGGACCATACGGGCCTCAGCGGATCGTGGCCTCCGGGGATTGAGCTTGAGTGTCGAGGATGAAAACGAGCGAGCCCGCGCACTATATGTGAGCAACGGATTCGTGGTCGCGGGGCGGGCCGGCAATTCGGACACGATGGTCTTAAGGTTTTGACCCGCTGAAGGTTCGGCTGCGCGACGGCACGCTGTGGGGCCCCAGAAGCTCAATGTCCTCTAATCCGCTAGCGGGATCTCCTCCAGGGTTCGCCACTCGTATTGCCGGTTGTCACGGTGGAGCTCAATGAGTGCGAGAACCGGCGAGACCCGGGCCGCGACCCGCTCCGGCTTGTGCTCCAGAGCACGTATCACTCCCCGTCCGTCCGCGTCAGCGTTGACGTAGGCCATCGTCACGTGTGGGACAAATGGAAAGCGGGCATCCTCAGGTGGAGCCGCTGCTCCCAAGGAGCCAGTCACTGCGTGGCGGAGCGTTGCCATCAGCCTCGAAAGGGATTCGGTCGGTTCGACGATGAGCGAGACCGCCTCCCGCAGAACAACTGGTTTCTGGAAGGTGAGTGAGATCGGTGGCCCCCCAGCGATCTCGCCTCGAACCTGATCAATGACCGTGCGCACGTGCAGATCATTGACAGTCGTTGCATTCCCTACCCCGACGAGGGTTAGATGCAGCCATTCGATCGGTACAGGGTCCAGAAACGAGAAGCCCCTCAGGACTTCTTGATAGTCGAGGACGAGCCGCTGCAGCGCGGGCTCATGTTCAAAGGTGAGATGCCAGGTGTAGTAGCGAGTCCCTCTCTCCCAGCCGGAGCGCCACCACCAATGGTCTCGTAGATCGATTGCGCCTTCCCTGGCCTCGGCCGGCATGACGGTCCTTCCCCAAACATCAGTCCCGAGTGACAGCGTATGCAACAGATCGGCCTGAATGCGCTGACGGTTCGTCAGATGGCACGTTCCTCGGCGGGGTTGTCGTCGGCGATGCGGGCGATTTCGGCTGCCAGGCCCGTGAATGCGGTGCGGAGCTCGGCTGGCTCCAGGATGGTGAGGCGGGCGCCGATGAGTAGCAGCCATCTGGCCATTGCCTGGTAGCTGTCGGCACCCGCGTTCACAATGCACGTATTAGCGGTCTCCTCGGTGACCGTTCCCCAGGCCGGTCTGATCCAGGCGTCAACCTGTGCGCGCGGAGCGTGCACGCGCACGGTTCCTGAGACCTGCCGCCATCCGGCCGCTAGTTGCGCTGTCACATACTCGTGCAGGTCCTCGGCTGGCGGTTTCCGCGGGTAGCTGGGCTTGTTCGTGATCTGCGTTTCGCTGAGCCGGTCGACGCGGAATGTGCGCCATCCAGAGGACTCGAGACTGTAGGCGAGGAGGTACCAGTGGCCCATCGTATGCACGAGGTGTAGCGGTTCGAGTTGCCGGTTTCCGGTCTCGCCCGAGTAGCGGCGGTATTGGCACAGGAGTTGTCGGCGGTCGCGGCAGGCGCGCGCGAGGAGCACGAGCGTGGTGATGTTGACCGGTCCAGCCGATGGACCGATTGCTGCCCCCAGGTCGAGGCTGCTGGTGTGAGCCAGGAACGCCTCGACGACGGGCTGCAACCGGGGTGGCATGACCCGGTGCAGTTTGTCGAACGCGCTCAAGGCGCCCTCGGCGGTACCGGCGGCGGTGTTGGCGACCATGTCCCGGAGAGAGACCATCACGGCGATGGCTTCGTCGGTGTCGAACATGAGGGGCGGCAGTGTTGCCCCGGCCTCGAGCTGATAGCCGCCGCCGGCACCCAGCACGGTCGTGACAGGGTAGCCGAGCTCCCGCAGCCTGCCGATGTCCCGCCGCACGGTGCGTGGCGTCACGTCAAGCTCTTCGGCGAGTTGCTCCGCGTTCCAGTCGCGCCGCCGCTGCAGGAGCGCCAGTAGTCGCAGCAGCCGCCCGGGCGTATCCCACATAGAATCCATCATCCCGTAAATAGCAGGACAAGACCTGTCCGACTTGCCTGCGAGAGTGCGCTCATGGACACCACACACGACAGCACGATCACTTCCTTCCGCGTCGACATCCCGCAGGCAGACATCGACGACCTCACCTCCCGCCTTCGTACGACTCGGATGCCTGCCCCGCTGCCTGGAAACGATTGGGACACGGGAATCCCCAGCGGCTACCTCCAGGATCTGGTCACCGACTGGGCCGAGGATTTCGATTGGCGGGCCTTCGAGGCGCGTCTGAGCGAGGTCCCGCAGTTCATGACGGTCATCGACGGTCAGCGGATCCACTTCGCCCATGTTCGCTCTGCCGTGCCGGATGCGACGCCGGTGCTCCTCACCCATGGCTGGCCCGGATCGTTCCTTGAGTTCCTGCACCTCATCGGACCGCTCACTGAGCCGGAGGCCTACGGCGGAGACAGGGCAGATGCCGTGCATCTGATCATCCCCTCGCTGCCCGGCTTCGGCTTCTCCACTCCGCTCAACAGCGCAGGCTGGACCACCGCGCACATCGCTGCGGCATGGGTCGAGCTGATGGACCGCCTCGGCTACGGGCGCTTCTTGGTGCAGGGCGGCGACCTCGGCGCCGTCATCTCCCCGGAAATCGCCCGCGTCGCCCCTAAACGCGTGATCGGCGTGCACATCAACGGAGCGCTGGGCTTCTCCGGCGATATCAGTGAGGACGACCGCGCCGCGATGAGCCCCCTCGATCAGGACCGAATGGCGCGCGTTCGCAAGTTCATGAACGAGGAGTATGGCTACATTTCCATCCAGTCCACCCGGCCGGGCCTCGTCGGCGTCGCCCTTGCCGACTCGCCTGTTGCCCAGTTGGCCTGGATGCTCGACAAGTTCCGTTCCTGGACCTGGCCACTCGAGACGCTGCCTGATGAGATCCTCGGGCGCGAGTGGATCCTGGCGAACGCCTCGCTGTACTGGTTCACCGCCAGCGGCGGCTCGTCCGCTTACGTCGGCTACGCCCAAAATTCCTGGGGCGCCACGCCAGCAAACTCTGGAGTGCCGACCGCAGCTATCCAGTTCGCGCACGACGTCGGCATCCGCTCACAATTCATCCAAGCGAATACGATCGTCCGATGGAACGACTTCGAAGATCACGGCGGCCACTTCGCCGCCCTCGAAGAGCCCGAACTTCTCATCAATGACCTCCGCGGCTTCCTGCACCAACTGAAGGAGAAGGACTAGCCTCAGGCTCTCTACTTCTGCAGCCCAACTAACCGATAGGGCGTCGCGTAGAGGGTTCCTCAAATGACCAGCCCCTGGACTAACGACGCCCCAACAGACATTCCGCCGGATCCAACTCGGCCGTTACGCGTGTCCGAAGTAGGTTGGCAGAAACGCGCTGGTCCTTCACCTCAGCTTCCGCGGGATTCCGTGTGTCCGATGTTGGCAACTTGTCCGCACTGGCCTGTCACGCGACAACATCTGTCGCGTGTCGGTCCAGATCGGACTTTTGCCACCTAGTTCGGACAAACCGGCCGCCAAGCCCGTTGAGAGCCATGCCACTGTCTTGCGCGGCCGTAACACGAATGCGGGCCTCAGCCTGTCGCAGTTGACGCACCTGAGCGCGACTTCTCTCCGGACAGGTCAAACGCGACAATTCTGCATGGGCAGGCGATGCTGGTCTAGTCTCCGCGGGACCGTTCCCGTTGGAGGTCCCCAAGTGACACCGCTGGCATGGGTCCAGGCTCATCGTGCTTCCGCGCGGACGTGTCGCAGCGAGCTTGGGTAGTCGGCCGTCTGTGGCAGTGTCGCCGCGGGCGCGGCAGATTCCGTATCGTCATGGATCTTGGTGGTCACGACGTTCGCCTACCCGCTACCACTGGTTTACCTGGTATCGCTCATTCTTCGGCTTTGGTCGACTACTTTACGACCGAAATTCCGGCACGATCGCCACGTTTGTCGCCCAGTAGCCGATTCAGTTTGAAACGTTGAGCGAGCCCAGCTCTGGCGATGCACTATGTATCTCACCCGCATCGATCAAGGGCCCCTGCGTCAAACGGTGGAGCGGCTCAGGCCGCTCCACCGTTTGACGCAAACTAAGCTTGGACGTGCTCGCCCTGGCGCCAGGAAGCAACTTCTATTCGGGTCGCAGATCTCGATCGCAAGAAGTGTCCCGAAGGGAGCTGGTGATTATCCTGCTTGCCGTTCGAAGAGACCGTCGCCACGTTCGCTCGTGGGGAGAGTTTTCAGAGGACGTCGGCGCCGAATGCGATGTCGAAGCCGCCGCCGTTGTTTGCCAGCCCCACCACGAGGATTCCGGCCCATTCAAGGGCGTGGGCCATCTGGAGCGCACCTGCGTCGCGGGGCCGCATGTTCAAGCTCTCAATAAACGCCGCGACACTCACCTTCGCCTCAGCGATGCCGCCGGGGAAGAGCACGTCCACGGGCTTGTTTTCAGCAATGACGCCGCCGAAGATGGAGTTGAATGCCTTGACGACGTGAGCGCCCTCGGGAGCGACGGCGGCGATCTGCTGGGCCACGGAGTTGCCCGGGGTGGTCATGACTCCACTGGCGTCAGCATTGAACGGGTTGGTGATGTCGATGAGGATCTTGCCAGCTAGGGCATCGCCGTAGTGAGCGACCACGTCAACCGCGCCGGCATACAGGCCGGCCAGGACGACGATGTCGCCCGCCGGCTTTGTGCCGAAGGTGCCGACGGTGGCGGCGTTGCCGATCTGCGTGGCCAATGCCTGAGCCTTGGCGGTGTTGCCCCTCATGAGCTCGATGGCGTGGTGGTACTTCGCCGCCCGGGTGCCGATGGCGGTGGCGGTGGCGGTGGCCATATTGCCTGAGCCGATGATGCCGATGGTGGTCATGACGTGTGTTGCCTGTTCGTGACCGAGACGCAGATCACGCTCCCCGGGCTACTGCAGTCGGTACCCGCGTTCCTGTGCGGCGTCGCCATCGCGTGGTGCGGGATCAACGCCGTCGGCCGCATCGTCGCGACCGCCGTGCTCGCGGTCAAGGCCGTGCCCCGTCGACGTCGCCTGCCCGTCGCCGAGGCGTGATGCAGGATAGTAACGCGCCCTACGGGTGCAACGCGCGGACGCGGGCCGAAGGCTACGGAGGTAAGTCGTCGTACAGGCCCACGCATTTTCTTGCTCGGCGTTTGTCGATCCGGGCGTCTGCTGTTCGACGCTTTATTTGAGGGACGCATTCCGCGTTCTCATGACCGAAGGAGATTCCCATGAAGTACATGCTGATTATGCGCGCAACAGACGAAGCTCGTGAGTCCTACGAACAGGTTCCGTTCAAGGAGATCATCGAGAAGATGGGCGCGTACAACGAGTCACTGACAAAGGCGGGAGTTCTCCTGGCGGCCGAAGGACTGGCCGATGCGATGACCGACAACTTCCTGGTCGATTTCTCGGCGGAAGCCCCGATCGTGACCGACGGCCCCTACGGTGAGACACATGAGCTCTTCAGCGGTTTCTGGATCATCCAGACCTCTTCCAAGGAAGAGGCCGCGGAGTGGGCCCGTCGGTGCCCGCTCGGACCCGGCTCGACGCTCGAGGTGCGAAGGGTCACCGAGATGAGCGATTTCGCCGAATTTGCCGAAACCGATGCCCTCGTGAACGAAGCGGCGTGGCGTGCGGAGAACGGCCAGGAGTGATCCGACAATCGAGTCGGATCTGAAGCAATCATGATTGACGCACGGCGCACCGTCGACGCGGTGTGGCGCATCGAGAGCGCACGAATCGTGTCGACTCTTGCGAAGATGACCGGCGACTTCGGTTTGGCGGAAGATCTTGCCCAGGAGGCCGTCGTTGATGCCCTTGCCCAGTGGCCGGTGTCAGGCGTTCCGCAAAATGCGGGCGCCTGGCTCACGGCTGTTGCAAAGCGCAAGGCGATCGACGGGTGGCGGCGACGGCAACGACTCGACGAACGGTATCGTGCCATGGCGCACGACCTCGATGAGGCGGGTGACGGCGAGTGGCAACTGATCGACGACAGCGTGCTCCGACTCGTCTTCATCACCTGCCACCCGGTGCTCTCGCGCGAGGCACAGGTCGCCCTCACCCTCCGCGTCGTCGGTGGCCTCACGACCGAGGAAATCGCCCGGATGCTTCTCGTCCCGGTTCCGACCGTGCAGCAACGCATTGTCCGAGCAAAAAAGACGCTGGCCGCCGCGCAGGTTCCGTTCGAGGCGCCGGATCCGAACGAGTGGAGCTCGCGGCTCGGGGCCGTGCTTGGGGTGGTGTACCTCACCTTCACCGAAGGATATGCAGCGACATCCGGTGATCGTTGGATCAGACCCGAACTCGCGAACGAGGCGCTGCGGCTGGGCCGCTTGCTCGCTGAACTCGTGCCGCGCGAACCCGAGGCGCACGG
This sequence comes from Cryobacterium algoritolerans, assembly GCF_004402785.1. Classification (GTDB taxonomy): domain Bacteria; phylum Actinomycetota; class Actinomycetes; order Actinomycetales; family Microbacteriaceae; genus Cryobacterium; species Cryobacterium algoritolerans. Next base: position 233,746 of record NZ_SOFP01000047.1, read on the forward strand.
ACTGGTTGCCCTAATGGAGTTTCAAGCCTCACGCTTCGCCGCCCGCGTCGCCCACGACGGCACGGCCATACTTCTCACCGACCAGGACCGGTCGAGGTGGGACCACGCACAGATCCGGCGTGGGCGAGCAGCGCTCTTGCGGGCGGACGGAGTCGGCCGGGGACGGGCAAGCTATGGTCTGCAAGCAGCCATTGCCGAGTGCCATGCAGTGGCGCCGAGTATCGACGACACTTATTGGGATCGGATCGTGCTGCTCTATGAAGCCCTCGGCAGACTCGCACCCAGCCCAGTGGTCGAACTGAACCGCGCCGTAGCCGTGTCCATGGCAACGGGCCCGGCGAATGCTCTGCGCATCGTCGACCAACTCGCCTTCGATGGAGCACTCCGCGGCTCACACTTGCTCCCGAGCGTTCGCGGAGAACTTCTCGCGCGCCTTGGACGCACGGAGGAGGCCCGATCGGAATTGCTCACCGCAGCCCGGCTCGCCACCAACGAGCGCGAAAGTGCTGTATTGCGCGCCAAGGCGGCGGCGCTCTGACCGCTGTGACCCAGTCCGCTGAGCGTGCGGGAGCTCGGGCAAGCGCATCTGGGCTGCGTGCGGAAGCTTCCGACGTCGGTGGTGGCGCAGAGGGTTGAGCCATGAAGGTTCCTAGCTGGCCCGTCGGTCTGCAGGGACCCATATGCGAGTTCGGTGCCTAGAGAAGGGTCGGAGCCACATCGGTTGACAAGGCGGCAAGCAGCGCTAGGCGCGCGCGACGGTATCTTCCCCGCACCGTCGCGGCGGGCACACCCTGCAATCGTGCGATTTCGGCGAGGCTAAATCCCTCCCAATGCGTGAGCGTGACGACCTCTGCGAGGTCCGGGCCCAGTTTGGCAATGAGATCCCGGATGGCGACGGCCTCCTCGCTGCCAAGCTCGACATCTGTCACGGAGACAGTCGCTCGGAGTGCGCTGCTGAGCTCGCTGCGCCGTCGCTCGCCTCGGGAGTAATTTCGGAGCAGATTGCGGGCAATCCCGAAACACCACATCCGGGCGTGCTCGTGTTCTGACGGGAGTAGCGCACGTTTGCGCCAGACGGTGACCATCACCTCCGCGACCAGGTCAGGGGCATCGCTGCTGATTCGCCGTTGGAAGTACCGCAGCAGCTCGGGGCCAATTTCGCCGGTGATGTCGTGGAATCGTTGTTCGTCACCGTCCCGCGCGCGACTTCTCACTGAGCGGCCCCGGTGCACTGCTCTTGACTTTGAAAACCAAGTCCCGTCGACGGGATCCCCATCGACTCGACGTGGTCAGTCACCGCGACTTGGATGGCCTGCTTCACCGCCAAGTTGTACTCGACGTCGGCGTTGTAGTTGTCCGTGCCGTACCCGAATGGCACTGCAGTTCCGTCGTCTGATTGAGCCCAGTTCTCGTCCTTGTCGCGCATGGTCGTGATCGTGGCCTCCACATCCGCGACCGTCAGCAGGTTCGTCGTGCGCAGGAAGCCTCGGGCCGCCTCTTCCGCCCTAGGATCGGCGGCGACGTCAGCAGGGCGATTCGGGTCAGGGCTGTAAACAACCTCGCCAAGACGCAACTCACACGTGCCTCCGCCGGGCAAGGCGTAATGGACAGTCGCGTCCGGGTCCTGCGCCCACTCGGCCCATTCGGGCGTGTTGTGCCAAAGCTGCGACCAATCAATGGTTGTGACCGCGTACGCCGCGCCGGCTGCGCCCAGCACCAACATCGGGGCGACGATCACAGAAATCAGGCCCATGCGCCGACGAGAACGTACCTGGCTCGTGCTTACGATCACGGCAGCCATCTCCGCCAGCTGGTCACGGACCTCTGTTGTCGCCTCGGTCGTTGGGCGAGCACCCCGGGCTAGCAACGCTCCCAGTTCGTGGTCTGTCCCGGCCGGGTGGTCTTTTTCTTGAGTCATGTGTTCCTCCGATGTCTGTGAAACTGCTCTCATCCAGCTCATGTCCACACCGGGCCGAAGCGTTGCCCTCACGCAGATCCTATTTCGCGACTCGCCAGATCCTTTCACGGTTGTCAAGGGTCGATAGGGACTGCCCGTAGCCGGCAAGCAGAAATTCAGCGGGTCGACATGGACGCTAAGGCGCCGCTAGGGGTACCCGACATGTCGCGTCCGGACAAGCGGCAAATGACTGCACCTATGCTGGGCCGATGGTCAACGAGTCGAGTCTTGAAAGCCGAACTTTGAGTGTTGAAGGATTGGTCAACGCACGCGATCTCGGTGGCCTGCGTCGAAAGGATGGAACGCTGACTCCCAGGCGCGTCTTCTTCCGTTCCGAGAACGTCGACTGGGTCACCCCGGCAGGGTGGGACCAGATGCACGAGGCCGGCATCCGCACCATCGTCGACCTCCGCCAGGCAGGAGAACGGGCGCAGGACACCCAGCCGCGACCCGACTGGCTGACCACTCTTAACTTCGATCTGGACGGTCTCGACAATGCCGACTTCTGGACGGACTCCTGGAGCAACGGGCTCGTCGGAACGGCACTCTACTTCTTGCCTCACCTCGACGCGATGCCCGAGCGCAGTATCGCAGTTCTGTCTGCCCTAGCCAGCGCGCCAACGGGAGGGGTTCTCTTTCATTGCATGGGCGGAAGAGACCGAACGGGACTCATCGCAATGCTCCTTCTCGCTGCCATCGATGCGGAACCGGACGCGATCGTCGACGACTATCTCGAAACCGTCCGGCTGGCGGATCTGCGGGCGGCGACAGCGAATCGGAACAACGCTGAACCCGAGATCGAAGCACTGTGCCAGACATACGGCACCACGACAGAAGGTGCATTTCGCGCAGCCCTCGCCGGCCTCGATGTAGAGGCGTTCCTGTCATCAGCTGGGCTCGGCGACGCCGAAAGTGCCGCCATCACGAGCTGGAGGGGCACACTCCCGACCGCGTAAGTTACGACGCACAAGGGTGGCCTCTGCAGGCGATCGCGTGTCCGAAGCCCGATGGCAAAACCTATCAACTCCCTCGTTTGGATTTCCGCAGAATTCCGGGTGTCCGGTCTTAGCAACTTGTCCGAACTAGCGTGTCACGCGACAACATCAAAAAAATCCTGATCAGAAGCTAGTTCTTCTCAGGAGATTTCAGCCCAGAATCGATCGTGGCAACATTTTGGCAACACTTTTCTGAGCGCTGACCTGATTGAGCGCTGGCAAAACGGTCCGAAATCCGACCAGGATGCCGAATCGGCATATACTCACTTCGGCCACGGACCTTCCAAGGCGAATCGATTGCCCAGGCGCTGGCCTTGATCCGGATGCGTGTTCACCTCAAGCTCGCACTGGGTTGATCGCCCTCACCAGTAGGCTCACGCCATGATTCGCCTGCGTAAGACGCGTTGGAAGATCGCCTACATCCTCGTCGGCGTGGTCTCGCTGGTCGCAATCGAAATTGTGATCCGGCCGCTCATGGTCCCAAATCCGATGTATGCCGTCGTTGCAAACTCTCTGACCGTCCTGCTCTATTTCGGAGGAGTGCGATCCTTCCGCGGATTGGGCGAACACATCGAGCCACCCCGCGCCTGGTGAAGAATAACTTCCGGGCCCCGAGCCGGATACATCATCGGAACGCTCCTCGTACTGAACTCCGCCAACGGCGTGGTCGTTGCAAATACTGAGCGACCGGAGTTGATGTTCGACGTCGTGCTCGGCGTCGTTGTCGATGCATCACTGGCGTTCTTGTACTTCAGGTCATCAACCCGGGTCCGAAAAGCGCCTCCGCGCACGGTGCAAGAAGTGCCGCGCTGGAGTCCCCTCAAGAGCTAGCCTGCCCAGGGGTTCGGGCTCTGTGATTTCTGCGGCCGCTCGGCTCCATCCAATGGGCATCCGCATACAGGACTTGGTTTTTCCTTATGCGCCTTGTTCGAGCGATCGGCCGGAGGCAACACTCTTCTGGACGATGAGCTGATCGAGTGCCGACGAAACGGCATCCAGATCACTGTCGAAGAGATCCGAGTACACATCCAGGGTCACCGCAGCGGATGCGTGTCCGAGCATCCTCTGCACCGCCTTGACGTTCGCCCCGGCGCTGATGGCCAGGCTCGCTGCCGTGTGCCGCAGCTCGTGCGGGGTCAATCCGGCGATGCCAGCCTGCTCTGCGGCGGCGTCGAGCCAGCCTCGGCGGAACACCCTCCCACGCAGCCAGCCGCCGCGAGCGGCCGCGAAGACCGGCTCACCGCCCTGCCGACCGTTCGCAAGCACGCGCAGGTCGGCGAGAATCGACACGGGGACCGGGATCGACGCGGGGACCGGGATCAAGCGGGCCTCGTAGTCCTCGGGTTGGCCTTCGATCTGCGATCCGTCGATCTCGACAACGGTGTGCTACACCTCGAGCCGGCCGCGCACGAAGTCGATGTCCTGCACCCGCAGCCCGGAGGCCTCGCCCCAGTGCAGCCCGCAGTAGGCGAGCACCTTCACCAGCAGCCCGTAGCCGTTGAGGTGCCCGAGGTACCTGCCTCGCCCGATCGCATCGACCGCCGCAGACAGGTCCCGCACCTGCTCATGCGTCAGGTAGCGCTTGGATACTTTGTGCACCTTCGGCAGGTTGAGGCCGTGCGCCGGATTGGACGCGAGCCGGCCATCCTTGACGGCCACCTGCAAGCTCCCGGACAGCACGTTGACGATCTTGCGCACGCTCGCCGGCCCTTGCGTCCTGGACAGACCGCTCGCCCACGCCTGGACGGCCTGATGGTTGAGCGCGCCGAGTGGATAGTTGCCCAGCTGCGTCCGGATGGGCCGAACGACGATGCCGCGCGCTCGCTCCCTTGCCGTGGCGCGCCAGTCCGAGCGGCTATCCATCCACAGGTCGAGCCACTCCCCCACGAGCACCCGCGCCTTCGAGGGATCGACGTAGGCACCGCGACTCTTGTTGACCTCGATGTTCGCGAGAAAGCGTTCCGCATCACGCTTGGTGCGGAAGCCACTCGCGCCTTCTCGTTTTTATCTTTCTCATTTCATTTCTTCTAACCTCCCCCATCTCATTTTCCATTTCCATTTCCCTGATCAGCCACCACAGCTTTACTTCCCAACCCGCCATACAATGTCGTTGGGTGTGGGGGGTTGGGAAGCGAGCGCAGCGAGGGTGTGGTGGCTGATCAGGGAAATAACCTCTCAAACCATTCGTTTGCCTATTCGCTCTCAACGAATAGCCAAACGAACACCCAAACGAACAGGTCTCTGGTCAGCAACACGCCCGATCAGTTACACTGGTATATCTACTTAGATATGGCAGGAGAGGCCGGTGATCGAATGAGCGCATCAGTTCTGCTCCGCGCGTCGCGCCAGAGTCGCGGCATCAGCCAGGCCGATCTCGCCGCCCGCGCCCTCACGAGCCAACCCGACGTGTCATCGATCGAGAGCGGCCGCAGAGTCCCCACCGTCGACACCTTGGAACGTCTGTTGCAGCAAACTGGCCACCGTCTCGTCGCAGTGCCCGGCATCGGGCCGGATGCCGTCGACACCGCTGATCGAATCGCGAGCGCTCTTCGCGGGTCGGGCCGAGATGCCGCACTTCGTGCCTTCCTCGACTACTCGGACCAGCTCGCACGCACGACAGGCGCCGACCGTGTCATCCTGACCTTCGTCGAGCCGCCCCCCACCGGGTCCGCCGCGTGGGATGCCGCCCTCGCCGCCGTCGCCGAGCACTGGCTCAGCAAAGGCAAGCTGCCCAAGGCGCGCTGGATCAACGACCCGAGTCGGTTTCTTCCCAACCCGCAGTCACCGCAGCTCGGCGAGTACGACCTTGAGCCCGACCCGACCAATGTGCCGCTGGCGTTCCTGCGTCGTAACGTGCTCCTTGAACGAGAAACGCTGGCCAGCGTCTGATGGCCGGCCCACTCGATCTCAATGACCTGGTTTCGGGTCTTCGTGAAGTCGTGAAGCGAGCGCATGAGGCCGGCATCCGTGACGTGTCTATCCGGATCGTCGGCGGAGCCGCGCTCCGGATCGCCTACTTCGAACGTGCGACGACCGCCGACATTGACGCCCAGATCCAACCGCTTGACCAGCTCGAGCCCATCATCAGGCAGATCGCCAGTGAACGGGATTGGCCGGCCGACTGGCTCAATGACAAAGCGACCATATTTATCCCACGCTGGGGGCGCTCAGTCGAATGGGAATCCCTCTTCGACGACGAGAACGTGTCCATCTGGATCGCACCCGTCGAAGCTCTGCTGGCGATGAAGCTCAACGCCGCGCGGCCCGGACGCGACACCGAAGACATCGTTCACCTCCTCGTCCTGAACGACATCCACACCGTCGCCGCCGCAGAGCAGCTCTTCGAGGATTTCTATCCAGGAGACGGTCTGACCGAACGCGCCGTCCTGCTCCTAGAACGCATCTTCGCCAAGGGCCTTCCCGATCGACCGTCAGCTCCGCCACGCGCTGATTTTTCCTGATGAAGCACCTCGTTTTGTGGCAACAGAATGGCAACACTTGAGGGAAAAATAACCTGATTGACACCGATACGATCTGATCATAATGTGCAATCAATCCGGACGTTCCCTAAATCGGAAAGGCGGCGAAAGGGCTCACTTCGCCCTCCGGAGGCAGGGGCGGCAGTTCGAAGCTGCCTGGGGGCACACTTGTCACAAGCCGAGCTAGTTCGGACTTTTGCCACCTAGTTCGGACAAACTGCGTGGCCATGCTCCCCTGATGTATGCCAGATGGCTTGAATCGATTGTGCGCCGGCGACCGTGGCCCAAGGGGGGTTTACTGACCATATGAACGTCTTCCCGTTGTGGCTGCTTGTGTTGATCTTCGCCTGCGCGGCCGCGGTGGTGTGGATTGCGGGTATCCAACTATCCAAGACCACCGACGTCGTGGATGACCGGCTGCATCTGGGGAGCGCGCTCGGCGGACTGATCGTTTTGGCGGTGGCCACCAATCTTCCCGAGATTGCCATCACTGTCACCGCAGCCGTATCGGGAAATCTGGACATTGCTGTGGGCAACATCCTTGGTGGTATCGCTCTTCAGACGGTGGCGATCGTGGTCCTGGACGCGGTCGGCAAACGGGGCACAGGCGCGAATCCGCTAACTCACCGGGCGGCATCGCTCGTGCTGGTTTTGGAGGCCGTAACTGTAGTGGCCGTACTTTCCGTTGCACTCGCCGGCAGTCAGCTCCCGTTTGATCTGATGTTCGCCCGGTTGACCCCGGACGTGGTGATCATTGCGGCGTTGTGGATCGTAGGTCTGGTGCTCGTGCGCCGTGCTGGCAAGCATTTGCCATGGCACGAGGACGGTCGTTCCCCCGGATCCACCCCTCATCATCCCGGCATCGACGTCGGCCGCCTCAGTCGCCGCACAAAGACCGACCGACGGGGAAAGTGACCCTGATTTTCGCAGTCTGCAGCGGCTACTCTGGTCGCCGGTGTTGTCCTCGAGCGCTCGGGCGAGGCCGCGGCCGGTCAGGTCGAACTCTCGGAGGTGTTGTTCGGGGCGACTGTCCTGGCAGTCGCGACCTCGCTACCGGAAATCTCGACAGGTCTGCAAGCAATCCGGCAAGGCGATGACAACCTAGCGATCAGTGACATTTTCGGTGGGAACGCGTTCCTGCCCGGGTTGTTCCTGATTGCAACCGTCATCTCCGGGCAAGCCGTTCTTCCACACATCGGACCGACCGATATCTACCTCACAGCCCTCGCCGCGTTACTGACGTCCGTGTACATCGTCGGCATTATCTTCAGGTCGAAAAAGCAGGTTGTCGGTATCGGCGTTGACTCCCTCATCGTGCTGACCCTCTACCTCATCGGCATCGCCGGTCTCTTCGCGATCACCGCCTAACTTCGCGGCACGAATCAGAAGCTCTCCGACGGCAGGATCGCCCCGCACGCCGCGATGGTGCCCTCCACCACCAGTCTCTACCCCTGAACACGCTCGCCGAGAAACCAAGATTGTGCGTGAAAACCGAGGTTGGTGCTTACCCGCGACAGCTGACTCGAAGCCAGCTCGCCTCACCCGGAATGCCTTTTTCCTGTCGCCCGGCGACACGAGTTAGTTCATCTCCGTCTCTGTACCCTGATCCTTCGGCGGGCGCTTCCGCATCCTCTCCGTGATCGTCACCTTCTGTGAAGAGGATGCCTCTCGCGATTCCTCGCCACTTTGATGGACGTCGAAGGAGGAGTTCGATTTCCATGCTGAAGTGTTTGAATTCTTCCCCCAGCGAGTCGGACATGATCGTTCGAGCGGTGGCGCGCAGTACCTGGCCTCGATCCGCGCAGGTCGTCGGCGTCGAGACTCGACGAGGGCTCCATGGCTGCGAGCGCCATCACGAGAAGCAGGTGACTCTGGATCATGTCAACGAGGGCGCCGGCCTTGTCGTAGTACCCGGCGCGACCCTCAAAGCCAATGGTCTCGTCGAAGACGATGTCCACCTCCTCCGAGTATGACGAGAGTTCCGATGTGGTTGGGCATGGGCACAGGATGCCTCTGCGAGACTGACGAAATGGCTTTGCGCATCGAGGACTACGCCCTGATCGGCGACTGCCACACCGCCGGTCTGGTCGGACGGGACGGCAGCATCGACTGGCTCTGCTTCCCCCGGTTCGACTCTCCTTCCATCTTCGGCGCCCTGCTGGGCACGAAAGATCACGGACGCTGGCTGCTCGCTCCCGCAGGCGAGGTCCTGTCGACATCCCGGCGGTACGAAGAGGACAGTTTCATCCTCGTCACCCGGTGGGAGACCGCTGACGGCGAGGTGGAGGTCACCGACTTCATGCCCCACGGCGACCGGCGCGCTGATGTGATCCGCCGGGTCACCGGCCTTCGGGGCAGCGTGCCCATGATGATGGACCTGCGGTTCCGCTTCAACTATGCGGAGGCGCTCCCCTGGGTGCGCCAGGCACCGGACGAACACGGTCACGGGCTTGTGGCGGTCGCCGGGCCCGATGCCGTGATTATGCGCGGGCCGCAACTGCGAGCGGCCGACCACACTCACGTTGCGGAATTCACCGTCGATGCCGGGGAGAGGGTCGATGCCTCGATGACCTGGTATCCATCGTACCGCGAGCTCCCCCCGCGGATTGAGGTGGACGACCGCCTTACCGAGACCACCCGCTGGTGGCAGGACTGGGCATCCCACTGTATCGCCTCGCCGATCTATCACGACGAAGTGCACCGCTCGCTGCTCGTTTTACGCGCTCTCACCCACGAGGACACGGGCGGCATCGTCGCGGCAGCGACGACAAGCCTCCCCGAGTCATTCGGCGGCCATCGAAACTGGGACTATCGCTACGTCTGGCTGCGCGATGCGTCCCTCACTCTGAACGCGCTGCTCAGGCACGGATTCCACGCTGAGGCGAATTCGTGGCGCAGATGGCTGCTCCGGGCCGTGGCCGGCGATCCTGGCGACGTGCAGATCATGTACGGCCTCTCCGGTGAACGTCGCCTCACGGAGCGGGAGGTGGACAGCCTGCCCGGCTACGGCGGAGCCTCCCCGGTGCGGGTAGGGAACGACGCCTGGCGGCAATACCAGGGTGATATTTTCGGCGAGGTCATGATCGCCCTTCAATCGGCTCGCGAACTCGGTGTGGCCGAGGACGAATTCTCCTGGCCGCTTCAGCGCGCCCTGATGACCTATGTGGAGGAGCACTGGCGGCGCCCCGACAACGGCATTTGGGAGATCCGCGGTCCGCAACGCGATTTCGTGTCATCCCGGGCCATGATCTGGGCCGCATTCGACTGCGCAGTGCGAGCCGTCACCGACTTCGGGCTGGATGGTCCGGTGAAGCGCTGGATTCACCTGCGAGACGAGGTTCGTACCCAGATCGAATCGCGAGGTTTTGACAAATCCCGCAACACCTACACCCAGTACTACGGCAGCACCGGAGTGGATGCCTCCCTACTGCTTCTGTCCCAGATCGGCTACGTTGCCGCCGATGACCCGCGGATGCTCGGAACCGTCGCGGCCCTCGAGGAGGAGCTGCTGCACGACGGCCTGCTGATGCGGTACCGCACGGAATCGGGAGTGGACGGATTGCCCGGAGGCGAGCACCCCTTCCTCGCGTGTTCATTCTGGCTGGTGGAGCAGTATGCCCGCAGCGGCCGGGTGGCCGACGCGCGCACCCTGATGGATCGACTGGTGAGCTTCTGCAACGACGTGGGTCTGCTCAGCGAGGAATATGACGTCGTCGGTTCACGCCAGGTCGGAAACACTCCGCAGGCGCTCTCCCACCTCGCACTCGTGCGCGCGGCTGACGCCATCGCCGAGGCCACGCGGCCAAACCCCCAATAGGACTCAATCAGCCAATAAGAAGAGCCGCTGACCGTCGAGTCGTTCCTGGCTTACGGCTGCTGACTGGCGCAGGCCTGTTGTCATGACCTGTCGGTGGTGCCAGTCAATGAGCTTCTCCACCGGCCCATCCAGTGGGATATCGAGTGTTTGGATCCGACAAGCCCGCCAGGCAGGCTGGTGTTGCCCGGGACCGGGCCGACGCCCACCTCCCCGACCTCCACGACCTCCACGACCTCCACGAGAGGCAGCAGAACGGCCCAGCCTCGCGCCCGCAGTCCAAGCACGACGGTGCCGGACAACGAGGGCGATCGTGTGTGTGATCAACTCTTTGTAGGCCGTTTCGGCACAGGAAACCGGCCAAGTTAGCGGCTGGTTTCCTGCCAAAAGAGCGATAAAAATCAGGCCAGGCAATGCCCCTCCACGACGTTGGATTTGGGGAATGCGC
>NZ_SOFP01000080.1 GCF_004402785.1 Cryobacterium algoritolerans
GCAGGGTATCCGGCAGCCCGAGGAAGGTACGGGCTTCGGTGGTGAGGCGCTGGTGCAGCACGTTACCCATTTCCCTGGCGAACAGGGGGGCGTGCTCGCGCGCGAGCAGTAGCAGGACGATGAGGATAATGCGGTCGTTGACAACTGAGGGGCGGCCGCCGGGATGCTTCCCGGCCCGGTCCTTCTGCCGCCAGGCCACCACTCGTTCGACGACGTGTGACTCGTCGATCATCTTCGCCGCCTTCGTCACATCGCCGATGTCGAACTTGGAAGTCCGCCCGGAGGTGGTGCCGATGGCGTCGTCGAGGAGATGCTCGAATTCGTTGTCCGTGTCGTCCGCTTCGAGGGGAGCGTCTGTCACGGCGCTCATCGGGCGTTCTCGTGTCCGGTGGTGATGTTGCGGTAGTCGACCAAGTCGTGGCGGTTCATAACGCGCACGTAGGGNCGTCCAGGGGCAGTCCAGCGTTGAGCTGGAGGACGATCCAGGTGGCTCGCAGTCTGGTAGCGGATGGGGTTTGCTCGTCGGGGTCGTCGATTCCGAGTTGGTGGATGACGCGGGCCGGGTAGCCGGGCGGCCGGTATCCGGAGAAGGCGAATTCCTGGGCGGGTCGGTCGGCGAGGGAGAGTGTAAGTGTGGTCACCCACTGTCTATGCAGGGGGACCAGGCGTGGCTGTTTCCCGTGCACGGTGACGGTCATGCCGCGTGCATCGGTGGAGATGTCACCGACCCGGGCAGTGGAGATTTCCTCCGCTCGGAGGCCGGCACCGGCTCCGAGCGCGAGGAGCACGTGTGCGTTGCTGCGCCGCGCCAGGTTGTTCCGGCGCGCGGCGGAGCTTCGAAAGGAAATGAGGTCCCGGTCCGTGTAGGGGTTGACTGCGCGCGGGTCTTTCAGGTTCAGGCGGGCGGGCACGGTCTGGGTGAAGTGGGCGGCCATGATGTTCAGACGCTGGGTCGTTTGGTACTGGCGGCGATTCGCCCATGTTCCCGGAGGTCATGGCTTCGCTCAGCGTCGACCGGATCGGCCCCGGACGGGCTCGCACTCGACCCGACCGGGTACTTGCAGACAAGGCCTACTCGGCTAAAGCGCACCGGGCCATGCTGCGAAAGCGAGGCATCCAAGTCGTTATTCCTGAACGCTCCGACCAGGTCGGCAACCGGAAACGCCGCGGACGAAACGGTGGCCGTCCGGTCGGCCTCGACAAAGAGGCGTACAAGCGCCGCAACGTCATCGCGCGTTCGTTCAACACCCTCAAGCAGTGGCGCGGACTCGCCACCCGCTACGACAAACTCGCCCTCACTTATCGAGGTGGAGCTGTTCTGAGCGCCCTCGTGGTGTGGTTACACGAATTAGGAGACACGCCCTAGGATCCTCTGGCGGGGGTGCTCCCAGGTCACCGCGAGCGGAACACGATTCGCGGAAATCAAGCTCTCGACAGCCCCCATCCTCCGGCGTCGGTTTCACCGGGCTTCGCACCGCCCGCACCGCAGCAATCGGCGCAGGGCTTTATTTGGTTTGGCCGTCGTGCGCTCGGCCACCGCACCACCGCCGTCTAGATGAGTGAGTCCTAATCGATTGGCTTCGCGCTGATCGCGGAGTCCGATTGGACTTCTCCCGCGTGGACGCTGTTAATCGAAGGCGGAGGGTGTTAAACCCTGTTT
>NZ_SOFP01000020.1 GCF_004402785.1 Cryobacterium algoritolerans
GCAGGGTATCCGGCAGCCCGAGGAAGGTACGGGCTTCGGTGGTGAGGCGCTGGTGCAGCACGTTACCCATTTCCCTGGCGAACAGGGGGGCGTGCTCGCGCGCGAGCAGGAGCAGGACGACGAGGATGACGCGGTCGTCGACAATCGGGGGGCGGCCGCCGGGATGCTTCCCGGCCCGGTCCTTCTGCCGCCAGGCCACCACTCGTTCGACGACGTGTGACTCGTCGATCATCTTCGCCGCCTTCGTCACATCGCCGATGTCGAACTTGGAAGTCCGCCCGGAGGTGGTGCCGATGGCGTCGTCGAGGAGATGCTCGAATTCGTTGTCCGTGTCGTCCGCTTCGAGGGGAGCGTCTGTCACGGCGCTCATCGGGCGTTCTCGTGTCCGGTGGTGATGTTGCGGTAGTCGACCAAGTCGTGGCGGTTCATAACGCGCACGTAGGGCGCGAGGGACGTGGGGCTGTTCAGGCCCGCGATGTTGAGCAGTAGGTCCAGGGGCACTCCGGCATTGAGTTGGAGCACGATCCAGGTGGCGCGCAGTCTGGTCGCGGAGGGGGTTTGCTCGTCGGGGTCGTCGATTCCGAGTTGATGGATGACGCGGGCCGGGTAGCCGGGCGGCCGGTATCCTGAGAAGGCGAATTCCTGGGCGGGTCGGTCGGCGAGGGAGAGTGTAAGTGTGGTCACCCACTGTCTATGCAGGGGGACCAGGCGTGGCTGTTTCCCGTGCACGGCGACGGTCACGCCGTCAGCGTCGATGGAGACGTCACCGACCCGGGCAGTGGCGATTTCCTCCGCTCGGAGGCCGGCACCGGCGCCGAGCGCGAGGAGCACGTGTGCGTTTCTTCGCCGCGCCAGGTTGTTCCGGCGCGCGGCCGAGCTTCGAAACGAAATGAGGTCCCGGTCCGTGTAGGGGTTGACTGCGCGCGGGTCTTTCAGATTAAGGCGGGCGGGCACGGTCTGGGTGAAGTGGGCGGCCATGATGTTCAGACGCTGGGTCGTTTGGTACTGGTAGGTCGAGCTGTGGGCGCTCATGACCTCCTGCATGAACCGGTTGATCAGAGCGGGTCGGAAGACCGTCTGGGGGTCGAGGGTTGCGCATACGGTTTGCCACAGCCAGTGTGCGAACTTGGCCGTGGCGGCGAGATAGTTGCGCGCGACTCCAGCGGTCTGGGGCGCGAGGTCCGTCACGCAGTCGCGGACGAACGTTCCGATGGCCGCCCAATGGGCCTCGGGCACAGCGGCCGCGTAGCCGTCAATGACCCGTGCCACCACCGGCGGGCTGGCCACGGTCACTCCCGTTGTCCCTGCACGGGAAAGACTGAGCACGCGCTGGGGCGGGAAGGAGAGGGGGCGAGGGAGTTCACGGAGACGGTCACGTGATTCGTACATGCGCCCAAACCTGGGGCAGAGCGTAAGATCTACCCTAATAGGGTAAATTTTCGAAGAGAGTGTGGTGTCGTGACCGATCCGCGATTTCGTCCTCGTGACTACTGCGAGCCGCCTCATTACTTTGGCAAGGACCGGCCAGTTGCGTGGCGACAGGGCGAAGGGCTCTCCGGTACGGCCCTTGATCAGCTTGGTGCGGCGCGGTGGCAGCATGCGCAGGCGCGCAAGATCCGGGCGGCGCTGGTAGAAGACAAGCTCACCGCCATGCAGTACGCGGACAAAGTCGGGATCGACTACGCCCGGCTCGGCAGAATCCTGCGCGGAGACATCATTATGCGAGTCGAAGACATCATCAACGCCGAGCGGAATCTCCTCTTGGGCTCCCGTCCGCGCATCCCGGGGGGCAACGGCACTGGTCGCTGAGAGATCAGCGCGGCTCGGCGGCCGCATCTCGAAGCGCGTTTCTGCTGCCTCGCTCATTGGGTTCCCTGACGAACCGGAGGAACCGGACCAATGCTTCGGGGGATGCCAATCCGGCCGCCCGCATGAGCGGCACGAGGGGGGTACCGGCTTCGAGGTGCTGCACAATCCAGGTGGAATGCATCCGGCGCGTTTGGAGTTGGATCTTGCCCGTGGAGCGGGAGACGAAGTCCGTGATCAGGTTCCGATTGGCGGATTCTCGATTCTCGTGGAATAGCCAACTCCCGCCTTCAGGTCGCATACCGACGATCAGGGCGCGTTCCCATTCGCGTAGGACGGGTACCTGTCTGGGACGTTCACCGCGGACGGCGACGACAACGCCGCAATCATCGGAACGAATATCGGCAACCGTAAGGTTGATGATTTCGCGCCCGGCGAGGCCGGCGCCAAGGCCAAGGGACAAGAGGGCTTCGGCGTTCCATTTTCGTTGGGCGGTGGACTGGGCGATCGCCCAGCTTTTCAGCGCGATGATTTCCTGCCCAGAGTAAGGGGCAGACGGGGCGGACTGACCGAGCGGCCTCAACTCTGGCGGGGCCACGGGTGGACCGATAAGGGCGTCTGACATGCGCAGGAGTCTCGACCGAATCGTGTTGCGGCCCGAGTCGCTCCGATACTGAGGAAGCCCAACTGCGATGAACCGTTCGATTGTGCTCAACGAGAAGATAACGTCTCGTTCGAGCGGCATGGCTGCAGACTGCCACGCCCACAATGTCAGTGGCGTTGCCGCGGCGAACAGCGCCTTGGCTGAATATGCGGTTCGGGGAGCTGCATCTTCGACAGACCGACGGACGAATTCGCCGAGGTGAGCCCAGTACGGTGCGGCATGCTGTGGCTGATAGTTGGCGTCCCCGTCCCCGTCCCCGTCCCCGTCCCCGTCAACCGGCATCAGCGCATCTCCGGATCATGACCCGACCTTGCCCGTCGCAGGTCAAAGGGCGAGGTCTGTCCAGCACCAAGGTCTACGCGCAGATGGCCGGGATCGGCTACTACAGGCTCGTGAAGATGCTGCGCGGCGAAGTCATCTTGCGCCTGGAAGACGTCGCAGCGGCGGACCGTCTGCTGGGCGGTATCAGCGGCTTCACTCGCACTGAAACGCCAACAGATTCCACTGACCGCTTTGCGGCGACACTGCCGGCGGCCGACATGGGGGAGTTCCCTACCTGACGACAGTTCCCCGGGCTGGGCAAACCGGCTACACGTTGCCCGCCGCCGCGCATTCGTCGCCTCCACCCGGGATCACCTCCTGAATCCGGAGAATCGTGGACGTCACCTGCCAGTAGTAATCGACTGACCAGTCGTCGGACTGCATCGTCCATCGGCCGCGCTCACCGACCCGGCACCTGTCCAAGGTGCGCAGCGGGCGACAGCAGTCATTGACCGAAATCGCCGCTTCCGGCCCCGGGATGCGGGTGGCTGTTCCATCGACTAGGTCTAGGACGTGCGTGGAGCCGACGGTAGTTATCCGCCAAACCCCCGTCGAGTCCAGCCGGAGCTCTTCGACGCACTGAGCGTCCTTGTTGTGATCGGGCATCGGGATTCCTCCACTTTGGGTGTGACGTGCGCGGCAGCACTATCCAGTACCGAGACTGACGAGCCGGTCCGTCTCATTTGCTGCGATGGCGCGACCGTAGCGACATCCGTATCGATCCGGTCCCGTGCAGGAATGCATCAGTGAGAAAACCTCAGGGGCGCTGCCGCGCATAGGTCTTTCGACGCCGCAAATTGCGGGTCGGGAAGGCACCCATGCAACTCTCAACAGGGCTTCAGGCGCTCCACGCCGAATACGCTGTTCTCTCGCTGGCCGGGAAGCGGTCACTCAGCGGCGATCAGGCTCGATCAATCACTTTCTATCGCGCAGAGCTGGCATTCATCGAGGATCCGCGAGCGTTCGCGGGAAGCAGTAACCAGATCGTGAAGTGGATCTGGTTCGTTCAGAAGGTTGAGAGCTTCGTCGCCGCGAACGGTCGACTGCCCCGTCAGAACAACAGGCTGGCAGGCGAGGACATCGATCGGGACGAGTGGGACCTCGCCGAGTGGGTGCGCTACCGACAGGGCCGCGCCGCCAGTACCGGACGGCTGTGCGATTACCAGCGACGGCGACTCGCCTGCATCCCCGGCTACCGTGAGCACCCGCGGGAATCGAATTGGGACCGGCGGCTTGAGGACTACCGTTCGTTTATCGAAGTTCATCGTCGGGCTCCTCGGTATCGGAGCGAGGATGGGACGGAGAAGAGCCTTGCCGGATGGGGCGCAACACAACGCGCCGCGTACCTCGCGGCAACGCTGTCGCCGCGCCGAATCCGCAGACTAGAACAGCTCCAGATCTGGGTGTGGGGGAGAGGGGGCGCCTGACTCACCCGGTCGCAGGCGGTAGCTCGTCCCAGCCGGTGATCAGCGCATCAAACTCCGCGCCGAGAACCATGTTGTCGAATTGCGGGGGGAGCACTTCGATGCTCCGCACTACGGTCGTCCTTCGGGCAGTGAACACCACGCCGCGGAGCCGAAGATCTATCAGGAACACCGCGGGTTCACCGATCCAGCAGGACTTTACGGCGAGCAGTGAAACCCGTTCATGATCGCGCCTGAGCTGGTTCGGCTTGTCAGCACCATGATCGGGTCGTCGGGCCAGGGTGTGCTGGTCTAGATCAACTTCATACTGGGTTCCTGATGCCGTGGTGACCAAATAGCAGCCTTCGCTGATGCCATCGAGCGATTCCACGCGTCTCCTCACGTTGGTGACGCGAGAGTATCGCGGACCGGGGGCGCCTGGTCCCGTGCGGGCATGCACCTCTGCGGGAAGACTCCATCTGGCCAACCCAAGGATCTACTGCGCGACGGGAGAAGTATCAGGTGCGGCGGTCCCGCCTACGATTCGCTGTCGTCGCTCCTGCTCACCAGTTTGGCCTTCTGGGTCGGGATTGATTCAACAGGGGTGGCGCCCCTCGAAATGCGGCGTCGAGAGTCTGTTGCGGCGTTTGCGGTCATGATCTCTGTCTTCTTCCGGCCGAGGCGAAGTCGTCTCCGCGTGCTCGCTGAACGTTGGCTGAGGCAGGTGTCACCCATGGTCTGGATACACGCGACCGGGTAGAGGTCGGATATGGCCCTTGCGGCCGAGTGGGGTAGCGCGCCGCAGAATGTTGCACAGGGCCGGGTGCCCAGTTCATGCCGACAAAATGGACTGACATTGCGGTGCCGCACGCAGGCCGCATCACGATAAACCGCGGCAGTCTAAAGGGAGTCTAAAAGTCTAAAGGCCCAAAGAGGAGTCTAAACGCCCAGGACCACTGACCCCTCCGGGTTCGGCATCGGGCGGTCGAAGCTCGCAGGCCGCGATGCGCTCATCGAGTTGCTTCGAAGCCAGCACGAGGAGCGGGCGCTACTCCTCCAAGGTTCCCGCGCCGTAGGGACGACGGTCACGCCGGGACGTTTCACTGCGTCGCTGAGGACGAAGCTCGGAACTCCAGACCTCGACCTGCCGCGAACCATAGGACTGGGTGCGGCCCTCCGCGGCCCACACACGCTCGCACTCGCAATCGCGTCGGTGCGGTGCGGTGCGGTGCGGTACGGCGTGCTGGTCGCCGCCATGCGTCACGGTACTTCTCACCACCGATTGACCCAGACCAGTGCCGCATCCGGGAACTTGTCCACCCTGCCCGCGTAGCGCGGTTCCCACCGGAAATCTTGCCCGGTGATCGCGCTAAGTCTCGCTGCTTCCTTGAAGCCTCCGAACCTCAGCGGCGCACGGCCTTCCGTGACGTACGCGATCACAGGTCCGTCCGCGTCGTCTATCAGAAATAGCGCAGAAATCCCCGTTGACCAGACGATCCGCCCGATCTGGGCTCGCAACGCGTCCATGGCAACACCCAAGGACATCGGCTCGCGACCGGACGCAAGCCGATCGAACAAGAGACTCGTTCCATCCTCGACCGCGCCGTCAGCGGTCTGCACGAGGAGACACGTCAGGCGGAGGAGAGTTTGCCGGCCACGGAGCACGAGCTCCGATGATGCACCGCTGGTGCACGTTTGCTTGATCGAGGCTGACCCTAGTTCAAAAAAGGTCTCGACCACCTCCCCGCCCTGTTGAAGAAAGACGGCAGGGAGGCCCCCCATCCGAGAAATGACCACGGTGACGTCGTTCGGCAGCGGACCCGGGCCGGCCTCCGGAACTCGCACACTGACTCGTTCGCCTTCGGCGACCAACACATCCACGCGGGTCCACTCGTCCATCTTTGATATTCCTTCCGCGGTCAGACCTCGTTGAGGCTGTCCGCTGTGAGGTCGTGCTTTAGTTTCTTGCTTTGGGTCTTGCGATCTCCGCCTCTACGCGCGCGCGCCACTGCAGGAGCCTCTGAGCCTGTAGGGCTGCAGTCGTTTCGATGTCGCCGTCGACGTGGAACTCTAGGGCAGTGAGCTGCCTGGGGATGCCAACGAGGATTACTGCAACGCACGCCACGATTTCGGGTACGAGAGTGCCCACGAAGAGCGTCTCCTCCTTGATGCCGAACTGGCCGGCCGGGACTCGCCGCTCTATCTCTTTGAGGATGGCTCGGGCTTTCGGCAGCCATTCTTCGGCCGCCTCGCGCGAGCGGTAAGACTTGGGCGGCCATTGCCGTGAATTCTCAACCATGGTCGCAGGCCGGTGTTCCATCAGACCACTCGCTCAACACCCGGGGATTGCGTCGGATCTCTAACACGGCTCCTCACCGACGGGGCCTTGGCAGGCTTCTTGACGCCCAGGGTAGCCCGCCGCGTCCGGAGCCGGTCCCGGGCTGGAATACGGTCTGGAAGCACGAAAGATGGCGCACAGCGCTTGGGAATCTGCCCCTCCGCCATCGCGCATTGCCTCGATGGAGCTTGTCAAGAATCGGAGGAATGCCCCGTCGGCCTGTGTGGGGGGTGGTGCGTCTGGCCAATGCCAACGGCGCGAAACATCAACCCTCCGGTTACCAGTCGGTGAGGCTCGCGGATATTTCGGCGGCGACGCGGACAGTGATCTTGCCGGCCTCGCCGAGGCGCGAGCCAAATCGTGACTTCGGTGCGCTCACGTTGAGGGCGGCGATTATGCTCTTCCGTGAGTCAAATACGGGTACGGACACAGCGACCACGCCTAGCTCGAACTCCTCATCAACCACGGCAAAGCCCTGTCTACGGACGCGGTTGATTTCGTGCTTCAGGCTGTCAAAGTTCTTCACTAAAGGCTTCCCGTTTGGGAGGGCCTGCGGGGCGACCCCGAGCACAGCTGGATCATCACGGTGGACTTCATACCATTCGCGCAACGCCTGGTCTGTCCAATCACTCAGTAGGACGCGCCCGGACGGTGTCTGCCAGGCCGCGGTCGTCATCCCTTCCCAACTTCGTCCGCGAATGTCTTGGTTACTCTCCTGACTTGCGAGTGTGAGAACGTTTCCACCTCGTAGCACGCTCAGGTGCGTGGTCTCACCTGTGGCGATCTCAAGCTGGCGCAGGTAGGGCCGGGCAACGTGCACCAGATGTGATTCGAAAGTCTGCGCTGCGAGCGCGAAAAGCTTGTGACCGAGTCGGTAGTTCCGTGTAATCGGGTCTCTCGAGATGAGACCCGATTCGGCAAGCGTCGCGAGAGTCCGGGAGATCATGCCCTTGTCGCGCCCGACCAAGGCGGAAAGCTGGAGCACTCCGAGCCCGCCGGCTGACAGAGCCTCGGGTGTCGCTAGCGTCTCGAGGATCTCTAGATCTCTCCTGAGGCCAGCCGAGTTGCGGCGGGGGTCAGGCGTCGACGGCTTGTTTTCGGTGGTCACCATAAAGCCCATGCTAATGAGTAATTGCCATATACACAACAGGGGTTGCGCAAATAAACAACGTTCCCCTAGTGTTGCGCTATTCGAACTACTCGCCGGCCTCCGGGCCGGCGACAACTCAAACTCAATGAAGAGTGAAGGGGCATGCGTCGTGAACCAACTAGATTTCGACGGACTACTGACTTTCTGGCAACAGCGGTCGGGCGACATTCTCGACATGGCGTTTCAGCACATCGCAGTCGTTGCGGTCGCCTTGATGATTGCCGTGGTCATAGGCGTGGGCGTCGGAATGCTCGTCTGGGACCGGCCCGTTCCCCGGTCGGCTGTGATCGCGTCCGCTGGGGTTGCCCTGACTATTCCCTCGTTGGCTTTGCTGGCGATCTTGGTGCCGGCATTCGGTCTCGGTTGGGTGCCGACACTCATCGCCCTCGTTCTCTACTCGCTCCTACCCATCGTGCGCAACACCGTCGTGGGGCTGCGCGCGGTCCCTCCAGCAGTCATGGAATCCGCAAAGGGCATGGGAATGAACCCGCTCGGCGTGCTTGTCGGGGTTCAGCTTCCTATGGCTTGGCCGATCATTCTGACGGGCGTGCGCGTTGCGGCCCAACTCACGATCGGCACTGCGGCGATCGCCGCCTACGTCGCCGGCCCCGGACTTGGCCAGTACATCTTCAAGGGCTTGGCCTCGCTCGGCTCGAAAAACGCCCTCAACCTAGCGCTCACAGGGACCATCGGCATCGTCATCTTGGCCCTCATCGTCGACGCCATCTTCGTATTCATCGCTCGATACACCACCTCAAGGGGACTCCGTGCATAAGCCAGAAGACACCGCCATCTTGCAGATCGCCCGCAACACCAGCGGAGCACAGATCGTTCTTGATCAGGTCACCAAAACCTACCCACACCAGCCCACATCGGCCGTCGAGAATTTCTCGATGACCGCAGAGCCAGGCGAATTGATCATGTTCGTTGGCCCGAGCGGATGCGGGAAGACAACGACCATGAAGATGATCAACCGCATCATCGAGCCCACGAGTGGTTCCATCCGCATCGACGGTCGCGATGTCCTCTCGCTCGACCCCAACGAACTGCGCCGCCACATCGGTTACGTCATCCAGCAAATCGGGTTGTTCCCCCACATGACCATCGCGGAGAACATCGCGGTCGTGCCCAAACTCCTCGGTTGGACCAAGAGCAGGATCAACGCCCGTGTTGATGAACTACTCGAGACCGTCAAACTCGACCCGACCAAATTCTCGCACAGGTATCCCAAGCAGCTTTCCGGCGGCCAGCAGCAACGCGTCGGCGTGGCTCGCGCGTTGGCCGCGGACCCTCCCGTGATGCTCATGGATGAGCCCTTCGGAGCGACGGACCCGATCACTAGGGAAAGCCTCCAGGCTGAATTCTTGAGGCTGCAGGAGTCACTCGGCAAGACGATCATCTTCGTCACGCACGATTTTGACGAGGCCGTCAGGCTTGGTGACCGCATCGCGGTGTTGAGCGAAAGGAGTCAGATCGAGCAGTTCGACACGCCAGCGAACATCTTGGCGGCACCGGCCAACGACTACGTTTCCTCCTTCATCGGACACGGTGCAGCGATCAAGCGTCTCGTGCTGATCCCTGTCACCGAGGCGAAGCTGGGGCCGATCGGCGATGCGGAAGCCGGCCCGATCACGGTGAGCATCGCTGATAGTTTGCGTGATGCTCTCGACGCGCTTGTGCTCAGCGGGGCGCCAGCGCTAATGGTCGTCAACGCGGCAAAGAAGCCGATCGGATCGATCACCGTCGAGCGAATCTCTGCCGTCTTGGGCGCGGACATCCCGGACGTTCAGGGCGCTGGGCTCGTATCAGCATCGGGTGCGGGCCGTTGAGCATGACAATCAGTGCGACCAGAAGTATCGCCACTGTCAACAGCCAAACGTCGAGTCGGCGGGGAAGCCTTCACACCTTGAAGCGCTTCACGACGCCGATCGTGGTCGTCCTTGTGCTCGGCGTGCTCCTAATTTGGTTGTCGAGTCTCACCCTTGACTCGATCGAGCAACGGACACTGAACGTCGGCTACATCGTGGAACGAACTCGAGAGCACCTCGGGCTCACGATTGCGACCTCAGCGCTCGTTGCCGTCCTCGCAATCCCGACCGGGATCGCCCTCACTCGAACGAGATCGCGGCTCGTCCGCGCAACCGTGCTGGGCATTGCGAATATCGGTCAAGCCACGCCCGCCGTTGGTGTCATCATTCTGCTGGCCATTCTCTGGCAAACGGGCTACAGCACCGCGCTGGTCGCACTTGTCATCTACTCATTCCTGCCCGTGCTGAGCAACACGATGACCGGGCTCCAGCAGGTTGACGAAGGCGTGCGCGAATCGGCCAAGGGCATGGGAATGACGCCGAATCAAGTGCTTCTTCGAATCGAATTACCGATTGCTGCGCCAGTCATCTTGGCGGGTCTGCGCACGTCAATCGTCTTCTCGGTCGGAGCCGCCACTATCGCCACGTTCATCAATGCCGGTGGTCTGGGCGACATGATCGTCAACGGACTCACGCTGCAGCGATTCCCCGTCCTCATCACTGGGGCCGTCCTCGTGGCCTGCATCGCACTTTCGCTGGACTGGATCGCCGGCGTAGCCGAAGACCTACTACGACCCCGCGGAATATAGCGCCCGAACTTCCTCGTACCAATCACCCTGCACCACAAGTCAGCCTCACCCTGCCCATTTACAAGGAGTATTCATGAAGAAAGTAACCACCCTGTCGTTGCTCGCTCTTGCGGCCGTCGGCATGCTCACGATCAGCGCCTGTTCCGCCGGAGGAGGCGCCGCCGCGTCCAGCGGAGGAGCTAAGGGCACAGAAGTCAAAGGACTGACCGGAACGATCGGTGCGAAGGAATTCTCCGAGCAGTACATCCTCGCGAACCTCACGAGCCAGCTGCTCAACGCCCATGGAGCCAAGACAGACACGAACACGCAGGTCGCCGGATCGTCCAATGTTCGTGCGGCGCTCGAAAGCAAAGAATTTCTGGGCTACTGGGAGTACACCGGCACGTCTTGGATCACATACAACAAGAACACCATCCCGGTGAAGGGCGCTGAAGCCCAGTTCACGGCCACGAAGGAAGCTGACGCCAAGAACGGTATTGCGTGGCTTGACCCGGCACCCCTGAACAACACCTACGCGTTCGCCATTCGCTCTGACAAGGCCAAGAAACTCGGCATCAAGTCGCTGAGTGACATCGCCAAGCTCCCAGCCAAAGAGCAGACCTTCTGCATCGACAGCGAGTTCTCGACGCGGGACGACGGCTGGCCCGGGCTGAAGAAGACGTACGGGATCGATGTGCCCGACTCGAACGTTGCACTTCTCCAGTTGGGTCTCACCTACACGGCCGCCCAGAAGGGCGACGACTGCAACTTTGGCGAAGTATTCCAGACAGATGGCCGAATCAAGGCCTTGGGCCTGACCGTCATGGCGGATGACAAGCAGTTCTTCCCCGTTTATCAGGGAGCGTTCACCCTGCAGGAAAAGGACCTCAGCAAGTACCCGGGGATTGCTGGCGTCATGGCGTTGATGTCAGACAAGCTCACCACAAAGGAAATGCAGATCCTCAACGCGAAGGTGGATGTCGACGGAGACGACCCCAAGACCATCGCTCATGACTGGCTGACCGCGGAAGGCCTGATCTAAATGTCCCAGACCCTCCAGATCGGCGAGAGCTTCATCGGTGAAGGCGTGAACGCTGCGCATGTCAACACGGTCATCGGCCACAGGGACGGCCCCGCCGGAGTGGCGTGGGCCACCGCACTCGCAACGCCGAGTGCCGGGCATGTCCCCTTCGTCACCGTTCTGCGACCGTCGCTCCCCGTCAAACCCCTCACGCTCTTCGTCACAAAGTCAGCTCCGGCCAGCGACGAACACGGACTGCTCATCTGGGGTCCCGCCCAAGCTGGTATCGCAGCTGGAGTAGCTGAGGCTCTCGCGGACGGCACCATTTCCCGGGAGCAGGCTGACTCCAACGTGATCATTGCGGCGGTCTGGGTCAACCCCGCGGCAGATGATGCGGAACTGGTCTACGCAAATAACCGCCTTTCGGTCCACACCGCACTCGTCAACGGGGCTGCGTCTTTGCCCAGCACTGATGACGTGATTGCGGCACGGCACGCGCCTTTCAATCCGTTTTACACAGCTCGGGAGCAGCAGCCGACCCTGTCCTAAAGCGCCCCGCTTGCGGGGGCGGACTTGCAGAGATGTCGACTCGCTTGACAAAGCGGCCGACTAAGGCTGGTGCGCCCCCGACCCTTCGAACACGTTCCCCACGACGCATGTCGTGGTCGAAATTTGTGCTGGTAGTACCGGCAGCCGGACTGGCATGCCCAAAAACAACTATTGAGAAAGCGCGACCAATGACTTCAGCATCGACAACACGAGTCGGTTTCATCGGCTTGGGCAACATGGGTTCAGGGATGACGAGAAACCTGCAAAAGGCCGGTTTCGCCCTCGTCGTCAACGATATTCGTCAGGAATCAGCGGCTGAGCTCATTGCCGGCGGCGCAATTTGGGCGAGCACACCGGCTGAGGTAGCCGCGCAAAGTGACGTGGTCATCACGATGCTGCCAACTCCCCGGCACGTCGACACGGTGGTGAACTCGCGAACAGGAATTCTCGCTGGCATCGCAGATGGCGGCACGTGGATCGACATGTCGACCTCGGTGCCGGAAGTGGCGCAGCGCGTCCGTGCCGAGCACTCGGCCCGGGACCTGCATATCGTGGACGCCCCCGTGAGCGGGATGTCCGTGGGTGCGGCAAACGGCATGCTCCAAATCTTCGTCGGAGGAGAAACCGCCGACGTAGAACGACTCCGGCCGGTGTTCAACGCAATGGGCGACCCCGACCGCATCTTCCACGTCGGAGCCGCAGGAGCAGGGTACGCAGTGAAACTGATGATCAACCAGCTCTGGTTCTCGCACTTGGTCGCCACTGCAGAAGTGCTCAGTATCGGGGTGAAGGCAGGCGTTGACCTCGACGTACTGCGCAAGTCACTGATCGCCAGTCCGGCGAACAGCAACTTCATTCAGAACGATGTCCTCTCGATCCTCAACGACGGAGACTATGACGAGGGTTTTGCTATCGCCCTTGCCTGCAAGGACCTTGGCCTCTCGATCGACCTCGCCCGCTCGGTCGGCGTGCCTGCCGAATTGAGCAGCTTGGTCGAGCAGATCTACCGTCGGGCCCGCGCCCAATACGGCGACCACGCCGGAGAAATGACCCCAGTCAAACTCTATGAGGACCTGATCGGCACCGATCTCCGACTCGAACGAGTCTTGGCATGACAGCTCCGCTCACGAGAAGTCTCGCACCAGAGACCGCCAAGCCAGTCCTCGCAAGCTCCGAAAAGGTCCGCAGCAACATCGACCTGACCGACCAGATCCATCCGTCCGCGGTCCACGCGGCGCCAACCCTCATGGAGTTGCAATGACCATCACCGCTGAAGCAATGACCATCACCGCCAAAGACGAGCGCGCACTTCTCGCCCGCGTACCCACGGGCCTGTTCATCGGGGGGAAATGGCGGGACGCCAGCGACGGTGGCACGTTCAACGTGGAGGACCCCTCCACCGGAGAAGTGCTACTCAAAATCGCTGACGCCACACCGGCGGACGGCGAGGCGGCTCTGGCCGCGGCCGCCGCGGCCCAAAGGGACTGGGCGCGGACCGCACCACGCTTCCGAGCTGAAATCCTGCGCACAGCATTCGAGGCAGTCACCGCACGTGCCGACGACTTTGCACTCCTAATGACCTTGGAAATGGGTAAGCCCCTGGCGGAGGCCAGAGGAGAAGTGGCATACGGCGCAGAATTCCTGCGTTGGTTCTCCGAGGAAACAGCGCGCATTGCTGGCCGGTTCTCCACTGCTCCAGACGGCAACAGCCGGCTTCTTGTAACCAAACGACCCGTCGGGCCCTGCCTTTTCATCACCCCGTGGAATTTCCCGCTTGCCATGGCCACACGCAAAATTGCTCCCGCAATCGCCGCCGGGTGCACCATGGTCCTCAAGCCCGCGGGCTTGACCCCTCTCACGGCACTCCTGTTCGCTGAGGTGCTTCAGGAGTCTGGACTCCCGGCAGGAGTCCTCAACGTGGTTCAGACGACGAGTCCGGGAGCTGTGACGGGTCCCCTCATCAAAGACGCGCGCCTTCGTAAGCTCTCGTTCACTGGGTCGACTGGGGTCGGTCGCCGACTCATCAAGGACGCCGCGGATCAGGTCCTGCGTGTCTCCATGGAGCTCGGTGGCAACGCCCCATTCCTTGTGTTTGAGGACGCGGACATCGACAAGGCCGTTGACGGAGCGATGCTAGCCAAGATGCGCAACGGGGGAGAGGCGTGCACCGCCGCGAATCGTATTCTTGTCCACGAGTCAGTGGCCGAAGAATTCACGGCAAAACTGATCGACCGGATGGGCGCTCACACAGTCGCCCGGGGCACTGAGCCCGCGTCGAAAATCGGGCCGCTAGTCGACGAAGGTACCCGGACCAAAGTTCATGAACTCGTGACCGATGCGCTCGATGTTGGAGCAACCCTCGCGCTGGGCGGCCAGAGCGTCGACGGTCTCGGATACTTCTATGAGCCCACCGTCCTCACCAACGTCCCGCCGCACGCCCGCATCATGCACGAGGAGGTATTCGGACCTGTCGCACCGATCGCCACGTTTGCAACTGAGGCCGAAGCGATTCAGCTGGCGAACGACACCGAGTTCGGGCTGGTGGCGTACGCCTTCACCCGTGACCTCTACCGAGGATTCCGTCTCTCGGAGGAACTCGAAGTTGGCATGTTTGGTCTCAACACGGGAATCGTGTCGAATCCTGCAGCGCCTTTCGGTGGCGTCAAGCAGTCGGGAATTGGACGCGAGGGTGGCCTCGAAGGCATCGACGAGTACCTTGAGACCCGCTACGTGGGCATCGCTGACCCCTTTGGCGACGCCTGACACTGCGGAGTCGAGGCTCTTCGTTCTTGCCGGGAGGCTCTCGAAAGAGCCTCCCGGCAAGGATGTCAAGTCGCCAGCCCTTGCCTTGGGCCGATCCTCACCCACATGCAAGAGTTTCAAGCCGCCGCTTCAGCAGTTTGACGCTGACGACCTATTCCGTTCCGGACTTCGCTGCATGCAAATCCAAATCCTGCAAGAACGAGTTTGCGGCGGCTGCGAGGTTCTGGATGTGGGACTCGTCGCGGAATACCCAGATGTGCTCGACCGTGGGGTAACTGTAGTGGACGAGAAATAGCAGACTCTCTGCGGAAGTGACGTGCAGTTGCCACTGCAGCCGGCTCGCGTGGGCTTTGAGGAGGGCGTCGATAGAGACCGCCGATGTCATGACCTCACAGATGACGCGTTCGCCGATGCCGTCTGGGGTTGCTACATGGCGAGGGTTTTCGCCGCTGCAGAGCATTGCGTTTGCGACGATTCCATGTTCCGCCTTCGCCCACGTCGGGATCAACCGGTTCACGTCCACATCTCCCGTCAAAGGTGTCGGGCCGCCGGACAGGCTGCGGAGCTTCTGTTGCAAGAGCGATGCACGTAGGGATGGGGAAAGCATTTCAGCCGCATCCCTCTCCGTCACGCCGTTCATACCGGCGAACAACCATTCTTTGCGGTGGCGCGCGTCCATTGGGTTCCCGTCAGAGGCTCGGGCAAACCGCGGCCATGATCCGGCGGCAAAGCGAGCGAGATCTCGCGGTTCCCATTCGCGCCGAATCCCATCGGCCCCGCGCGTCCAATTGTTGCCCACGTTCAAGAGATCGGCACCTTGACCGCGAAGAGTCTCGATCCACCGGCTCTCCCGCGTAAGGATTCGGGTGCCCTGATCGACGGCCTCCAATTCAACGACGTAGATGTTTTCCTTCCCATGTGCTCGCATCCAGTGATATAGAGGCACAGAGCCACCGGATGCCGCCGCCATTGTGTGTTGGGCGAATCTTCGAGCAACTGTTGTGTCGGTTTTCCCTATGTATCGGACGCCGGCGTCCGGGTGACATCTGCACCCAATCCCGTAGATGAACCCTGCCGGCGACGCCTGCCCAGACAGGGCGGAGTCCAGCTCCTGCAGGAACTCATCGGCGCGCTCGACGAGCATCCCGATGCGGGTTGTATCCCGGTCAACCCAACGGTGTTCGATGGTCAGTGAGTCACGGTCTTCGACGACGAACAAACACCGCTCTGCGCCGGTGACGTGCATCTGCCATTGCATCTGGTCGCGATAGGTGTTCAAGGTCGCGCTAAGCAGGAAGGAGGAGGTCTTGATCTCGCAAACTTCACGCTCACCGATGCCATCGGGGGTCGCAAGGTGACGGGGGTTCTCGCCTTGGAACAGCCGAGTGTTTGGGGTGATCGCGAAGTTCTCCTGTACCCATGCAGCAATCACGGGTTCGCGGTCGATGCCATGCTGAAATGACGGGGACCAGTATCCACCGTCACCCGTTAGCTTCTCGCGGAGAACGTTGTGCCACTGGGCGCTTCTGTTCCCATTGGTGAGAACGAGTCGATTCACGTCTGTGGCGGTGACGCCCGATCTTCTCCGTAGCAGCCACTGCGCCCGATCCTGCGAATCAATGGGCTCACCGTCATCGGAAAGAGTGAATCGGGGCGAACTCCTGCCACTTATACGGGGCTGCAGATCCCTCCTCGGGGGGAGATCGCTTTCCAGTTGTGTCACAAGCGGGACGGCACTTTTCGGGAGTCACCCAATTCGCGTGTCTTCTTTGGCGTGAGGGGAATGACGAATTGCCTGTGAGTCCGTTTGTACTCCAATGAATGGCCGATCTCGTTGACGATATAAAGAAGGCCCCAACCGGCTGCACCAATCAGTTCCATTCCGAGAAACGTTCCGTTGGGCTTGCCGTGAGCCCAACTGAACGAATTCTCGGTTCTGGCCACAAACACGCGGCCGTCATCCTTGCCTTCGCTCAAGGCTGCATAGGTCTGTCTGACCTCTTTGAGAAGTTCGTGCTTGGACCTCTGAGCGGCCCCCGGGAGCCTGGTCGACTCGTGGACGAGCGACCCGAACATGCCCCGCATGCACGCTCGCAACCACATGACTTGATTGCTAATGTCCGCAGAATGACGGATTCGTTCTTCCGCGGGAAGACTCTCTACGGCAAGTAACAGTTTGAAGTGCGTGCGGGAAACGCTTTCTTGCTCGGCAAGAAAGCGCCCAAGCGCTCTTTCCACCTCTTGGCTTCTCTCGATAAGCAACAGATCCACCTCGCCCACTTGAGACTCGGCCGCGAATTCATGCTTGCGGTCCTGTTCGTCGATCAGTCGCGAAAGCGGCTTCAGCGCGGACTCAAGCGTGGCTACCTTGCCAGCAAGATCTGCGGCGAGGTCTGCAACGAGGTCAAGACGGGCAAGTCCGAACGCAGATCTAGTGCTGTGCTCACTGAGCAAGACCGCCCAGATGGCAACCGCCACACCGGCCAAAGCAAGCATCGCGAGTACGGTATTGATCCAGTCCGAAGTGCTCATCGGTCCCCCTGCTACTTGGCGCCAAGGAGCACCAAATCTTAGCCTCGCACAGGCTAAATGTTCGCTCGGGCCAACCCTTGCACCCCGTTGTGGTCACGATCGGCCGAGGCAGACTCGGCTTGGATCGCCTGCCATTGGGCGCGCATCGTGAGATTCGATTGCGTCGATGCGCTCTTTGTCGAGGAGGGACGGGTCTGCGACCGCGGTCACTTCTTTGTTCTTCTCAGCTGAGCGCCTTGAGCCGGCCGAGGGTGTGCTGGCTTCTGATCCACGATTCAGGGCTGCGCTGATTCAGCACTATGTTTCGAATGCCGTTCGGGAAGCGATCCTCGCACAGGGACAATCGCTGCGGGAGTACACAGACAGCCTCATCGACTCCGACGCGCTCGGTTACGAACGCCTACGAAGGATCCAAAGTGGCCACACCACAGCACCATGATGTTGGCGGACTTCTTCCACTGGGGTTCCCACTTTCCTTCCGTTTACCGCCTTCTAGAGCGAGAACAGTTCGGCTACGTGAGTCAATATGCGGACAAATTCGGCTAAGTCGAACGGGACCGGTTGACGTCGAAGTAGACTTCGGTCGAGGGCGGGCCCACGCTTCCGTCATTCACCCCCAAGCGAATGAGGAGGCTGGTTCTGACTCTAGGCTGAAGCCATCTCGGACAATGGTGCAGGTCAGCACGGAATTCTCCTCATAGACTCCCGCCCCGATCTTGCAGAGCAGTTTCACCCGACTCTGAACGGCGCTGTCTCATTCCAAAATCTGACCCGAGGGTCGAATAAGAAGGTTTGGTGGCTCGGGACCTGCGGGCACGAATGGGACGCAGCGCCGTGCAACCGTTATAGCGGGACCGGCTGCCCGATTTGTGCCGGGCAGGTGATCGTCATTGGCGTCAACGACCTCGCCACGCTTGAACCTTTGGTCGCTGGAGAATGGCACCCGATCAAGAACGGCGACCTCAAGCCCAGCATGGTTACCCGGAGGTCAGGCAAAAAGGTCTGGTGGCTCGACTCCCATGGGCACGAATGGTTGACCGTTATCAGCTCGCGAACCAACGGAACAGGCTGCCCTGTCTGCGCGGGCCAAATGCTGCTCGCAGGCTTCAACGACCTCGCCACAAGGAACCCGATCCTCGCAGCGCAATGGCATCCAACTCGGAACAATTACCTACCGTCAACCGTTGCGCCCGGTGCCAACAAGAAGGCGTGGTGGATCTGTTCAGAAGGGCACGAGTGGCTCGCGAGCATCAACAACCGTTCTAACGGAAATGGTTGCCCGGTCTGCAAGATTCCGCGGGGTGAGGAATACGCGGCGGCGAAGAGGCTCCGGCGTGCCGAAGGTCACCCAGTGAAACACCGCCCGTTTGACCCGACGCGGGTGTCACAAGGGTTGGTGCCCGGCCATAACGACATGCTCACGACCAAGCCAGAATTGGCGGCGGAGTTTCACCCGACGCGTAACTTCCCCATGACCCCGGAGACAGTGGTCGCCGGGGCGGCACGGAAATTCTGGTGGATATGCAGCCTCGGCCACGAGTGGGAGACGACGGGGAACTCTCGCGCTTCGATGAACACGGGCTGTCCGACGTGTGCCGGGCAGCGCATACTGGCGGGTTTCAACGACCTTGCCACCACACGCCCAGACATCGCCTCTGAGTGGCACCCTACCAAGAATGCCGGCCGCACTCCCGAAACCATCACCGTGAGTAACGGTACGAAGGCGTGGTGGCTCGGGACTTGTGGTCACGAGTGGGAAGCAGTCATCGCCAGCCGGACCGGTCAGGGCGTGGGGTGTTCTATCTGCTCTGGTCACAGGGTCTTGGCCGGTTTTAACGACCTCGTTACGCAGCGGCCCGATGTGGCAGCGTCTTGGCACCCGACAAAGAACGGCGCCATGCATGCGACCCACGTATCCCAGTATTCGAACAGCATCCGCTGGTGGCAATGTGAGCTCGGTCACGAATGGGAATCGACCGTCAACAACAGGACACACGGGCAGAACTGCCCGTCATGCTCCGAGGGCGGAGGGTTCAAACGCGCTCTCCCCGGATACGTCTACTTCCTCGAACACCCCGGCTTCAACGCGTTCAAAGTTGGCATCACGAACGTCGGGACGAAACGCCTCGCCCAGTTGTGTGTGATCAACTCTTTGTAGGCCGTTTCGGCACAGGAAACCGGCCAAGTTAGCGGCTGGTTTCCTGCCAAAAGAG
Organism: Cryobacterium algoritolerans; assembly: GCF_004402785.1. GTDB lineage: Bacteria > Actinomycetota > Actinomycetes > Actinomycetales > Microbacteriaceae > Cryobacterium > Cryobacterium algoritolerans. Next base: position 19,357 of record NZ_SOFP01000020.1, read on the forward strand.
TGATAAAAATCAGGCCAGGCAATGCCCCTCCACGACGTTGGATTTGGGGAATGCGCAGAGTTTGAGATCACCCGGTGGTTGGGGCCCTCTCCAGCGTGTTGGAGACATGGGCCCGCCACCCCCAGATAGGTTCCATTCGGCGTGTCTACTGCCAAGCGGTCGCGCCGGAAGGAACCAGGAAGCCGATGACGGTACCCATGTCCGTGCAAGAAAATATCAGATCACTCGACGCCCAAGGAATTGCAGGCCGTGAAATCGCCCGCCGGCTGGGCGTCAGCCGCGACGCGGTAGTGAAATATATCCGGCAACACGACTACTCGCCGAAGCCACCGACTCTCGTGCCTCGGCCCGCCGGGTCGGTGTTGACCGGGTTCGAAGCCACGATTGAGCTGTGGTTAGGCGAGGACCAGCGACGGCCGCGCAAACAACGCCACACCGCCCAACGGGTCTTTGACCGCCTCGTCGCCGAGGAGACCTACACCGGCAGTTACTCCCCGGTGCAACGCTTCGTCAGGAAGTGGAACGCCCAGC
>NZ_SOFP01000042.1 GCF_004402785.1 Cryobacterium algoritolerans
CGCGTTGTCCTTCCACAGCACAGCAGTTCACCAGCGCCAGCGCTACCGTGTTCCCGGAATTCTGCTACCGGGTCGCCGGACTAGCGCTACCATCAGGGGCTACTCGTCAATAGGCCTTGAACGTACTGCGGGGTGACGGCCGCGTCGTCGATGACGACGCCTGCGGTCTTAGCGCTGGCCTTGAGAGCGGCGGTCAGGATGTCATCGACTACGGCGAGCAAGCCGACTGACATGTGGTTCTCCTCGGGTGGGGCGTCGTCCAGGTGATAAGCGACGNGGCGTCGTCCAGGTGATAAGCGACGGCAATGGGAACGACAGTACTGCGCGGCACAGGGGCGCGGGGGGAGATGTTCCACGGGCCGGCGCCAGGTGGGGCTCGGACGGCATAGTGGCACTTATCGGGCACGCCTCCTGGCTGGGGCGGAGCCTTCAATGTGCGGGCGAGTCAGCTCAAGCGACAGCAGCCCCGGGTCTGACGACGTGAACCTATGTGCATTAATTCGAGCCTCTCGCGGACCGCCAATGGCCTGTCACCTCGGCGCCGTCCCGCATGTGTGGGGCAACCCAGACAGCGCCAGCAGGGGCCGTTTCCGCTGGCCGTATCAGGTCGACGACTGCTGGCGGTGTTAATGGTGAGAAGTTGCGCGCAATGGAAATCTTGTGGGTGTCGAAGGCTCGAGACATCATTTTCTGCTGCGCAGCGGGAATCCCAATCGAGGTCGCGATATTTGGCCACTTTTCGACCTGAACAGCCACGTTGTGGATGATTTCGCGGGCTTGGCGCCTGGTCAGGTTGAAACTCTCGGACACGGCGGCGAGGTTACGGATGTCACGGTTTCTCGGGTCGTCCGTCTCGTTAATCGCCCGAGAGTTCACCGAATGGGAGGTGCTCGGGTTCACGTCGAATACCGGTGATAGTCGCCAGCCCGACCCGTCATGTAGGAACCCGTGGTTCCGCCAATGGTCGTCCACGTTGTTGATGAGCACGGTGAGTGCGACCCGTGTGAACAGTTCATGCAAGTCAGTTGTGGGTTGTGAGCTGAGTTCGGTGACGGTGTCCGCGAACTCTTGATAGGTGGCGTTGCCCTCGCTAAAGGAGCCGACCTCCATCGCCGTTGACGCGGACATATAGCCGAGGCGACGTTCGCCGATACGGTCGAACCGGTGAACGACCAGAACCGAATTTTCGGTGCCCGCTCGCCTATGGGTGAACTCTGGTGTGCGGATACCGATTTTGCCGGCCAGTGTCAGAGCGAGAGCTTCCCAACTTTCGACGTCGATGTTGCCGTCTTTCGAGTGTGGCAACTTGGCAATCGCCAAGTTTCCGGACTCCGTGATGACGTTCGCTTTGGGACGCGCTCCGCCAAGGCTAGTAGCAATGTCCGCGAGATACGCCAGATCTTCGTCACTGGCAACCTGGTCCTCATAGCGCCGGGCGACCGCTAAAACTTTCTCGAGCTCGTGAATATTCGCGGCCTCGGAATCACTGGCCAGCCAGTTACCTCCGGTTGGCGCCCTGAGCCGCAAGGCTCCCATGCGAGTGAAGTCGGAGACCTTCACGAGGTAGTCGAAGTCTCCCAGTCCGCGCTCGAGACCCGGCTCCTTTTCCAACCTCAACGTGTGGTTGGCCTGGATGATTTTCTTCCCCCACATGTCCGGCGATGCGTCAGCGAAAGCACCGAACATTGTCATGTTCTCTGGTGTGAACGTTCGCTTGGAAGCAAGGGGAAGCTCCGGTGAGATTGCGTAGGCGCGCGGGTGCGACAGATAGGCGGAGTCATACTGGAATGACGCGGAAGCCAGGTTCCTGCCTCCGCTGAACGACGGCTTGAGCACACCCACGAAGGTCGGAGTGCCATCGCCGAGTTCAATGAAAACGTGTGTTTCACGGATGACAGACACAGTCACTCTCCGCTTCCAAGAAGGTCGTCGATTCTGGCGCGGGCGGCGTCATTGTTATAGGGGTCAATCGCCGTGACGACTGCATCGGCGATACCAAGTGCACTCAGAACCGCGAAAAGAGAGTCGATTCGAGGTGTTCCGATTCCGGTTTCAATGTTTCGGAGTGTCTCACGGGTGATGAAAGCTCTTTCCGCGAGGGTGGTCGCGGACATGCCGTTGACTCTCCGCCAACGTCGGATGTTCGACCCGAAGTTTCGCATGAGCCTCTCCTGTCGAACAGAACTGCGTTGGACCACCGAGCTCATCTCCATTTGATAGCTGTAGCTTTCATTATATCTCAAATAGTAGCCATGAGCTATCAAACTGTCGTAACAGCAGCGACGGCAGCGGCAAGTCGAAGCGGGCTCGCACGTTTGGTCGCCGGATACGCCTGCGAGGGGAAAACCAGGAACGACAAGACGGCGTACGACATCGTGATCGACGGCTGCCAGCTTCGGTGGAACAGCGTCGCCACCGACTGGATCGCGACGCCGAATTCCCTCGACAAAGTCGGCTCCATCCACACGGTGCAGGGCTACGACCTCAACTATCCCGGGGGTGATCATCGGCCCTGACCTGCGCTACGCCGCCGCCGAGGGCAGGCGGTTCGTCGCTCGAGGGTCGTACTTCGACAAGAAGGGGAAGGGAAACAATCCCCGCCTGGGCAAGACCTACAGCGACGACGACCTCCTCCGGTTCGTCAGTAACATCTACGCGGTTCTGCTGACCCGCGGCATCCAGGGCACATACGTCTACGCCTGCGATCCCGCCCTTCGGGCGTACCTGCTGGAGTTCATCCCGAGCAGCGGGTAGCGGGGGACCAGCTCGTAGCCGTGCGCGTCATCAGGAGCGGCATCCGGGATGTGGCAGCCGCGGAGTTCCCCCAGGAGCTGTCACGTCGAGGTGACATCACCCTGGCCAAGGGCTGCCATACGACGTCGACCGAGATCTCCACAGCCGATGTCGTGCCTGTGTTCTCGAGCCAGTGCATGGTGTGCCGGTCTTCGGGCCAGCCCGGTCCGGGCCCGTAGTCCTCAGCCTCGCCATTTCGATGGTCGGTGATCGTTCCCTGCAGGATGTAGACCACGCCAGGCCTCCCCACGTGGTCGTGGATCGGGCCGAAGACGCCCCCAGGTTCGATGGTCACCTTGCGCATCCGGAGCTGGCGCCCCGCCATGCCCGCAATCTCGGGGCCGAGGTCGACTGCTGCAAGCAGTTCGATCGAAACGCCTTTCGAGTCCGGTGCCGCCTGTTCGTCGCTCATGGCTTATCCCTCTCTCGATAGACCCGGCTTGCGTTCGCGGGGACATCATTCTCCACCGCGATTGCCAAAACGTCTACCGGCCCCACTTGCAGCCGCAGAGTTCAGGGAGCGGGTAGGTGACGGTAGGGCTCGGGCCGATCGCCGGGCAGCCCCCAAGGCCCGGCCTTTCTTGTCGGGTTTGATGCCACCATTGCGTTGTGACGCCCGCGAACATATGTGACGAACGGGTCTTTGAGTTGTTGCCGTGCGCGACCGAAAGGAATACAGTAAGCGTACTTACTAGTTAGGAGATTGTCGTGTGGACAACGGATTATTCAGACTCAACCTCGGCTGGGCCAGCAGCGGTGTGGGCTTCTCTGACGGCGCTTCACTCCGGCACGCCGCTGGGGCCGCACTCGGATACGTTCGAGCTACACGGTCCGTTCGCGGTGGGAACGACGCTCACGATCACGCCGCAGGGGCAGGATCCGATGCAGTCGACGATCGTCGAGTTGAAGGTGGACGAGGTCTATGCGGATCAGACTGTGCACGGCGAGCTGATGTTGACGTTCCGGCATCAGCTCACGCGCTTGGATGACGGCGGGACTCGCGTCACGCACACCCTCGAGATCTCCGGCCCCGGTGCGGACGAGGTGGGGCCTGACCTGGGTCCGCAGATCAGCGGCGACTTCCCTGTGACGATGGGTGAATTGATTGTCGCGTCCGAAGCGCGGACGGTCGCTGGGATATCGCGATGAGTAGCGTCGCAGCCTCGCCTCTGCCGTCCACGTCCGGCCGGCACGGGCTCTCGGAATCGCCCAGGTGAATCACGGCGAACGTGGTTGCCTCGAACGTGTGCAGGCCGATGACACTCTGGTCTACAGTTCACCTGGCATGGAGCAGGACGCCACGGTTTCGTTGTCGGCCTTCACCGCCCTCGGAAGGGTCGTTGACGACGACTTCTGGCCGGTCGACGAAAGCGACTTCGGGCCCTACCGGCGCCGGGTCCGGTATGCACACACACTTCCAGTGCCCAGTGGGGGTTATCAGCTTCGTTGCAGGCTCGTCTGCCTGAATGGAAACGGAACGGTCGTTCTCCGCGACAGCATGAAACCATGACTCCGAGCCTCGAGACCGCCTACCCTGAAGCCTTGGAAAGTCCCGGCTTGGCGCTGTGGCGCGTGACCAACGCCTGGCAACGTCACATCCGCGCAGTCCTCGCACCCCACGACCTCACGCACGTCCAATTCGTGCTCCTCGCTTCGCTGACCTGGATGGACCGCTCCGAAGCCGTCACCCAACGCGACCTCGCAGCTCACGCCAGCACCGACGTGATGATGACATCGCAAGTCATCCGGACCCTCGAAGCCAAGGGCTACATCAGGCGAGCCCCGCATCCCACCGACGGGCGAGCCGTCACCCTCACTCCGACCCCCGAAGGGATCGCTCTAGCCAACCGCGCCAACACCGATGTCGAGGCCGCCGATCGTACCTACTTCGAAGCCCTCGACCCCGTCGCCCGCCAGAGCTTCATTCGACATCTACGCACACTCGACCAACGCCCTATCCGAGACAATCAGCACTGAGGGAACAACACGTTGTGGGCCTTGACCGCGGCCACCCAGGGATTCAGGTACACGCCAGGCGGACGGCGCACGGCTTCACTGCCGTCCGAGACCACGTCCAGCCGTGCCGGCCAGAGATGCGCTGGGACAGCTTGCGTCAACCCTCGCAGGTGAACTTCCTGTTCTCGCTTTTTCTTCCTGACGGAGGATACTTGAGATGGTACGCACTCCTTCCTCCACGTTGGCGGCGAGGCCCGGTCAGAGATTCTGAACCACGATCATGAACTTCATAACTTTCCAAAACGGCTGGGGAAATCATGAAATCAATTGTGAAGAAGAGCTTTTCCGCTCCGGATGAGACAAAGAAACCCTTCGCAAAAGGAACCATTGAGTCGGTGGCCATCGGCGGTCTCGACCTGGCTCGAGAGACGCTCGAGCCGGGCTGGAAATGGTCGGAGCATGTCAAGCCGGTCGTGAACACTGAGACGTGCCAGAAATACCATGTGAAGTACTTTCTCTCCGGGTGACAAATGGTACTCATGGACGATGGGACCCAACTGGAGTTTGGTCCGGGCGACCTCGCAATCATCCAGCCGGGCCACGATGCATGGGTCGTGGGTGATGAGCCGAATGTGCTCCTCAAGCTTTCTGGCGCAACAAAAGCCTCCGAGCTTTCCGGCACCTGAACGGACCGAGTTCTGTGGAATAACTTCTCATCGCGGCCCAGTCAGCGCTCCAGCGGTCGCATACGAATCCACGACCATCCCGCAGCAGCCCGGTTGGTCATGGGCTGCGGTCTCGTGCATGCTGTTCGCTGGGCAGCGCAGCAGTTTCGGGCACGCGGGGGCAGGATATATTCCTGGTCGGACCGACACGGTTTCGAGCGTGCGCCGTGACAGCCGCCTGAATTCTCAAGAAAAACGGCGAGGTGCGCACCCCGCCCCAGGGATCGCTAGAGGTGGGTCGTCGAGCCTGTGCTGCCGGGGCGAAGCGCTTCGATGGGCTCGGACGTATCGGCGCGAGCGGAGTGGCGCACCATGGATCGAGTCACGGACTGAAGTGTCGCCGAGAACCTGTCGAGTTCAGCGGGATCCAGTTCGCTCGTGGCCGCCTCCAGGAGTGAGACGAAGTCGCGATGGACGTCGCGCATCATCTGATGCGCGAGAAGTGTGAGTTCGAGGTAGAGGCTCCGACGATCGTTGGGGTTTTTCACCCGGTGGAGCAGCCCTGATTCGACGAGCCGGCTCGAAATGAACGTGACCGCTGCGGTGGTCATGTTCAGGTAGCCGGCGAGTTGCTTGGGCGTGACGCTGACTTCGGCAGCGACCCTGAACAGCGCACGAAGCTCGCTGGGGGAGAGCCCAGCAACCTGCCCGATCCGCTCGCGATTGCGCTGCATGACTGTGACGAATTCCACGGCCGCCGCCGGGAACCCGGCAAGTGTGTGAGACTGTGCGGCCTCGGTGCTCATGAGGTCTCCTCTCTGTAGTTGATAAGTCATTGCGTTATTCGCGAATAATCCTCAATATACAGCTTCCACGATATAGTTGACTTTATTACTAACTTAGCGATCTAATTATTTATACAGTCATTTTCACACTCGTTCAAGGAGGATCCGTGATTCCCGACATCCTGTCGCAGGGGCAGTACGCCACCGTCTACAATTTCTTGTCGCTCGTCATCGCGTCGCAGTTGTTCACCGCAGTATTTCTGCTCATCTCCCTCCCGCGGGTTCTGCCGCGCTACCGCCAGGCGATCACGGTCGCGATCGTGGTCTGTGGCATCGCCGCATATCACTACTTCCGCATTTTCGACTCGTTCAAGGACGCCTTCATCTCGAAGGCGGCCGGCGGCGCCGGCGACTACAGCCAGGCGGTCGGTGTGTCGTTCAATGAGGGCTACCGCTACGTTGACTGGCTGTTGACTGTGCCACTGCTCCTCGTGGAGCTCATCGCGGTGCTCGCGCTGGCGCGGAAGGTGCAGTCCGGACTTCTGATGCGTCTGGTGCCGGCGGCCGCCCTGATGATCGCGCTCGGCTACCCCGGTGAGATCAGTGGGGACAACGGACTTCGCGGACTGTTCGGCCTGCTGTCCACTATCCCGTTCGCCTACATCCTCTACGTGCTCTTCGTGCAGCTGAGCAAGTCGCTGAACACCCAGCCCGTCTCGGTGCGCAAGACCATCGGTCGCCTTCGGTTCCTCCTCCTGCTCAGTTGGGGCGTCTACCCGATCGCCTACCTGCTTCCGCTGCTCAACATTTCCGGAGCGGATGCCTGGGTCTTCAAACAGGTCGGATATTCGGTCGCAGACATCGTCGCGAAGGCCGTCTATGCGCTGATCATCTTCGGGATCGCAAAGGCCAAATCATATGAGGACAACGCCGAGTTCGCGGCCTCAGAAGCCGCTCACGACGACGTGGCTTCTTCCCGCAGGTAGCAACTTCGTGCACGACGCCCGTTCTGCGGGCGGCACCGGTGACGGCGCGCTTCCTCTTGTAGGGGGCGCGCCGTTTCCGCGAGCGCTGCGCGGCTCAGGCCTGGCGCAGGCGCAGCAGTGGACGTTTCAGAGGTCAGCTCAGAGGAAGACGGCGTGCCACCCCTCATGAGGATCCGAGGCGCAGCTTCTAACGGTTCTGACGCGACTCGGGAATGCACTGATCAGTCGGGCACTTTCCTTTGCCGAAGCGGGACTGCCTCCGGGTGAGGTTCGAGGACAATTTGCAAGCCGGTGGGTGAATTAGCGGTGACGAGCAGTGCGTGGATCCAGTGGGCGTTGAGGGGTGGTCTGCGGCTGCTGGCGTATTTGTAGGAGAGCGAGATCTGGGGGTCTAACCAGATGGTGGTGCGGCCGATGCCATTTGGGGGGTTGTCGGTCCAGCTGAAGTAGCAGCCTTGGCCATGTTGGAGTTTGGAGGCGATGACCACTTCGAGGTGGGCGAGGAGCCGGTCATCGAGATTGACTGTCAGAGAAGAGTCATAGGTCAGCTTTCCCATGTCGGCGCCTCGCCCGGGCGCGGTACTGGATCGTTCATAGCGTCACTGTAGCGCGGGTCATGAGTGGCCGGTCGGTCTTGGCCCGACGGTGGTATTCACGGGGAAGGACGAGGATGTGGCTATTGGGTGAAGTCGACGTCCTGCCAGTCGAAGTCTGTGGTCGCGATCGTTTCCTCTACTGAATACGACTTCGGCGCGGTCAGTGCGTGGATGCGGGCGTGCAGGGCTACGAGCACATTTGTGGTGTCGGGCACCGTCCACTGGGAGACCTCGGGGATGCTGATCAGCGTACTCATTGGTCCCACGATCACGGTCACGATCACGGTATTTCCGTCATCATCCACGGCAGGGAGATTCAGGGTCTCGTTGGTGTGGGTGATTCCCAGCGCGGTGACCAGCTCCAAGAGCGCGTCCGCGACGTCGTCGGGAGTCAGGAATGACGCCCCACCATAGGAGATACGCTTCATACACTCCACTTTGGCCCCTCGCCAGCAGGCGGCCAAGGCCCTTGCGCAGAGGGCGCTGAGAGGGAGAACACTGTCCGGATGCCCCGGGACTCGTGGGCGAGCTGGGTGTCCGCTGGGAAATGGTATGAGATTTCGGTACGATGGTCGGCGCCCACGGCGTGACGATCCGGGGTCAATGGCCTCCCATTCCAGCAGTATCGGAGTACGTTCAGAATATGAAGTGGACAGGTCTGACCGGGAGAAGTAGTTGAAATCGCAGGAGGGATTGCGATGCCTGATCGATTTGCAGTAGCCGAAGAAGCGTTGACGGCTTTGGAGGGCAATGAGTCACGTCTGTATGAGCCTTTTCTGGGGCTGCTGCCAGTGGACGGGCTGTCAATCTCGACCTTCGGTGACTTTCTCCATGCTGAAACAGTCTCGGCTAGTGACGCCCAATCGTTTCGGCTGGACGAACTGCAATTCGATCTTGGCGAGGGCCCGTGTTGGGATGCCCTTGAAACTAGGGTGCCGGTTTTCGAGCCGAATATTCGCGTACGTCCGAACCGTGTTTGGCCTGCGTTCTCGGAAGCAATCATCGCCGATGATCTGGGCGCGCTTTTCGCTTTTCCTTTGTTGCTGGGACCCCTACGCATCGGGGCGATCGACTTCTACACGAGTCGGCCCAGTGAGCTCAGTGATCTGACTATCCGGCGAACTTCAGGCCTCGCGACCATCGTCAGCCGTTTGGTTCTCTCTCGAGCTCTCAGGCTGTCCCAGAGCGACATTGAGGGCGAAACCGACACTCGCAGACAATTCTCCCGTCGTGAAGTGCATCAGGCCACGGGCATGGTGCTCTCGCAACTGGGGATTTCTGCCCTGGACGCCCGTCTGGTCATCCAGGGCCATGCCTTCGCCGTCGGCCGATCTATGCAGGAGGTCTCGGAGGAGATCATCGACCGGCGGTTGAGTTTTGCGGTAAGTGAAAACCAGATCGAGGCGTCTCATGATTAATGAAACGAGAGAAGACCGCTTGATCGATACGTTCGCGACCCTCGCTGACACCCTTGTTGCCGGTTACGACGTAGTCGATCTCTTACAAACATTGGTGGAGAGTTGCACCAGCCTCTTCGACATCGCGGCGGCAGGCATTCTCCTGGCCGACGAAGACGGTGAGCTCGAGGTCGTCGCCTCGACCAGCGAGGCCAGCCGGCTCGTTGAAGTCATGCAACTGAGCGCTCGGGCGGGCCCATGCGTGGAGTGTTTCACCACCGGCTCCGTAGTCTCCCTGATGGACGTCGAGGATAGTCCGCCCGCATGGCAGCGGTTTCGGGATAGTGCTCGGGAGCAGGGTTTCGCCGCGGTCCATGCGATTCCGTTGCGGCTGCGTGAATCGACAATTGGCGCCCTCAACCTCTTGTCCAACGCCCCCGGCGCACTGCGTCAGCAGGACATTCGGGCCGCCCAGGCGCTCGCCGATGTAGCTACGATCGGGATTCTGCAGGAACGCACAGTTCGAGAGAGCAATTCGGTACGGGAGCAACTGACGATTGCGTTGAACTCCCGAGTCCTGATTGAGCAAGCCAAAGGCGTAATAGCGCATACTCGCGGAGTCTCGATGGAGGAAGCATTCACGTTGATCAGGAATCATGCTCGCAGTAACCGCATGATGTTGTCTGAAGTCGCCCGAGGCCTTGTCGACCAGACCCTCGTCATCTGACGAGACGCCCATCACGTCGCTTCGTGCCCTCGTGGGCCACACCGCACCGTGGTGTGCGGACTCGCTGTGAATATGCGGCTAGAGGCTCGGTTCACCAGGTTTGCCGATATATCGTTGGGTATCGCCGAGCCCGTGTGGCTATGGCGCTGAGGAGGAAAATCATGAGCAATGCATTTATGGGCGATAGGTTCGCCGGCCGCCGGGGCGGCGCTGGTGAAGGCTGGCCAGCCACCGCGGTGTGGGATGCGATGGAGCAGTTTCGCGGACAGTTCGACCGCAAGGCCGGAATGCGGATGGGACGCGGGGACGTGCGCGCTGCGGTGCTGGCCCTCCTCGCCGAGAAGCCGATGCACGGCTATCAGATCATCCATGAGATCGAGGAACGCAGCGCCGGCGCGTGGAAGCCGAGCCCCGGTTCGGTATATCCGACGCTTCAACTGCTTGCCGACGAGGGTTTGATCAGTGCCGAGGAGTCCAACGGTCGCAAGACCTACTCGCTCACAGACGAGGGACGAGGGACAGCGCACGCCGCGGCAGATCAGCCGGCACCGTGGGAGGCGCCGAGCGCACGGGACAGTGGGCGGGCGAGCGCGCTGCCCAAGGCAGGCATTGACCTGGCCCAGGCAGCAGCACAGGTCGGACGCACAGGTAACCCCGAGCAGGTGAAACAGGCCGTCGCCGTTCTCGAAGAAGCGCGTCGTAAGCTCTACTCCATCCTCGCTCAGGACTGAGCGTGACCCAGCACATTGGCGCGGTGGAGACTAGATGACCGAGATTTGATGACCGACGTCGGGAACATGCGTGCCCGCTCCCGCAGGATCCTGCGGTTCGCCGCTCGCTATCTGGTGCAGACGTGGTGGTTCGAACTGTTCCTCCCGCGGATAGGGCTCGCGCGGGTCGCAGCACGGAGTAGGTCCGTGCGCCTGCAGCGCATTGCGCAGCACTTCCACTTGCTCGCGGTCGATCTGGGCGGCCTCATGATCAAGGTCGGCCAGTTCATGTCGTCACGGCTTGACGTGCTGCCGCCGGAGATCACCAAGGAACTCGAGGGCCTGCAAGACGAGGTTCCGCCGGTGCCGTTCCCGATGATTCGAGCCCTCGCCGAAGCCGAGCTGGGTGTGACGCTCGAGCGTGCGTTCTCGTTCATCGATCCAACGCCACTGGCCGCGGCATCCCTCGGCCAGGTCCACCGCGCTCGGCTATCAGGAATGGATGCAGCCGAGACAGGCCTGCTCGACGTCGTCGTCAAGATTCAGCGGCCGGGCATCGGCACGATCGTCGATGTCGACCTCAGCGCTCTCCGGCGTGTCGCCGGCTGGCTCAGCCGCGTGCGCCTGGTCTCGGATCGCGTCGACGTGCCCGCCCTCGTCGAGGAGTTCGCGTTCACGAGCCTCGAGGAAATCGACTACCTGCACGAGGCGGCGGGCGCCGAGCGGTTCGCTCAGTACTTCGCGGACGATGCGCGAGTCAATGTTCCCGAATTAGTGTGGGAGCGCACAACACGGCGGGTCCTAACCCTTCAAGATGTGACCGCCATCAAGATCAACGATGTCGACGGGCTGAGGGCGGCCGGCATCGACCCGTCCGAAGTCGCCACTGAGTTCGCGGCCGTCATGTTCGACCAGCTTTTCCTCTATGGCTACTTCCACGCCGACCCGCACCCCGGCAACATCTTCGTTACGCCGCTCGGTGCTGCAGGGACGGGCGGCGCCGATGGCAGCCTGGCCTGGAAGTTCACCTTCATCGACTTCGGGATGATGGGCGAAGTGCCCGATGCTTTGCGTCAGGGCCTTCGGAAGCTCCTCATCGCCGCCGCTTCGCGCGACGGCAAGGGGATGGTGGGTGGCATCCGCGAGGTGGGTGTGCTCCTGCCTTCCGCGGATACCGCAGAACTCGAACGGGCGATGACGAAGCTGTTTGCCCGTTTTGGCGGGATGGGTTTCGCCGAGTTGCAGGACGTCGACCCGCGCGAGTTCCGCGCCTTCGCCGTCGAGTTCAGCGATGTGGTGCGCTCGCTGCCGTTTCAGCTTCCGGAGAATTTTCTTCTCATCGTGCGCGCGATGTCGCTGACCTCGGGAATGTGCAGTTCGCTCGACCCCGCCTTCAATATCTGGAATGCCGTCGAGCCGTATTCCGGCCAACTGATCAGAGCCGAGGGCGGGAACCTGGTGCAGGCGGTCGCGAAGCAGGCGATGTCCGTGGCGGGCGTCATCGCGCGGCTACCCCAGCGACTAGACAACCTCACGACGCGAATCGAAGAGGGCACGGTCTCTGTGCAGACCCCTCGGCTCGAACGTCGCCTCGGCAACATTGAGCGAACAGGGCGGCAGATCATCTCGGCGACTTTGTTCGCCGCCTTGCTGATCGGCGGCGTCCTGCTTCGTGCCGAGGATGTCGTGTTCGGAACGGTGCTCATGGCGGTGTCTGCGCTCCCACTGCTCCACGCCCTCTTCGCGGGTATGGTTGCGCGGCGCGGGCCTCTGCCCTAGGTGTTGTTCCCACGGAGGTTGTGTGCGTGGCGTGAGCTAAAAAGGTGAGGACCTCCGGTATCGATTGGGTTACCACACTCAAGCCGATGCCACGGAGGCCCTCATCTCTC